>VFZL01000006.1 GCA_016871175.1 Acidimicrobiia bacterium | reverse complement strand
TCCGCCTCCCGGAGAATCGTGACCATCTGCTCTTCGGTGAATCGGGCTTCTTCATGGCTCCCTCCGTGGCCCGAGGGCGCCATTCTCTCAAGCTTCAGCTGGTCCGCACATCGCCAGGCAGGTCAGAACAGCCAAGACGAACGCGGGAGTACCCACTACGGGACCGCAGGCTACCTCGGCGACGGCTATTTCATCACGGTCAGACACGCCGTCGTCCGGCTCGACGATCCGAATGGCGAGCCGCGGCCAGAGGCCGGCCGGGGGATTGCCACAATCTCGGTGCGCTACAACGGGCAGGACGTGCCCGCTCATCTGATAGACACGGGCAACGCGCGCGAGGAAGTGCATACGGGCGACTGGGCTATCATCCGAACGCGTCCGCTGCCACTGCCGCCCGTCCACCTCAAGATCGCCTTCGCCTACGACTTTGCCGAACCCATCTTCCGGTTGGGCAACGACTATTCGAAGGGGATCATCGTCTCGACTGGCTACGTGGGTCAGCGGATGCCCAATGGCCTGGTCAGCGCGCTGACCGATGGCCACCCCGGAGTGTCCGGCGGTGGCGTGCTCGACCGGCATGGGGATCTGGTCGGCATCCCTGTCGGCCGTATGCAGGGTGACTTTCGCTTCGCGTTCATACTCCCGCTGCGGCCCGAGATGTTTCGCCGCGTGCCGGCCGTCCGACCTTCGCTATAATCTCCAGGCCCCCTGACCAAGAGCCGAGTTCGAGGCTTCGTGGTCTTTCGTCCAGGACAACGCACCACCAACGGGTGTCCGTGTGGCACAGAAGGGGAATGGTATGTTCCAAGAGTTCAAGGACTTCATTGTCAAGGGCAACGCCTTCGATCTCGCGGTTGGCGTCATCATCGGCGGGGTGTTCGGCGCAGTCGTGAACTCACTTGTCGGAGATGTACTGATACCGCCGATCGGCCTCCTCCTGGGCGGCGTCGACTTCTCGAACATGTTCCTGACGCTCAAGGAGGGTGCGACCGCTGGTCCGTATGCCTCGTTGGAGGCGGCGAAGGCCGCTGGCGCGGTCACGCTGAACATCGGACTGTTCATCAACACCATCGTCAACCTCATCATCGTGGGCTTCGTTCTCTTCGCGCTCGTGCGTGCGGTGAACGCCGCACGAAAGCCGGTGCCGGCCCCGCCGGCACCACCGCCTCCGACGCCGGAGGACGTGGTCCTGCTGCACGAGATCCGCGACGCACTCAAATCACGGTAGCGCAGCGGATTCTGAATCGGAAGACGAGGCTCCTATGATGAACGCCCGCGAGTGTCTCCTGTTCAGTGGAGGTGCGACTGGCGCCGAGGCGGAATTCGGTGCGTGTGCCTAGCGCCACGGCGTCGAAGAAGTCAACTTCACCTTCGAGGGACGCACGGAGCTGAGGCGACGCGGCGTCAGGGTCCTCAATCACGAAGAGCTCCAGGCCGGCGATGTCAGCCTGGAGTACGTGTCGCGCCTGATGAGGCGGCGCTACTCGGACGCGCCGACCATCCGGAAGGTCCTGCAGACCATCTGGTATCAGGTGAACAACGGCCAGGAGATCTATGTCATCGGTGTCATCCTCCAGGATGGCACCGTGCGAGGCGGCACAGGGTGGGGCGCGGAGTTTGCGAAGCTCTGTAACAAACCCCTGTGCGTGTTCGACCAGGAACAGGACGGGTGGTTCGCGTGAACGGGATCGGACTGGCGGGCCTGCGGGACCGACCTCCCGGTGATCCGCCACATCCACTTCACCGGCACAGGAACGCGCACCCTACGCGACAACGGTCGCGCGGCGATCGCCGAGTTGTTCAGTCGGTCGTTCGGCGCTTCTGCTTGAGCAGCGCCCAGCCGTCCAGCCGTCGTTTGATCTCCTTCTCGAATCCGCGCTCGGTGGGTCTGTAGAACGTCTGACCCTTCAGCGACTGTGGCAAGCACGACATGTCGGTGACGGCGTCCGGTTCATCGTGCGCGTAGCGGTAACCCGCTCCATAGTCCAGCTGCTTCATCAAGCGGGTTGGCGCGTTGCGCAAGTGAAGCGGTACCGGCTCTGCGACCTGCTCGTGAGCGTGACGGGCGGCTTCGCTGTATGCCTGATACACGGCGTTGCTCTTCGGCGCGGTCGCCAGGTAGATTGCCAACTGTGCCAGCGCGGTGTTGCCTTCCGGCATCCCCATGAAGTGGACGGCGTCTTTCGCGGCGATCGCGATGGACAACGCCTGGGGATCCGCGTTGCCGATGTCCTCTGAGGCGAAACGCACGAGACGCCGAGCGATGTAGAGCGGGTCCTCGCCCGCCTCGATCATGCGAGCGAGCCAGTACACCGCCGCATCGGGATCGCTGTTGCGCATCGACTTGTGGAGGGCGGAGATGAGGTTGTAGTGCTCCTCGCCGCTCTTGTCGTAGAGCAGCGTGCGCCGCTGGACCGCCTCCTGGACACGTGCCGCGGTGACGTGGCGCGCCTCGTCTACGATTGGCGCGGCGCCGACGCTCAGCTCGAGCAGATTCAGCGCCACTCGAGCATCGCCATTGGCAATTGCCGCGATCGCTCGAAGCGCATCCGGATCCACGCGCACCGAGTCCGCGCCGAGCCCACGCACCGGATCGTCGAGCGCGCGCCGCAGGAGCGCTTCGACCTCCTCCACCGTGAGCGTCCGCAAGACGAAGACCTTTGAGCGTGACAGGAGAGCCGCATTCACCTCGAACGAGGGATTCTCGGTCGTGGCCCCGATCAGCACGATGTCCCCGGCCTCCACGCGCGGGAGAAAGGCGTCCTGCTGCGCCTTGTTGAACCGGTGAATTTCGTCGATGAAGACAATCGTCCGCCGACCCGTCAGGCGCTTGTTTCGCTCGGCCTCCGTCATGACCTCGCGGATCTCTTTGATGCCGGAGAGGACCGCGCTGAACGACACGAACCGCGCGCGGGTCATCTCGGCGATGATGCGGGCCAGTGTGGTCTTGCCGGTGCCCGGCGGGCCCCACAGGACGATCGACTGCAGCAGGTCGCGTTCGATCGCCTGGCGCAGCGGCCGTCCGGCGCCAAGGATCTCGTCCTGTCCGACATACTCGTCGAACGTCCGCGGTCGCATCCGCTCGGCCAACGGCGGGTTCGCCAACCGAGTGGCGTCTGCACCCTCGGCCGGTGCGGGTTCAGGATCGACCGGGAACAGCGAGTCCATGACCATCTCTCTGCCCACCCGACGACCGGCCGACCAGGCTCGAGTGGCGCTGCCGTCGCGCCTCGTACACCACCAACGCCGCGCTGACGGCGATGTTGAGTGATTCGACGGCCGGCGCCATGGGAATCGAGATCAGCGCGTCCGCACTATCCAAAATGTGGCGTGGCAAGCCTGGCCCTTCGGCACCGACGAGGAGGAAGGTCGGCTCGCCGAGGTCGGCCTCCTCGAAGGGGCGTCCGCCCAGCGGTGTCGTCGCCCACACTCGGCAGCCCCTTCGTCGTGCTTCGTCGACAGCGCGCGCCGGATGGGCCGGATAGCGGATCGGCAATCGCAGCGCGCTTCCCATCGAGCCCCGAAGCGCCTTCCAACCGAACGGATCGGCCGACTGCCCCGCGAGCACGACACCGGTAGCGCCCCCTGCCTCGGCGACACGCACCAGCGCGCCGACGTTTCCGGGATCCTGCACGTTCACCGCGCAGACCACCAGCGCGGGTGCAGGCGCGTAGACATCGCCGGTGGCGGGAGGCCGCTGTCCGATGGCGACAATCGGGCTGGCCGAGCGCACCGGACTCAGGGCCTCCATCACGCGTGGCGAGGCGGAGCGCACGTCGACGCCCAGTGCGGCGAGGCGATCGAGAAGCAGCCGAATGTCGCCGTCCTCGAGCGCGTCGAGGCGCGCCACCGCTTCGATGAGAGGGATCTGTGCCGCGACGGCGTCGGTCAGCAAGTGCACGCCGTCGATCAGCAACCGTGATCGGTCCGTGCCGCCTGCGAGCGCACGATAGCGAGACACGAGTGCATTCTGGCGGCTAGTGACGTGTTGCATGGCCCGTGGCGCTGCCTGGTCGAAGCATAGCACTGTGGTACCATACGCCGATTCCGACGTGAGTGTGTCGTCGCCACAGTCGCCACCATGAAAGAGCGCTTGATCAAGAAGTTCGAGGACGAGATTCAGGCACTGGACCGTGAGCTCAAGCTGGAGTTGCCGAAGGAGATCAAGCGCGCCCGAGAGCTCGGTGATCTCCGCGAGAATGCCGAGTATGCAGCGGCAAAAGAGCGGCAGCGGTTGGTCGAAGCACGGATCAGCATGCTGAAGAAGCGCGTCTCCGAGATCGCGCTCATCAATATCGAACGGATTCCTGCCGATCGTGCCGGATTCGGTTCGACTATCCATGTCGTCGAGAACAACGGCGACCAGCTCGTCTTCCAGCTCGTGATGCCCGAGGACGCCGATGCCGCCAAGGGGCTCATCTCGACCACCTCACCGATCGGCCGCGCGTTTCTGAACAAAGAGCCGGGCGACACGGTCAAGGTGGTCACGCCCGGTGGAACCCGCGAGTTCGAGATCACCAGGCTCGCCACCATCCACGACGAATCACGCGAATGACCAGACGCGGGGATCGCTCCGCCGCCCACGCCGAGCCGTACGCACCCCATCGCCGGACGGCGGTGCTGTTCGCCGGCGTCGGGACGGCTGGCGTCTATCACGCGGGCGTGCTTCGCGCGCTGCACGAGGCTGGTGTCAAGATCGACGTGGTCGCGGGCCGTGGCATCGGCGCCGTAACGGCGCTCTTCGCGGCGGTCGACGGCAGCGCCCGCCTGTGGGATTCGCGGGGGTTCTGGCACGCGCCGGTCGTGCCGCAGCTGTACCCCTGGCACCCCTGGCTCCGCTTGTTCGGCTGGGCCTCGGCGCTCGCCGTCTTCCTGGTGGTGTTTCCGATCGCCGCGATCGTCGCCGGGCTGATCGTATTTCCCATCGACTTCGTCCTGCGGATGCTGGGATGGTCGGGGCAGGGCTTGACCGAAGGCTATGTGTCCGTGGTGGCCGCTGCCTTCGGCCCGACGGGATTCCCGACGTGGTTGCCTCGATTCGTGGTCCTCGCGCTCGGTGGGGCATTGGCGCTGGTCGCGGCGTCTGCCGTGGTCAGGACCGCGCGCCGCCGGGAACGAGGGCCGCTGTGGTGGCGAATGGTGCCAGCGCCACTGACTGCGGAACGGACCGTCGAGCACTGTTGGACCGCCATCTGGGACCTGGTCCGGGGAGCGGCCAACATCCGCCAGCCCTCGTCTTCCGAGTTGGCGACCCGGTACGCGGAGCTCTTGTCGGAGAACCTCGGTCAACCCGGCTTCCGCGAGCTGGTCATCTCGGTCCACGACCTGGACGCGCGACGAGACCTCGTGTGCACGGTCGTGGCCGACATGCGGCGGCGAGGCCTGATGGCGCGTCCCACCCAAGCCGAGGTGGACGCCCGCCACACCGAGGTGGTGGATCTGACCGCGCTCGGCCGGGACCGCCTTGGGGACATCGTGGCCGCGGCGTTGACCGTGCCGCTCGCGACAGCGTGGCACGACATGACCTTGCCCACGGACGGCTACTGGCGAGGCGAGACCCATCGCCTGACCGATCGGCCCGGCAGCCTTCAGCGTCTGGTGTGTGAGCTTGTGGACCTGGATGTCGAGCAGGTGCTCCTTGTGTCCGCTGCGCCCGAGCGCCCGGCTGTGCATGAGCTGATCCCGCCGCGCCTGGACGGTCGCGCTCGGATGGGTGAGTACGTCCAGGCAGCCGAGGTCGCTGCGCTTCACGATGTGTTGACCGCCGGTCGCTCGGGCGGGGTGCGTCTCTTCGTGATTCACCCGGAGCACAATCCGGTCGGCCCGTTCGACTTCGACGGAGCCTTCGACGATCGCTCGGACCGGCCTTATTCCCTCACCGAGCTCATGGCACGAGGCTACGAAGACGCGTACAAGCAGTTCGTCGAAGCGCTGGTGGCGCCCAGTGGCGATCGCGTCGGGCATCGAGCGACCTAACCAGGAACCTGAACCTTCGAGCCATGAGTGATCATCCTCACCCTCTGGTCACACCGATCTACGAGACGTCGACCTTCGTGTTCGGGAGCGCCGCGGATGTCGTCGCTTACAACGAAGGCCGGTCGACGCAGTATCTGTACTCACGCTACGGGAATCCCACGGTCGTGGCGGTGGAGCAGGCCTTGGCGGCGCTGGACGGCGCTGGCGCGGCGCTCCTGTTCGGGTCCGGTATGGCCGCCACCTCGACGGCGCTCATGGCGCTGACGACAGCGGGCGACGAAGTGATCTGCTCTGCCGGGATCTACGGCGGCACGCTCCACCTGCTCGAGGACCTGTTGTCGAGGTTTGGCATCACGACGCGATTTGTCTCCATCGACGAACTGCACCACCTCGATGCGGTCATCGGCGCACGCACGCGCCTCGTCTGGTTCGAGTCGCCCATCAACCCGACGCTGCGGTGCGTCGATATCGCAGCCATTGCGGCCGTGTGCCGGGCCCGCGGGGTGTTGTCCGTCATCGACAACACGTTCGCCAGCCCGATCAACCAGCAGCCCTTCCGTCTGGGCGTCGACCTCGTGATGCAGAGCGCCACGAAATATCTGAATGGCCACAGTGACGTGACCGCGGGGTGTATCACCGGACCGCACGCGCTGGTCGGCCGAATCGCGTCCGTTCGGCGGTTGCTGGGAACCATCCTCGATCCGATGCCCGCCGCGGCGCTCGGGCGTGGGTTGAAGACGCTGGCGGTGCGGGTGGCACGGCAGAACGGGACGGCGCAGGCGGTGGCCGAGTTCCTGGCGTCGCATCCCCAGGTGTCTCGCGTCTACTATCCAGGCCTGCCGTCCCACCCCGATCACGAGCTTGCGCGGCGCCAGATGACCGGGTTCGGCGGCATGGTGTGTTTCGACCTGGGCGGCGACTACGACCGGGCGGCCTCTTGCTTCGACCGACTCAAGGTGATTGCGCGTGCCGCGAGCCTCGGTGGCGTCGAGAGCCTCGTCAGCCTGCCGGTCCTGACGTCTCAGCTGGGGTATTCAGACCAGCAGCTGCGTGCGGCTGGGGTCACCCGGGGGATGTTGCGCCTGTCCGTGGGGCTCGAGGACGCGCGCGACGTGATCGCAGACCTCGATCAGGCGCTCAGCGAGTCTTGAGCTCTTCCTTGTCCTCGGCCTTGGTTCGGACGTCCCTGGTCGGGGCTTCCCGGAGGAACTGCGCGACGAGGTCGTGCAGCCTCGGCATGATCTCCTCGGTATCGGAGATGTGGTACTTCGCGCGAAACGCGTTGATGGGCATGACGGCCTTCGCCATGGCGCGATGGCCGCCTGCGTTGCCGATATCCGCGAAGTACCGGCGGGCGAGCTCGCCCGCATTCTTCGTGTACCCGAGGTTGCGGATCGATGCGCTGAGGGTCGAATCGACCAGGCCAGCCACGACCGTCCACCTCACGCCTTCGAGCTGCAGGAAGAAGTCCGCGACGTACGGAATGAAGTCTTCGCGCGCGATCGGGCCCAGGAACGCGCAGAAGACCTGATCCTCGAGCCGGCCCTTGTGGTGCGCCGTCATGACGGCATCGAGGCGCTCCTCGGTGATTTCCGCGCCCTCCATCTTGCGGATCATCGTGGCATCGGCCAGCGGATACAGATAGGAGAACGCATCGAGATCCACGCGGTTGGTCTGTCGGTTGAAGAACAGGGTATCGGACTTGATGGCGTAGAGCATCGCCGTCGCGGTGCGCTCCGAGATATTCACGTCGACGGCCCGGAGGTGCTCGGTGAGGATCGTCGAGGTTGAACCGTAGTCGGCCCGGATGTCCTTGAAGATCGCGGTGTACCCGGTTTGCTCAGGATGGTGATCGATCACGAGATCCACGCGATCGATCAGGCCGCCGAAGTAGTGGGGCTGCACGTCGACCATCGCGATGCGGTCGAACTCCCGCAGGGTGGACGCCGTCACCGGCTCGACGTGAATGTCGAGGAGGTTCACCATCCGCTGGTTCTCCGGACGTGTCACCCCTTGCATGGCGCCGAGGATGGCGGTGGCCTTGGTCCGGTGCAACACATTGCGCAGGGCGAGGCCGCTGGCCATGGCGTCCGGATCCGGGTCGTTGTGCAGCATGATCAGCACGCGGTCTGCGTCGGTGAAGTACCGCTGATACTGCTGCACACGGGCCTTGGTCAACGACCGGCCGAACTCCGTGACCAGCGCTCCACCGCACAGCTCGGAGAGTGACAGATAGGAGACATCCGGGAAGTCGGTGTGCAGCTCGTCGGCGCGCTTCTCGCTTGCCTCCGTGCCGATGCCAAGGACGTAGACGAGCGTGCCACCGGCGTCGGTCACGGCCTCGAGCACCTTGCGGGGGCTGCGGCGACCGTTGTCCTCGATGATGACGCACGTGCTCGGGCCGAGGTCCGCCTTGACGAAGGTATCGGTCCGACGTGGATCGCCGGCCGTGACGCGAACGCCCGCCTCGTGGAGGCGGCGGGCGAGAGGGCGGTTTTCCACGACGAACTCGACCTCGAAGCCGGGCAACAGGATCTCGTCGAGCATCCTGATGACGAGCTCGTCCTGACAGACGGCTAGGCACCGCATGGGATTGTCAAACCTCGATTATACGCCGGTCGATGTGGACGACGTGCCTTTCCACGCGGGTGGCGCTCTGGTACGATCACGGTTTCCCATGCCCTCGACGTACGACCGCTTCAACCTGGTGTCCGATTTCTCCCTTGCCGGCGACCAGGCACGGGCGATTGGTGAGCTCGTGGAAGGGCTCGAGCGCGGCGACAAGGCCCAGACCCTGCTGGGGGTCACCGGATCGGGCAAGACGTTCACCATGGCCCAGACGCTTGCTCGGGTGAATCGTCCCGCGCTCGTGATGGTGCACAACAAGACGCTGGCTGCCCAGCTGTACCAGGAGTTCCGGCGGTTCTTTCCAGACAACGCCGTCGAGTACTTCGTCAGCTATTACGACTACTACCAACCGGAGGCGTACGTTCCGGCGACGGACTCGTATATCGAGAAAGAAGCCACGATCAACGACGAGATTGATCGGATGCGCTTGTCTGCCACGCGCTCGCTCTTCGAGCGCCGCGACGTGATCATCGTGGCGAGCGTGTCGTGCATCTACGGCCTCGGGTCCCCCGAGGCGTACTACGGGATGCTGCTGCCGCTCGAGCGGGGCCAACGGATTTCACGGGACCAGGTCCTGCGCAAACTCGTCGAGATGCAGTACGAGCGGAACGATCACGATTTCGGCCGCGGCACCTTTCGCGTTCGTGGGGACATCGTCGAGGTGTACCCGTCGTACGAAGAAGCCGGCGTACGGATCGAGTTGTTCGGCGACGAAGTGGATGCGCTCGTGTCATTCGATCCGCTGACCGGGAAGACCGGACGCCGGCACGACAACGTGGCGATCTATCCGAAGACGCACTTTGTCGCGCCGCGCGAGCAGACCAAACGAGCGGTGGAATCGATCAAGGCCGAGCTCCAGGAGTACCGCAGCTTCCTCGAGCACGACGGGAAGCTCCTCGAGGCGCAGCGGATCCATCAGCGTACGATGTTCGATCTCGAGATGATCAAGGAGATCGGGTACTGCCACGGCATCGAGAACTATGCGCGACACCTCACCGGACGGGCACCAGGGCAGCCGCCGCCAACGCTCCTCGACTATCTGCCCAGCGATGCCGTGATCATCGTTGACGAGAGCCACCAGACTATCCCGCAGATCCGAGGCATGTACTTCGGTGACCGGTCCCGCAAGGAGGTCTTGGTCGCGTATGGATTCCGGTTGCCCTCGGCGCTCGACAATCGCCCGCTGAACTTCGAGGAATGGGAGGCTCGCGCCGGACAACTCATCTTCGTGTCCGCGACGCCCGGCCCATACGAGCTCGCGCAGTCCCGTGGGGTCGTGGTCGAACAGATCATCAGGCCGACCGGTCTCATCGATCCGCCGATCGACGTCCGGCCGGTGAAGGGGCAAGTGGACGACCTCCTGAGTGAGATCCGCGACCGTGCGGCGCGCGGCGAGCGCGTGCTGGTGACGACGCTGACGAAGCGGATGGCCGAGGACCTGACGACGTACTACCAGGAGCTGCGGGTGAAGGTCCGCTATCTCCACTCGGATGTCGAGACGCTCGAGCGCGTGGAGATTCTCCGAGATCTGAGACGGGGGGCATTCGACGTCCTGGTGGGCATCAACCTGTTGCGTGAGGGCCTCGACCTTCCGGAAGTGTCGCTGGTCGCCATCCTTGACGCCGACAAGGAAGGCTTCCTTCGATCGTCGGGCTCCCTCATCCAAACCGCCGGCCGCGCCGCCCGAAACGTGAACGGCCGTGTCATCATGTACGCCGATACGATGACCGAATCGATGCGCGTGGCTATTGGCGAAACCGAGCGTCGGCGCGCGTTGCAGGCGGCGTACAACGAAGAGCACGGCATCACACCGCAGTCCATCGTCAAGAGCATCGACAACGTGATGTCGAGTATCTACGAGCGCGATTACCTGACGCCGGCGTTGATACGTGGGCCGCGTGATCGCTTCGCCTCCCAGGCCGAGCTCGATGCCCACATCGCCACGCTCCAGGAGCAGATGCGATCGGCGGCGGCGAACCTCGATTTCGAGAGAGCGGCATCGCTTCGGGACGAGATCAAGCAGCTGCGAAGCCCCGAGCTCGGGGACGCGCGGCCGGCGCGGAGGGCTTGAGCCCCGGTGGTCGCAGCCGTCGATCGGTGGGCCAAGGGTGCCGCGCTCGAGGCGCAGGAGTACGTGCGCCTCTCGCTCGCCGCATTTCGGGGATTCGTCACCAGACCCTTCTACGGGCACGACCTGGTCGAGCAGTTCGACGTCATCGGCATCGGCTCGCTGACCGTCGTGCTGCTGACTGGATTCTTCACCGGCGCCGCGCTCGCGCTCCAGAGTGGCTTGACGCTCGATCAATTTGGCGCACGGCCCGTCGTCGGCCGATTGGTCAGCGCGTCGATGGTCAAAGAGCTGGGCCCCGTGCTCGCAGCGTTAATGCTCACCAGCCGGGTGGGATCGGGCATCGCGGCCGAGCTCGGCTCGATGATGGTGACCGACCAGATCAATGCGCTCCGCGCGCTCGGTACCGACCCCATCCGCAAGCTCGTCGTCCCTCGCGTGATGGCCGGAATCTTCATGACGCCCCTGCTGACGGTCGTGTCCGATACGGCGGGCATCATCGGCGGCTGGGTCGTGGCGCGATTCCAACTTCAGGTGAACAGCGGGCTGTACTGGTCATCGGTGGTCAAAGGGCTGTATCTGGAAGACGTCTGGATGGGGCTGGCCAAGCCGGTCATCTTCGGGTTCGTGATCGTGTCGATTGCGTGTCACGTCGGTCTTCGCACCTCCGGCGGGACCGCTGGCGTTGGGCGGGCGACGACGCTGGCCGTGGTGGCGGGGTCTGTCGCCGTGATTGCGGTCGACTACTTCGTGGGCCAGCTCTTGATCGAGTTGCTCTACTGACTGGTGATGCCTTCGCCCGGCCTGCCCGCTCGTGCTGCGTCACGCCCTCTGGAGAGAGATTCGACTGCCGTCGCCGATCGTCCCGAGCCGGTGGTCGTGTTCGATCACGTGCAATTGGCGTTCGACGAGCGAGTGGTGTTGCGCGACGTGAGCTTCACGCTTCTGAAAGGGCACACGAAGATCATCCTCGGGGCCAGCGGGTCGGGAAAATCGACGGCCCTGAAGATCATCACAGGCCTGCTGAAGGCGGATGGCGGCGCGGTGTACGTCAACGGTCGGCGGATCGATCACCTGACGGAAACGGCGATGATGGAGGTGCGGGCCGACCTCGGGATGATCTTCCAGGAGGGGGCGCTCTTCGATTCGCTCACTGTTCGCGAGAACGTCGGGTATAAGCTGTACGAGGAATCCAAGGTGCCCGTGGATGAGGTTGATCGGTGCGTGGAGCAGGTCCTCGGCTTCATCGGCCTGTCCGAGCAGCTCGACCGGATGCCGTCGGCGCTGTCGGGTGGGCAACGACGACGCGTGGCGATCGCGCGGGCGATGGCCTTCAAGCCGAGCATCCTGCTCTACGATGAGGCGACCACGGGGCTGGACCCGATCACCGCCATCACTGTGGATGATGAGATCGTGAAGCTGCGTGACCTCGAGGGAGTCAGCTCGATCCTGGTGACACATCAGTTGCGGGACGCATTCTACGTGGCCACGCACATGGCCGTGCGAGACGCCTCTGGGACGGTCCGGATCGTGAACGCCACGCCGGAGAAGGCGCAGGAGGCGGAGTTTCTGATGCTCCGAGATGGCATGATCGTGTTCGAGGGCGACGCCGGGGAGTTGCGTGACTGCACTGACCCGTATATCAAGACGTTTCTGTCATGAAGAGTTCGTCGGTTCACAAACTCGTGAGCCCACGAACGTCTGAGAAGGTGCTCTGATATGCCACGCACCCGTTCCCTCGCCTGGTCGGAACTGAAAATCGGTGTGCTGTTCATCGTCTCGGTGGCGATCGCGGCACTGTTGGTGTTCAGTCTGACAGGTAGCAAGGGGTTTCCCTGGCAGCAGTATCCGCTCAAGTCGCGCTTCAGCAACGTGGCCGGGCTCGCCCCAGGTTCGCCGGTGCGCGTGGCCGGTGTCGAGGTGGGCAGCGTCAGCGCCGTGGAGTTCGCCGGCGACGATGTGGACGTCATCTTTCGTGTGCGGGAATCGTATCGTCCCTTGATCACGTCTCGATCGCAGGCCCGGGTGGGTTCGGTGTCGCTCTTGGGCGAGAGCGCCGTGGACATCACGCCGTCCTCGACCGGTGAGCCGATTCCCGATTGGGGCTACGTCCCACAAGGGAAGACCGCGGCAGCGCTGGCCGACGTCACCGACCAGGCCAGCCAGGGCATCAGTGAGCTCACCGCGCTCATTCAAGACATGAGGAACGGACGCGGCACGGTGGGCAAACTGATAACCGACGATCAGCTGTTCGTCGAGCTGAGTCGGTTCGTGGAAACGGCGACAACACTGACCGAGAGCATGAAGTCCGGTCGCGGCACTCTGGCAAGACTTGTGAACGATCCCGCGACCGCCAACGCTCTCGAGGCGTCGTTGAAGAACATCGAATCGCTGACCCGTCAGATCGGCTCCGGCGAGGGAAGTCTGGGCCAATTGATCAAAGACAATCGGTTTGCGCAATCGCTGACCTCCGCGACCGCAAACCTCGACAAGCTCGTGGCCGGTATGAACCAGGGTGAAGGCACGCTCGGCAAGCTGGCGAAGGATCCGGAGCTCTACACTCGGCTGAATGCCGCGACCGAGCGACTGACGGCGCTCACCCAGCGTCTGGACTCGATGGTCGCCAGACTGAACGAAGGGGAGGGAACGGCAGGACAGTTGCTGAAAGACAAGCAGTTGTATGAGAACATGAACAAAGTCACGAACGACCTCTCCGCGTTGATTACGGAGATCAGGAAGAACCCGAAGAAGTACCTGAACGTGAGGGTCAGTTTCTTCTGAGCCGTCGTGAGCTTCACAGAGCGGTAGGAGTAGACATGGCGCGAGACGATGGAGCCGGGGCCGGCAGCATTCTGTTGGCGTCCATTCTTGGGGCCGTGAGCGGTGCTGCGGTGGCGCTCTTGTACGCACCGGAGACGGGCCGTGAAACTCGTGAGTATCTCGGCGAGAAGGCCCGCGAGGGTCGTGAGAAGGCTACGGAGGCGACCGAGCGCGGTCGGCAGGCGTTGAGTCAGAGCCGTGAGACGCTCGCCCACGCAGTCGAGCGAGGACGGGAAGCTTACCAGCAGGCCCGCGCACGGGAGAACTCGTGAGCGACTCGCCCAGCACCTGGCTCGGCGTGATCGCCGTCGCCACGCTGCTCATCGCCGTTGTGCAGATCGGCGTGTTGATCGTCGCTGGGGTGCTCGCGCGTCGGGTCGCGCGTCTCTCCCGGGACCTCGACCAACAGGTCAAGCCGTTCTTCGGCCACCTCGAGACCATTGGCCGGGAGGCCTCGCGTGCGGCGGCTCTGGCCACCGTGCAGGTCGAGCGAGCGGACCGCCTGTTTGCGGACGTGACAGGCCGTGTCGAACAAGGGCTCGACACAGTGCAATCGGCCATGCAGCTACCCGCGCGCGAGGGCGCTGCCCTGTTTAGTGCCTTCCGCGCGGCGTTCGCCGCGTTCAGGAATCCTCCGCCCCGACCCGCTCGCCCGCGCGGGGACGACGAAGACGCATTGTTCATCTGAGCCGCCACCGCAGTGACGAGCGCGAGTCTGGCGGTGCTGCTCAGACGGAACGCTTGCGTGCCGCGGACGGTGGTGGTGCCGCCGGGAGCCGAGTACACCTCAGCGCCTCGTCATACACCTCCAGCGTAGCGGCCGCAGTCCGGTCCCACGAGAGTTGTCGGCTCCGCTGGAGACCGGCCCATGAGAGTTCCGTGCGGTGCGAGGGGGAACGCGCGAGCTCCGCGAGCGTACGACCGAGTGCACCCGCGTCGCGCGGTGGGACGAACACGGCGGCCTCATTCGCGACCTCGTGAAACACCGGTATGTCGCTCGCCACGACCGGACAGCCGCAGGCCATGGCTTCGACGATGGGCAGTCCAAACCCCTCGTACACCAACGGTTGCACGAGCGCTTCAGCCGCCTGCATCAACGCGACCACGTCCTCGCGGCTGACTCTGGGCAGCCAGGTGACGCGGTCGGCGACTCCGACCTGTTCGGCAAGCGCCGCAAGGCGGGAACGGCGGCGGCGGGATCCTCGCCGTTGCAGGAGCACCAAGCGCCACGGAGGGGAAGCGATGCCAACGCGGTGACGGCGTCTTCATGGCGCTTGGTCGCCGCGTTGGCCCCAACGACCAGGAAGTACGGTGCGTCGCTCTCGGTGAGCACGGCGGCGTGCTGACGCGGCAGATGCACGTCGGAGGCGGGTCGAAAGATCGGTTCGGCCGCCTCGCGAATCACGCGTACCCGTGTGCGCGCCGATGGCTCGAGCGCGAGGACCCGCCGAGCGGTGTCTTCGGTCGGCACGATGATGAGCGTCGACTCACGCAGCGCGCGCCAGACGGCGCCAGGGTAGTAGGTGCGCTTCGCGAGCCGCTCGATGCCCGGCAGGTGGAGATCCGGCCGCTCGATCGCCATTACGTCGTGGACCGTGACGACTGATGGACACGGGACGCCGCGCGGCAGCAGGTTGTGCGGGTTGTGGAAGAGCTCCACCCCATCAAAGGGCGTGTACCGAGCAGGCCACCAAATAGGCAGGGGCGAGTTGGGACCAGGCCGCACGACGACCTCACGGACATTGTCCGCCCGCGACAGCGGACGTGGCCCGAGCGGGTGGGTCCACAGTAGGAAGCGGCTGTGTGACGCCAGGGTCGGCAGCCGTTCGACCAGCGCCTGGACGTACGTGCCAATCCCGCTTGGCTTCTCCCGGACATACCGGGCGTCGATGGCGATGTTCATCTGGTCCGGGCAGCGTACTACAGCAGTCCGGCTTCAACGCTGCGACGACGCCGGCCGCGAGCCGACTTGCGCCGCGACCTCCCCCCTGGTACAACCGGATCTGACGTCGATGCCCGTCTGGGTTCTCCTCGCCCTCCTTGTGTTCCTCACGGCTGCGCCGTCGACCGCCCAGTCCACCTCCCTCTTGCGATGGGCGGGCGATCCTGAGGGTGGCGCGCCGTATGTGGAGGCGAATCCCGATCGTCCGAAAGAGCTCGTTGGCTTCGATGTCGAGATCGCGAACCTGCTGGCGCGCGGCCTCGGACGAACGCCGGAGTTCGTGTTCGTCGAGTACCGGTCGATCGATCAATCGGTGACACGTGGCGATGCCGAGGTCGGCCTCAGCGGCATCGAGGACACGCCGGGGCGACGGGCGTCGATGGCGGTCACGGTCCCGTACTACCAGTTCCGCGAGGTGCTGACCGTACGTAGCCAGGACAAAGATCACCTTCGCACGCTCGCGGATCTCGGCGGTCGGCGTGTGGGGACCTTGGGCGGCACCATCGCGTACGAGATCCTCCTGGACGCGGAACGACGGTACGGTCTCGAGGCCGTCTCGTACGACGATGATGTGCACCCGTACGACGATTTGCGTCTGGGGCGCGTGGATGCCGTGCTGTTGGACCATGTGCTGGCAGAACGGCGTCTCAGGACGTCGACCGATCTGGCAATCCAGCCAGCAAGCGTGGCGACCGGCCACTACGTCGGCGTCTTCGCCCCGACCAATGCAGCCCTGCGAGACCAGGTCAACGAGATTCTTCGCGGTGCCATGCGTGACGGCACGCTCGAGCGGGTGTTTCGGAGATGGGGCGTCTGGAACGATGCGCAGCCGGAACTGTTTCAAGAGGTGCTAGCGGGACACGCGATCGATCCCGTGACGACGAGTGACGGGCTGGTGATCGGCAGTCGTCGCTCGTGGTGGGAATCGACGCTCGCCTACATGCCCTCTTTGATTCGCGCCTCGCTGGTCACGCTGTTCCTGTCGTTTGTGTCGATGGTGTTGGCTGTGGTGCTTGGCATGGCGATCGCGAGCGGTCGCGTCTACGGCAGACGCGTGCTGCGCGCACTGCTCATCGGATACGTCGAGCTGATGCGTGGCACGCCCGTGCTCCTGCAGCTTTTCGTGCTCTACTACGGCCTTGCAGCCGCCATCAGGTTGCCGGCGTTCGTCGCCGCGTTCCTCGGCCTGGCGCTGAACTACGCGGCCTACGAGAGTGAGATCTATCGCAGCGCGCTCGAGGCGGTGCCGAAAGGACAACTCGAGGCTGCGCGCACGTTGGGGTTCACTGAGGCGCAGGTGCTCTGGCTGATTCGCGGACCACAGGCGTTCCGGCTGGCCCTAGCGCCGATGACGAACGATTTCGTCGCGCTACTCAAGGATTCGTCGCTCGTGTCGGTGCTCACGGTCATGGAGCTCACGAAGCAGACGCAGGTGTTTGCGACCAATATCGGCAGTTGGGTCGTGCCGGGACTCCTGTGTGCGGCACTCTATCTCGCGATGTCCTTGCCGCTGTCGGCAGCCGCGCGTCGCCTGGAGGCCAAGTGGAAGGCGGCGTAGAGCCTGGACGAGAGGCCGATGTGCTCGCCCGGCGCGCTGGAATGTTCGAGCAGGCGATCGTGGTTCGCGATCTCGCGTTGCGGCGGGGAACCCGCCAAATACTCGACGATGTCAACCTCGACGTCCGGCGAGGCGAGGTGGTCGTCCTCATGGGGGCATCAGGTTCCGGGAAGACGACGGTGCTGCGCGCGATGGCCGGTCTGGAGCCCTTCGACTCCGGCTTGATCGACGTCGAGGGGGTTGTCGTGAGGCCGAGGGGATCGGTTCGAGATCCGCTACGCGACCTTCGCAAGAAATTGGGCATGGTGTTCCAGTTCCACGGTCTCTTCGAGCACGTGCCGGTGCTGCAGAACATCACGCTGGCACTGGTACACGTGCACCAGATGTCAGCCGGTGAGGCAGAGCAACGGGCTCGGGGCTTACTGACCTCCCTCGGGGTCGAGCATCGGGTGGCCGCGCTCCCGCGCGAGCTTTCGGGCGGCGAAGCGCAACGGGTGGCCATCGCCCGTGCGCTGGCAACGGACCCGCCCGTGCTCCTGATGGATGAACCAACCGCGTCGCTCGACCCATCTCGTCGGCTCGAACTGGCGGACCTCGTGCTGTCGGTCGCCGGCCAATCGCGAACGCTGTTGATCGTGACACACGATGAGGAGTTCGCTGGCGCGGTCGCGACGCGCCGTCTCGTCATGAAAGACGGCAAGGTTGTGAGCTGACCGCCGAGGCGTTGGCTCCCAGATGAGCGACCGCCCACATGAACAGTGACACAATCGCCGCCATCTTCGGTCCAGGGGCGATCCGCGGTCGCGCGGCCGGTTCAGGTTGGAGACTCCCGCGCCGGCCAAGCTGTGCTCCGAGCACCACGACAGCCGCCAGCCCCGCCCGTCGGCGACCGACGGCGAAGTGCTTGGGGCTACCCGCCCCAACCATTATCATTCCCCGAAGCTTGAGTTCCGGAGTGCACGGGTTCCAGGGTTCGAACGGCGCAACACGGTCTCGGAGGCATGTATGCAGCGCGGAAGCCATGCGATCAAGGTCGTCGCCCGAGGGTTCGCGGTGGCGGTGGTCCTGTCGACGTTGATGAGCGCAGTTCCGATGCGCGCACAGTCAAGGCCCTCTGCGAACGGTAGCGTCGCCGCAGAGGCGGTGGTGCCGTTCAAGATCCAGGTGCCGGACGCGGTGCTGTCCGACTTGAGAACACGCCTACAACGCGCTCGATTCGCCGACGAATTCCCGGGCGTCGGCTGGGACTACGGCACCAATCTGGGTTATCTGCAATCGATCATCTCGTACTGGCGAGACAAGTACGACTGGCGCGCGCAGGAGAAGCGCCTCAATCGATTCTCGCAGTTCAAGACCAACCTCGCTGGCCTCGACATTCACTTCATTCACCAGCGTTCGAGCACGCCGACGGCGACACCAGTCCTGTTATTGAATGGCTGGCCCAGCTCGATCATCGAATATGACAAGGTGATCGAGCCGATGACCAATCCGGCCGCCCACGGCGGTCAGGCGAGTGACGCCTTCCACGTGGTCGTCCCGTCGATGCCCGGCTACGGCTTCTCGGACAAGCCGCGCGAGCGCGGCTATAACCCGGAGCGTATGGCGCAGGTGTGGGCCGCGCTCATGGCCCGGCTCGGGTACTCGAGGTACATCGTGCACGGCAGCGATTGGGGGATTGCCGTGGCGACCTACCTGGCGTTGAATGACGCGCCCCACATCTCCGGGCTCCACCTGTCTGGCTGTCCGGGGGCCGCCATCGGTGCGCCGCCGCCTCCCGGCACGCCACTGCCGCCGGTGTCGTCGAACCTCGGTTATCAAGAAATCCAGACGACAAAACCGCAGACCCTCGGGCACGGTCTGAGTGACTCGCCGGTGGGCCTCGCATCCTGGATCCTCGACAAGTGGCACTCCTGGAGCGATCACGACGGCGACCTGGAGAAGGTCTACACGAAGGACGAGTTGCTCACGAACATCATGATCTACTGGGTGACGAACTCCGGGACGTCGTCGGCCCGCCTGTACTACGAAACCAGACACGTCGACGGCCGCTTGCAGCCGACTTTCTTTGGATCGTTCATGCCGCCGGTCAGCCGAGGAAGGGTCTCGGTGCCGACCGGGTGTGGTGCCTTTCCGTCGCAGTTCGACAACCGTGGGGTGACCCTCAACCGCGACCCGTCGGTCGCGAGGAAGACCGCCGAGACCCGCTACAACGTGATCCACCAGACCATTGGTGCCAAGGGTGGCCACTTCCCAGCCCTCGAGGTACCCCAGGCGTGGCTGGACGATCTGCGCACGTTTGCACGAGGTCCGCTCAACCGCTGACGGGCCCACATCCGATCGCCCTCGCCGGCCGTAGAACGGTCAGGGCCAGGTCCTGACGACCGGACCCTGGGAGGGGCATCATCGCCACACCGACGACCGAAGTCGCGCGATCGGCGACTGACGATCGTGCGGCGCTCGAGCGCATGGCCTGCGGTGACAAGCTGGACTCGCGGAGCTCTACGACCGCCACGGCCGTCTGGTGTACGCCCTGGCCCTGAGGATCGTTCGAGACGCAGGCGACGCGGAAGACGTGACGCAGGAGGTGTTCGCACAGGCCCGGAACCAGGCGGATCGCTTCCAGGCGTCGCGCGGCACGGTCGCGGCATGGCTCGTGACCCTTACGCGAACACGTGCCATCGATTTGTGGAGGAAGCGACAAGTTCGGCCACCATTATCGGATGAGTAACCGCCGCGGCAGCTGTCCGACGAGGCGCCGTTGCAGGACCTGAGATTGGTGACCAAGGAGCAGGCGGCATCGATTCAGGGGGCCCTGTATCGATTGCCGGCGTCGCAGAGAACGGCCATCGAGCTGGCCTTCTTCGATGGTTTGACGCACTCGGAGATTGCTTCAGAGCTCGAGCTGCCGTTGGGCACGGTCAAGACGCGAGTTCGACAAGGGCTCCTGAAGCTGCGCGATCACCTCATGGGGACGACATCATGACGGTCGAGCACGACGCCTTCGCTGCGTCAACCGGCGTGTACGTCCTCGGCTCGCTCGCCCCGGAGGAGCGCAAGCTGTTCGAGGCGCACCTGAAGACCTGCGTTCTCTGTGCCGCAGAGGTGACGTCACTGGCGGAGGTTGCCCAGGCGCTGGACCAAATGGTGCCGCTTGTCGACCCTCCTCCACAACTGCGCGCGCGAATCCTGGCGTCTGTTGGCGCAGCCGCAACGCGGCAGGTTCAGGTGCCGAAACCCCACATCGCAGATGGACAATCCACCGTGCCGCCGCTACCTCGGCGAACTCGGTCCTGGCCACTGTGGACCGGGTGGATGGCGGCGGCTGCAAGCCTGGTCGTCGCGGCAGGACTGTGGGTGCAGGCGTCCGGGCTCCGCTCACGGCTTCAGGACGCGGAGAGTCGAGTGGCGGAGGCGCTCGATCGTTGGCGTGACGCCGAACGCCGGCTTGAGGTGGCAACGCGAGACACGGATCGTGTCCGCGTCCAGTTCGCGGCGGCGACCGCCCCGGATGCGAGGACGTTCACGCTGAAAGGGCAGCCGGTGGCACCGTCCGCCATCGGCCGCGCGTATCTCAGTCGATCGCGTGGACTCCTGCTGACGGCGAGCAACTTGCCGACGCTCCCGCCGGGTCGGACGTACCAGCTGTGGTATCTCACCCGATCGACGCCAGTGAGTGCCGGGCTCGTGCAGCCAGACGCACGAGGGAGCGCCACCGTGCAGTTCTCCGATGTCCCCGCCGGGATCGTGCCCGTCGGCCTCGCGATGTCGAATGAGCCGGACGGCGGCGTTCCCGCGCCGACCGGTGAGATCTATCTGGCCGGAGACTAAGGCATGGAGGCGGGTAGGCAGGTCGCGGGTCGGAGCAGGAACGTCCGAGAGCCCTGCCTGCCAGCCTAGCCCCCTTTGAGAATCAGCCGCACGGCATCGAGCCGTAAGCGGGCCTCGGACAAGTGGTGATCGAGCGCAGCCTGCTGGGTGCGAAGGCCTGCGATCTCCGCATCGCGCACGGAACGGTTGATCCTCTGCAGGTGGACCAAGCGCTGTATCTCCGACTCGAGCTGCTCACGTACACGAGCGCGGCTCTCTTCTACGCGAGGCGCGAGTTGCTCTTCAGCGTAGCGAGTCGAGGCGACGATCATCCGCGGTAGCACGACATCGCGAACATCCTGACGATTCAGGAGCTGATGACCCCCGGCCGTGCCGGCCGTGGTCAGTGGGGCCTCGTCTATCGGCGGGTCCGAGTCCGGCGCGAGGCGCCCGTTGTGGTCGACGACAACGCGAATAGGTGTCGGTGGAAGGAAGCGATCGAGATGGAGATCGGGAGGCACGACGCACTCGAGCACGAAGATCGCGTCCAGCAACAGCGCTACGTGATCCGGACCTGACACGCGGACGAAGCTGCAGTTGCCACGCTCGGATCCCAGGAGAAGATCGAGCGCCCCTGTGACGAGGGGATGATCCCAGGTCAGGAACTGCAGCTCCTTGCGAACCAGGGCCCGCCCGCGATCGGCCGTCAGCGTGAGGCCCGCAGAGGGAAGACCGGGAAAGTCATCGACGAGCACGCCCGCGGAGCCGAGTCGATACGTCCGTGGCGCCAGCTCTTCGACCTCGGTGACAAACAGGTCCAGGACCGCCAGGAGAAAGTCATCGAGCGCGCGCGAGCGCTCCTCCTGATGGATCGCCTCGATGAGTCGAGTCGCCGCGCCAGGGCGGTAGGAGTTCCACTCCAGCAGCCGGTCCCGCCCTTCTTCGAGCCGAGTCGCAATCGTGTGCCGTGCGTCCCGCGCATCTTGGAGCAGCTGTGCGAGACTCGGGGCGGACGCGTATCGGCCATCATGGATGTGATCGGCGAGCTCCCGCAAACGGCCTTCGAAGATCTCGAGCAAGTCCCGTCCGCCCGGCAGATGTCGAGCGAACGCGTCGACTCCTTCATGATACCAGCGAGCCAACACCTCCAGATGACTGCCGGCGATGAAGGGTACATGGACGTGAATCTGCGCACGCTGTCCGATGCGGTCTAGTCGACCGAGGCGCTGCTCGAGCAGGGCCGGGTCCAGTGGTAAGTCGAACAACACCAGATGATGGGCGAATTGGAAATTGCGACCCTCGCTCCCGATCTCGGAGCAGATGAGCATCCGGGCGC
Organism: Acidimicrobiia bacterium; assembly: GCA_016871175.1. Taxonomy (GTDB): domain Bacteria; phylum Acidobacteriota; class Vicinamibacteria; order Vicinamibacterales; family CAVVIG01; genus VFZL01. Next base: position 152,991 of record VFZL01000006.1, on the reverse strand, counting down.
CGCCTGCATCTGCGAACCAGGCCGCAGCCCGGTCGCGCTGGACGAGCGTCAGGTGCTCATGGAAAGCCGCCATCCTGAGGGTGGCCGAGCGGGTCTTCAGAGCGGCGTCTATCGCGAGGGCGCGTTCGGGAGTGCGGCAGAGGAGAAGGACTTTCTCGGAAACATCGAGCCGTCGAAGGAGGTTCATCAGCCAGTCGACGCGTGGGTCGTTTCGTAGCTGCGGCTGGCGAACGTCCTTGCGGCCCTCGGCGTCGGCCGTCCACTCCCGCCGGAGCGCAGGGGAGACGTCTGGGCTCATCGCGGCCGGAGCCAATGCGTGGAGATGGGGCACGCGTTCCGGGACGCCGGCTACCGTCGCGCGAGTGTTACGAAACATCACGCGGCTCGTGCCGTGCCGGTCGAGGAGCGCGTCGACCCAGCTGGTGGCTGCCGCCGCGTCGCCGGCCGCGATCCGCATGGAGGCAGTGTTCACCTGATCGCGAGTCTCGCCCAACCATGTGGCGAGCTTCGCGCGATCGCTATCTGAGAGTGCGCTGCAGGCCTTCATGCGCCCAGCGATCCGTGCGACATCGCGGTAGTCGGTGGGCTCCCGTCGGAAGTCTTCGAGGCTGTGAAACCGATCCGGATCGAGGAGGCGCAGACGCGCGAAATGCCCCGTGAGACCGAGTTGCTCGGGCGTGGCGGTCAACAGCAGGAGGCTCGGAACGCGGTTTCCAAGTGCCTCGACGGCGGTGTGCTCGGCACTCGACGCGCCGGGCGCCCATCGGAGATGATGCGCCTCGTCAACGACCACCGCGTCCCAGCCGGCGTCGAGTGCCTGCGTGAGCCGATCAGGCGTGCGCGCCAACCAGTCGAGCGAGCTGAGCACCAACTGGCTATCGAGAAAGGGATTGGCATCCACGCGAGCCGCCTGGATGGCCTCGCATCGTCCCTCATCGAAGATGCTGAACCACAGGTTGAAGCGAAGGAGGAGTTCCACGAACCACTGGTGCACGAGCGACGGCGGGACGAGAATGAGCACGCGGCTGACGCGGCCAGTGAGGATCAGTCGATGAAGGATGAGACCCGCTTCGATGGTCTTGCCCAGGCCCACTTCGTCGGCCAGCAGCACCCTTGGGAGCATCCGGCCGGCGACGTCAGCGGCGATCCCGATTTGATGCGGGAGCAGATCGATTCGGCCACCGAGGAATCCGCGAACCGGCGACTGACGGATCCGATGTTGGTGTTCCAGCGCTCGCGTGCGCAGCTCGAAGTGCGCGGGTGGATCGAAGGCTCCGGCGTAAAGCCGTGTCAACGGATTGCTGAACCCGAGCGTAGGGCTGAGCTCGGTTTCTGGCACGACGAGCTGTTTGCAGCGGTAGGGGAGCAGCCCGTTGTCGTCTTGAACGGCGTCGACGACCAGGTCGCGTCGACTGGCGGTTGCGATCGCGTCACCGACTCGAAACGCCGCTCGTCGAAGCGGGGCGTCGTCGCGCACGTAGTGACGCGTCTCGCCCGTGGCACGAAACGCGATCGTCACCGTCCGTGTTCCGACGGCGCGTACTTCGCCGAGGCCCAGCTCCGGCTCGCTGACGCTGACCCAGCGCTGGCCGGGGCGGAAGCTGTTACGCATCGGCTCGCTCGGTCCTTCGAAGGAATGAGCCTCGAGTAGGGCTGCGCGCACGCGCGGGCGGGCTACCGAGGCGGTTGGAAGCGCCCCGACCTCGCCGCCAGGAACCACGCCCACATTAGCCTTGCGACCATGTGACCCAGCATACATGACGGGCCCGGGTCATCGACGTCGTACAAGCCGTTGCGCTATCGCCGTACTGTCAACACCGGGCATTCGGCGTGCCGTACGACCTGGCGTGTCGTGGAACCAAAGACCGCGATATCGAGTTTCGATCACCCGTGAACGCCGAGCGCGATCAACTCGACCTGCCGTTGGTTCGCGACGCGGACCAGCTCGACGTGGGGTTTGCCATGCGCAACCTCGATGGTCACCGGGCAGCGTTCGTCGACGACGGTGGAGATGGCTGCGCGTAGGCGCGCGGTGGCCTGCGCGACGACGTAGCGCCGGTACTCCTGGAGCGCGTCGGCCTGTTTTGCCGGAAGATCGGCGAACGTGGGTGCGGGGGGATCCGGCCACGGCCACTCGATCACGTGGAACGCGATGACTGTCGCTCCGCTCGGGGCCGCAAGCGTCGCCGCAAGGTCGAGCGCCGCGAGCGACCAGTCGTTGAAATCGATCGCGCAGAGAATGTGGCGAAACGGCAAGGCGGTGTGCGGCTCGTTCGCCCCGGGCGGGACGGTCACCGTGGGACACTGGACCCGACGTAGGACCGTCTCGGTGACCGAGCCGAGGACGAGCCGCTTGAAGCCGCTGGCGCCGTGGGTGCCCATGGCCAGGAGGTCGATGCCCTCGCGCGCGGCCCGCCCGACGGTCTCATCGGCGGCGCGTCCCACGTCGATGGCGATATTCAGAATCAGGTCAGTGCAGCCGGCTTGATGGGCGAATGCTTTCGTCTCCTCGCTGAGCCGGTCCAGCTCGCTGGTCGACAGTGTGAAGGCGACCTCCGGGAGTGCCGGCGGAGCGCAGACGTGTTGAATCACGAGCTGCGCACCGTGCCGGCTTGCAATCTGCCGCGCATAACGGACCGCATGACCGGAGGTGTCGGAGAAATCGATCGGGCAGAGAACAGTTTTGAACGCGCCCATAGCATCGCTCGCTTGGATGTTGCCGAGAACCCGTCATTGGACCGCTTTTCCGAGCGGTTCTGCAAATAGAGTGACAGGATCCGCAGGTTCCTTGGGTCCACAGGTTCGCGGGTTCAAAGGAACGACCTCGCCTCACTCGGCCGCGCGTGTGTGGCACATCGTCGGCTCGACGGAGGTGCGGAAGCCCCACGAAGCCACGAGACCGCTGCTGCGCCGCCTCCACGGTGGAAGGTTGACCTCTACGAATTGTTTGGTGGGCGCCATAGGACTCGAACCTATGACCTCGTGCGTGTGAAGCACGCGCTCTAACCAACTGAGCTAGGCGCCCGCTCGGACAGGCGGCAACCGACTGCGTAGTGTACCGCACCGCCAAGATGACCGCAAACGGGGGACGCGACCGCGAGTCTCGTGCGTGAATTCCACGGCACCCGCGGCGGTCGCGCGGTCACCGTGGCTGGTGGAACGAGGCGGACCAACTAGTTCGATCCCAGCGCGACCGCGCTCTCGACGTACGTGAACCACAATGCGGGGCCTCCGAACGTGCCGGTCACTACAGGACCGCCGCGGACCGACCCCACAAAACCGTTGACCAAGACTCGGGGTGTGACCGCGTAGTCAGCCGACACCTCGATCGCCGTGCCCAATCGGCGGCTTCCGTTCGAACGGCGACCCGTGAAGCCGAAGACGGCGCCGCGTGTGAGCGTGGCGCCGCTGCCGCCATACTAGAGGTCGGCTGCAGACACGAGATCGAGACGCCGCACGTCGAGGCGGAGCGCGAGCGTCGCTCGGGGTCGCGCTTGTGCCTGCACGAAGATGTCGCGCAAGTTCATCGTGCCGTAGGCGGTGGTCTGTGAGAAGCGGCGGACTGTCGGCAACATCGGGAAGAACGTCCCGTGGGTCGAGTCGCGAGCGTCGCCGTCGCCGCTCGCGTGAAACAGTCCGGATCGGATCCATGGACGCCACGGGGCACTGGTCCACTGATAGCCCGCCTCGCCCACCACGGCCAAGGCCCGGTGGTCGTTCCCGTACCAGCGGCCGGCCTGAGCGGCGCCCCAGAGCAGAAGATCGGCTTCGTCGCGGCCGGCCGGGTACGCACCCAGCAAGGTGCCCCCCAGCGCCGTCACGTCGATCGCCACACCGTTTGCCGAGACGAGACCCGAGTTGTCTGGTCGCTGCGTCACATCGCGCCGATCGCGATACTGCCAGCCGAAGCCCTGAAACTGCGTCCGCGCGCCGGCCCCCGAAGCGGGGCGAGAGCTGAGGGTGGCGCCCGCCACGAGGACGTCGACCATGGTCGTGTTCCCCGCTCGTGCGAAGCCGCCCTGTGTGGGCGCAAAGACAACCGCCGTCGCGCGCCATCCGGGCTTGGTGACGTCGACGCGTACGCCGTCGAAGACCCGCTGGTAAATCGACCACTCGAATTCGCCGACCAGTCGTGCGTCCAGGCGCTGCCGCTTCAAGACTTCGAGCTTGGGCACGCCACTAGGCGCTTCAGCACCCGAGGTGTAACCCATGCGTCCCACCTGGAGACCGATCCCTGGTCGCAGGTTGCCGAATCGCACGTTCGCGAACCGCAGATAGGCTTCGCTCGAGTTGACCTGACGCCCGCCTTGATCGAAGCACAACGCTCCGGTGCCGAGCGGCCCGGAACCGATCGCGCCATCTGGGAGGCCCGCCATGTCGACGTATTGAACGCCGATGGTCAGCTCTGCGCGTGGCCAACGACCGCGAACGTCGAGGCGGAACCGGTCCGCCAGAAACGTGTACTCGGGATCGCCTCCCCCTGGCCTCGGCTCGAAATACCGCCACGATTCTGCTCGGATCAGGTTGACCGCCGACACACGCCACGTTGGAACCTTGGAGGGCGTGGAGGAGGACTGCGGCTGGGTGGCTCCCGTCGCGGCGCATCCGATCCACAGGGCCACACGCAGGCCGAGTTGAAGCGCCCCTCGACATCCCCTCTGACTCGAGCCGAACCCGGCCGCCGTCCGCATGGTCAGCCCTCGACCGATGTGGCCTCTCAACGTCGATCGCGGTCTATCGCTCGTTGCCGGCCTGACCGTACCGTCGCTGCATCTCGCGCGCGATGGCTTCGGCCTGTTCCTCCGCGCCCCGCTGGAGCCACTGGTGCTCGGGCCGAGCCATGATGTCGTCGATCACTTGGTTCGCTTTGCGGGCTGCCTCGGCTCGCCCCGCGTGGAGCGCTTTTTCCGTGACCTCACGGGCCTCAGGAATGAGCTTCATGTAGAAGCGTTCGGCGACCTCGAACATCCCGTGCCACTGGGTGTAGTCAGGCGCCATCATCGACGCGCCCATCCGCGCACGCCGACCCTCGTGATGCCAGAGGTAGTACCACGTCCATTCGATCTTCTCGTCGTATTGCGTCTTGGTGAGAAGACCGTTGGCGGCCACGCCGCCATGATCGCCTGACCTGGCTTCGCGAACTTCTCGTTGTAGTTGATCACGACGTCGTCGTACTGCCGGTAGAACTGGCTGATGTAGTCGGCAGTGTGACACGTCGAACAGACTTGCTTCATCCGATTCCGCTTCGCGTCGGCGGTGTCGGCGATAGCCTCCCGTCGCTGTTCGAGACTGGTGAGCGTCACGACTGCGTGATTCACGTCGGTGTCCACGCGGTGTTGTGGACCATCGCGTTCATCGCGTAGGCGGCGTTGATGGCCCCGCCGAACCCTCCGAGCGCGAAGGTCACCATGGCCAGCGCAACGCTGGCAAAGAACGGATCCCGCCATGGGAGTTTGGCGATCCAGCCGAACGTGCCTGGCCGCCTTGGACTCGGCCGGCATGTTCGAGCGAGGCGATTACCGTGAACGCCGTGACCAGGCTCGGAAACATGATCGCGTAAGTGGTGAACGTATGAACGAGCTTCCATGCGTTCGAGATCGCCGGGTCGGTGAACTGGTGGTGGAACCCGACTGGCGTGGAGAACAGGATGAACTGCACAAAGACGACCCAAGTGATGGCGTCGCTGAAGAGCCGTCCACCGGCGACGCGAGGGATCACGGCGTACCAGAGGACGTAGGCGGGGACCAGCCAGAAGTACGTGAGCGGGTGTCGAAACCACCAGAAGTAGGTCCGGGCCACAATCGGGTCGATGCGATCGACGAGGCCGATCGACCAGGGCAGAATGAAGACCACCACCTCGACCGCCAGGCCAGCCGTTGGGAGGATCCAGATGATGACGGCGGCCAACATGCCGTGTGCCGCCAGTGGTACGGCTCCGTGTGATGAGCCGCTCGCCACACGCGATAGCTGCCGATGATGACGCCGCACCACACCCACGAGCCGATCACGAGCAGCGTGGCGCCGAGATAGAACGCGGGATGCGCGCGGAGCGGAGGATAGAACGTGTACAACACCGTGCTCGTGCCCGAGAGGATCGCGAGCGTGGTCATCACGGTGCCGACGAGCGCGATCCAGAATCCGGCCCAAGCCCACCGGAGTCCAGCCACGCGGCCCAGCGTCGTGTCTGCCACGAGGTAGCCGAGCGCCATGATGAAGAAAGTCGTGAAGACGAGCGCCAGGAGCACGCCGTGCGCCGTCACCGACACGTAGTAGAGCCGGGCCGTACCGAAGGGCAGCTCGAAGCCGGCTCGCGCCAACGCTTGCATCACGGCCATCATCGAGCCGAGCGCGAAGGCCGCCACCGCGACCCAGACATTGGCCAACGTGAGTCGCGTCGCCGCTGGCGTCGCGCTGATCGCGCTCATCGAGATGGCTCCACGATGACCGTTCCCTGCATGAGGTGATGGGCCAGTCCGCAATACTCGTTGCACACGATCAGGTACCGGCCAGAGGTTTCGAATGTGACGGTCGCCTGACTGACGTAACCCGGAGCCACGGTCGCGTTGACGTTGGTCCCGACGATCTGAAAGCCATGGAGGACATCGGGACTCGTGATGCGAAACGTGATGGGCACTCCGGCCGGCACGCGGACGATGTCCGGGGCGAACACGTAGAGCTCGGCACGCATCGACACCGTCACGCCGCCGTCAGGGGCGCGCCTGACGCCCGGCGATGCGAATTCGCCACTGACGGTCAGCGTCTCGGGATCCACCGTCTCGGTGTGACTGGGTGGGTGGGCCGACTCCGCCAAGGCGCGCGCGACGATCGCGGAGGCGAAGAGCACCAGCATGCCGGTCGCTGCCCACATCCAGTAGCGCTCGTAACGGTCAATGTCCATGGCAGTGGGTCGGGGAGGCGTTCTTCACGGCGTAACGCGTTGGAGGAAAAGGCCCAGGTACAGCGCCAGCCACCCGAGGACCACGGCTGCGCCGAAGATGAGAACAACGTACAAGGTTCCTTTCGGGCGCGCTGGTGCAGGCTCTTTCACGATAGGCCCCCTCCATCGTCCGCGGATTCAGGCAAACCGCTCGCCAACCCACGGCCGGGCGGCGCACGTCCCTCTCTTGCGGCCGGATAGCTGTCTATCGAGCACGGATGTGCGAAACCGATCAGAGACTCCTCGGGCGCCGCTGCCGGGAATCCGTCAGGCGCCGGACCGCCGGCTCGGGCAGCAGGTCCAGCCGGCCGGCACAGGTACAATGATCGGCCAACGCCCATGACCGAGTACCGACCACAGCACCTCGACAAGAAGTGGCAAGAACGGTGGACGACCGACCGCGAGTTCGAAGTCGAAACCGACCCGGCCAAGCCAAAATATTACTGCCTTGAGATGTTCGCGTACCCGTCCGGCCATGCGCACGTCGGGCACGTTCGGAACTACATGATTGGCGACATCATGGCCCGCACCAAGCGGATGCGCGGCTACAACGTACTGCATCCGTTTGGGTGGGACGCGTTCGGGCTTCCGGCCGAGAACGCTGCCATCCAGACGGGGATGCACCCAGAAGAATCCACCCTCTCCAACATCGCGCACATGAAGGGACAGCTCCAGCGGCTGGGCATCAGCTACGCGTGGGAGCGCGAGATTGCGACGTGTGGGCCTGAGTACTACAAGTTCAACCAGTGGCTCTTCTTGAAGATGTACGAGCGCGGCCTCGCCTATCGGCGAAGGTCGACCGTCAATTGGTGTCCCAAGGACAACACGGTTCTGGCGAACGAACAGGTCATCGATGGCCTGTGCTGGCGGTGCGGTTCGAGTGTCGAGGCCCGGGATCTCGAACAGTGGTTCTTCCGTATCACGGCGTACGCAGAGGAATTGCTGGCCGCGCTGGGGACACTGCAGGAGTGGCCCGACAAAGTCGCCGTCATGCAACGGAACTGGATCGGGCGCTCGGAAGGCGCTCGGCTCACATTCCCCGTTTCGGGCACTGCGGACGCCGTCGAGATCTTCACGACGCGCATCGACACGATCTTCGGCGCCACCTTCGTGCTGTTGGCCCCTGAGCATGCCTTGGTCGAGCGCTTCGCCGCGGAGAGCCCTGATCCGGCGGCGTTACGCGCCAAAGTCCGACAGTTTCGAGCGCTCGATCGCGAGGCGCGCCTGACAGGCGCGATCGAGAAGGAAGGCTTCGACACCGGCCGAACGGCGATCAATCCGTTTACGACGAAAGCGGTGCCGATTTGGGTGGCGAACTTCGTTCTGGCCGAGTACGGAACGGGCGCGATCATGGCGGTGCCGGCCCACGATCAACGCGACTACGAATTCGCACGGAAGTACTCGTTGCCCATTCGTGTGGTGATCCATCCCGGTGGAACGGTGCCCTCGGTCGAGACGATGACCGAGGCCGCGAGCGCGTACGGCACGCTCGTCGATTCGGGGGAGTACAGCGGACTCGAGTCAGCGACCGGGATCACCAGGATGATCCGGGACGCGGAGGCGCGTGACATCGGGAAGGGGGAAGTGCAGTATCGACTCAAGGATTGGGGCGTTTCGCGCCAGCGCTACTGGGGGACGCCGATTCCGATGATTTACTGCCAGAGGGACGGCATCGTGCCGGTACCGTACGACCAGTTGCCGGTCGAGCTGCCGAAGGTTGCGCAGTTCACCGGCCGGGGCGACTCGCCACTCGGGTCGGTGCCGGAGTTCGTCAACTGCACGTGCCCGTCGTGCGGCGGGCCCGCGCGGCGTGAGACCGACACGATGGACACGTTCGTCGATTCGTCGTGGTACTTCCTCCGATTTTGCGATCCGACGAACACGGAGCTGCCATTTGCGACGAGAGATGCGGCGTACTGGATGCCGGTCGATTTCTATAGCGGCGGCATCGAGCACGCGATCTTGCATCTGCTGTACTCGCGTTTCTTTACACGCGTCCTCCGCGATGTCGGCTTGATCGCGATGGACGAGCCGTTCAAGCGCCTCCTCACCCAGGGGATGGTCTTGAAGGACGGCGCGGTCATGTCCAAGTCCAAGGGCAACGTTGTCGACCCGGATTCGATGCTCTCGAAGTACGGGGCCGACGCGCTTCGACTGTATGTGATGTTCGTGGCACCTCCGGAAAAGGAGATCGAGTGGAGCGATTCGGGGTTGGAAGGGAGCTTCCGGTTTCTGCTTCGGGTCTGGCGGCTGGTCGATCACTGGACCGATGTGGTGCGAGCCGTCGATTCGACCGTCCCAGTGGGCGAGTGGACCGATGCGGAGAAGGCCCTTCGCCGGAGGACGCATGAAACGATCAAGCGTGTGACCGCTGACATCGAGGAGCGCATGCACCTGAACACGGCGGTGTCGTCGCTGATGGAGCTGGTGAACGAGCTCTACGCCTTCAGCGACGCGACGCCACGCGGCGGACCTTCGCGGGTGGACACTGCGACCGGCGTGGTCGGCCGTGCGCAGACGGGTTTTGTGCTCCGAGAGGCCATTCACGCGTTGGTGATGCTGATCTCGCCGTTCGCACCGCACATGGCTGAGGAGCTGTGGGAGATGCTCGGTCATGCGGGTGGTCTTCGGTCGGAGCCCTGGCCATCGTATGATGCGGTCGTGGCCGCCCCCGAGGAGGTGGTGGTGCCCGTGCAAATCAACGGCAAGGTGCGCGCTCGCTTGACGGTTCCGGCTGGGCTCAGCGAAAAGGAGCTCGAGGCGCGCGCGCTCGCAGACTCGACCGTGCAGGGTCACCTCGCCGGCAAGACCGTCCGAAAGGTGGTGATGGCGAAGGGGCCGCTCGTGAGCGTGGTGGCGTCGTGAAGCACGCCCGTCGCGGCCTGCTCGTCCTCGTGTGCGCCGTGCTTGCGAGTCGGTGCGGATATTCCCTGGCCGGACGCGGGTCCTTCCTGCCGCCCGAGATCAAGATCATCGGTGTGCCGCCTTTCGTCAATCGCACCACGATCTTCAACCTCGAGACGCAGCTGACCCAGAAGGTCCGCTCGGAGTTCATCGGGCGGGGGAGGTATCAGATTCTCCCCGAAGCGACGGGCGTGGACGCCGTGCTGACTGGTGAGGTCACGAGCGTCAGCATGCAGCCGACCTCGTTCACGGGCGACCAGATCGCGTCGCGTTACGTCATCACGATGAGCGCGAGCGTCGTGCTTCGCGACGTCAAGGCCAACGAGGTACTCTGGGAGAATCCCAGTCTCGTGTTTCGGCAGGAGTACGACGCCCCAGGCGCACAGCAGGCCGGTGGCGCGATCGACCCGGCGGCGTTTCTGGGGCAGGATCTGAATGCCCTCGACCGAATGACGAACGACTTCGCGCGCACGATCGTGAGCGCGATCTTGGAAGCGTTCTAGCTCCCGCGCACCAGCGAGCCGACAGCCGCAGGCGAGCGAACCGACGACGACCAGCGAGTAAAATCTCCGCCGATGCCCGCCGCTACGCCGTCCGCCGTCCGCAGGCACATCGCAGCCGGCACACCGGATCCTGTGTATGTGATCCTCGGCGAAGACGAGGTCGAGAAATCCGCGCTGGCGCACCAGTTCGAGGAGCTTGTCGAAGACGGGCTGCGCGCCTTCAACGTCCAGACCGTCCATCCCGGCGACGTCTCGTCAGGCGATCGGCTGGCGACGGTCATCGACGACGTTCTCGACGCGATGCGCACGCTACCCATAATGGCGCCACGGCGCGTCGTCATTGTGTTTCAGGCGAAGGACGTGTTGATTCCCAAGCGCGAAAGCGCGGCCGCGACGCAGGCGCTCGAGCGGTTCGAGGAGGCCATTGCCACCCCGTTCACGCACGCGACGCTCGTGCTCGTGTCGGGCTCTTTGGACAAGCGAACGCGTGTGTACAAGACGCTCGCCAGGCAGGCGACCCTCGTGGAGTGTGGCGCGCTCGCCGATCAGGCCGACGCCGAGCGTTGGGTGAGGACGCGCGTCGCGGCTGTGGGTGTGGAGATCGAAACGGCCGCCGCCCGCCTGCTCGCCGAGCGGTGCGGCACGGACGTGAAGCGGCTGCGCAACGAAGTCGACCGCCTCCTCCTGTACGCGTTGGGGCAGAAGCTCGTCACGGTGGCTGACGTACGGGAGATTGCCGGGCCCGCGGCGCTGCACGACGACTGGGGCATGGCCAACGCGATCGAGGCAGGCGACGCGAAGGTCGCGTTGCGCCTGCTCGCCTTGATGCTGGATGCGGGCGCCGCGCCGCTCCAGATCCTCGGTCAGATCGGCTGGCTGGTCCGGACCAAGTTTCCGACGATGGCTCCAGCGAGCGTCAAGAGCGCAGTCGACTCGGTGTTCCGAACGGACATGGCTCTCAAGCGCTCGGTGGGCGAGCCACGGATCCTGTTGGAGCGACTCGTGGTCGAGCTTTGTGCGGGGCGGAGGGCGCGGGCCGCGAACCCGGGCGCGCGGTGGTGAGGGCCGACACACGCGGTCGATCGGTACCTTCCGGGCGACTAGGCGGCGGAGCTCTTAGAGGCGAGACGCGCCGTCAGACGAGACTTGTAGCGGCCGGCCGCGTTCCGGTGGATGATTCCTTTGCTCGCCATCTTGTCGATGAGGGAGATGGTCGCCTTGAGGCCAGTCTTCGCGGCGGTCAGGTCGTTGGCGTCGATCGCGGTGCGGATCGTCTTCAGCGCGCCCCGCAGACGGGCACGGAACTGTCGATTGTGATCCCGGTTCTTGACACTCTGTCGGTGCGCCTTCAGCGCGGATTCGTGCGATGCCACGTCGTTAAGTCTCCTCTAGAATCTGTAATCTTAGCACACCCAGGACGGTCACCATGGTGCCGATGACCCGAGAACAGATGATCGCCGAGTTTGGCGAGCCCGGTGTCCAGAATCCGATGATCGTGGACCTCATTGCCTGGGACTCGGCGTCCGCGCGCGTGATCCTGACCATGATCGAACGGCGGCCGTGGGGCAGTCACTCCCTCCAGTTCAGACAGATTGAGGAGAAGATCAATCGCTACCTCGGGTACGTCCTCGACGGGCACTTGGGGCAACACTATCCTCAGTACGTCGGCAAGCCGGTGTGCATTCACCTGGATTGCGTGGATGCGCCGACTGGTGAAGCCGAGCGCTTCGTGGCCGCGGCGGGCCACGCCATCCGCACCGAAGGCGTCGAGTTCACCGTCAACGTCCTGGGTCCGGAAGCCGACGTCTGATGCGCCTGCACCGCGGAGACATCAGCCACGTGGCTCGCGTTTCCGGAGGCACGCACGTGCGCTGCAATGATTAGCCGCCCCTGGAAGCCGTGGTTCGTCTATCGTCCATCCCAGCTGGTGCGGCGTGTGCGATCGAACGATCCGCCCGTGGCCGGGTTCCATCCGATCGAGACGGCGTGGGGCGGCACCCTGTTGGCCGATGCCACGAGGACCATTAGCCACAGCATCTCGACGACCGGCATGTTCGACCTCGCCGTCTCAGAGGCGATTGCGCGCCTGGTTCCATCCGCGGGCATCGTCGTCGACGCGGGGGCCAACGTGGGGTACATGAGCGTCCTCGCCGCGATGGCGGCTGGCCCGAGGGGCCGGATCGAGTCGTTCGAGCCGCATCCGGCCCTCTTGTCGGTGCTCCGCCTGAACGCGGCGGCGTCCGCGCACGGTGGGCGGTCTGCGCCAATCACCGTCCACGCGTCCGCGCTCGGCGATCGCACGGGTACCGCGAGGTTGCTGCTGCCTGAGGAGTTCGCCTCGAACGACGGGACCGCGCGTGTCGTCGAGAGCCCCGAACAGTCAGGGCAGACCGTCGCGGTGCCACTGATGAAGCTCGATGACGCGATTGGCGAGGTGCATGTGGACCTCTTGAAGATGGATGTCGAGGGCTTCGAGGCCCAGGTCCTCGCCGGCGCCGACCGCGCCATCGCGAGCCAGCGCATCCGGCACATTGTGTTCGAGGATCACGACGTCGAGCGCAGCGCCGTGGTCCAGCGGTTGCGAGATGCCGGGTACCACCTCTTCGCGCTCGGTTGGACCCTGCGGCGCCTGCGGGTGGAACCGTTAATGCGTGGAGGGGCGGCTCACAGCTACGAGGCCCCGAGCTTCATCGCGACGACCGACGTGGATGGCCTGGTCGAGTCGTGTCGATCACCCGGCTGGCGCACCCTACGGAGGGGACTGGGACGCGAGTAGGCGTGGGTCGTCTGTCGCTCCAGGCGCAGCCGGCGCCGCTATGTACCGGGTCGTTTGTTCGTATACCTGACGACCTCGCGGCCATCGACCATCTCCACCACCCGGTAGATCCCGGACGTCGTCGACACCCGTGTCGTGGTCGTATCCACGAGTCCGCTGATCTTCGACACGTAACTGCGGGTTTCCTGGTAAGGCGGGACGGTGTGGCCGTACCGGTCGACGGCTTGCGGACCTGCGTTGTACGCGGCGAGGGCGAGCTCCTCGTTTCCTTCGCACCGGTCCAGGAGCTGACGGAGATAGGCAACACCGCCCCGAATGTTCTCCTCCGGATCGAACGGGTTGCGCACGTCCAGCCTGCGCGCCGTCGCGGGCATCAGTTGCATCAGCCCCATCGCACCTTTCGGAGACACGGCGTGTGGGTTGAACCCCGACTCGACCTGAATGACCGCGCGCACGAGCTCGGGCCGAACGTGGTTGACGGTCGCGTGTCCGACGATCAGATCCTCGTACGTGTCCGCTCGAGCGGAGATCGAGCGCGTGTCGCGAACCGTCGACGTCTTCGGCACGTCGAATGTGCGGACGTCCGCGCCCTTCCGGGGCCGGTTCGACAGCACAAGATTACCGTTCGCGTCGCGCCAGGTGTAGATCTGCTCGTGCGCGACGGCCACGGCGCCGACAACGAACGCCAGGGCGACGGCGAGATGGAGGAGGATACGATCAGGTCGCAGCACGCTGATACACCGCTGGCGAATCCACGCCCGTTGTTGGTATCGGGCTCTCGTGCGCCCGCAAGAGGTCCCGCGCGCGAAATGAGTGCGCAGGCGCGCAGCGGCGCGCACTCTCTCGGCCACGTGAGCCTGTGGGGCCAGGGCGAGGGAGCCGGGCGAGATCGGTTCAGGCCTGTAGCAATCGCGCCAAGGTCTGTGGCGCCTGTTCGTGCAGGGTGTCGATCTTCGACGGATCCTTGCCGCCGGCCTCCGCGAAGTCAGGACGCCCGCCGCCACCGCCCCCGACGATCGGTGCCAGCTCCTTCACGAGTCTGCCGGCGGCAATGGTCTTCGTCAGGTCGGGCGTGACCGAGACGACGATCGAGACCTTGTTGTCGTCGCCGGTAGAGGTGACCAGGACGACGCCGCTCTTGATCGCCGCCTTCATCGAGTCGGCGAGGCCGCGCAAGGCGTCCTTGTCCAATCCGGTGGCCCTGGCGCGCGCGAGCTTGACGCCGCCAGCTTCCACAACGTCATAGCCGCCGCCCTCGCCGCTTCGACCGGCCATGGCCAGCTTCGTCTTGAGGTGGGAGACCTCCCGGCCGAGGCGTTTGACGTCGGCCTGAAGACGTTCGATGGCATCGGATGCCTGGTCTTCGCTAACCTGAAGCGCTGACACGAGTCGGTGAAGCGAGCTTCGCTGCTGATGCACCCACGCGAGCGCGGACATGCCCGTGAGGGCTTCGATCCGCCGCACACCCGCGGCGACCCCGCTCTCCGAAACGATCACGAATAGCCCGATCTCTCCCGTCGCGCGCACGTGCGTGCCACCGCAGAGCTCGAGGCTGAAGCCGGGTATCGCCACCACGCGAACCGTATCGCCGTATTTCTCACCAAACAGCGCCATCGCGCCGGCGGCGATCGCCTCCTCCGTGGACCGCACCGTGGTGACGACGGTGGTGTTCTTCAGAATCTGCTCGTACACGATGCGCTCAATCTGGTCCAACTCGTCGCGGGTCAGTGGTTGGTAGTGAACGAAGTCGAAACGCAGCCGATCCGGTGCCACGAGTGAGCCCGCCTGTTTGACATGGGTGCCGAGCGCCTGCCGGAGTGCGGCGTGGAGCAGGTGCGTAGCCGTGTGATGCCGGCGCGTCGCGTCTCGCTGCTCGACGTCGACATCAACGGTCACGATGTCGCGAGTGTGAATGGCCCCCTTGTCGACGCGCAGGCGATGCGCGCGGGGCGTACCAGGGCCGGTCCGAAGGAGGCCCGTGACAATCGCCATCGCGCCGGAGGCATTGGCGAGGAGGCCCGTGTCAGACACTTGGCCGCCAGCCTCGAGGTAGAACGGCGTTTCGGACAACGTGACGAAGCCGGTCTCGCCGGTGCGCAGCGTCTGAACCGGCTCGCGGGCCTCGTTCCACATGGCCGTGATAGACAGGCCCGAGCGCGTCGTGGCGTCGTACCCCACGAACCCATCGCCCTCGACTTCGGTCTCGAACACGAATGGCCGTTCCTTCGTCGAGCCGCCAACGAACGCGCTCCCCTTCCGGGCCCTGTTGCGCTGCGTCTCCATCGCCCGATCAAAGCCATCACGGTCCACGCGGACGTCCTGGGTGGCGGCGGTGTCCTCGATGAAGTCGTACGGCATGCCGAACGTATCGTACAACCGGAACGCGACCGCTCCCGCGAGCACGCGGCTTGGTCGGTTCAATGCGTGCGCGATCTCGGCTTCGAGCCTGGGCAGGCCTTCCGTCAGCACGGCGTCAAACCGGTTCTCCTCGGCGATGATGGTCCGCTCGACCATCTCGCGGTTCGTCCTGATCTCCGGGTAGGCATCTCCCATCTCACGGGAGAGCACCGCGACCATCTCGTGTAAGAACGGACCCGTGAGCCCGAGGTGTTTGCCGTGCCGCATCGCGCGGCGCATGATCTTCCGCAGAACGTATCCACGCCACTCGTTGGACGGGATCACGCCGTCCGCAATCAGGAACGTCGTCGACCGCGCGTGATCGGCGACGACACGCATCGAGATGTCGCGCTCGGGATCATCACCGTACGTGACCCCAGCCAGTTCGCCGACCCGGTGGAGCAGGGGCATGAAGAGATCGGTGTCGTAGTTCGAGTCCTTCCGCTGCATGACAGCCGTGATGCGCTCGAGGCCCATGCCCGTGTCGATGGACGGCGCGGGAAGGGGCGTCAGCGTCCCGTCCAAGCTCCGCTCGAACTCCATGAAGACGTTGTTCCAGATCTCGATTTCGGGATCCGTGCCGGTTCCGCGGACGTAGTAGATTTCAGAGCAACGCCCGCAGGGGCCCGTATCGCCCATCTGCCAGAAGTTGTCGTCGGCGCCCAGCTCGAGAATGCGATCGGATGGGACGAACTTGCGCCAGAGGTCGTACGCCTCGGCGTCGCGAGGGATTCCGTGCTCGCCCTTGAAGACCGACACGACCAGGCGGTCGGGCGACATCTTCCAGACGTCCGTCAGGAGCGTCCAGGCGAATTCGATCGCGGCTGCCTTGAAGTAGTAGCCGAACGAGAAGTTGCCGAGCATCTCGAAGAACGTGTGGTGCCGCAACGACGGCCCGACATTGTCGAGGTCGTTGTGCTTGCCGCTGACCCGCATCACTTTCTGCGACGTCGCGGCGCTGGCGTAGTCGCGGCGCTCCCGGCCGAGGAAAACGTCTTTGAACTGATTCATGCCGGCGTTGGTGAAGAGCAACGTCGGATCGTCGGCCGGCACGAGCGGCGAGCTTGGCACCACGCGATGGTCGTTCTTCTCGAAGAACCTCAGAAAGGACGTACGGATCTCGTTCGATGTCATCGCTCGCTCATTGTAGGTCGGGTAGGCTGGGCGGGCTAGGCCGGGAGCGCCTGCGGCGACGCCCACGGCACGGAGATCCGAGCGAGGGCGTCATTCGCTCGGCTCATCTCGTTGCCGGGCCGGGGCTAGACGGTTCTTGAGGACGCTCAGAATCCGGTCGGATTCGAAGCCTTGGCCGAGGAGATAGCGGTAGAGGCGCTGCATCTCGCGCTCGTCGGCGATGGTCGTGCGGCCGCGAAGGCGCTTGTCGAGCACGGCCGCGAGCAGCGCGTCGGCGTCCGTGTCCCCGTACGCCCTGTCGAGCGCCCGGTCGGCGACCTTGGGGTCGATGCCCGCCTGAGCGAGCGCTCGGCTCACGCGGAGTCGCCCCCGACCGCGAACCACGATTGCCGTTCGGGTCAGGGCGTCGGCGACACGGGCGTCGTCGAGTGCGCGCTCCGTCTTCAGGCGCTCGATGGCAACGTCGACGTCGCCAAGAGTATGACCGCGGCGGAGCAGCCGTTGCCGGATCTGCGCTTCGGACAGTTCACGCCGGGCCAGGAGTCTGAGCCCGGCGACGTAGGCTGCGGTGGCCTGTCGCTCGCTACCTGCCAAACCTCGTGATCTCCGGGGTGCCGCGTCCGACGACGGCCGCGACCATTTGATCCCGGCTCAGGTCGGCGGTGGTCGCGATCCCCTGCACCTTCAGCTTGAACTCGTCCACGTTGGACGCCCAGCGAAGCGCCTCCTCGTGCGTGATCATACCTTCACGAAGAGGCCGAAGATCGACTGGTCGAAGCTCTGCATCCCGTACTGCGACGTGCCGGCCGCGATGGCGCCCGGAATCAGGTGCGTCTTCTCTTTGTCGACGATGCAGTCTCGGATGAGCGGTGTGGTGATCATGACCTCCACGGCCGGTGCCCGCTGCTTACCGTCGACAGCGGGGATCACGCGCTGAGAGATCACCGCTTTCAGGACGCTGGCCAACTGCAGGCGGACCTGCTTCTGCTGATGGGGCGGGAAGACGGCGATGATGCGGTTGATCGTTGCGGTCGCGTCGAGCGTGTGGAGCGTGGACAGCGCCAGGTGGTCGGTCTCGGCGGCCAGCAGACCCGTCTCGATGGTCTCGAAGTCACGCATCTCGCCGACGAGGATCACGTCCGGGTCCTGTCGCAGTGCGCTGCGTAGGGCCTGCGCGAACGAGCGCGTATCGACGGATACCTCGCGCTGGTTGATGATGGATCGGTAGTCCCGGTGGAGGAACTCAATCGGATCCTCCACCGTCATCGCGTGCGAGCTCCGCGTTCGGTTGATGTGGTCGATCATCGCTGCGAGTGTCGTCGACGTTCCGCTGCCCGTGGTGCCCGTGACGAGGATGAGGCCGCGCTCTTCGTCTCCGATCTTGCGCAGGACCTTCGGCAGATCGAGCTCCTCGATGGTCCGAATGGTCATCGGGATCACGCGAAGGACCATCCCGACCGTGCCGCGCTGTTGAAAGACGTTGCATCGGAAGCGGCCGAGACCCGGCACGCTGTAAGCGAGGTCGACCTCCTGTGCGTCCTTGAATTTCTGTCGCTGGGAGGCGGACATCACCGCCGCGCTCATGCCGACGACGTCCTCGTGATCGAGTCGGCGCTCCTCGGTGGCCGGCACGAGCGTGCCGCTCACGCGCATCATCGGGAAGCTACCGACCTTCAGGTGCAGGTCTGACGCGTTGTGATCGACGGCAATCTTGAGCAGGTCGTTGACGTGCGTGATCTCAAGGCCCTCCGCCTCGAGATCACTTATCGGCTCCTGCCCGCGGCCGTCTGCAGGGGTTCGCGCCGCGAGGCGTCCTCCGGATACACCCACGTCAACCAGCCGTGTGTATCCGGAACTTCACAGTTCACCACGGCGAAGAACGCGCGCTGGAGCACCTCGGTGATGGGGCCTCGGCGGCCGGCGCCGACCGTGATCCTGTCGATCGAGCGAACCGGCGTCACTTCGGCGGCGGTGCCGGTGAAGAAGACCTCATCGGCGGTGTACAGGGACTCGCGTGGGACGTTGGTTTCGACGACGGCGATCCCGCGATCGCGCGCCAGCGTCATGATGGTGTCTCGGGTGATGCCGCCGAGCACCGATGCCGCGAGCGGCGGAGTGTAGATCACACCGTTGCGCACGACGAAGATGTTCTGTCCAGACCCTTCGCTGACGTTTCCGGATACGTCGAGCGCGATGCCCTCGGCATACCCATCCGACAGCGCTTCCATCTTGATGAGTTGCGAGTTCGCGTAGTTTGCCGTGGACTTGGCCAAAGCGGGGAGGGTGTTCGGAGCCATCCGCGCCCACGTGGCCACTTTCACGTCTACACCCTGCTCGAGTGCTTCGGGGCCGAGGTACGCGCCCCACTCCCACACCATGATGGCGGCATCGACCGGGTTGTTGAGCGGGTTGACGCCCAGCGTCTCGTACCCGCGGTAGATCAACGGACGGATGTAGCAGGCGGCCATTCCGTTGGCTCGGATCGTCTCGCGGACCGCCTCTCGCCAGCCAGCCAGGTCGAGGGGATATTCCATGCGGTAGATCTTGGCGGAGTGCTGCAGCCGCCGCATGTGCTCGTCCAGCCGGAAGACGGCTGACCCTTTCGGCGTCGCATAGCAGCGCGCGCCTTCGAACACGCCACTCCCGTAGTGGATGACGTGCGAACCTATGTGGATCGTCGCGTCCTTCCACTCGACCAGCTTGCCGTTCATCCAGATCTTGCCCGTGCCCGGAAACGCCATCGGGTGCTCCTTAGGAGGATTCTATCAGGCAGGGAGGCAGCTGCGGTGGTAGGCGGGCAGGAGCGGGCCCCTGTCGGCTACTGGGTTTCTCCACAGAACGGACAGCGGCTCGACCGAGCGTGAAGGGGCTTGCGGCAGTGCCAGCAGAAGCGCGCCTGAGGCGTGTCGCGCGCGCGGAGGCGGATCTGGATGTCCTGCACGGCGTCAGGATGTGCCTCGGCAGGTGTCGGCGTTGGGCGCGCCGCCGTGCGAGCGTCCCGGAGGGCGAGGATATCCGCGAGCAATTCGCCGGCACGTTGATAGCGGTGCGCGACGTCCGGCGCCATCGCATGCATCACGATGTCGTTGACGGCTTTGGGAATGCGCGGGTTCTTGACTCTGGGCGGAGTCACAAGCTCGCCCCGGACGAGACGGTCGAGGTCGGCGGGCGAGGGCGTGTTGTAGGGCAGCACGCCCGTGAGCATCTGGTACATCGTCACGCCGAGCGAGTAGACATCGCTGGCGAACACCGCCTTCCTGTGAAATTGCTCAGGCGCCATATAGGGCGGACTGCCAATGATGGTTGTCCCGTGCGCGGCAATCTCGAGGAAGCGCGACGTGCCGAAGTCGGCCACTTTGACCAGGCCGCTGTCAGCGACGAGGACGTTCGACGGCCGCAGATCTCGATGGAGCACACCCTGGCGGTGCGCGTGATCCAACGCGTTCGCGATCTGGCAGGTGTAATCCAGGGCGCGCGATAGGTCAATCGCGCCCTCGCGAGCGATGATCGCTTCCAGGTTCTCGCCTGAGACCAGCTCCATGACGATGAAGAAGACGTTGTCCTGCCTCTCCGCGGTGAGGATGGTGACGATATTGGGATGGTTCAGAGTGGCGAGCAGACGCGGCTCGCGGAGCAGCTCGGAGAAGTCGAGGCCCTGCTTATGGGGCACTTTGAGGGCGACGCGCTTGTCGATCCAGATGTCTTCGGCCAGGAACACGGTGCCGAACCCCCCGCTGCCGATCGTGGACAGGATCTTGTACTTGCCAACGATCTGACCGCGAAGGAACATCCGGTGGCGGAGGATAGCACAGACACCGGTACGCGTTCGCGTACGTAGGGCAAGGAACCGTGGAATCCATGCGCCTGTGGCCTTCTCGACGTCTTCGTATAATCCCCCTCTAATGCTGCATCGCTTCTTCGCGCCGACGCTCGATGCCGGCGACGACGCCGTCACGCTGCCGCGAGATGAGGGCGAGCATCTGGTCCGTGTCCTTCGTCTTGGCGTCGGTGACTCGGTGACCGTGTTCGACGGCCGCGGCCATGAATTCGTCGGTCGCGTCGTCGCGGCGGCGCGGCGAGACGTGCGCGTCCAGGTGTTGTCGCGGGTCGACCCGGTGGCGGAGCCGACGGTGGCCATCACACTGGCCCAGGCCGTTCTCAAGGGCGAACGGATGGACGACGTGATCCGGGACGGGGTGATGCTCGGCGTGAGCGCGATTCAGCCGATCGTCGCGAAGCGGTCGGAGACGACCGTGGGGGCACTGCTGCGCGGGGCGCGGATGGAGCGATGGCGACGGGTCGCTCTGGCGTCGGTCAAGCAGTCGAGACGGGCGACGCTGCCCGACATCCGAACGCCCCTGACATTCGAGCACTACCTCGATGAACCGGCGGCGCTTCGGCTGATGCTGGTCGAGCCGTCCGCGCCGATGGATCCGACAAGGCTGACGCCACTGCGATCCCTCTCCGTTCCTGTGGATGCTGGGGTGCTCGTCGGGCCCGAGGGCGGCTGGGATGTCCAGGAGTGCACACTGGCCATGGAGCGTGGCGTCCGCATGATTTCACTCGGTCCTCGTACGCTGCGCGCCGACGCGGTGCCGATTGCCACTCTGAGTGTGCTGCAGTTCCTCTGGGAATCCTGAGAATGTGTGACGCCCGCTCCGTCGGACCACGGCGCCCGTGTTCCGGCGCGCGTGTTACGATGTGGCTCTCCCTGTCACTTCATGATCTGGTCTGGTTCGGCTGACGCGGTGCGCGCCTGCGCAGCCGCGATTCGCGCGTGTGTGGCCCTCGCGATTCTCTTCGCTTCGATCATCGCCACACGCGACGCGTCGGCGCAGACCGAGGTGCGAAAGGAAGCACGCGCCGTCCGGGCCTCGACACCCATTCGCATCGACGGGCGGTTGGACGAGGAGATCTGGCAACGCGCACAACCGGTGACTGACTTCGTGCAGCAAGAACCGAGCGAGGGCGGGCCGCCAAGCGAAGGCATGGAGGTACGGTTTGTCTACGACGAAACCTCGTTGTATGTCGGCGCGCGCATGTTTGGTGCGCCAGGGACCGTTCAGGCGCCGATGAGCCGACGCGACGATGTGGAGCAGGCCGAGTATCTCCAAGTCGAGCTGGACACGTTCCTCGACCGTCGCACGGCGTACATGTTTGGTGTGACCGCATCTGGCGTGCGACAGGATCACTATCACCCGAGCGACAACGAAAACGACATCGACGAGCAGTTCGATCCCGTATGGTCGGCCAAGACCCTCATCGACGACAAAGGTTGGACGGCCGAGTTGTGGATCCCTTTTTCGCAACTGCGCTTCAACGATGTGCGGGATCGGGTCTGGGGGTTGAATATCCGGCGGTATCGTCCACAGTTGAACGAGCAAATCTACTGGGTGCTGATCGGACGAACGCGACGCGGGTGGGCCTCTCGGTTCGGCAACCTTCGCGGCATCGAGAGTGTCCGGCCGAAGCAGCGCCTGGAGATCATGCCGTATGTGGCGAGCTCGTCGCGGATTGTCGGGAATCCCGATCCGATGAACCCCTTCGACGGCGGGTTGCATCCAGCCGGACGCATGGGCGCCGACCTGAAGATCGGCCTCGGTCCGAACCTGACCCTCGAGGCGACCGTGAACCCGGATTTCGGGCAGGTCGAGTTGGACCCCGCTGAGGTGAACTTGACCGTGTTCGAGACCATCTTCGACGAGCGTCGTCCGTTCTTCATCGAAGGCAACAGCGTCATCGAAGCCGCGACGGGCAACTTCTACTACTCGCGCCGTGTCGGGGCGCGTCCCCTGGCGCCCGCGATCGGGCGCTATGTCGACTATCCACAGGCCACCAACATTCTGGGTGCCGCGAAGCTGACCGGTCGCTCGCGGCGCGGCACCTCCGTGGGCTTCCTCAGCGCGGTGACCAACGGTGCGAAGGCGCGGACCTCGAACGGGCTCGTCCGCACCGATGTGCCCGTCGCGCCCATCGCGTCTTGGAGTGTCGCGCGCGTCATCCAGGAGTGGGGACGTGAGCGCAACACCGCGGGCGCACACGTGACCTTCGTCCATCGCTACATGGACGCTGCGGATCCGCTGGCCGCGGTCCTGTCGAGGAACGCGATCACGTACGGAGCCGACACACGGATCCGTTTCGCCGACCGGACGTACGAGCTGGCCGCGAACGTCGGCATCACGCACGTGGACGGTGAGCCGGCTGCGATCGCCCGGGTGCAGCGGGCGAACGGGCACTTCTGGCAGCGATTGGATCAGCCCACCATCCGGTTCGATCCGGGGCGGCGGAAGATGGACGGCTATCAGCTGCAGGGCAGCTTCAACAAGATCGCGGGCCGCCACTGGCTCTGGGGCGCGCAGATGATGATCGAGTCGCCAGGGTTCGAGACGCTGGATTTCGGACGGTTGAACTACGCAGGCGACTTCCAGGGAGGACCTCGAGTCACTTACCGCGAGACACGGCCCAGAAAGTATGTCCGCGCCTATTCGACGCAGCTGGCCCTGAACAACTACTGGTACTACGATCTGGACCTCGGCATTCGGAACGGGCTCACCAGCACGAACAGCGTGACGTTCAGCAATTTCTGGGTCGCCACCGTCAACTACAACCAGTACTTCCGTGGTCAGGACGCACAGCTGACGCGAGGCGGTCCCGCCATGGCCTCTCCGCTAGGCAACCAGCTCACGTATACCCTCCGGAACGCCAGCGGCGCGAACACGCGGTGGCTCGTCAACGGCAATCGTCGATCCAACGAGCTGGGGGATTACACGTGGAGCCTCACCGGGAACATCGCGTTCCGCCCCCGCTCCGCGTTTCAGGTGACGTTCGCGCCGACGTATCTGTTCGAGCAGGGTACGTCTGCGACCTTCAGCGGTCCAATCAACCGTCAGTACCTGACTGTGCTGAGCGGCGGGCGGCCTGAGACGTACGGCAACCGGTACATCTTCGGCGCTGTCGATCGCACGACGCTCTCGACACAGTTTCGCGTGAACTACACCTTCAAGCCGGATCTCACGCTCGACGTCTACATGGAGCCGTTCGCGGCGAGCGGGCAGTATAGCGCGATCGGTGAGATGGCCGCACCACGCCAACCGCACCTTCGGACCTACGGCACCGATAGCACGACGATCACGCGGCAGCCCGACTTGAGCTACTTGATCACCGAGGGGGGAGCGACCTTCACGCTCGCGAATCAAGACTTCAACCGCCGTTCGTATCGGAGCAACGTCGTGCTGCGGTGGGAGTGGCGTCCCGGGAGCATCTTGTATCTCGTGTGGCAGCAGAACCGCCTGGATACGCTGCCGACCGGGGAGCACGTCTCGGGACGAGACCTGCTCGATGCGTTCGGCGCGCGCGGGACCAACATCTTCGCGCTCAAGTCGACGTTCTGGTTCGCGAGGCGGTAGTGAGCGCGGGTGTACCGTGCGCGTCACGCCAGTGGCAGCAGGGCGATGACATCGACCCAGACGCCGCGTGCGACGAACCGACCGCGATGGGTACGTGAGCCGAGGACCGTTGCGTCACGTCAGCCTGTCATACCGAATCGCAACGACTTCGACGCGGTCGAGGCCGCGCGGGGTCCGGATGGTGACGGTCTCGCCGACCCTGGCCTTGATCAGCGCGGTGGCAAGTGGCGAGCGCCAGGACACGCGCTCGTCGCCGGAGTCCAGCTCGTCGACGCCGACAATCGTCACGCTGCGCTCGTCGCCGGACGGGTGCGCGATGGTCACGGTCGCCCCGAAGAACACCCGGTCCGGTGCTCTTCCGGAGTTGTCGACAACCACCGCACTGTCGAGGCTCTTCGACAGATGGCGGATCCGGCGGTCGATCTCGCGTAGCTTCCGCTTCCCGTAGATGTAGTCGCCGTTCTCCGACCGATCGCCGTTTCCCGCCGCCCATGCGACCGTCGTGACGAGCGCCGGGCGTTCGACCTTCCACAGGCGCGCCAGCTCCTCGTGCAGCCGCCTGTACCCGGCAGGCGTCATGTAGTTCTTGAATCCGTCCCCCATCGTTCACAAGCATGCCGACGTTGCGGACCGTTCGCAACCTGCCGAGTGTGGATGGGATCGAGCGTGAGTGGCCATCTTCCCAAGGATGTTGTCCGGCGAGGTCTGGCCCGAAGAGGTGGTCGGCGGCTCCCGTCTACCGTCCGATCGTCACGTTGTGCGTCTTGACGTCGCCGTCACCGAGCTGGAGCCGGACGGCGTTCGCGCGCTGCTCGTCCAGAAAGGACGGCTCGAACCACTCGTTCGCTTCGATGGGATCGACAGTCGCGACGAAGTAGGTGCCGGGGGGCAACCCGCGGATGCGATAGAGCCCGGTCTGATCGGGCCTGGCGGTCATGATGAACCGCGACTGGGAGTACCACAGCGACGAGTCGGTCGGGAACGCCAGGACGGTGTACTCGGTGATTGGCGTGCCGCGGCTGTCGCGGACTTGTCCGTTGATCTCGGAGAGTCTGTCGGTGAACGTGACCGTGAGGCCGCTGAGCCCCTGGCCGCTCCGCAGCTCAATCGGCGTATCGGTGATGTCTCGCCCGTTTGAGACAATCGACTTGAGGATCCATCCGCGCGGCGACTGCGTGCGGATCCAGTGCGGCCCAGCCGCGACGCCGTCGAGCGTGAAGCGCCCGTCCTGTTCCACGCGTCCGTTCTGAGGCGAGCCCAGGTTCGAGCCATCCACGCTCGGTGCGCCAACCCTGAACTGCGTGGGGTCTGGGGGCAGACCTTGTGTCCGCTGGAATACGACATTGCCCTCGATCATCGCACTCGGGAGCAAAACGCCGCTCACGCCGCTCAGCTCTCCACCAGTCACCGTCAGCGGCATCGTCGCGAAGCGGGGCACCTCCCAGTCGTCGCCCCGCACGCGCAGGATGTAGCGGCCTGACGGGACGTTAGCAAACGAGAACGTGCCGTCCCACTGCAGTCGATTGGCAAAACCGGCGCCTAGGCTCGGGCGCCCGGCGCTCTGCCCTCACGCATCAGCACCAGGTTGCCGGTCGAGACCGGCTCGCCGTCGGATGAGATGACCCGCCCGGACACGCGAGACTTGCGGACGAGCAGCACGGAGAACGTCACCTCAGGAACTTCGGCGCTGAGCCCGAGCGCGATCGGTCGGGCCTCGGCGGCCGACTCCACCCCTGGGAAGAAGGTGGGGGCGTACCCTGTTTGTTCTGGGCTTTCGTTTGGCGCCGTCGCATCGGGCCCGGATACGCCTACATTCGGCGTTCTCGGCGGGCCGCCGCGGCCGCGCCCGCCGCCGGGGAATCCGCGGGATCCCACATCGAAGTTGCGCGCGGCCGCCGACACATAGTACTCCCCAGGATTCAACCCCCACACGCGATAGGCGCCGCGATCGTCAGTGATCGCGCTGCCGACGGGAACGAGTTGTCGCGAGCCTTGTGCGTACCGATACTCCAACACGCGGACGGACGCACCAGGTAACGGATCACCGACCTCGTCCAGGATCTGGCCCGCAATCACACTGCCGCGTGGCAGTCGCAGCTCGATGCCCTGCAGCTGCTGAGCGTCGTTGAGCTGCAGAGGAGTACCCGGCTGAAGGGGACGGCGCTGGCCGAACGAGATGTTCACGAACCCGCTCTTCGACACCGTGAGGGTGTACCGGCCTGCCGGCAACTCGGTGAAATCGAACATCCCGTCGCTGTCCGTGAGCGCACCGCGTCCTCCCGGCAACTCCGCCGCGCTGAGTCGCACGCGCGCCCGCTGAACGGGGCGTCCGGTGTCGGCGGTCACGACCCGACCCGCGATACGGCCGGACGGCGTCGCTGCGGCGCCGCGCGGCACCTGTGCCGGAGTGTCGCGCGCCGGCTGCGCGGAGAGATCGGCTGCGGTCGCGCAGGCGAAGGCGACGAGAAGCGCGGCGACGTGATGAGCCCTGCTCAATGAGCTGGAAGCCACAGCTACGAGGTCCTGCGGTTGAACGCGAGCCCGACCCACTCGTCTTTTCGCGCCAGCCAGGTCAACACCATGCGAGAGAAGGCAGAGATGACGATCTCCCGTTCCGGTTGGAGCACGCCGCTCAGAACGAGCGACCCGCGCTCGGTCACTGTGTTCATGATGAGGTCTGCGGCGCGACAGAGCAAGGCCCCTGTCAAGTTGGCCACCACGAGGTCGGCGCGAGGGAGCGGCCCGCGAGTGAGGTCCGAGAGCTGAAAAGAAACACGGTCCAAATGCGGATGGCGCCCCAGGTTGTCGATCGCGCTCGCAATGGCATCCGGATCGGAGTCCACCCCCATGGCCCGATTCGCGCCCAGCGCGCACGCGGCAAGCGCCAGGACACCGGACCCTGTGCCGAGGTCGAGGACGTCCTTGCCGCGAAGGGGCTGGCGCTGCAGAGCCGCCAGGCACAGGCGCGTGGTCGCATGGTGCCCGGTCCCGAAGCCCATGGAGGGCAGGATGACAAGCTCTAACGATCCGGGCGCCCCGGGTCGCTGCTGGCTCGCCTCGGTCATCCCGTCCCCACGAGCCGGCCTGATCGTCACGCGCCCGACGGTGATCGGCGGGAGCCCTTCCTGCGACCGTCGCGCCCAGTCCTCATCGTCCACCTCGAGAGACTCGACGCTGGTCTGGGGAAAGAGGGACGCCATCGCGGTGGCAGCGGCGTCACGCGCGGCGCTCGTCACGAAGAAGATCGTGTACCCGTCGTTGGAGGACTGCGCCGCCACCGGCGAGTAGTCGTCGGAGACTGCGAGTGCCAGGCCCTCATCGAGGCCGGAGACACGAAGAGCGGGATAGCGCGCCACGGTTCACGCCGCGCGCCAGCGGACCGGACGCGCAGAGCGCAGCCTCAAGAAGAGCAGCGCGTGCGTGGTGATCACGATCGGCACGACGAAGGTCGGGAGAAGGCTGAGCGGCAAGCGCAGCAGCGCCGCCATGGACGTCGGATCAGCGATTCCCGACCGCACGGCGGTCGCGACCACGGCCAGGATGTCGATCAGGCCGAGCGCGTTCCACACACCGACCACACCGCGATCGCGCGCGGTGGCGAGGCCCGGCACGAAGAGCAACAGCAGCGCAGCCAGCGTCGCGACGATGATGTCGCCCCAGCCGCCGTAGAGGGCGAAGCCTCGCGGCAGCTCGCCGCGGTCGTACAACACGAGAAAGTAGAAACCAACGAAGCGCGTCAGATGAAAGGACACGAGCCATCGCGGATCGAGGGCCGCGACCCACTCGCGCACGGGCGACACGCGAAGCGCCAGCACCAATGCGAATACCGTGAGACAGATGATGATGACGGCAACGGGTGGATGCATGGGTGGCAGCACCCCTGACGCGCCGACAACGAGCGCGAT
Source organism: Acidimicrobiia bacterium (assembly GCA_016871175.1). Classification (GTDB taxonomy): domain Bacteria; phylum Acidobacteriota; class Vicinamibacteria; order Vicinamibacterales; family CAVVIG01; genus VFZL01. Next base: position 125,029 of record VFZL01000006.1, on the reverse strand, counting down.
GACGAGCCACAGACCAACAATGGTCAAGCCCAGGCTGGTGTCAGGTGAGAGCCTCGGGAGCGCCATCAGGCCGCGCTATCCGAACATGTCCTTGACGCGGTCGAAGAGGTTGCGCTCGTCCTCGCTGTCCTGCGCGCGGGGCTCGAATCGCTCTTTCGGCAGAAGCTTGGAAAGCTGCTCCAGTAGATGCCGCTGTTCCTTGTTGAGCTTCTTGGGCGTTTGGACCTGCACGGTTGCGTAAAGATCGCCTCGTTGCCGCGCGCCGATCTCGGGGAGCCCCTTCCCCTTGATGCGCAACGTCGTGCCGGTTTGGGTCCCTTCCGGCACCTTCACGACCTCCTGGCCGTCGAGCGTGGGAACGAGGATCTCACCGCCGAGCGCGAGCGTGGTGAAGTTGACAGGAATCTCACAGTAGAGGTTGATGCCATCTCGTCGAAAGAACTCGTGCTCTTGCACGTGGACGACGACGTAGAGATGCCCTGAGGGCCCGCCAGCGCTGCCGGCTTCGCCCTCGCCCTGGAGTCGAAGCTGCTGTCCCGTCCCGATTCCCGCAGGGATCTTGACGGTGATTTTGCGCTCCTTCGTGACACGGCCTGCCCCGTGGCACGACAGGCAAGGCTTCGAGATTGTCGTTCCCGTGCCGCGGCACGCGGGACACGTCCGAGCCACGGTGAAGAACCCTTGTTGGAAGCGCACTTGGCCCTGGCCTCGGCACTGCCCGCAGGTGGACGGCGCGCTGCCCGGCGCGGCGCCTGAACCCGCGCATGTGTCGCAGGTTTCCTGCCGTGGGATCTGGATGGCCGTTTCGGTGCCGGTGGCGGCCTCCTCGAAGGAAATCTCGAGGTCGTAGCGCAAGTCGGCGCCGCGCTGTGGTCCACCACGACGGCGACCGCCGAACGCATCGCCGAATCCGAACATGCTGCCGAGGATGTCGGCGAAGTCCCCGAACTCACTGAACACGGACGGGTCGAACCCGGGACCGCCGCCGGCATTCGCCCGCACCCCCGCGTGTCCGAACCGATCGTACGCAACACGCTTGTCGGCGTCCGCGAGGACGCCGTACGCCTCGGCGGCCTCCTTGAACGCTTCCTCGGCCTTCTTGTCGCCGGGGTTCCGGTCCGGGTGGTGCTTCAGCGCCAGCTTGCGATACGCGCTCTTCAAGTCCGCATCGCTCGCGTTGCGAGGGACCCCGAGGACCTCGTAGTAATCGCGCTTGCTCACGCCTTGGCCACCTTTACCATCGACGGACGCAGGAGCCGAGCGTTTCGCCGGTAGCCGCGGCGAAGCTCGGCGATGACCTCGCCATCTCGGTGTTCGGGACTCCCGTCGTGGGCGACGGCCTGGTGCATGTTCGGATCGAAGTCCGTACCGACGGCTTCAATCGGGGTGACGCCCTGGCGACGCAACAGATCGCCGAGCTTGGCATAAATGAGCTCGACGCCCTTCTTGTACGACGAGTCCGCCGTCTCGACACCGACCGCCAGGTCGAAATCGTCCACGACGAGCAGGAGCTCGAGCAGCAGATCGGTGACCGACTGGTCGGCGTGGTCGCGCCGTTCGCGCTCGACACGCTTTCTGTAGTTGTCGAATTCCGCGGTCTTCCGGAGCAGCCTATCGTAGAGATCGTCCCGCTCGGCCTTCAGCGCGACGTGAGCCGCGGCATCTACCGGATCCCGAGCGAGCGACGCATCGTCGGCCGCGGGCGTACCCGCGGGGGCTTCATTGGGTTCTTGAGCCATGGTGTGCGTGTCTAGTTCTGCGCGCGCAGCACGCGGGTGACTGCCTGCGCTGCGGCATCGACGACAGTAATCGCGCGAGAGTAGCGCATGCGCGTCGGTCCGATCACGCCGACCGTTCCGGTGCCGGCGGCGGCCTCGAAGGTCGACGCCACGAGGCTGAACGGTCGCAGGCTCGGCTCGAGATGCTCGGCGCCGATCACCACCGTCAGACCCTGGCCGTCGATGTATTCGTTGAGCAACCGGATCAGGCGCTGCTTCTCTTCAATCATCTGTAACAGCGTATGCAAGGTTTCGAGCGTGAGCCCGTGGTGCTGCTCGAGCAGCGAGGCCGCACCGTCCACGTAGAAACCCGACTCGGCGGGAAGATCGGAGAACGTCGAGGTGGCCAGGCGCAGCGCACGCTCGAGGAGCTCGTCGTAGAGGAGCCGCTCTTCCGTCATTCGTGCGAGCACCGCTTCACGCGCCCGATAGAGAGGCAACCCGCGGAACTCGTCGTTGAGATAATTGGCCGCCTGGTGGAGCTCGACCGCTCCGAGAGGCTTGTGGATGTCGATGACCTTCTGGACGATGTGCCCGCCACGCGCGATGAGCACGACGAGCACGCGCGTCGAGGAGAGCGGCACGAACTCCACCCGATCGAACACGGCCGTCACGTGGGCGGGCCGCACGGCGAACCCGACGTGGCGAGAGGCCTGCGACACGACGTGGGACGCGTGCGTGAGGATGTCGTCCACGAGCACGCCATTAGCGGCATCACGCCGCAGTTGTGCCTCGACCGCCTGCCTCGTACGCGCCGACCGACGGGTCTCGAGCAGCAGGTCGACATAGAACCGATAGCCGCGGTCGGTCGGAATGCGGCCGGCCGACGTGTGCGGTTGCTGGACGAAGCCTTCGTCCTCCAAACGTGCCAGGATGTTTCGAACGGTCGCCGAAGAGACGCCGACGCCGGCCAGGCTCGCGAGCAGCGATGAGGGAACCGGCTCGCCAGAGGCGATGTACTCCCGAACGAGGGCGGCCAGAATGCGGCTGGCGCGGTCGTTGTCCATCATCCTGAGGTCGTCAACACCTTCCGTCTACGTGCGGCCGCGCTAGCAGTCCGCGACGACGACTGCTAGGCATTATACCGCGACTAGGCTCAGCCGGCCTTCACCTTCAGATTGTTCCACTGCATCGACAGGTCGGTCGCGTCGCGGCTCGTAATCTTGCCGTGTTTCACCGCGATGAGCTCCGCGAGGATGCTGACGGCGATCTCCTGAGGCGTCACCGCACCGATGTCCAGCCCGATGGGGGCATGGACGCGAGTGAGTCGATCGGCGGGCATGCCCTCGTCCCGCAAGGCGTCATAGATTCGAGCCACTTTGGCTCGGCTGCCGATGAGGCCCAGGTAGCGGAAGTCGCGCGGGGCGAGCGCGCGCAGCGCGTCGAGGTCGTTGGTGTGCCCCCGCGTGACGACGACGACGTAGGCGTGAGCGGGAATCGAAGCCTGTCCGAGCCAGGTCGGAATGTCTTGAGCCACGACCTCTTCAGCGTCCGGGAAGCGCTCCCGGCTCGCAAACTTCTCCCGGTCGTCGATCACGTGCACCTTGAACCCGACGGTTTGCGCCATGTGGGCGAGCTGATAGCCGACGTGGCCGGCCCCGATCACGTACAGCGCCGGCGAGGGCTCGATCGGTTCGATGTAGACCTCCATCTGGCCTCCGCAGATCAGCCCGGTCTCCTGCGCGAAGTCATCCGACAGCTCGTAGCGGACCATCTGGGGTTGGCGGTGACCGATGGCTTCTCGTGCCTTCCAGAAGGCGTCGTTCTCGTAGCAGCCGCCGCCAATCGTTCCGACCGTCCGTCCGTCGCCGAACACCAACATCTTCGCGCCGATCCGCTGAGGTGTCGATCCCACCGTGGACACGATGGTCACCAGCGCCGCGGGTTCGCCGCGTTCGAGCGCCTCCGCCACCGCCGCGAACACTTCCTGATTCATATCAGGAATTATCGCCCAAGCCCGTCGGTGAGCCAAGCCGGTGACGTGGCTGACCGGCGATGCAGATCACACGTTTCCGTGGGCTCGGTGCCCTCGAGGAAGGCTTCCGCGATTACCCTCGGGCAATCGGTGCTGGCGAGCTTGCCGGTCTCGGGGTCGATGTCAACAAAGGCGATGCCGTCGGGTACGTGGAACCCCTGACTCGTGTGCCCGGCGAGCGCTCGACGCATGAACTGGGCCCAGATCGGAAGGGCGGCTCTCGCGCCCGACAAGCCGAGCGGTTGATTGTCGTCGAACCCGACCCAGACGGCCGTGAGCAGCTCCGGCGTGAACCCGACGAACCACGCATCGCGGAGATCGTTGGTCGTTCCGGTTTTGCCGGCCGCGTCGAGCGTGAAACCCAGGCCGCGTGCGCCGGCGCCGGTGCCCTCGTTCAGTACGCTGCGCATCATGCTCGTGACGAGGTACGCGCTCGTGGGTCGGACGACGGGCCTCGGCGCAGGTGGCTTCAGCCCGAGCGCCTTTCCGGCGCGGGTGATTTGCCAGAGTGACCGCAGGGGCCTGAGCGTGCCCTGGTTGGGGAACACGGTGTACGCGGTGGCAATTTCCAGCGGCGTCGCCTCGAAGACGCCGAGCGCAATCGACGGATACGTGCGAGGGGGTGTGCCCAGTCCCATGCGCCGCCACAAGGCGGAGACGTGATCGAACCCCACTTGCTCGGCAACCTTGATCGTCGCCAGATTACGTGAGCGGGCGAGTGCGCGGCGCCATGTGATCGGACCGTCGTACTCGTCCTCGTAGTTTGCCGGCTCCCACGGCCCTTCGTTGGTCTCCCAGATGGAGGGGCTGTCGTCCACGATGGAGGCCGGTGACATGTCGGTCGTTTCCGTCTCCTGGGCACGCTCGAATGCCGCGAGGAACACGAAGGGCTTGAAGACCGATCCGGGTTGCCGGCGCGAGGTGACGGCACGGTTGAACTGCGAGCGGTTGTAGAAGCGGCCGCCGACCATCGCCAGGATGTCGCCCGTCCGTGGATCGACGGCGACGAGCGCGGCTTCGGCGCGCTCCTTCAGCTTGCGGCGCGCGAGCAGCTTGTCGACGTTCGCCAGACCATCGCGGACGGCGTCGAGCGCGAGGCGCTGATAGTGGAGATCCAGCGTCGTGTAGACATCGACGGCCTCGTCGGTCGTCGTCGTCAAGCCTGGATACCGCTCGGCGAGCTGCTGCCCGACGTAATCGACGAAGTAGGGCGCTTCGGATTCCAGAGCCCGCTGCACGATGACCAGCGGCTCCTTGATCGCCTGATCCGCGCTTTCCTGAGAGATGTATTCGGCGGTGGCCATGGCTTGCAGCACGACGTTCCGCCGCTCGCGGCACTCGTCCGGGTTGTTGAACGGGTTGAGGGCCGACGGTCGCTGGATGACACCGGCGATCGTGGCGGCCTCTGCGAGCGAGACGTTGCTGACGTCTTTGCCGAAGAAGAGGCGCGACGCTTCGGCAACGCCGCGGATGGAGAACGAGCCGCGCTGGCCGAGAGGAATGTCGTTCAGGTACAGCTCGAGAATCTCGTCCTTCGACGCCCGGCGCTCGAGGGCGAGCGCCATGAACTGTTCCATCAGCTTGCGTTTGTAGGACTTCTCGGAGGTCAAGAAGAAGTTCTTGACCAACTGCTGCGTGATCGTGCTGCCGCCGACCAGATACGGCGTGTCGCCGCGGAGGTTGGTGACGATCGCGCCCACACTGCGGATGATGTCCACACCGGGGTGATCGTAGAACCGGCGATCCTCGATGGCGAGAACGGCCTGCGTGACGCGGTCGGGAATGGCCGAGAGCGCGACCGGTCGCCGCTTCTCGCGTTCGCCGCTGATGAGCGCAGTCAGGATGGGCGCATCCAGCACGATCCGTTCCTGCCGGCCCCCACCGAGCTGAAGGAACTCCACGCGATCGGTGGGCTTGGGTGGAGGGGGAGGCTTGCGCCCAGGGCGCTGGCGGGACGCCGGCGTGGGTCGCACGAAGGAGACCGTAATGGTTTTGCCTTGCAGCGCCTCGGCTCGCCCCACAATCGTGATGGCTTCCCGCGTGACCGCGAACTCGCCAGGCTTCGCCGGCATCTCCCGCTCCGCGTACCCGAGCTCGTTGAGTCGATCGACGAGCTGGTCGCCGCTAAGGGACTGGCCGACACGCAGCTCCAGTGGGCGCGCGAAGACCCGGGGCAGCACACGCTCACGCTCACCATGCAGGCGCGCGTCGATCACGCGTGCGATCGTGATGTAGGAGTAGGTCAGCGCAGCTCCGAGGATCACGAGCGGAATCGTCAGCAGCACGGCGGCGACGCGCACCCATCGGCGCTTCCAGACGGCCGCGATCCGGACCCGTAGGCCCCATTTCCGCGAACCGGCCGGCCTTCGTGCCATGGCTCAGATTGAGATGACCCAGTGGCGACCGAGATCGAGGGGCAGCTCAGCGTCCAGGCGCTCGAGAAGCGACGGACCGTACTGGTTGAGGAACGATACGAACCCGATCGCGCGCTCCTGGGCGTCACCACCAGGAAAGGCGCGCGCGCGTGTGCTGGCAAACTGCCGTCGGAGCGTCTCATCGCGCCGTTTGGCGGCGTTGATCATCTTGTTGTGGAGCGTGTGCAGATCGTTCTGCATTCTGCCGAGCGTCGTGCGGGCGGTTTGCTCCAGCGTGGGATCGATGACCGGGATCGCGTCGATCACATGCCCCATCTGCGCGTCGACCGTGCGGGAGGCGGCGCTGAACGCCGCCTCCACGGTGGCCGGAATCTGCGCCGCCAAGAGCGCGTTCAGTGCCGAGTCGTCCTGCGGCTGAAGTCCTTCGAGCGGGACCCCGTACCTCGCAAGAAAGCGCATCGCGCCTGAATCGAGCAGCGTCGCGCTCGCGCGCGGATACACGAGCGGCATGGGCACCCCAAAGTGCTGGTACACCCCGCGCAACTGACCGAGGTATGCCAGCTCGTTCGGACCGGCCACGTAGCAGGCAGTCGGGAAGACCGTGTCCTGAACGACGGGGCGCAAGAGGACGTTGGGGCTGAGGCCGTCAGGCCGCTCACGGGCTTCTCGTTCGAGCTGCGCCTTGGTCACGCGCTCGTCGCCGATGAGCAGGTCCGGGCCCTGCGCGCGAATCGGGCGCCGCCCGCGGCCAAGATGGAAGAGGGCGAGTGTGTCGGCCTGCGACTGGACCTGGGAATGGTAGCCACGGGCCACGAGGTCCGTTCCAGCTTGGGCCGCGCGGCGGGCGGTTTCGCCCGGGGCAGCCAGCTCGCGCGCGAAGATCCGGCTGGCGAGCGGCTTGGCGTTGCGATCCGACGAGTCGTAGACGATCAGCCCGCGCGGTCCGAGGACGTGCTCGAGCCACGTGCCAAATGCGTCCGTCATGCTGACGCCTGGCGCATAGGCGCGGCGCAGACCGGCGAGGATCTCGGAACGGAACTCGGTGGCGCCCAACGTCCGTTCGAGCTCGTCAAGGGCAGTCACTACGGCGGTGTCGAGCTCGATCGCAGCCACCGGCGTCGGATCGTCACCGGCGCGGGACGGCAGCGAGAGGGTCTTGGCCTCGAGCGCCTCATCGAGAACAGTACAACTCCGGACCTCGTTCCAGTCGTGGTCCTCGGCGTCGATCCAGAACACGGCCACAGCGGGCACGTGATGCTCTCGCGTCACGTGCGCGGCGAGCTTCAGCGCCGTCAGCGCCTTCAGAAGGGTGAAGAGTGGTCCGCCGAAGAGACCCGCTTGCTGGCCGGTGAGAATGGCCACGGTTTGTGGGTTGCTCAACAACCGGGCCGCCGCTCTGGCGGCGTCGGGAGCGCCGCGTCGCGCTTGCTGCGCGGCGATGATGGCGGCGATGTCAGCGGGACGGCGTGGATGGGCTTGCGTCCGCCCGATGGCCTCGGACCAGGCGCGGAACTCGGCCGGGTCGCCGGCGAAGAACGGCGCCACAGCGCGAAAGTCGTAGGTATAGTCGGTCGCAAACCGGCGAACCCACGGGAACCGGCGGACATCGACTGCCACGCGAGTCGGCGCGACGCCCGACACTGCGGTTGCTTCGCTTGAGTTGGACCGCACCCATGGCCTACTCTCGCAGAGCGATTATGGGACTGTCAAGGTCGCAAGGCACCGCTATGCGCTTGATTGGTCAGCGTTAAGCGAGCGGAGTCGGTCACAGCCGCGCGCACGTTCGGCTGGTTGGGCGTGGTTGTCGCGAAGGTGTGCGAGTGCGACGCGAAACCTGCGCGAACGCATTGAATGCGCCGCGGGCAGGTGTTACGATGCGTGCGCCTTCCTTCGAGGAGCACCTGAACTGCCTGAAAACACCGGTGCCGCATCGCCCGATGCCTTCGGCCCGTTCCGCGTGCTGCATCAAACAGGGTCAGGCGCGCTGGGGCCGGTGTATCGCGCGTACGATCCAGACCAGGGTCGACTCGTCGCGGTGAAAGTGTTTGCACTCAACCTGGAGCCCGCGCAGGCACACGCGCTGGTCGCTCGCCTCCAGGATCTTGTCGGCCTTGACCTGACCCATCCGGGGGTGGCTGCGCCCGTCGCGGCCGGCCTGGCCGACGGATTACCGTACCTCGCGCAGGACTTTGCCGCGGCTGACTCGCTCGACGCGGTCATACGTGAGTTCGGCGCTACCTCGCCTCCAGACGCCGCGCGCGTCGTGACGCAGGTCGCCGGGGCCCTCGACGCCGCTGCGGCCCAGGGTGTGTACCACGGCTCGCTCCATCCACGCGATCTGCTGCTCACCGCCGACGATTCGCGTGTCGCTGGCTTCGGCGTCGCGCAAGCCCTGGAGGTGATCGGCCTGGCGTCTCCGGCCCGTGCGCCGTACGCCGCACCCGAGCGCGTGAACGGGGCGGCCTGGGACCGTCGTGCCGACATCTACAGCTTGGCCCTCCTCGCGACGGAGATTCTCACGGGCCGGGCGCCAGCAGGACCGGCCGCACTCGACGCGCTGCTCGGCGGGTCCAAGGCAGAGCTTCACGCGTTCGGCCAGGTTCTGAGGAAGGCGATGGCTGAGCGCCCCGAGGACCGGTACGACACGGCCGCGGCGTTTGCCGAAGCGCTCAAGTCTGTGGCCGACCTTCTGCGCACGCCTGACGCCGTGTCCACGCCAGCTCCGACACCGCCACCGGTCGAGGCCCGTCTGCCGCTCGACGAGCCAGTCCGCGGCGTGGCTGAGACACTGCTGCCTGGCGACGTCCCTGCGTCGAGCGACTCCGCCACGTTGGACGGGCCGTTGATCGCCTTCAGCGCCGAGGACGATAGCGAGTTGACGCTCGCCACGCCCCCGAGCCGCCGCGATCGCCCAAACCCCGACTGGAAGATTCCGGCCAATCGCCTGACGGCGGCCGACATCGACGTCGACGTCGAACTTGACCGTGCCCTCAAGGCCGACACGAGCGTGGAGGCCACGGTCGTGACGAGGGAGGAGCGAAGTCTGGAGACGCACCGCGCAGATGGGTCGGACCGGCGGGTCGCAACCGCCGATCGCCGCGAGCGGGGGAGGCATCGGGCGTCGCTTGGCACGGCCCTCACCGCCGGCACGGCAGGCGGGGCCACGGCCGTCGGCCAACTGTCAGACGTCCCGCTCGGTCCCCAGAGTGCGCCAGCGGCGATGGCTCCGGCAGGCCTGACACCGGCGACCTCCTCGGTCTGGCCCATCCCGCTCGCGTGGATGGTGGGGCTCATCATGGGCATCGCGGTTGGCTTCTTCATCTTCAGCAGCCGTGACAGTGGGGAGGACGTTCTGGCCCGGACGCCGGCCGCAGAGACCACGACCGCCACGTCCGCGCCGCCGGCGCCGACCGTCGCGTCACAACCCGCGCAGCCGCCCAGTCCGAGTGTGGCGTCTCCAGTGGCCGCTGCTACCGCGACCACGGGCGCGGCGCCAGCGCCGACACTGGCCCCCGACCGTGTCGAATCGCCTGCGAGTACGGCGAACGCTGCGGAGTCGCGCCGTGGTGCGGAGTCCACGGGCACGTCGAAACGCGCGGACCGCGCTCCGGCACGGTCCAGCGCAACCGCAACGGCCGCGTCGCCATCGGCGCCCAGACGATCGGGACGGCTGCTGGTACGCAGCTCGCCGGCGGGAGCGCGGGTACAGCTCGACGGCAAGGACGTGGGGGCGACACCCCTCACGCTCCGGGCCCTCGCGTTCGGATCGCATACTGTCAGGGTGACGCGGACCGGCTATGGGCCGGAGGAACGTCGCGTCACGGTGTCCGCCTCACAGCCCGCGCAGTCGATCGTGGTCGATCTCACGCCGCCGCGCGGACGTCCGACGCCGGAGGGTGGAGCCGAAGTCGTCGGGGCGCGGCCGGCGACGACCGGTGGGGCCGGCGTGTTGATTGTCGATTCGCGTCCCTCCGGGGCCGCCATCTACATCGACGGCCGACGCGTCGGCACGACGCCCGCAACGATCGACAACGTGCGCGTGGGCCAGCACACCCTATTCCTGGAGCTCGAGGGCTTCCGCGGATGGTCGCGGCTGGTGGAGCTCGCCGCAGGCGAGAACCGCCGCGTGTCAGCCGCACTCGAGCAGTAGCGCGCGACCAACGACCACTGACCCGGAACCATCGACAACGTGACCAAATACCCACGACCAAGCACGAACAACCATACGGAAGCCGTGCTCGCCCTAGAGGACGGCACGTGGTACCGCGGCTTCGCCGCTGGCGCTGAAGGCGAGGCGCAGGGTGAAGTGGTGTTCAACACCAGCATGAGCGGATACCAGGAGATTCTCACCGACCCGTCCTACTCCGGACAGATCGTGACCATGACGTGCCCGGAGATCGGGAACTACGGTGTGTCGGACGAAGATGTCGAGTCGCGAGGTGTGCGGGCGGCCGGATTCGTCATCCGCCAGGAATCCCCGGTGGCGAGCAATTGGCGAGCCGATGGGACGCTGCGCGACTATCTCATCCGTCACGCCATCGTGGCGATCGCGGGCATCGACACGCGGGATCTGACACGGCGGCTGCGATCTATCGGCGTGATGCGCGGTGTGATCGCGACCGGTTGGGGTCTCAATCCGGACACGTTGGTGGCCCGTGCGGCTGGTGTCCGGCAGATGGAAGGATCGGATCTCGTCCGAGGCGTGACGACCGAGGCGGCGTTCGACTGGCCCCGTGAGGACGTGGGAGAGTTCACTGTCGAGCCTGGCCGTCTCGCGAAGCGACGCCTGAAGATCGCCGCCTACGACTACGGGATGAAGTGGAACATCCTGCGGCGGCTGACGGCTCACAACTGCGACGTGCGCGTGTACCCGGCCACAGCGCCGGCGGCCGAGGTCCTCGCGACCAGGCCGGACGGCGTCTTCCTGAGCAACGGCCCCGGGGATCCTGCGCCGCTGTCATACGCGATCGAGAACGCACGGGCGATCGTTGCGGCCAATGTCCCGACCTTCGGCATCTGCCTGGGGCATCAGATCCTTGGGTTGGCGATGGGAGGCGCGACCTACAAGTTGAAGTTCGGCCATCGTGGCGCCAATCATCCGGTCAAGAAGCTGGAGACCGGGCGGATCGAAATCACCTCCCAGAACCATGGCTTCGCGGTCGACCCGTCGACCCTGCCGGAGGACGTGGCCGTGACGCACATCAATCTCTACGACGAAACGGTGGAGGGCTTGCGCCACCGGTCGCGGCCGGCCTTTTCGGTGCAGTATCACCCGGAGGCGTCGCCCGGTCCGCACGACGCCGACTACCTGTTTACGGACTTCATCGAGTTGATTGAGGGGCGCGGCTGAGCGATGCCACGGAGAACCGATATCAAGCGTGTCCTGGTGATCGGGTCGGGCCCGATCGTCATCGGTCAGGCCTGCGAATTCGACTACTCCGGATCGCAGGCGTGCAAGGCCTTGCGTGCGGAAGGACTCGAGGTGGTGCTCGTCAACAGCAATCCCGCCACGATTATGACCGACCCCGAGCTGGCCGACCGGACGTACGTCGAGCCGCTGACGGTGGAGGTGCTCGAATCGATCATCGCGCGCGAGCGGCCCGACGCGGTGCTGCCCACGGTCGGAGGCCAGACGGCGCTCAACCTGGCGGTCGACCTAGCACAGGCCGGCGTCCTGGAGAAGTACAACGTCCGGCTGATCGGGGCGTCGATTGAAGCGATCAAGATTGCGGAGGACCGACAACTGTTCAAGGACGCGATGCGGTCGATCGGTCTCGACGTCCCGCAGAGCGGCGTGGTCAAGACCTTCGACGAAGCCAACGTCCTGGCTCAGTCGCTGGGCTTTCCACTCGTCATCCGGCCATCGTTCACGCTGGGCGGCGTGGGTGGCGGCATCGCCTACAACGTCGAGGAATTTCGAGACATCGTGCAGCGCGGTCTCGACATGAGCCCGGTGCACGAGGTGTTGGTCGAGGAGTCGGTCATCGGGTGGAAGGAATTCGAGCTCGAGGTGATGCGCGACGTCGCGGACAACTTCGTGGTCATCTGCACGATCGAGAACGTCGACCCCATGGGTGTGCACACGGGCGACAGCATCACCGTGGCGCCGATCATGACGTTGAGCGACAAAGAGTACCAGCGCATGCGGGACGCGGCGCGGCTGATCATCAGGAAGGTTGGCGTCGAGACCGGTGGCTCCAACATCCAGTTCGCGGTCAACCCGGTTAACGGTCGCATGATCGTGATCGAGATGAACCCGCGCGTGTCGCGGTCGTCTGCGCTGGCCTCGAAGGCCACCGGGTTCCCGATTGCGAAAATCGCGGCCAAGCTCGCGCTGGGCTATCACCTCGACGAGATCCCCAACGACATCACACGTGTCACGCCGGCCTCCTTCGAGCCGACGATCGACTACGTGGTGGTCAAGATCCCCCGCTGGAACTTCGAGAAGTTCCCGCAGGCCGACCGCACACTGACGACACAGATGAAGTCGGTGGGGGAGGTGATGGCCATCGGGCGAACCTTCAAGGAAGCCTTCATGAAGGGCATCCGTTCGCTCGAGTTGGGCAAGAGTGGCCTACTCTTCTCGGACGCCGAGGCGGACGCGGCCGCGGCGGCCACCATGCCGCGTCCGCGCGGAGCGGCCGCCAGGGCGGCTGCGAACGAGGACGACGCGGCGCTTCGCAAGCGGCTGTCGGTGCCGCACGACCGTCGGATGTGGGACGTGTTCCGGGCGTTGGCTCGCGGCTGGGCGGTGGAGCAGATCCACGAGCTCACGAAGATGGATCCGTGGTTCCTGTGCCAGTTCGCTGAAATCGCGGAGCTCCGCAAGGGCGCCAAGAAGCTCGGTCTGGCGCGTCTCGAGGACGAGGACATGCGGCGGCTGAAGCGAGCGGGCTTCGGTGACGCGGAGATCGCGCTGGCGACCGGCTCAGCGGAGACCGCGGTCCGCACGTGGCGGCAGACGCAGAACCTCAAAGCGGTCTACAAGCGAGTGGACACCTGCGCCGCGGAGTTCGAGTCGTTCACGCCGTACATGTACAGCTCCTACGAGCCCTCGTGCGAGGCGAACCCGACCGGCCGCCACAAGATCGTCATCCTGGGCAGCGGGCCGAACCGAATCGGCCAGGGCATCGAGTTCGACTATTGTTGTTGTCACGCGGCCTTCGCCCTTCGCGAAGAAGGATTCGAGACCGTGATGATCAACTGCAATCCGGAGACGGTGTCGACCGACTACGACACGGCCGATCGTCTGTATTTCCAGCCGCTGACGTTTGAGGACGTGATGGACGTCATCGAGACCGAGCGCAGCGCTGGCGGAGAGGTGGCGTGTTTGGTGCAGTTCGGCGGACAGACGCCGCTGAAGCTGTCGTTGGCGCTGCAGGCGGCGGGTGTCAAGATTCTCGGGACCTCGCCGGATTCCATCGACCTGGCCGAGGACCGACGACGCTTTTCGGCGCTGCTCCAGGAGCTCGACATTCCGCAGCCGGTCAGCGGTACGGCGACAACCCGAGACGAGGCGCGGAACGTCGCTTCGAACATCGGGTTCCCGGTCGTGGTGCGCCCCTCGTATGTGTTGGGCGGACGAGCCATGGCGATCGTCTACGACATGGCGACGCTCGATCGCTACATGACGCAAGCGCTCGACGCGTCACCCGAGAATCCGATTCTCATCGATAAGTTCCTCGAGGACGCGTTCGAGTTCGATGTGGACGCCGTGGCCGATGCGACCGGGGAGGTCATCATCGGCGGCATCATGGAGCACATCGAGGAAGCGGGGATTCACTCCGGCGACAGCTCGTGCGTGGTCCCGCCGTTCATCTGTCCCGAGCGACACCTGAACACGATTCGCGAGTACACGCGCCGCATCGCGAAGTCGCTCAAGGTCGTCGGACTGATGAACGTGCAATATGCCACGAAGGACGATGTGGTGTACGTCCTCGAGGTCAATCCGCGCGCGTCCCGGACCGTGCCGTATCTGTCCAAGGCGAGCGGTGTGCCGCTGGCAAAGGTGGCCGCGCGTGTCATGACGGGGAAGACGTTGGCACAACTCGGGCTGACGAAGGACATCGAGGTGTCCGGTGTCTTCGTGAAGAGCCCGGTGTTTCCCTTCGTCCGGTTCCCAGGCGTCGACACCATCCTTGGTCCTGAGATGAAGTCCACGGGCGAGGTGATGGGCGGTGCGAACACCTTTGGTGTGGCGTTCGCGAAAGCTCAGTTGTCGGTGGGCCAGCGGTTGCCCGACGCTGGCACGGCGTTCTTGAGCGTGAACAACGACGACAAGCCCAACGTCCTGCCGATTGCTCGTGACTTGGCCGAGCTCGGGTTTCGCCTCCTGGCAACGCGAGGCACGGCGGCGTTCCTCCGATCGTACGGACTTGATGTCGACATCGTCTACAAGGTGAACGAAGGGCGACCGAACGTCGCCGATGAGATCGTCAACCGGGAAATCGATCTCATCGTGAACACGCCGCTCGGGCGCGAATCGTTCTTCGACGATCGTGCCGTACGACGCGCTGCGATGATGCACGGTGTGCCCTGCATCACCACGCTGACGGGTGCGGCGGCCGCCGTCAGCGCGATTCGTGCGATGCGGCAGCAAGGCGTCGGAGCGCGTGCGCTGCAGGAGTACCACGCAGGAATCGCCACCAGCAGGGCCTAGGGCGTCGGCAGATTCTGCGACTTCGTCGGCGGATCCGACTCGCGAGACGAGACGACTCGGCCGCATCCCGCTGTCGATCAGGGCGATACGTGATTGCGTCACGCGCGGACACTGTAGGCCGCCCGTGCTCCATTTCTTGCTCTGGCCACGCTTATGCGCGTGGCCACGCTCGCTCCCGTAGTCTCGTTGATTGGCGGGATCGCCAGTGGACTTGCGCTCTCCGAGTTGTTCGTGCAGCCCATGGCTCTGGCGCTGCTCTGGCTCGGGTTGTCGGCGGTCTGTGCTGGCATGCGGGGCGCATGGGCGCGCGTCGTCGTCGCGGGCGTGGCGGTGGCGTTCGTCGGCGGCGGCGGATTGTTGGCGGTGCACGCGGTGCAGGGCGCCTTACGACCGCCCCTACGGCAGGCGTTCGACGACACGGTCGCGTCGGGTGACGCGGAGGGACTGCAAGCGATCGTCACCGGGGCGCTGGCCACCGACGCGGCGGTTGGCGACGAGTCGGTGGTCCTCGAGCTGGACGTGACCGCGATCCGGATCCTGGCCCGCGGCAGCGCACGGCACAGCGCGTGGATGGAGGACCGCGGGGTTCGCGCTGTACGAGGCGGGGTACGGATTGCGGTAGCCGGGGAGCTGGCAGCCGCGGCTGCTCACCACTGGCGGGCGGGTCGCACCGTCGCGATGCCGACGTGGCTGCGGCGGCCGACGACCTACCGCAATGCGGGCGCCCTTGACGAGGAACGCGCCCTGGCCCGTCGAGGCATCACGCTGATTGGCTCCGTCAAGAGCGCCGCGCTCGCCGACGCTGCAGGCGATCCGGCTCGTGGCGGATGCGGTGGGTGCCCGCTGGACCACCATACAGCGGGCGGACGAGACCTCGATCGACGGAGTCGGAGTCATCGTGCACCATCCAACGCGGCCAGATTGGGAGCGTCAGGATCCGCGGAACAACGATTCGATCGTGATCGAGCTGCGCTGGCGCGACGTGTCGATCGTTCTGCCTGGTGACATCGGCCGAGACGTTGAAGCCGAGATCGGTGGGCAGTTCGAGCCAGCTCGATTACGCGTCCTGAAGGTTGCACGCCACGGCAGTGCATCTTCGAGCAGCGAGCGCTGGCTCTCACAGCTGCGGCCCACGATTGCAGTGGTGAGCGCCGGTCGCAACAACCCGTTCGGTCATCCTGCTCCGGCCGTGCTCGCGCGGTATGAGTCCGTCGGTGCTGCCATGTACCGGACCGACCGCGACGGAGGAATCAGCATCGACACGGACGGGGCGGACCTCGTTGTCCACACGGTGAACGGAGGCTCGACAGTGTACTCTGAGGTGGGCGTTGGCTGCTGATGAACATCAGCGACGCTCGGCTCGCTGGGCTTTCACGAGCCGCCACTCGTCCTCGAGCTCGTCGAGGCTCATGTCGGGCATCTTGCGGCCCGTGCCCGCGATTCGCGTCTCCATGGCCGTGAAACGCCTGGTGAACTTGGCGTTAGCCTTCCGGAGGGCCGTCTCGGGCTCGACGCAGAGCTTTCGGGCCAAGTTGGCGATCGCAAACAGGAGGTCGCCGATCTCTTCCTCCGCTCTCGCGAGATCCATCGGAGCGGTGGCCAGGACCTCGCGCACCTCGTCGACCTCCTCTTGGATCTTCACACTCACGTCGGCTGCTTTCGCCCAGTCGAATCCCACGGAACCGCACCGCACACCGATCTGGTAGGCCCGCAGCAAAGCGGGCAGTCCTTCCGGGACACCACTCAGCAGCGTCTTGGGCTTGGGCTGGTCGCGTTGCTCCTGAGCCTTGATCTCCTCCCAGCGCGTGCGGACCTGGTGCGCCGTGTCGAGTCCCGGCTCGCCCTGCTCGCGCTTGAAGACATGCGGATGACGCCGCACGAGCTTGTCGGCCACGCTCTTGACCGAGTCGGCAATCGTGAAATGGCCAGCCTCGGCTTCGAGTTGGGCGACGAAGACTGCCTCGAACAGGAAATCCCCAAGCTCATCGCGCAACGCCGCGTGGTCGTGGGCGTCGATCGCCTCGAGGACCTCGTACGTCTCCTCGAGCACATACGGCTTCAGGGTGTCGATCGTCTGCTCGCGGTCCCACGGACACCCATCGGGGGCGCGCAAGCGGGCGACGATGGCGATGAGACGTTGGAACTCGTCGGCTGCATTCGACATGGTGGGATGTCATATTATCAAGCTGCATGGCAGGCTTGGCGTTCACGACGTTCGTCCTCTCGCTCGCGAGCTCCGCGGCGATTCATTTCGGTGACATGTCGAATCCTGAGACGGGTGCACGCACGGAACCGAACCTCGAAGGCGCGTCGCAGATGATCGAGATCCTGTCTCTGCTCGAGCAGAAGACGAAGGGAAACCTTTCGGCGGAGGAGCGGCAGGTACTCGATCAGGTGCTCTACGAGCTCCGCCTTCGCTACGCACGGGCGGCTGGGGAAGCGAATCGTTGAACCTGAAGGTGACCGTTCTCGGGAGTGGCACGTCACACGGCGTCCCGATGATCGGGTGCGAGTGCGCCGTCTGTCGATCTGACGATCCGCGCGATCGGCGTACCAGACCGTCGATTCTCATCGAGATTGAGACACCGCCCGACGAGACCCTGGGGTCCGCCTGCGCGGCCAGCGTGCGATCCATTTTGGTCGATACGTCCACCGATCTGCGGTCGCAAGCGCTGGCTCACGGGGTCCGGCGGGTGGACGCGATTCTGTTCACGCACAGCCACGCCGACCACATCCTCGGTCTCGATGAGGTCCGTCGCTTCAACGTGCTGCAACAGCAACCGATCCCGTTCCTCGCCGACGCACAAACGCTGAGTGACCTCAAACGCACGTTCGCCTACATCTTCTCGATGTCGACGGAGCCTGCCGGGGGCATCCCGCGGTTGGTGGCATTTCGAATTGGCGGCGCGTTCTGCCTGGGTGGAGTCGAGATTGTCCCGGTGCCCCTCTGGCACGGGCAACGTCCGGTGCTTGGGTTTCGCGTCGGCCGATTCGCGTATCTCACCGACTGCAGCGCCATCCCCGACGCATCGTGGCCGTTACTCCAGGGTGTCGAGGTGCTGATCCTCGACGCACTTCGGCGCCGGAAGCATCCAACTCACTTCAACGTCGACGAGGCGCTGGCGGTGGTCGCGAGGCTGTCGCCGAGCCGCACGTACTTCACGCACATGTGCCACGACCTGCCGCACGCTGCGACCTGTTCGTCGCTGCCCGCCGGTGTCGAGTTGGCCTATGATGGGCTGATCGTGTCGGCCTGATGGACGTTATCCATTTCCCTGATGATCCCCGCCCTCCGCGGTGGGCGCAGCCCGTGCTGGCCCTCGGAAACTTCGACGGCGTGCATCGTGGTCACCGAAAGATTCTCGAGCGTGTCTGCCGCGTCGCCTCCGAACGCGGCGCCACGCCCATCGTCATGACCTTCGACCCGCACCCGCCGCGTGTGGTTCGGCCGGACAAGGCCCCACCGCTCATCATGAGCACCGCGCAGAAGCTGGAGGCGATCGAAGGAACTGGTGTCCAGGGAGCGGCGATCGTCCGTTTCACGCCGGATCTGTCACGATGGGATCCCGACACGTTCGTGCAGCGAGTACTCGTCGACTGGTTGCGAGTGGCCGACGTCTGGGTCGGCGCCAACTTCCTCTTCGGACACGATCGGGCCGGCAACTTCTCATTGCTGCGGACGCTCGGCAGTCGCTACGGATTTCGCGCCGAGAAGATCGATCCCATTCGCTACAAGGACTTTGTGGTCAGCAGCACGCGCGTCCGTCGGCTCCTGGGCGAGGGGCGAGTGGACGAGGCTGGCGCGTTGCTCGGCCACCAGTACTACGTCGACGGGGTGGTCGTGGAGGGCGTCAAGCGAGGCCGGAGCATGGGATTTCCGACCGCCAATCTGACCACCGCCAACGAGCTGCTCCCGCCCGATGGCGTATATGCGACGACGGCGACGTTGGGCAGCGCGGTGCACGCGTCGGTGACCAATATCGGGCTGCGGCCCACCGTCGACACGTCCGGCCGGGTGTCGATCGAAACGCACATCTTCGATCTGGATGAGCACCTCTACGGACAGACGCTCCGGATTGGCTTCGTGCAGCGCCTTCGAGACGAACGTCGGTTCGAGTCGATCGAAGCGTTGAGAGCCCAGATCGCGGCCGACGGCGACCGTGCGCGGATGCTCTTCAGTCGCCTTTCACTGTAGAATTTTGCTCAGTGTCACCGAAAGCGTTCTACGTGGCCGTGACCATGGCGCCCCCGGTGTCTCCGACGCTTCTGCACGCCGTTGTGTCTCGCGTCTGTGACGTGTGCGGCGCACCCGAACGTTGCGCGGAGCTCACCCGTCAATTAGCAGCGGCCGTCGCGCAGGCGGAGAGGCGGACGCGAGGCGGCGACTACCAATTGCGATTCCAGGCCCGGGACGGCTCACTCGACGTGGCCGTCAGCGACGGCACCCACCAGCTATGGCATACCACTCGCCCGATCGGTTGATGCGCGCATGATGATGCGCCTATACAACACGCTGAGCCGGACCGAGGAGCCCTTCACGCCTGGTCCCGGTAACACCGTTCGCATGTACACGTGCGGCTTGACCGTGTACGCCCGCGGACACATCGGCAACTTCCGCTCGTTCATCTGCACCGATATTCTGCGCCGCACCCTCCGCCATTTGATGGAATTCGACGTTCGACACGTGATGAACTTCACGGACGTGGACGACCGCACCATCGTTGGAGCACAGCGGTCGGGTCAGGATCTGCGAGCGTATACGACCCAGTACGTCGATGCGTTTCTCGACGATGCCCGAGCGCTCGGACTGGAGCCGGTGGAGGCGATGCCGCGAGCGACGGATCCAGAGAACCTTCAGGCGATGGCGGACCTGATTACCGTGCTCGACGCCAAGGGCCACACCTATCGCAGTGACGGATCGATCTACTTCAAGATCAACACCATGCCCGACTACGGCAAGCTGGCCCGTCTCGACCATGAGGGGATGAAGGCGGGTGCGCGCGTCGACGCCGACAACTACGCGAAGGATGACGCCCGGGACTTCGTGCTGTGGAAGGCGACCAAGCCCGACGAGCCATCTTGGACGGTCGTGGATCCGCCCGGGCGGCCCGGTTGGCACCTCGAGTGCTCGGCTATGGCGCTGCGTCTCCTCGGCGAGCCACCGATCGACATTCACACGGGGGGCGTGGATCTGGTTTTTCCTCATCACGAGAACGAGATCGCGCAGAGCGAGTGCGCCACCGGGAAACCGTTCGTGCGGTTCTGGTTCCACGTCGAGCATCTGAATGTCGACGAGCAGAAGATGTCGAAGTCGCTCGGCAATACGTACACCATCCCCGACGTCATCGCGAAGGGGTTCAGGCCCTCGGCGGTGCGATATCTGCTCCTGTCGGCGCACTATCGAAAGCCGCTCAACTTCACCTGGTCGAGCCTCGCGCAAGCCGAAGAAGCGATGCGGCGCCTGACGGACTTTCTGGCCCGCTTGGCAACGGTCACCGCGGAGGGCGCTCATCCCGAGGTCGGCTCACGAGTCGCGCAGGCCCAGCAGGAATTTGGTGACGCCATGCGGAGCGATCTGAACACAGCCGGCGCGCTGGGCGCGCTGTTCGAGCTGGTGCGGTGGCTGAATGCGGCAATTGATAGCGGGCGGGTCGGACGTGCTGACGTCGACGCGATCCATGAAGCCTTCGGAGGCTTCGACCGCGTGCTCGGCGTGCTCTCGCTTCGGCGCGCCGAAGACGACCAACCGCCGATTCCGGTCGAGGAGATCGACCGCCTCATCGAGGAGCGGCATGCCGCCCGTCGTCGTCGGGATTTCGCCGAGGCGGACCGCATTCGCCAGGACCTGGCCGCTCGAGGCGTGCTCCTGGAGGATTCGTCGTCCGGGACGCGGTGGAAGAGGAAGTAGCATGGATAAGCCGTCCATCAAGACCACGCTGCCTGGTCCTCGGGCGAAAGCGCTCATCGAGCGTGATGCGAAAGTCGTGTCGCCTTCGTATACGCGCGGTTATCCCCTCGTGATCGAGCGCGGGTTCGGGTCCATGGTCGAGGACGTCGACGGCAACCTGTTTCTCGATTGCGCGGCGGGAATCGCGGTGAATTCAACGGGGCACTCGCACCCGGACGTCGTGCGCGCGATCCATGAGCAGACCGGTAAGTTCCTCCACATGTCGGGAACGGACTTCTACTACGAGCCGCAGGTCCGGCTCGCGGAGGAACTGGCGGCTGCGCCGCCGGTGGAGGGTGGGGCGCGAGGGCTCTTCTCGAACTCGGGCGCCGAGGCCGTCGAGGCCGCGTTGAAGCTGGCACGCTACGCAACAGGACGGCCGAATGTCATCGCCTTTCTCGGCGCGTTTCACGGTCGAACGATGGGCGCGCTGTCGGTGACGGCGAGCAAGACGGTGCAGCGTCGAGGGTTCGGCCCGTTCGTGCCGGGCATATTTCATGCGCCGTACGCCGATTGCTATCGCTGTCCGATGAAGCTTCAGCCGGAAACCTGCGCGGCAGAGTGCCTCGACTTCATCGAACACCAGCTCTTCCTTCACCTGCTGTCGCCGGACGAAGTGGCCGCCGTCATCGTCGAGCCCATCCAGGGCGAGGGTGGATACGTCGTGGGACCGGATGTGTTCATGCGACGACTGCGTGAGCTCACACGCCGGCATGGGATCGTCCTCATCGCCGACGAGGTCCAGTCCGGACTAGGTCGCACCGGCGCGATGTTCGCCATCGAGCACACCGGGGGTGAAGCCCGACGTGGTCGCGATGGCGAAGGGGATCGCGTCAGGGCTCCCGCTGGGCGTCACCGTCGCGCGCGCGGACCTCATGACATGGCCGCCCGACACGCATGCCTCGACGTTTGGTGGGAATCCCGTGTCGTGTGTGGCGGCCCTTGCGACGCTGAAGCTGCTCCGCGACCAGTTGATGGCGAACGCCATTGAGGTCGGCGGGCACCTGATGGCGGGGCTTAAGGTGCTCATGGAGCGACACCCGCTCATCGGCGATGTCCGCGGGCGCGGTCTCATGGTCGGCGTGGAGTTCGTGCGGGATCGCGTCACGAAAGAGCGGGCCACGACCGAGTGTGACGCCGTCGTCAACGCCGCGTTCAAGCGCGGGCTCTTGATCCTGGGCGCGGGCAAGAACGCCATCCGATTCTGTCCACCGCTGGTCCTGACGCGTGCGCAGGCCGAGGCGGCGATTGCCATTTTCGACGAGAGCCTGAGCGAGGTGGCCCGGCAGTAACCGCGGCGGCGTTCGATGGTGGCTCGCCGCTTGCTTCGCGATTCGCTCGTGGGACGCGGGCGTGTTCGGTTCGGTGAAATCGGCGAGGAGCTGGCCGTTCAGGAGCTCGAGCGACAAGGGTACGCAATTCTTGCGCGCCGCTACCGTCGACGGAGTGGCGAAATCGACATCGTCGCTGCGGATGGCCCGTCGGTGGTGTTCGTCGAGGTGAAGGCGCGAGACGGTGGGGCGTTCGGGGCTGGCGCTGAGGCGATCAACCCCCGCAAGCGACACCGGCTCACCGCGACCGCGCGCGACTACCTCGCGCGCCACCATCTCCTCGACCGGCCGTGTCGATTCGACGTGGTGGCCATCGAAATCGCCAGTGGCGCGCCGCGCATCGAGCTCATTCGGAATGCATTCGACGCCGCGGGGTAGAATGGCCTCCTGAACCGTCGCCACTGTGCCTGAGCTGCGCAAGGATCCTGTCACTGGCCGCTGGGTCATTCTCTCGACCAGACGGCGCAAGCGTCCCAACGACTTCCGCATCGAGCGGTCCGCCGTCGTCTCTGGTGCCTATTGCCCGTTTTGCCCTGGGCGGGAGGACCTTACACCCCCAGAGATTCTCGCGTTTCGACAGAACGGATCGGGCGCGAACACCCCCGGCTGGGATCTCCGTGTGGTCCCGAACAAGTTCCCCGCGCTGCAGGTGGAAGGTTCCCTGGACCGCGAAGGGGAGGGGATGTTCGACCGCATGAACGGCATCGGCGCGCACGAAGTCGTCATCGAGCATCCCGACCACGCGAAGACACTCGCGACGATGACCGAGGGGGAGATCGAGCGGGTCCTGTGGGCGTTTCGCGAACGGATTCAGGACCTGAAGCGGGATCGGCGGTTTCGCTACATTCTCATCTTCAAGAACCATGGCGCGCCGGCCGGCGCGTCGCTCGAGCACTCGCATTCCCAACTCATTGCGCTCCCCATCGTGCCAGACTTCGTGCGTGAGGAGCTCGACGGAGCCAAGCAGCACTACGGTGCGAAGGAGCGATGCGTCTTCTGTGACATCCTGCGGCAGGAGATTGCAGCCGAGCGTCGCGTGATTCAGGAGGACGCGGATATCATCGCGCTGTCGCCCTACGCGCCGCGTTTTCCGTTCGAGACATGGATGCTGCCTCGGCGCCACGGCGCGCGCTTCGAGGACGCCTCGCACGCTGAGTATGAGGGTCTCGCACGGATGCTTTGGTCGGTCTTGGCGAGGATGAACCGAACACTTGAGCACCCGTCTTACAACCTCCTCATCCATAGCGCGCCGTTCACGGAGGAGGTCGGCGACTACTACCACTGGCACGTCGAGCTGATGCCGAAGCTCACGCGCACGGCGGGATTCGAGTGGGGGACGGGGTTCTACATCAATCCGACCTCGCCTGAGGAGGCGGCCGACGTGCTGCGAAATGCCCGATTGGAGCCGGTCCGCGGGTGACCGTGGCGCCCGCACGTTCCGTATGCGGGCGTGTGGGGGAGGTCTCGGCGCCTTGAAGCTGGACCGCGCGTGTGGTACCGTGGTGGTTCGGTCGAGCGGGAATAACTCAGTGGTAGAGTGCGACCTTGCCAAGGTCGAAGTCGCGGGTTCGAATCCCGTTTCCCGCTCCAGCCTTCGCTCCCCAGGCACGCGAGGGAGCTTCGGCTGGCGAGTCCACAACGCCGGCGAAGGCTGTTCGCCGGAGCCCTTAGGCGGAGCGGACCACCGCAAGTCCTCAGTCGGCGCCGTCGCCAAGTGGTAAGGCAGAGGTCTGCAAAACCTCCACCCCCGGTTCAAATCCGGGCGGCGCCTCCAGTTTTACTGAGTAAATCTCGCGATTGTCCCCCGGCACGGTCCGGCCTGGCCGGTGACTGTCACGATACTGTCACGGTCGATCGCATCGAGCTTCTCCGCCGCGTCCCGCAGGTCGGCCTCTGACGTGATGTTGTAACGCGCGAATACTGAGCGCGTCTTGTGGCCGGCGAGCGCCATCGCCACGGACTCGGTGATACCCGCCCGAACAAATCGCCGGACGGCTGACCGGCGGAGGTCATGGGGGATCCGCCCCGGCTGACCGGCGCTCACGCACGCCCGACGCCACGTCTTGCCGAATGCGATGATCTTTCGCGGGCTCTTCGGCCCGCCGCGTCCAGTGGCGACCGCCCGGAAGAAGACCTGCGGGATAATGATCCGTCGGTCAAATGGTGGCCGCAGTAGGCCCACGCGGCAACGTGCAGTCCGAATGCCGCCGGACCAGCCGCCAGTACCCCGCGGCGATCGGATCGGCTTCGACGAAGGACGGCATCGGCGGGAGCTTCGGCTCGAAGTGCGGCTCGTGCTTATGCCGCGCGCGTCCGTGCGCCTTTGAGCGCGCGAAGCGCCGCCGGCTGCGGCCGTCGTCCGCTGCGACTCGTTCCGGGCATTCTTTCCCCCTTCCCGGCTGTTAGGGCGGCCCGGAGTGCCGGCCGGGGATACCCCTCAAGCCCGGTGCCGTCGCGCCTCTGGAGGCCTCTGGGGCGCGTTTCTCGCGCGTTTATCGATACGTCCACGCGCGAAGATCTGTGGCCATGTCGCAGCGCTGGGCGCAGGATGAAGATCCCGACGCCCGCCTGGTTGCCGGCAGCGCCCCGGGGCGCGTTTGTTCTCCCACGGCACGCGCAGGGACACGATTCCTCTCTTGCCGATGGCGACGGAAACCGTCGACATGGTTCCTGACAGTCCTGGCCTGTGGCTCTTTCATTGCCACCTGGACGACCACATGGAGGCGGGCATGATGGCGCGGTACGAGGTATTACCCGCGCGATGAGGAGACGTTACCGACGCGGGTCAGGGCCTGCGCCGTGGCCCCCGCGGCCGGAAGCGCCCTGAGCTCGGCCCGCGATGGCTCCGCGTACGCGGAGGCGTCCTGCCTTTCACACCTTCTACCCCTGCATCGTGCTGATGCCCGCGCGAGTCCCTCACACCAGCCGCACGCCGCGCCGCGTTGACCGCGGCGCGCTCGCGCTCCTCACGCTTCCGCTGGCGAATGGCGGCGATGCGCTCCTTGAGCGGCACCTCGAGTTGCGCGGCCTGTGTCCTGTAGTCGAAGTCCGGTAGCGTCACCCGCGGCAGGGTCTTGCCCAGGGCCCGCTCGATGACGCGCAGGTTCGATTCCTCGTCCGGCGACACGAATGTGAACGCCTCGCCGGTCATCGCCGCGCGGCCGGTGCGGCCGACGCGATGGATGTAATCCTCCGGCGCCGCGGGCACGTCGAAGTTGATGACGTGGGTCAGCGCCTCGACATCGATGCCGCGCGCGGCAATGTCGGTGGCGACCAGGACGGGATAGCGCCCGTTCTTGAAGCCCGCGAGCGCCAGCGTCCGCTGCGCCTGCGATCGGTTGCCATGAATGCGCTCGGCATTGATGCCGCTGCGGACCAGGCTCTCCGTCAGGCGGTTGGCGCGATGCTTCGTGCGCGTGAACACCAGCGCCTGCGCCATAATGCCGCGCGTCACGAGTTCGACGAGCAGCGCCGGCTTCAGCGGCTGCGGTACGGGGTAAGCGGCCTGCGTGATGCCCACCGCCGGCGCCGCCTGCCGCTGCAGCGCAACCGTCACCGGATTCCTCAACATCTCCGACGCCAGCGCCGCAATCTCCCGCGGCATCGTCGCGCTGAAGAAGAGCGTCTGCCGCTTGCTCGGAATGTGCCGCAGGATTCGCTTGATGTCCGGCAGGAAGCCCATGTCGAGCATGCGATCGGCCTCGTCGAGCACGAGATATTCGAGGCCGCTCAATTTCGCGTACGGACGCGTGGCGTGATCGAGCAGCCGGCCGGGCGTCGCGACGATGACGTCGACGCCGCTGCGGAAGGCGTGCTCCTGCGGTCCCATGCCGACACCGCCGAAGATCGCGGCGCCGGTGAGCGGCGTGTGCACGGCGAGCGCATTGAATTCCTCGAGGATCTGCGCTGCCAGCTCCCGCGTCGGTGTCAGGATGAGCGCGCGCGTCGTCCGCCGCGGTTTATCCATCAGCCGGTGCAGGATGGGCAGGAGGAACGCGATCGTTTTTCCGCTGCCGGTCTGCGCGGAGGCAAGCAGGTCCCGGCCGTCGAGCGCCGGCGGAATGGCCTCCGTCTGAATTGGAGTAGGGCGAGAAAAGCCAAGCTCCCGGATCCCCTTGAGGAGATCCGGGTGCAGGTGAAGATTCGTGAAAGGCAAAACGACGCGCCGGGCTTACCAGCGCGATTCGCGTCGCGCGCGGCCGCCGCCAAAGCCGCCGCCGTTGCCGCGCGGCGCCATCGGCCTCGCCTCGTTGACGGTCAGGTTGCGGCCGCCGTAGGCGTGCTTGTCGAGGTCGCTGACCGCCTGCTGCGCGGCGGCGGCATCACCCATTTCGACAAAGGCAAAGCCGCGCGCCTGGCCCGTGGCCCGGTCGCGGACGATGTTGACCGACGCGACCTGGCCGGACGCCTCGAATAGCGCCTGCAAATCGGACTCGGTCGTTTCGTACGGAAGATTACCAACGTAGAGCTTTGTGCTCATTGAACACTCCTGCATCCCAGGGATGCGCGATATCTGATGGCAGGCCCGAGCGGAATGCTCAGCGGGAACGCAGGAGAGACGAGGATAACTCGGATCTGATGCGGAAAACCGAAAGCGCAGCTGTCAGAAAGGCACTGCAAGTGTAGCATGCCGCGGCGCCATCGGTTCCAGATCGCAAAGTTCACGCGCAGCGTCTTGCGTCCGAGCAGCGCGCGCCAGTCGATGAACAGCACGCCCGAAATCAGCAGGAGGCCAGCCGCTGTCGAAGGGGGAACAGGAGGGAGCGGGAGGGGCGGGTGGGTCCGATAAGGGGCGTTCGGTTAACCCGGACCCCCGCTAAAGCTTCCTACGATCTCGATCTGGCATGATGCTATCGGGCTTCTGTGCGACCTGGGCGGCCCGGGCTCTCGCAGCTGAGGCCCGATCCGTTAGACCGACCCTCTTGGAGCCGTGACGGATACGCCCTCTGACATCTCCGAGCGTCTCCACGGGCCGCGAAACGTCTGGAGGACCCTACATGTGGCCTGTCCGCGGGAGGCGGTGATGTCGTCCCCTGTGGTTTCGCCTCTCCCGCCGACCCCTCTGCTCGATCCGGCTTCCTGATGATGAGCTTCTTCAAGCGCCTGTTCGGCCTCGGTGGGGACGCGCCACGCGCGGCCGCACCCTCGACGTCGTCGAACGCGCGGCCGGTGCAGTCGTCGCCGCGGGCCCATGGGGCTGGCTGGTGGGGCAACCAAGAGGAAGCGGGAGGGCTTCGAATACGCCGCCTCCGTCCTGCGCGTGACGGACCGCGAGGGCCAGGTGATCGCTGAGCGCGGCCTCGCTCACGACGTCTACCGGTCGGACGTCAACGCTGACGGGACCGGGATCCTCTTCCTCTCGCGCGAGGGGATGCTCCACGGCTACACCGAGGCGCTCGCGCCCTTCATCGAGGAGTCGCTGGCGGACCTCCCCGAGTACCGCGCCCAGGCAGACCGCTTCAGCATCGGCCCGCACGAGCTAAAGAGCCACACGCGGACCGTCGCCATCTCCTCCGACCGGAGCCGCTACCTCGTCACCGTCGTGGACGAGGCGTGGTGTCTCGGCGCCGCGACCGGTCAGGTGGTGTGGGCCTTCCGGATGCCGTCCAAGGAGGGGTGGACGCGGGTCGTCGCCGACCGATCGGAGCGCACGGGAACAAGCGCCGAGGTCAAGGCGGCGCTCCAGCTGATGCAGCTCGAGCTCCCGGTCACCCCCGACGAAATCACGAAGCAGTACCGGGCGCTCGCGATGCGGTGGCACCCTGACCGGAACCCGGGCGACCCGAGCGCGACCGCCCGGTTCCAGGAGCTGGGCGCCGCGATGGAGCTGCTCACGGGGTCCGATCTCTCCCGGCTCTCCGGCCGCGAGGTCGAGCGGGTAAGCTACGAGCAGGTGCTCTTCACCTCCGGCGTCTCCGTGCCGGACGGGCGCGGCGGGGCAGTCGATATGGAGCTCACCATCAGCATGGGCGTGAGCGAGAGCTTCGCCTCGGATTGGATCTACGCCGCCAACCTCGGGAAGGACGGTCGCGCCTTTCTCGCCGGGTACTCGGGCAAGGTGGTCGTAGTCTCCCCCCAAGGAACTCCCGAGCGCGTCTATGACATCGGCTCCGTACCACGGCACATCTCCGACGCCGGGGAGCACCTCCATATCCTGACGGACACCCGGCTCTACGTCCTCGCCGGAGACCGCCTCGAGGCACTCGTCGACGTGTACGGGGCGAGCGACGTCGTGGTCGGCGACCGCGGCTTCGCGCTGCTCGAGCCGAACGCGGTGACGTGGTACACCCCGGAGGGGCGGCGCGTGGGCTCCGTTGAGACCAAGGACCCGCTCCGTCGCGTCTTGTCGACGAGCAGCGGGCTCGTTGTGGAGACACGACAGCACCGCGCGCGCATCACTGGCACGCCGTCTTGGTGGGCGTGACGCGCTCGGGATGTGTCTCGCTCCAAAGAAGAAAACCAGTAGGATGTCGCCTGCGTCCCGTCTGCGCCCAGAAACGGTTGCAGCCATGACTGAACGCGGAATCAAAGGCGGTCTAACAGGCCGATGAAGCTGCCGGTCGTTTGCGGCGCCCGCAGCTTATCGGCAACGCGTTAGCCCGATCGAGGTAGCACGGCATCGTGTGTACGGGCTTCGCGCCCGGTGAGGTGCGCAGAATCGGCGGCGCAACGAGAGCATGGAAGAACACCGTTCTCGGCAGCTTTGAGGAACTCATGAACAACCTGGTCGACAGAACGGCGATTGCCTTTTACATCTCTACCCCCAATGCGATTCGAGCCGCCAATCCCGGTGCGGTTCGCCACGAGCCCATGTCGCTTGCGAACGCGACACTCTATGCCGCCAACCACCACGGGCCGGGAAAGAACCGCGTCACGCAGGTTCTGAATGCGTACGGGAGTCTTCGCGGGTCGGTGGTGGGATTGCTGGACCGAATGGATGGACCCATCAAGACCCTGAACGTCGCGAACAATACATGGGCTTGAGCGAACATCGGAGTTGACCGTAACCGCGACCGCCGTACGGCGCTTGAGCGTGCCTATCCGGGGACAGCCGAGGTGCGGGTCTTGACGAACGGGGGGCTGCGACCAACCTGACGCTGGTCCGGGGCTGGCAGACGTTCGACCGCAGAGGGCGTTGACCGAACCTCGGACGGGCAGCGCATCCTCGCCATTGTTCCCAGAGGTACCGCCGGCGGCCTGACCATCGTGCAGAACTGGCCGGCGCTGTTGACGCGGTGATGGCGCCCCGATTCCGAGGCCTATAATCAGGCGGTGCGCGATCGCTCGGAATATCGAGTTCGTAAGACGACGCTGGCCGATGAACGGCGCGACCCCTATCTCGATAGGCTGAGCCCATCGGCGCGGGTCGCGATGGTGTGGCAGCTCACGCTGCAAGCATGGGCGTTCAAGGAGCCAGGATTCCGTGAACCGCGACTTCGCCGAGATGTTGTCCGCACTCTCAGAGGCGGGCGCTGAGTTTCTCATCCTCGGCGCGCACGCGCTGGCGGCCCACGGTACGCGCAGGGCGACCGGCCACCTCGACATCTGGGTCAGACCGACACCTGCCAATGCCCGTCGCGTCATGCAGGCGCTCACCGTGTTCGGTGCGCCGCTTGACGATCTCACGCTCGACGATCTGACCAGGTCGGACACGGTCTTTCAGATCGGCGTGCCACCGTCGCGTGTCGACATCCTGACCGGCGTCAGCGGCGTGCAATTCGACGACGCGTGGCCGAGACGAGTGGACGTGGAAAGTGCGGCGGTGTCGGTGATCAGTCGAGAAGACTTCATCCGCAACAAGCGCGCGACCGGGCGGCCCAAGGATCTGGCCGATATCGAGGCCCTGCCCTGACTCCGCCAACTCGAACCACGTCAATGTCGCCGGTGGGCCGTCAGGGCGAATGCGCGATACGGGGCGGACTCTGCCGTCCAGGTCGCTGCACGCCCCACACGGGCTGCGTGGCCAGCTCCGCTGCTAGCTGGTCCAGCACGGTTCGTTCGCCGGCAAGCAGCAGCGACGAAAATGGCGTCGCCGTGGACAAGTTGAAGCAGGCCGCGGTGTGAAATGTCCACGCGGCTGCTCCTTCGAGCTTGGCGTGTTTCACGGACGTCCAGTAGTGCGAGGCATTGTTGTCGTAGTAGCCGGCCGTGTCGAAGGCGTACCGAAATCGGTTGGGTTCCTGGAGATAAACGGGCCGCACGGGCCGAGGCGTGGGCGCCAGTTGCGCCTTCAGATCTCGCACGAGACGGATCGTCTCTGTGGCCCACGTGCCCGCCGAGTCGCGGGGCCCATGATAGGAGAGCACATCGAACGCGTTCTTGCCGGCATCCGCGTATGGGTGGCATGAGTTCGATACCGTGACCACCGCCGCCGGGCGGGCGGCCTTGACGACGGCTCGGATATCGGACAGTGCCGCACTGGTCATCCCGGACCGGTCGGACCAGCAGTTCCACTCGTTTTGAAGGTCGAAGAGGACGTTGGGATGGTCCCGTAGCGCGCTGACGGATGCGGTGATGGCTTGCCGGTACTCAGCCATCGTGAACTCGCCCGCCACATGCTCGCGCGTGAAGGTGACATCAACCATCAACCCCCGACCTGCCGCCTCGCTCATGAGGAACCGGAGCTTCGCCAACGCGGCAGCGTTGAGGTCACTGTCATCCTTCATGAGAGGCGGCTGTGACACGTTGGGCCAGACCCGTATGCCGTTGACGCCCTTCGAAGTGAACCAGTCGAGATCCGCGGACAGCGTCGCTTCGGGCCGATCCAGACCGTGAAAATAGGACACGAACACCAAGAATCGCGCGACTCCGTCGACGTTGAAGTGATCCCCGTCGACCGCGAGCGTCTGCGCGACCGATGCGTTCACAGGCAGCAGCAAAGCCAACACACCGCACGCTCCAACGCGCGTGAGCGTCGTCAGCTGAAGTCCGGCGAGCATGCTCGCAGCATACCGCAGTCACTCTGAAGTCCTGGCTCAAGCGTCGCACCAGAGCCTGACGCTGAGTGTGGCGGCGCTGACTCGCGATCGACGCCGATGGGACGAGTCTGAATCATCGGCGTAGACTCAATGGACATCGGCCGTCGGCGCTCTCGCGGCGCCCACCTGGTTCGCGCGGTGGCGCCACATCCATGCGCCGCACAGAAGCCAGCCAGCCAGAAGTGGGAGAAGGCTGGTGTGACCGGTCAACCCGACCTGCATCCCGAGGTTGAACGCCGCCTTCGGATCCTCGTGCGTGCGCCACAACGACGCATCTACAGCGTGATGCACCATCGTCTGCGTGTTGAGCGCGAGATCGCCATCTCTGAACGCGGGCCAGATCAGCTCACGGAACGGACGTGACACGTTCGCTGGTGGCTGCACCATCGTCGACACGGCCACCAGCGAGATGAAGACGCTCAACATCGCGGCAGCCAGCAGGCCGGAGCGGGCGGTGCGGCGTGCGCCGTGCCACATCGGCCCGAGGCCGAGGCAGAGGAAGGGCAGCGCAGGCGAGAGGTGTCTGGGGCCGAGCGACCAGCCGCCTTCCCAGTAGTGATAGCTCGAGTTGAAGAGCACGTAGTAGAGCGCGATCACGGCGGCCACAACAGACGCCTGGCGCACAGTGCCGCCCCGGCGCCAGAGCAGCCAGAGGCCGACGGGTGCGATGAACATCAACGGAGACAACGGGAACAATCCACGGTACTCACTGAAGAGGATCTGGGACATCGCGGACCACGTGGGTCGCGTGATGCCGAAGAGGCCCCGCTGCATACCGCCGAAGTCGCCTTGCTCGCTCGAGTAGGCGATGTGGAACGGCGTTCCGAAGCAGAGGTACTGGTAGACCATCGACACAGCAGCGCACGTCAGCGCGCTTCCGGCCATCCACCCGACGATCCGTGTTGCGCGGGTTCGGCCGAGTCGAAGGCCGCTCGCGGCAACCCAGAGCGCAAGGATGACGGCTGGCACCGCCGCCGGGAATTCGGTGACGGTCGCCCATCCCGAGCCGAGTCCGACAACGAGGCCATGTAGCCGGTCGCGCTGTTCCGAGTGGGCGGACCACGGCAATGGACGGACGGGCGCTCGTGTCTGCTCGGCGCTGACGCCGTAGGCGGCGGCGAAGGCGATGACGAGGCACGCGGCCGACAGGGCGTGGCCGATGAAGATGGTCGCCAGAAACCACATCGGCGTCGCTAACCCGAAGACCAGCGCACAGAACAGGGCGGCGTCCGTACCGAAGCCCCACTCTTGCACGAGGTCGAAGAGCACGACGCCGGCCCAGGCCGTGAAGAGCCCGACCGTGAAGACCGTGGCAAGCCACGACAGCAGGGCGAGGCCGCTGAACGTCTCTGGGTCGCCGCCGACAGCTTGGTAGACGAGGCGCGCCGGCTCAACGACAAGTAACGCCATGAGGGCAAGCCCCGGCGCCTTGTCGGAGTAGTAATGTCCCTCGAAGAAGGCTTTGTCGCCTGTGTTGCCTTGGTACGCGTCGATGCGGAGAGACCAGTCGTTCGTGATCGCGCGCACGAGCGCGAAACGCGAGTTCTGATTCCATCCGCCAGCCTGGTAGAAGTACGCGTACGACAGGAAGAGCAGAAGAAACAGCCCGCGTCGCATGGCTACCGCAGCCCCACCACCAACACCAGCAGGCTGACGAATTCACCGACCACGGTGGCCAGTGCCGCGCCGTTCGCGCCCATGCTGGGAATCGTGTACACGTTGACGGCGACGTTGACGGCCAGGCCGATCAACGCGGCCCTGACAAGCAGTCGCTCGCGATTGGCGGAGATCGCCGTCGCGTGCAGCGTCCAGATCGCGAAGACGAAGACGAGGCCGATACAGAGGATGCGGAACGGCTGCGCCGACACGACGAAGCTCTCGCCGAACAACAGCCGCATCGCCGGCTCAGCGAGGGCATAGCCCACGACGGTCACCACGATCGCGAGGCCGACGGACCCCGCCAGTCCGCCGTATACCAGTCGACGGTGTGCCGCCTTGTCCGTCACATAGAGGCTCGACAGCCGCGGCGTCAGCACCGACGCGATGACCCCTGGCAAGTACCCGACGCCCTCATAGACCTTGTACGCGGCCCCGTAGATACCGGTTTCGACGTCCCCCTTCATGACGCCCAACATCACGCTGTCGATATAGGAGTACAGATTCAGCACGACGAGAAACAGGCCGAACGGGACGGCGCTGCGCTGCAGGTCTCGCCAGACGTCGCGATCGTACTTCACGCCGACGCCGCCAAGCTGCGCCTGCGTCAGCCACGCGCCCAACACCAGCGCCGCGCCACGCGCCAGGACGAATGCGGCGGAGAGCCAGAGCAACCCGTAGCCGGACCAGAGGACTGCGGCGCCGAACAGGAGCAGGAGTCCACGATCGCCCAGGACCACGATGCTGTCCCAGCCGAAGCGCTCGAGACCTTGCAGCACGCCGCGGATCGTGAACATGAAGGAACGCGCGACCAGCGCACCGCCGATCAGGTAGCACGCCATCCGCACGTCCCACTCCTGTCGCAAGAGCGTCGCCGTGATGAGAAGCGCGGTGAGTCCGGCGGCGGTCCAGAGGAGCTTGATCCCGAGCGTGTGGTGCAGAACCGCCGACGCACGCGACTTGTCGCGCGCGACCTCTCGTATGGTCACCTGATGGAGGCCGAAGTCCATCAGCGTTTCGAAGATCGTGCCGAGCGCCAGTGCAAACGAGAACTTGCCGAACTCCACGTCGCCCAGGACCCGGCCGGCGATCACGAACAGGAGCAGCAGAAGTCCCGCGCTTGCGCCGGAGGCTCCGGCGAACGCCAGGTTCTGCAGCACGCTGCGCGGGGCACTCGTTGCGCTGGGAGCATTGACCGGGGTGGGCGTGGTCGCGTCCGTCACCAGGCCAGCACCGTTCGCTTCATCAGGTTCCAGTACCCGTTCAAGGCCCGCTCGTACAGCGCTTTGCCGGAACGCAACACCGCATGGCCGGCGAGATCCTCGCGGACGATGAGCTGACCGGTGACCAACAGATCGCGATCGTGCCGGCGTCGGATGCGCGTGGCGAGGGCGCGATCGCGCGGGAGCGACGGCAAGAGGGCGAAGAGGCCCGCGAGTGCCTTGAAGTAGACGACCCCATGCCCCTTGAGAATCAACAGCGCCGCTTGCAGCGGCTCATGGATGAGCAGCGGTGGAATCAGACAGAGGATCGTGCGCCACTCGTAGTTCTTGAGGATGAAGTGCCAACGATTGCGAATCTGGTAGTAGAAGAGCCACGTGCCGCGCGGTCGACTGCGGTGCATCACGAGGGCCGAGGGGAGCTCGAGAATCGAGTAACCCGCCATCTTCACGCGGTGGGTGAAGTCACCGTCCTCCTTGCCGATGAAGTAGCGTTCATCGAAGAGGCCAATGTCGATCGCGGTCTCCCGGTCGAGGAGCAGGGCGCAGGTGGGAGCCGCCCCGATGTCGGCCGGCTCAGCTCCGCGCTCGGCGAGCGGCCGATCCAACCAGGGGTTCACCGCCTCACAGATGAAATGGAGCGCCCCGCCGGCATACTGAATCGTGTCGGGTCGACTCTGGTGCACGACGATCGGGCTGCCCACTTTCACATTGGGGTCGGCCATCATCGCGGCGTGCAGCCGTTGCGTGGCCTCCGGCGCGATCACGACGTCCGCGTCCATCAACAGCACGAAACGGGAGCGTGCGGCTTTGATCCCAGCGTTACGACCCGGGCTGGGACCGTCGTTCTTCTCCAGCCGGATGACGCGGACGCCCGGCCACTCGGCGGTCAGGTACGCGCCCGTATTGTCGGTGCTCGCGACGTCGACCACGATAATCGCGGTGTTCGCGCATCCAGCATCGGCAATCGAACGGAGTGTCGCTGCCAACGTCTCAAGGTTGTTGTGCGAGACGATGGCGACCTCGACGTCGGCGGGGAAGTCGGCACGCGCACTCATGATGATCCGGGTGTGGGCGAGGTGGCGTGAGCGGGCACGCCGACCGTGGCAACCACGTAAAAATTCGTCCGCAGCGCAGCCGGCAGCCGATCGGGGTTGACGAGCGTCAGGAGCGCCGTGCCGGGCCAGCCCATGTACCGCTGCACTTTGCTGCGAAAGAACTCGTTCACCACCGGGACGTCGAAGACGCGAACCTGGAACCCGTGGCGTGCGAGGCGCGCCCGGAGCTCCGCGAGCGAGTGGAGCGAGCAATGATCCTCACGGAACCGCGTAAAGCTTCGCCACCGGATCGTCTCGAACACGACGTTCGTCCATTTGTTCGGTGTTTGAATCAGGTACGTGCCGCCCGGCCGCAACACGCGGCGCACCTCGCGTAGATGTGCGTCACTGTCAGAAATGTGCTCGAAGACGTCGAAGCTCATGACGACATCGAACGAACGGCTCGGGAAGGGGAGGCTGGTACCCTGTACTTGCTGGATCGGAAGCTCGCCGTGCCAGCGGCGCGCCTCGGCCACGAGGTCGGCGTTGACATCGACGCCGGTGATATCGACTCCCCGTCCGCGCAGCCGACTGAGGAGTGTACCTGTTCCGGAGCCGATCTCCAGGACGCGGACGCCGGGCCGAAGCACCCCGGTCTGGTTGATGAACCGCAGGTTCGCGTCGAGGTTGCCGAACTGCGCCGGTCCCTGGGGCGGATTGGCCTCGACGTGGGTCACCACGCCACCCGTGCTCACGCGTGTCGCCCGGCCGGGGCGGGCGAGAGGCGGTCCGCCAATCGCTTGACGAGCGTGCGGCGTCCGCGACCCGGCAGCGCGGTGATGTAGCGATTCGGGAGCCGCTTGAGCCAATACGGATCGTCGCCCGGGCGCACGGCGAAGACGCCGGACCACCGATTGGCGATGGCGCTGTCGAAGCCAAGGCGTCGGACGGCCTCAGATGCGATCGCGCCGGCGACGCCCCACGGAAAACAGACATGACGCACGGCCGTGGTCCCCAAGCGCGCGTTCAGCTCGCTCCGCGATCGATCCAACTCGTCCTCGATGGCGCGCCGTTGCTCGTCGGCCGTTTCCTCGTCGTGGTCCGCGCGATGGCGCTGCACGATCGCCTCTAGCCGGATCCGCCAATCAGGCCGGCTGAAAAAGGCGGCCCCTCCTTCGGCGCGCACCGTCCTGACACACTCGGCGTGCGCGTGAAGCGACACCCGGTGGCGACGGCCGTCGGACATCCGCGAGCGGTGTTCGTAAAGCGGCGCGCCCAGATCGGAGGGCTCCACGAACCGCGGCGCCGGCGAGGTCTGCAAGAGCGGACGGTTCAGGGCCGGCAGCCGCTCCCAACCCGGTTGCACGAAGTCGGTGGCCGTCGCGGACGTGAACACGCGCGCATGGGTCCAGGTGTGTGATTGGACGTCGATCGTGCCTTCGGCGTGTAAGTGGCGGAGCTCGACCCAGGTCATGAAGGGTGATGCCTCGGCGGGCTGTGTGCCTGCCGCCGCCACCTGGGGCCGGACATGCACGGCCTCTGCGATCCGACCCGGAATGGCGTAGACGATCGCCTGCAATCCAGACGCACGCAGCAGCGGCGCCGCATCCGTCCACACGGTCGCCCAGGCGTCGTCGAAGCAGAGGGCCACCTCACGTTCGCCCGGCGAGCGCTGGCCGCGGGCCACGGCCGCCAGATCGTCTGCGGCCAGCGTCCGATAGCCGTTCTCCCGCAGGTACAGCAAGGCGGGCTCGAGCGCCGCGCGCGGTTCGTCGTGAAAGTGAAAGACGGGAACCAGGGCGCCGACGGGGCCTCCGAACACGAAGCGCGGCAGCCGTCCGCACACGAGATCGATAGCGCCGCGCAGCGCGCCGCCCCGCTCGCCGAAGGGAACACTCATGCCGTGGTCTTCAGCATAGCGCGACTGACACCGGTGCGGTACCCGTCTCCTAGCGGTCTGTCCGCGCCCTGCGGAGGAAGATCATGACCGTCGTGAAGACCGTGTCGTTGAAACGCACGACCATGTGCGGCGTCTGGTACGGATTGCGGTAGAGATCGATCGCGGCGTAGGTGTAGCGCTGGTAGACCCGATCGTCGATCGGCTGTACGAGCTCGAGGCCCGGTTGGTCGATGAGCTGGGCGATCTCCCCGGGTTGAAACGTCTCGTCGTGGGGAGGGCCGCTCAACACGTACTCGGTGGCCAGCGCCAGAATGCCGCCCGGCTTGAGCACGCGCGACATCTCGTGGACCGTGGCGGCGGCACCCGGCAGGCCGCCGAAGTGCTCAATAGACGACAGCGAGTACGCGACGTCGAAGGTGCCGTCGGCGAACTCGAGGTGACGGCCGTCCATCCGCATGAACGCGAGATGGTCCTTTCGGTAGGTGAACGGCGCGTAGTCCTCCGGTCGACGAAGGACGTCGGGGTCTCCCTCCCGGCCCTGGACGTCTTGCCACACGCCTTCGTACATGTCGGTGGCGACGACGCGGCGCACGTGGTTCGCGAGCCAGTACAGCACCAACTCGTGCCCGGCGCCGACGCTCACGATGTGAGCGTCCTCGCGCAACACGCCCAGTCGCCGACAGCCGTAGACCAGTTGCGCGAACTCGTACGGCTTGCGATGCATCGAGCGTTTGTCGTCGGAGAGCCCCAGGCTGCGGAGGATGGACACCCACTCGGGGTTGTCCCACTTGGCGGGATTCGCGAGCTCGCACAGCTGCGTGTCGTGCAACAGCACATCGCTCTGCGGCGCCAGCTCCAGATGATGGCGGTCGAACTCGTCGGACGAGCCCAGCGCGCGGAGGATCTGCCGGCGGGTGTCACCGCCCGCGATCGCGTCGACGTAGTGGGCGAGTCCGCCCGCGTCCACCGGACGTCCCAGGAGGCACTCGTACGCACGGGAGACGAACTCGGTCGGCGTGCCCACCGACGACAGCCCGCGCTCGACTCTGTGGGGATCCGCGTACGGGTCTCGCCCCTCCCGCCAGGCGTCACGGATCTGCAGGAACTCGGGCGACGCCAGGAGCCGGAGCCGTAGCGTCCGCATCGAGTCTGGCGTGAGCGAACGGGACTCTTCTCGCGCCTCGATCACCGATGGCGCACGGCCGAGGATGATCCAGAACACGTCATCGATGAGGCAGACGGTGGCGGGCTCGGCGGCCATGAACGTCGAGATTGTACCGCGTAGGCGACAGCCGTTATGATGTCGACGTGTCTTCGGTGAGCCCAGCGGCCAGCCTGCGCTCGCGCGCGGCGCTCGGCGCGCGCGAGAGCGGCGGCGCAGCGGTCGTCGGCCTGGTGCTGCTGGCCATCGCACTGTCGGCCGCGATTTCGGTGGACGTCGTGCGATCGCTCTACGGCGTCAAGGGCGACGAGTCGACCTACGTGGCCATGACGCTGAGCGTGGCGTACGACGGTGATTTGTCGTATCAGCGTCGCGATCTGGACCGATTCTGGGGGCTCTATAAGCAGGGTCCCGAAGGCATCTTTCTGAAGAAGGGCAAGCAGTTTCGGCTGCGCGTGCGTGGGACGCCGCCCTTCGTGCGCGTGTTCAACTCCCGCGAGGACCCGCGGACGGACCGGCTCTACTTCGCCAAGGCGATGGCGTACTCGATCGTTGCGGCACCGTTTGTTCGCATCTTCGGGCTGAACGGGTTCCTCATCTTCCACGTCCTGCTGTTGGCGGTGGTCTGCCTCTGTGGCTACCTGTTCTTGAGGGCCACCTCGCCCCCTGCCGCCTCGCTGGCGTTCGTGCTGGCCTTCTTCGGCGTGTCGGTCGTGCCGGTCTACCTGGTGTTTCTCACCCCCGAGATCTTCAACCTGGCGCTCGTCTTCGTCGCGTACTTCCTATGGCTGTACAAGGCAGTCGCGAATCCGGTGCCGCGATGGCTCCGCGGGGTCGGAGCCGAGGTCGCGGCGGCGATCCTGTTGGGCATCGCCGCCTACATGAAGCCGACCAACGCGCCGCTTGCTGTGCCCATGGTGCTGGCGTTGTGGTGGCGTCGGCAGTGGCTGCGGGGGCTGCTGGTCGGTACCGTGTTCGCGGCGGCGACCAGCGGCTTCTTTCTTTGGAACGCGCTCATTACGGGAGAGTTCAACTACCAGGGTGGCGACCGCGCGACGTTCTACGAGCGCTTTCCGTTCGACGGCTCACCCCAGAACGCATGGGACCGCCGTGCTCTCGTCACCACCAACGACTCGGACGCGGCCGTGGTGCTCGACCCCGCCGAGCTCGCGACGCGATTCGGTCTGAACGTCAAGTACTTCCTCGTCGGCCGGCACTTCGGGTTCATCCCGTACTTCTTTCCGGGCGCGGTGGCGATCGTGCTCTGGGCGCGCAGTCGAGAGCGCTTCGTGGCGTGGCGGTTGCTGAATCTGCTCGGGATCGCAGGGTCGGCCGTGCTGCTTCTGCTCTTCTTGCCGTACACGTGGAGCGGGGGAGGCGGCCCACCAGGCAATCGCTACTTCCTGTCCGTCTATCCGGCGCTCTTTTTCATCGTTCCGCCGCTCACATGGGCCGGATCCGCGGTGCTCGCCTTCGTCGGAGGCGCACTCTTCACGGCGAAGATGATCGTGAATCCGTTCGTGTCGGCGAAGTTCACCTGGGAAGCGACGCAGCGCGGCTTCGTGAGGCGCTTGCCGGTCGAGTTGACGATGGCCAACGACTTGCCGGTGATGCTCGACACGAGCCTGCGGGGACGGATCCCGTACGGCGCGGACCCTCAGCTCATCCTGTACTTCCTCGATCAGCACGCGTTTCCCCCGGAGCCGGCGGGGATGTGGGTGGCGGGGGACGGCCGCGCCGACATCGTCGTCCGGTGCGAGGACGTGATCGATCGCTTGACGGTCACGGCGTACTCGCCGATCCACACGACGTTCTCGATGTCGATGGGGAAGGAAACCGTGACACGTGTGCTGCAGCCGAAAACGCCGGTGACGTTCGACGTTCCCGCGAGCGGCGTCCGCGGACTCAACAGCTACGCGTACCTGCTGACCGCGATCTCGTCGAGCGGCTTCACACCGCGGCTCCTGGATCCGACATCGAGGGACCACCGTAACCTCGCGGTCCTCGTGACGATGCAGGCGTCACGCGCGGCGAGGAACTGATGCCGTCGCTGTCGGCATCAGCTGTCGGCCATGAGCTGTCGCTGTGGGCCGCGCGCCATGTACACGGCGGCACCGCTCAGGGAGAAGAGCATGGCCAGCCCCGCGGCGACGAGGGAGATGAGCACGCCCTGGTGCACGGGGAGGCCGAGGCGCGAGAAGTAGAGTGAAAACGTCGCCTCACGCAAGCCAAACCCGTTGACGGACACCGGGAGCATCTGCACCACGAGCGACAACGGCACGATCACGGCGAGGTCCCACACGGCCACCGGCAGGTTCAGCGCGTACACCACGGCCAGATAGTAGATGACCAACTGCGTCTGGACGAGGACGGCACCGGTGAAGCAGGTAGCGAGAATCGCTGGGTGCTGCCGAAAGCGATGGAGCGTCGCCGTGAGGGTCTCGATCTGGCTGCCGACCCACTCCGGGTGGAACCGCGTGAGCGGCGCCAGCAGTCGTCCCATGAGTGCCGGCGCGACCACAGCGGGGGCGACGGCCACGGTGCC
The DNA here is from genome assembly GCA_016871175.1 of Acidimicrobiia bacterium. Classification (GTDB taxonomy): domain Bacteria; phylum Acidobacteriota; class Vicinamibacteria; order Vicinamibacterales; family CAVVIG01; genus VFZL01. The sequence goes on along the minus strand of VFZL01000006.1, from coordinate 84,466 downwards.
CACGACGAGCAGGGCCCACAGCCAGTGCGGCAAAATCGGTGCGCCCGCCGTGCCGCGCATCTCGAACGTGATGGTCGACGCAATCGCGGCGACGAGGAAGAGCCCGATGACGCCGAGCACGCGGTCGGCCAGAATGACCAGCGTGGCGATGGTGCGCGACCGGGCCGGAGACGCGGTGTCACGGATGCGAATCACGTCGCCGCCGATGTTACTGGGCAGGAAGTTGTTGAAGAAGTACGACACGAGCAACGACGAGAGGAGCGTCCGTCGTCGGACCCGAACGTTCTGGGCGCCGAGCAAGAGGTGCCACCGCCACGCGACGGTGACGATGTGGGCAAAGTAGATCCCGAGCGCCGCCATCAGCCAGGGGATCGAGGCTTCCCGGAAACTCTCCCAGAGTGCAGCCCGGTCCACGCGCGCGAGCAACACGGCCAGCAGGCCGACGCTGACAACGACGCGAAGGACCATCGTCAAGCGGTCACGTGTTGTTGTGGTCGAAGGGACGGCACCAAGCATGAAGGACGGTAGGGCGACTGTACTATGGTTTCGTGCGAAAATCATCCGGTCGCATGCGCATTCTCATGATTGCGCCCCAGCCGTTCTTCGAGCCGCGCGGGACGCCCTTCAGCGAATTCCACCGCATCCGAGCGCTCACCGAGCTGGGCCATCAGGTGGATCTCGTCACGTATCCATTCGGGAGCCAGGTGTCGATGCCCGGGCTGCGGGTCTTTCGCGCGCTGCGGCCGCCGTTCATCCGAGGGGTGAAGATTGGTCCCTCGTTCGCGAAGCTCCCGCTCGACGCCGTGCTGACGCTGAGCGTCATCCGGCGTGCCGCGGTCGGGTCGTACGACGTCGTGCACTCACACGAGGAAGGTGGTCTCATCGGCGTCCTGGTGGCCAAGCTCCTGCGCGTGCCCCATCTGTACGACATGCACTCGAGCCTCCCGCAGCAGCTCTCGAACTTCGCGTTCAGCGGGAGCCGACTGCTCACGGCCGCGTTTCGATCGATGGAGCGTGTGATGATCCGCTGGTCTCACGTGACCATCGTGATCTGCCCGGCGTTGGTCGACACGGTACGCGCGATCGATCCTGCGGCGCGCGTGATCATGATCGAGAACGCCCCCGGTTCCGGTGAGGACATCGCAACGTCGGAGCACGCTGCGGCCATTCGCGCGGCGCACGGGCTGAGCGCGTCGACCCCGGTCGTCCTGTACACAGGGACGTTCGAGGCGTATCAAGGGTTGGATCTGCTGTTCGCGGCCATGCGCATCGTCGCTCGAGCGCGTCCTGATGCCCGCCTCCTGTTGGCGGGCGGCAAGCCGGCCCAGATCGAGGAGGCGCGTGCCAACGCCGCTGCGGCTGGCATCGGCGGGGCGACGATCTTCGCAGGCGAGCGCCCCGCGTCGGAGATGCCAGCGTACCTGCTCGCGTGCGACGCGCTCGTGTCTCCTCGTTCGCGCGGCACGAACACGCCCCTCAAGATCTATCAGTACCTGCGCTCCGGACGGCCCATCGTCGCGACGCGCTTGCTGACGCACACGCAAGTCCTGTCCGATGAAACGGCGATCCTGACGGAGCCGACGGCCGAGCCGTTTGCGCGCGGCATCCTCTGTGCGATCGAGGATCCGGCCCACGCGGAGCGGTTGGGGCAGCGTGCGCGTGCCCTCGCCGAGACGAAGTACAGCTACGAGGCGTATCTCGAGAAAACCCGTCACGCGTGCGCCGCGCTCGGCTGGCCCGCCACGCCCGCGATCACACGCAACGCCAACGAGCCCGACGGCCTGCGTGTGAAGGACTCCGTGTGACTGACTCAGCGCCGCGGGATCACTACAGCTACACGGTGTACGCCGACCCCGAGACCGCCCGTACGTTCGACGATCGACGCTTCGGCGGACCGATCGGCGAGTTGGTGGCCGCCACGCAGGCGCGCGTGTTGGCCAATTTCGTCGGTCGAATACGGGGGCGGCCGATCCTCGACGTCGGCACCGGGACGGGCCGAGCGGCGCTTCTCATGGCGCGCGGCGGTGCCAAGGTGGTGGGTGTCGACGCGTCGGAAGAAATGCTGGCGGTGGCGCGTCAGCGCGCGCGCGATCAGGGCGCGGCGGCCACCTTTACGATTGGCGACGCGCACAAGCTGGAGTTCCGCGACCGGTCGTTCGACGTCGCGATGAGCTTGCGAGTGATCATGCACACGCCGCGCTGGACCGAGTGCATCGGCGAGCTGTGTCGCGTGGCCGATCAGCTCGTGATCCTCGACTACCCGTCCGCGCGGAGCGTGGCCCGTATTCAATCGGCGACGAGGCGAGTGGCCGCATCGTTCGGCCGTGCCACCGAGCCGTATCGCGTGTTCGCCGACGCGGAGATCGCGGCGGTCCTCGGTCGGTGCGGCTTCCGGGTCCGCTCGGTGCACCGCCTCTTCGTGCTGCCGATCGCCCTCCACAAGGCGCTGGGCTCGCCCCGCGCGACGCTGGCCGTGGAGGGGCGGCTCGATCGGATCGGTCTGCTCAAGTGGTTCGGCTCGCCTGTGACGCTCGTGGCGGAGCGGTGCGAGCTCTAGTCACCGGCGCCACCGGCTTCACCGGCGGACATCTCGCGCGGGCGCTCGTGACACGCGGCTGGACTGTGCGGGCGCTCGTGCGAAACCCGGCTCAGGCCGCGGACCTGCAGCAGGCGGGCGTCGAGCTCGTCAGGGGTGATCTGGCGGCGCGCGCCGATCTGGTGGGCGCGACTGGTGGCGTGGATGTGGTGTTTCATATTGCGGCCGTGTACCGTCAGGCCGGCGTCGCCGAGGACGTCTATCGTGCGGTCAACGTCACGGCCGTCGAGCAGATCATCGAAGCCGCGGCGGCCCACGGCGTCCGCCGCGTCGTTCATTGCAGCACGGTGGGTGTGCACGGCGATGTCGAGCATCCGCCCGCCGACGAGGACGCCCCGCTGCGGCCAGGCGACCGCTATCAGGAGACGAAGCTCCGTGGGGAGGAAGTGGCGCGCGAAACGGCCGCTCGCCACGACATGGATGTGGTCATCGTGAGGCCGACGGGCATCTACGGGCCTGGCGATCGACGGCTGCTGAAGCTGTTTCGCGGGGTCGCGCGCCAGCGATTCCCGATGCTCGGCAACGGCCGCATCTATTACCATCTGACGTATATCGACGATCTCGTCGACGGATTGATTCTGTGCGGAACACATCCGCGAGCTGCCAACCGAACGTACATCCTGGCCGGCCCAGAGGTGACCACGCTCAACGAGCTGGTCGCGCGCATCGCGGACGCGGCCAACGTGCGGCCCCCGTGGCTCTATCTGCCGGTCTTTCCGTTCTGGCTGGCCGGCGGCATCTGCGAAGCCATCTGCGCGCCGTTCGACATCGAACCACCCATCTACCGCCGTCGCGTCGACTTCTACACGAAGAGTCGTGCCTTCGACATCACGCGGGCCCGAACCGAGCTCGGGTACGCACCCTCGGTGCCGCTGCGAGACGGCATTACCAGAACACTCAAGTGGTATCGCACGCATGGCTGGCTCTGAGGTGACCCCGCAGTCCGACCGCGCGCCGACCATTCCGCGCGTGCAGGACCAGCTCTTCGCGACGGGTCGGTCCAGCCGAGAGAAGTACGCGGCGCTCGTGGTCGGACGTTCTGGCCTCGGCGCTCTTCTGAAGTACGAGGTAGTGATTGGTGTCGCACAGGCGCGCGCTGGAGCGCTTGGCCTGGCGTTGCGTCAGAAGCTCTATCCGCTCCTGCTCGGATCGTGCGGACGCCACGTTGTCTTTGGACAGAACGTCGTGCTCAGACATCCGCACAAGATTCATATCGGCAGCAACGTCGTTATCGACGACAACTGTCTGCTCGATGCCAAGGGCGAGTCGAATACGGGCATCCGCATCGGGCACGGCGTCTTCGTCGGCCGCAACAGCATTCTGTCCTGCAAGAACGGCGATATCGAGCTCGCGGACGGCGCGAACATCGGGTTCAACTGTGAGGTCTTCTCGGCCAGCCGCGTGCGCATCGGGCGGAAGGTCTTGATGGCGGCCTACGCCTACGTCATCGGCGGCGATCACGACGTCTCGGACGCGGGTGTGTCCGTGCTCGAGCAAGGGCGTGTCTCCCGGGGCGTGGATGTGGGCGACGGAGCGTGGCTCGGGGCCGGCGCGAAGGTCCTCGACGGTGTGCGGATTGGTGCCGGTGCGATCGTAGGCGCCGGCGCAGTCGTGCGCGAGGCCGTTCCCGACCGTGCGGTCGCGGTCGGCATCCCGGCACGCGTGGTCTCCGTGAGGGACGCCTGACGAATGCGTCGGGCGGAGCAGATGGGGCTCCGCCTTCTGCGAGCCGGCTCGTGCGGACCAAGGCCACGAGTTCGACGCCGATGACCTGAGAACGTCGGAACGGCACGGTCAGGCCCTGGACGCCGCGAGGTTCGTGGATTTTCGGCGGCCAGGCGCGAAACTGCCGGACTCCCGGTGACGGGTCCAACCGCGCGCCGAGACGTCCGACCAACCCGGCTGACAGCAGTTGATCTCCGCAGATGGCGTCCTTCTTGCGACGTGCACGGCAGGTCGTCATGTATCGAGCGACGGTCTTCGCCATCGTTCTGACGCTTGCGACGGGACCGAGCATCTCCGCATTCTGCAAGGCTTGGTGCGATCAGTACGCCGCGGCCAAGAGTGACTGCCATCACGACGGCGCCGACGCCCGTGCCAGCGTCTACGCCTCCGGCGACTGTCAAGACGAGACGCTCAGCGGCCTCGCGGCCGTGAAGGAAGAGGTCCGACGCACGGGCTCGCCTGATCACGCCGTCCTGGTCCCACCTTCTGCCGCGGGTGAGTCCAAGACGATGGGTTCTGTCGGGCCGCCTCGCGCGCTCGCACCCCCAACCCACGATCGGCCGCTATCCGCGCCCCTCAGGATCTAGACCTCTGGTGGGGCCGGTCGCGGTCTGACGCCAGACCGTGTCCTCACGGCCTCAGTAGCCCGGTTTCCCAACAACTTAGGACGGCGTGGGCGTGCCTGACACGCACGCGACCTGCGCCGCCGCGGTTTTCGGTGACTGTGGTCACCAGAGGGGTCTGTCATGACGCCGCATCTTGTTCGGACTGTGCTCCTTGCTGTACTTGCGGCTTTCACGTCAACGTCGTTGCGGGCCGCGCAGAGCAGCTTACAGAGCAGCCAATTGAACCTCGACTGATCCCGCGTGCGAGCCCGAGGAGGCCGCCTTGGTGCGGCTCAACCAGAAGCTCGCGGCGAGCGACGACCGTATTCCACCGGGCGCGATTGGTCCGCTCGTGCAGCCGCGCTCGATCGACGACGTGCCGATCCTCGCGGTGACCCTCTGGTCCATGCGCTACGGCGACGACGAGCTGCGGAGACTGGCCGCCCAGCTGCGCGACAGCGTGGCCGAGGTGCAGGACGTCTCTGCCGTCACGCTCATCGGCGGACGGCCGCGTCAGGTCGCGGTGATGCTCGATCCCGCACGGCTGGCTGCCGAACGGGTGGATCCGCTGGCCGTCCAGCGCGCCCTCGCGCGGACCAACGCCCGGACGACCCTCGCCGGCCCCGTCTCGGGCGGAACCGTCGCGAGTCTCGAAGCCGGCGATCGGCTGAACCATGTGTTCCACGTCGCCGATGTGGTCGTGCAGTCCGTCGGCGGCCGGATGCTCCGCGTGAGCGACGTTGCCAGCGTGACCGACGGCGACGCGGAACCGACGTCGTATGTCCGGTTCCAGTCGCGCGAATCAGGTACTGCACCCGCGGTCACGCTCAGCGTCGCCAAGCGCAAAGGGTCGAACGCCATCGATGTCGGCCATCGCGTGCTCGCGAAGCTGGACACGCTGAAGGGCACGCTGGTCCCAGGCGACGTGCAGGTCGCGGTCACACGCGATTATGGCGAGACGGCGGCCGAGAAGAGCAACGAGCTCCTGTACCACGTGTTCCTCGCCGTGCTGTCGGTCTCGGCGCTCATCTGGCTCGTCCTCGGCCGCCGAGAGTCAGCCGTCGTTCTGATTGCCATTCCCGTCACGCTCGCGCTGACGCTCTTCATGTTCTACGTGTATGGCTACACGTTGAATCGCATCACGCTCTTCGCCCTCATCTTCTCGATCGGCATTCTCGTCGACGATGCCATCGTGGTCGTGGAGAACATCGTCCGCCACGCGCGTATGCGTGCGCACGACGGCACCAGCCTGGCGCACACGGCGCTTGTGGCGGTCGACGAAGTCGGCAATCCGACGATTCTTGCGACGCTGGCCGTGGTCGCGGCGATCCTCCCGATGGCGTTCGTCGGCGGGCTCATGGGTCCCTACATGCGCCCGATCCCCGTTGGCGCCTCCGGCGCCATGATGTTCTCGCTCATCGTCGCCTTTGTCGTCACGCCGTGGGCGGCGATTCGGTTGCTGAAGCCGCACGCGCACCACGATCGCGGCGAGGAGGACGTGCTCACGCGCGCGTATCGGCGCGTGATGAATCCGCTGATCGGCTCAGGCCGATGGCGCGAGCTCTTTCTCGGCGCCGTCACGGTGCTGCTCCTGGCTTCCGCTGCTCTCGTGCCGCTCGGCATCGTCAGCGTCAAGATGCTGCCGTTCGACAACAAGAGTGAGTTCCAGGTCGTGATCGACATGCCTGAGGGAACGGCGCTCGAGGAGACGGCGCGTGTCACCGCGACGATCGCCACCGCGGCCCTCGACGATCCGGATGTCGTGGACGTACAGCATTACGTGGGCACCGCCGCACCATACAACGTCAACGGCCTGGTCCGTCATTACTTCCTGCGCCAGGCACCGCATCAGGCCGATCTGCAGGTGAGTCTGAAGCCGAAGGCAGACCGGTCCCTCCAGAGCCACGACATTGCCAGGCGCGTGCGCGACCGACTCTCGCCGATGGCCCGGCGACTCGGCGCCACGATTCAGGTGGCCGAGGTCCCGCCGGGGCCGCCCGTCCTGCAGACGATGGTGGCGGAGGTGTACGGGCCGGATCCGACGCGCCGGCAGGCCATTGCCGCCGATGTCAAGGCCATCTTCGAGAAGACGGCCGGCTGGTGGACACCGATTGGTACGTCGAGGCGGAACAACCCAAGGTGGGCCTCGTCGTGGATGGCGAGAAGGCCGCGGCCAGCGGCCTGGCCGCGTCGCAGGTCGCCGCGGTGGTCCGGATGGCAAGCGGTGGCGAGATCGTCGGCCTGCTGCACGCGGAATCCGCACGCGAGGATGTGCCGATTGTGCTCCGCCTGCCACGGGCGCAGACCCTGGACGACATCCGCGCGCTCCGGCTGCATGGCCGGGCGCCTGTAGCGGTCGGCGAGCTGACGGGGACGGAGCCAACGCACGAGAAGGCGAGCCTGTATCACAAGAACCTGCAGCCGGTGACGTATGTGACCGCCGATCTGGCTGGCGAGAACGAGAGCCCGGTGTACGCCATCGCGCGCATGAACCAGGCGATTGGGGCCATCCGGCTGCCCGAGGGCTATGGCCTCGAGGTGTTCAACGCGAGCCAGCCCTTCGATTCGACGCGCTACGCGATCAAGTGGGACGGCGAGTGGCACATCACGATCGAGGTGTTCCGCGATCTCGGCCTGTCGTTCGCGGCCGTGCTCGTGCTCATCTACCTGCTCGTCGTCGGTTGGTTCCAGTCGTTTACGATACCCCTGATCATCATGGCGGCGATCCCGTTCTCACTCGTGGGCATTCCGCCCGCGCACGCGGCGATGGGAGCCTTCTTCACGGCGACGTCGATGATCGGCTTCATTGCGGGCGCTGGCATCGTCGTCCGGAACTCGATCATCTTGGTCGATTTCATCGAGCTCCGACGCAAGGAAGGGCTCTCGCTCGAACAGGCCGTGGTCGACGCGGGGGCCGTGCGCTTCCGCCCGACGGCGTTGACCGCGGCGGCTTCGCTGCTGCTCTCGCGCATGGCCGTGCCGGTCCTTTATTACATGGCCCATCGGCGCGACGCACGCCCCGACGCGGTGGCTGCGAACACGCCGGTCGAAGTGGCAGGGTGATCACCACACCACGCCTGGGTAGCCCTCCCGGCTCCAGTCGTGGTCGGCGTGACCGTGTTGCGGCCTCGGCCCGGCGCCGTGACCGGAGCCGTCGCGGCGGCATCTTGTACGCGGCGACCATCTTCCGCTGTCCGTTCCGCTGACCTCGAGAAAGGATGTGGAGTCATGACTGTCGAACCTGCCCTTCGATTGATCGCTGGCGCATTCGTGGCGGCCAGCGCGCTTCTCGACCTCAACGTGCACACTGGCTTCCTGTAGTTCACGGTTTTCGTGGGGCTGAATCTGTTCCAGTCCGCATTCTCCGGCTGGTGCCCGATGATGGCCATCCTTCGGAAGGCCGGTCTGCGGGGATAGAGCCGGCGGGACTGATCGTCGGACCTGGCGGGAGTGGCGCCGTGCCGCGGGTAGCCTCGATATGATTGAGACGTGGCTGATGCGCACGCCCCGGCTGAACGGACCTTGCTCGATGCTGCTCGCTCGGGAGATCGCGACGCACTCGAGGCGCTGGTGACGCGTTTCGCGCCACACGTGTACCGCTTTGGGATGACGATGTGTCACGACGAGGAAGATGCCCGCGATGTCGTCCAGGACAGGCTGCTCGCGATGGTGCGATCGCTCAAGACCTACGGGGCGGATTCGTCACTGTCGACCTGGCTGTACGCCATCGCGCACCACGCGTGCGCGAAGCGACGGCGGCGGCGCGTGTCGGCTCCACGGCAGGTCGTCTCGCTAGACCGTCTCGACGGCGCCGATCGCAACCGACTGGCGTCTTCTGCGCCGAGCCCTGAGGTGACTGCGCTGTCAAATCAACAACGCACGACGCTCGAAGCCGCGACCCGTTCGCTCGAGCCCGCGCAGCGTGTCGTCCTGCTGCTGCGCGACGTCGAAGGGCTGAGCGCCCCCGCGGCGGCCGGGGCCTTGGGCCTGAGCGTGGCCGCGGTCAAGAGCCGGTTGCATCGCGCACGCGTGTCGCTGCGTGCCGCCCTGGCTCCGCTCCGGGAAGGCGTGGCCACGGCGCCGCGAAGGCATCGCTGCCCCGATGTCGTGGCGGCGTTGTCCCGGCACCTCGAAGGGGACCTGTCGGCTCGAGACTGCGCCGCGATGGAAGCGCACATCGAAGGGTGTCCCTCGTGCCGGACCGCATGCGAGTCCGTGCGTCAGGTGTTGGCGATGTGCCAGGCGTCCGCGGTGCCTGTGGTGCCTGCGGCCACACAGGATCGTCTGCGCGAGGCGATTCGTGATTGTCTGGCGGTCGACGTCCCAGCGCGCTAACGGCGCGCCGAAGGCCTGGTCGCGACCCGTGCGCGCGACTCCCTACCGCCGCGTTGCGAACGACCCTGGCGCGGCTGCCCGCGCCGAGACTGAACTGAGGCGGCAGAGTGGCGGAGGTAGTAAGATCACACGATGGCGTATCGGACGGAGTTCGAGGCACGTCTTGCGAAGAAGGTCACCAAGGGGATCGTCGATCACCAACTGATCGAGGACGGCGATCGCGTGATGGTCGGCTTGTCGGGCGGCAAGGACAGCTGGGCGCTGCTGCAGATCCTCGACGTGTTGCGACAGCGCGCGCCGATTCGGTTCTCCCTGGTGGCCGTGAACGTCCACTCAGGTTACGAGGAGTACCGAGACGACCTGATCGTGCAGACGTGCGCCGAGCGTGGCTGGGAATGCCGCGTCGAGCGGACGGAGATTGGGGGCATCATCGACGATCTCTTGAGTCCGACTGACACGCCGTGCTCGCTCTGTGCCCGGATGCGGCGCGGCGTCCTGTACCGCCTCGCCAACGAGGTGGGTGCGACCAAGATTGCGTTGGGACACCACGCGGACGACTTCATCGAGACGCTGCTGCTCAATCTCTTCTTCGCGGGCGCGCTGAAGGCCATGCCTGCCAAGCTCGTCTCTGATGACAAGAAGCACGTCGTCATCCGGCCGCTGGTGTATGCGGGTGAGGACGAGGCTCGCCAGTACGCGAAGGAGTGCGACCTGCCGATCATCGGCTGCTGCTGTTCCGCCTGCGGCGACCTCAGCCTGCAGCGACAGCGCATCAAGAGAATGCTGATGGACTTGGAGATCGAGCATCCAGGCGTGAAGCAATCGATGCTGCGCGCGCTGGGCAACGTCGCGCCGCGGCATCTCCTCGATACGCGCCTGAATCCGCCCGCGGAGCTCCGCCGGCGGATCGCGGTCGCGGCGGTGCCGACCGCGACCGAGCCCGTCGGCTCGTCGTTCCCCGCATGAGAGCCGTCCTGCAGCGCGTGTCCTCCGCATTGGTGACGGTGACCGACGAAGCGACGGCCCGAGAGGTGGGTCGCATCGGATGCGGGCTGCTGGCGTTCGTGGGTGTCGAGGTGAACGACGGACCCGAAGACGTGCGCTACATCACGGACAAGATCCAAGGCGTGCGTGTCTTTCCGGATCCGGCCGACGCCGCGCGCATGACGAAGTCGGTCGTGGACGTAGGTGGCGCGGTGCTGGTGGTGTCGCAATTCACCTTGGCGGGTGACTGCCGCTACGGTCGCCGGCCCTCATTCGACACGGCGGCACCTCCGGCGGCGGCCCGTCCACTCTATGAGGACGTGGTGCGCGACCTGCGCGAGGCGGGCGTGCAGGTGGCGACTGGCGAGTTCCAGGCGACGATGCAGGTCGCCCTCGTGAACGACGGACCCGTCACCGTCCTACTGGACAGCCGACGAGGCTTTTGAAGCGGCAGATCATCGATGGCCCGGTCAAACGCGTGGCGCGCGTCGCGTAGGTTCGTGGGCGTGGTCGCCGCGACGATCATCCTGTCGAATGTGTCCGCGCTTGCGCAGCAACGACCGCTCGTCACTGAGGACCCGGAGCCGATCGGTGCGGGCCGCGTGCTCATCGAAGCCGGCATCGAGGTGCTTCGCCGGCAGGAATACCCGGTCTCCGGCCTGGAAGGCCGATTGGCGCGCCTCCCCGTGATCGGCGTGAGCGTCGGCATCAGTTCGATCGCGGAACTGCAGCTCGACATGCCGCTGCACGACCGACTGGCGATCGCGAGACGGAGTCCGGCGCCGCTCGCCAACCTCGTGACGGCGACCGGGACCACCACGTCCGACTCCGGCGACTTGGTGATCGGTACCAAGGTCCGTCTGGTGGCTGAAGGAGTGGGGAACCCTGCGGTCACCCTGCGCGTGGCCACCAAGTTGCCCAACGCGTCCAACGAAAGCGGTCTCGGGCTCGACACGACGGACTTCCTCGCGTCGGCGATCGTCGGCAAGACGGTCCAATCTGTCCGGGTGGTGGCCAATGGCGGACTCGCGATCCTAGCGGACCCCACCGTTGGGAATCGGCAGAATGATGTGCTGACGTACGGGCTCTCGCTGGCTCGTGCGATCACCAACGAGTCAGAGATCGTGGGCGAGGTCAACGGACGAGTGTCGACCCGCAGTGGTGGACCGTACCCAGGCACGGAAACCCGCGGGGTCGCGGCACTGGGGGCCCGCTACACGCGCGGCGCCATCCGCTTCGATGGTCGGATCCTGTTCGGTCTGCACGATGTCGACCCGCGGATCGGCGTCGGCGTCGGCTTCACGTACGTGTTCAATGCTTTCTCTCTGTAGAGCCTTCACCCGACCAGACCCACCCGGCTTACCGGGCTGACCGACTCTTGTAGAAGCCCTCCACGCCTGCGATCTCGCGGGCGACACGAGCTGAGTCCCACTGGAGCTCTGACGCCATGACCGCAGCAGCGCGCGAGAGGGCCGTCGTGCCCGGATGACCGAGCGCGCCGAGCGAGGTGCGACGAAGGATGACGTCCGCGAGCGTGACGGCCATCTCATGTCTGACTGCCCAGACGATCTGGGCGCCAATGACGGGCGCGGTGTCTGACAGGCGATGGGCGAGGTCGGGACGTTCCGCGCATGCCGACAGGACGGCAAGGTGCTCCGAGCCGAACACGGCGACCAACTCGGCGAGCACATCGGGGGCGGGGCCCCTTCGGCCTGGCGCGGTGGGGGCCGTTCGGCCATCGGTGCCAGCGCGCCCGACGGCGTGCCTCGACATCGTCGGCAGCGACTCAGTGGACGTCCGACAGGGCGATGCGGCTCGGCCTCCGAGCTTGGCGATCACGAGATTCACCGCCGCTTCGGCCGTGGCGCGCGCAGTGGTGTACTTCGTGCCCGCGACGCTGATCAGACCCGCCAACGACGTCGACCCGACGGCGTGGTCGTGTAACCGCTGGCGTCCTTCCAGAGTCACGCGACCCTGCGAATCGACACGCGCTGGAACGACGCCGCGATGGACGAGCGTCACGTGCTGCCGTGTCACACCTGCGCGCGGAAAGGCCGCGGTGATCGCTTGCAGGAACCCGGAGACATCGGCCTCCCAGTCAGCAGGCATGACCGCTTCCGGCTGGACGGTGCGGCTGGACTCCCAGGTGCCGCAGAGCGCGCGTCCGCGCCACGGCACCAAGAAGAGCGCCCGCCCGCCCGTCGTGGCCCCGACAGCCGAGGCGCCTGCATCGAGACTCGTCACCAGATTCATCGCTCGGATCATCGGCGTGGCGGTGGGCAGTCGAACGGGCGCGAGGAGCCTGTCGATGTCCGCCCCGGTCGCGTTGACCGTGACGCGAGCAGCCACGTCCCAGGTTCGGCCGTCGGTTGAGTCGACCACTTGCGCGCCGGCGACGCGGCGGCCGTCGAGCAGGAGCGTGGTGGCTGTCGCGTGGTTGACGAGCGTCGCCCCGTGTTCGGCCGCGAGCAGCGCCCATGCCAGCGTGAGTCGGTCGGCTTCGGTCACGACGTAGTCGTACCAGACAGCCGCCGGATGGCGGCCCCCGCGCACCTCGGGGATCTGACGGCTGGCATCGTTGGCGTCGAGGACGCGACCGGCCGGAAGGTGGTGCGACGTAGGGAGTCCCGCATTCCGATGGCGCGCGACGATCGCATCCACGAGAAACCCGGCACGCATCACCCAGGGGCCGCGCAACAGGCTGGTGAGCGGGAGTACAAAGGGTAGCGGCCTGACGAAATGCGGGGCGATCTGCGCGAGGGTTCGCCGCTCGGCAATCGATTCTCGCGCGCGGGCCAGATCGAGATGCTGGAGGTAGCGCAGGCCCCCGTGGATGGTGCGCAGATGATTGAACGAATTGCCGCTCCCGAAGTCGTCACGCTCGACCAGCGCGACCGACAGTCCGCGCATGGCCGCGTCCGCCGCGATGATGAGCCCGTAAATGCCACCGCCGATCACGAGAAGGTCGTACGTGCCGACGCTCAGTCGCGCGACGTCGCGAGTCATGGACGCGGATAGTATAGTGGTCGCCCGTGGCGACCATCGACGACGTCCGCGCGTATTGGGACCGGCACATTCACGACCTGGAGATCACGCGGCATCCAGTGGGCTCGCGCGGCTTCTTCGACGACCTCGATCACTACCATTTCGAGAAGCTGCACCATCTGCCGCGTCTGGTGCCGTTCGGTCGCTACGCCGACAAACAGGTGCTGGAGGTCGGCTGCGGTGCGGGTGTGGATCTGGTGCGTTTCGCGAAGGGCGGTGCGAGGGTCATCGGAGTCGATCTCGCGGCGTCCGCCATCGACCTGACGCGGAAAAACTTCGCCCAGCAAGGGCTCATCGGCGAGTTTCACGTCGCCGACGGCGAGGCCTTGCCATTTGCGGACGACACGTTCGATTTGGTCTTCGCGCACGGCGTCGTGCAGTACACCGCGAACCCCCAACGGTTGGTGGACGAGTGCCGACGTGTACTCAAGCCAGGCGGCGAAGCCATCTTCCAGGTCTACAACCGTGTCTCGTGGCTGAACGCGCTCTCAGCGGTGATGAAGCAGAAGCTCGAGCATGAGGATGCGCCCGTGCTCTTGAAGCTCACAATCGGGGAGCTGCGCCGCTTGGTCCGCAACTTCGCTGACGTTCGCATCGTCCCGGAACGCTTCCCCGTGCACTCGCGCCTGCACAAGGGTCTCAAGGGGATGATCTTCAACACGTGTTTCGTAGGCACGTTCAACGCGCTGCCTCGGTCGCTCACGCGGCGATTCGGATGGCACTTGCTCGCGTTCTGTCGAAAATGAGCGCGTTGAGGTTCGCCAAAGCGCATGCGTATGGGAACGACTTCCTCTACGTGTCGCGATCGGCCGTGTCAAGCCTGTCGCTCTCCGCGCTCGCGCTCGAGATGTGCGATCGGCACACCGGCGTCGGGGCCGATGGGCTCATCGTGTATGCGTGCGACGGCGCCAGGGTCTCGATGGAGCTTCTCAACGCAGACGGGAGCATCGCGGAGGTGTCCGGCAACGGTGTTCGCGCCCTCGGCGCGTTGGTCCTGCTGCGTGAAGTGGATGCGCATCGCGAGGTGACGGTCGACACCGCGGCCGGGCCGAAACACCTGGTTCGCCTTGCGCGCGACGGCGCGCGTCAGCTCTTCCGAGCGTCGATGGGCCTGCCGTCCAACGTCCGCCAGACCACGCTTCAGGTCGAGGGCGAGGTCGTGGAGGCGGTCGTCTTGAGCTTTGGGAATCCGCAGTGCGTGGTGTTGGGTCCGCTGCCCGATCGCGATCGGTTTCTCCGCCTCGGCGCCGCGTTGGAGCGGCACATGGCGTTTCCCGACCGTACGAATGTGGAGTTCGCGCAGGTCGAGGCGCCAGACCGTCTGCGGATCCTCGTCTGGGAACGCGGGTGCGGACCGACCCAATCGTCAGGTACCGGGTCCTGCGCAGCCCTGGTGGCCGCAGCGTCTCACGGAGGGGCCGCTCGAGAGGCGGATGTCATCGCACCGGGCGGATCGCAACGCGTCGCGTGGGGGGACGAGACGGTGTTCCTGACGGGTTGGGCCGAGGTCCTTTGTGAAGGGGAGTGGCTGCGGCCGACACCCTTGGCGTCATCGGTCGAGGCCCTGCCCCCGAACCGACACGTCGGCGTGCAGTAACGTTCAGCGTTGCGGCGCGACAGGCGGCAAAATCTGCGTGCCGATCGCTAGCAGCCGCGACGCGGCGCCGGCGCCACCCGCGCATCCAACTCGGCGCCGATCTCGATAATCGCTTTCGACGCGGCGTTTGCGGTCTGGGCGGCCACCGCGTACTGCCGCTTGTTCAAGGCTGTGCGTGCTTCTTGCACACGCTCGGCGCATGCATCGAGCGACCGCCGCGTCGAGGCCGGCCCGCGTCCCGCTCTTCGCGCGTCCAGGTCCTTCAGGCGTTTGCGGACAGCCTCTAGCGATGCGGCAGCCGCGGCCACGGAGCGGTCGGCGTCCACCCGCGCGGCGGCCATGTTGTCCGCGGCTTGGCGAGCCGACGTCTTTGCGCGGTCTCGCGCGTCAAGCGCGTCGTTCAACGACTGCCGGTAGTCGCGATCGACGGCCGCTCGTCTGGCACGCTCGAGCGCCTTCACCGCGGCCCCGAACTCATCGGCCGCGTACTCGGGCGCGCCCGCGGCTCGCGCTGCCTCGATGGCGCCCTCGGCTTGCTGCATCTCCTTTTCCGGCGGCTGACCGCCGCACGCCACGATGAGGACCAAGGCGGGGCCCAGGAGGACGAACCCGAGTCGGGACATTCTCGTCAGTATACGTCGGGCTCACGCGAGGCGCGGGGCGTCTCGGGACACGGAGTGTGACCGGTGTAGTACGATGCAACGTCTGTCGCCCGACGATCGGCCGCGCGAGAAGCTACGCCGACACGGTGCGGCGGCGCTGGGCGACAACGAGTTGGTCGCGCTTGTGATTGGCACCGGCGCCGGCGGCAGCGGTGCGCTCGAGGTGGCGAACGCCTTGCTCGAGGCGTGTGGCGGCCTTCACGGACTCGTGTGAGCGGACCTGGACGAGATGGCCAGGGTCGTCGGGATCGGGAGGGCACGCGCCGCGCAGGTGGCGGCGGCTCTCGAACTCGGCCGGCGGTCGCTCACCCGTGCGGCGGCGGCGCGGCTTCCGATTCGCAGGCCGCGCGATGCGGCACAGGTGCTCATGCCGGTCTATGGATCGCGACCGACCGAGCTCTTCGGGCTCTTGCTGCTCGACGCGAAGCACCGGCTGATCAAGACGGCCGTCGTCGCGGCCGGGACGCTGAACCGGACCATCGTGGAGCCACGCGATGTGTTTCGGGAGGCCCTCATCGGGTCAGCGGCGGCGGTGGTGCTGTTCCACACGCACCCCTCGGGCGATCCCGCGCCAAGCGAGGACGATCAGCAACTGACGAATCGGCTGGTGGCGGCCGGCGCGTTGATCGGCGTGGACGTCGTCGACCATATCGTGCTTGGGGACGTCAGCTACTGGAGCTTCAAGGAGAACGGACGACTCTGATGTCCCGGGTGATCTACTTCGATTGTTTTTCGGGCGTGTCGGGCGACATGCTGCTCGGTGCGTGCCTGGACGCCGGGTTGCCGCTGGCAGCGCTGAAGGCGGCGCTGGGCAGCTTGGCGCTCGAAGCCCAGACGGGGTATGCGGTGTCGGCCACGCGTGTGCTGCGCTGCGGCGTGTCGGCGACGAAGTTCGATGTCGTCGAGCACCTCGAACATCACGAGCACCATCATCGGGACCACGCCCCACGCCACGAGCCCGATCACCCTCACGACCGCGGGCAGACTCATCATCACGCGCACGCGCACGGCCACAGTCACGAGCAGGGCACCCCAGCGGGTCATCACCACCCCCACCGCAGCCTCCCTGAGATCGTCGGGGTGATCGAACGGAGCGCGCTGTCTGCGGCAGGGCGGTTGCGGGCCAAGGCCTTGTTTCAGCGGCTCGCGGAGGCTGAGGCCGCGATCCACGACATGCCCGTGGAGCGGGTCCATCTGCACGAAGTGGGAGCCCTGGACTCCATCATCGATATCGTCGGCGCCGTGTTCGCGATGGAGTGGTGGAACGCCGACCGGATCGTCTGTTCCCCGCTGAACGTGGGCAGTGGGATGGTGCGCTCGGCACATGGCGTGTTCCCAGTGCCAGCCCCGGCCACCGTGCGGTTGCTGGGTGACGCGCCCGTGTACGCCGGCCAGGTGCAAAAGGAACTGGTGACGCCGACCGGTGCACTTCTCGTGACGGAGTACGCGACCAGCTTCGGTCCAATACCGGCGATGCGGGTCGATCATGTTGGATACGGTGCCGGTGCACGAGACCACCCTGAGACCCCAAACGTGATGCGGCTCATGGTCGGTCGGGAGGTCGGCTCGTCTGACGCGGCGTCCACTCTCGAGCGGGTGGTCGTGCTCGAATGCGAGATCGATGACATGAACCCGCAGATTTTCGGGGTCGTGATGGATCGCTTGTATGCGGCCGGGGCGCTCGACGTGTTCTACGTGCCGGTTCAGATGAAGAAGAATCGCCCGGGCACGCTGCTGACGGTTGTGGCGACGGCTGACTGTCGGCGTGCATTGGCGGATATCATCTTCGCGGAGACCACAACGCTCGGCCTGCGGGTCAGTGAGATGGAGCGCGAGCGGCTGGAGCGGGAGCTGGTTCCGGTGACCACGCCGCTGGGTGTGATCCGGTTCAAGGTTGCCCGGCGCGAGGGACGGGTGGTGAACGTGTCACCTGAATTCGAGGATTGCGCGAAGCTGGCCGCGACGCACGGCCGGTCGGTGAAGGACATCCAAGCGCTCGCCGTGCGCAGCTACGGCGAGCGAGAACTCGGACGCGAACGGTGACCCGTTTCTACATCAGCACGCCGATCTATTACATCAACGCCGAACCACACCTGGGCCATGCGTACACGACCATGGTGGCCGATGCGGTCGCCCGCGCGCACCGGCTGATGGGCGAGGACGTATTCTTCCTGACCGGCACCGATGAGCACGGACAGAAGGTGGAGCGGGCGGCTCAGAGGGCCGGCCTGCGCGTTCCTGCGTTTGCCGATGCGGTGGCCGAGAAGTTTCGTGCGCTCCTGCCGCTGCTCAACGCCTCGAACGACGACTTCATCCGGACCACCGAGGCGAGGCACTACGCCTCGGTGCAAGCACTGTGGCGTCGTGTGCGCGACCGGGGCTACCTCTACAAGGGGCAGTACTCGGGCTGGTATTGCACGGTCGACGAAGTGTTCGTGCCCGAGACGCAGCTCGTGAATGGACGATGCCCGATCTGCGGAAATGCGGTCGAGAAAATCTCGGAGGAGAGCTACTTCTTCAGGTTGTCCGCGTTCCAGCAGGCGCTGCTCGAGCACTATCACCGGCAGCCAGACTTCGTCACACCCGCCATCCGCCGAAACGAGATGATCGCGTTCCTCGAGGCGGGGCTCGAGGATCTGAGCGTCAGTCGGACGTCGTTCACGTGGGGGATTCCGGTGCCAGACGACCCCGCCCACGTGATGTACGTGTGGTTCGATGCGCTCACGAACTACATGACAGCGGTCGGCTACGGCGCCCTCGAGCCGGAGAGGCGAGCGACGTTCGAGCGGTACTGGCCCGCGGACGTGCACCTCATTGGCAAGGAGATCGTGCGGCAGCACGCGATCTATTGGCCGGCGTTTCTGTTGGCCGCCGATCTGCCGCTCCCGCGGCGCGTCGTCAGCCACGGGTGGTGGCTGATGGACGGGGCGAAGATGTCGAAGTCGAAGGGCAACGTCGCCAGGCCGCACGAGTACATTGCGCGCTTCGGTCTCGATGCGCTGCGGTACTTCATGTTTCGCGAGATGGTCTTCGGACAGGACGCGAACTTTGCCGACGAGGCGATTCTGACGCGCTACAACGCCGATCTGGCAAACGACTTCGGCAACCTCGTGAGCCGCGCGACCACGTTGATTCACCGCGCGTGCGAGGGACGGGTGCCGGCCCCGGCCGCGGCGCTTCTCGCGCGTCCGGAAGAGGCACATCTCCGCGAGTCGACCGCGAGGCTCATCACGCAGGTCGTCGAGGCCATTCGAAGCTTTCAGTTGAGCGTGGCACTGCGTGACACCTGGGAGGTCATCGCCGAGACGAACCGGTATCTCGTCACGCGGGAGCCCTGGAAACTCGCCAAGGCGCCCGATCGGCACGAGGAGTTGGCGGCGTCGCTTTATGTGGCCGCGGATACGTTACGGATCGTGGCGGAGCTGCTCCGTCCCTTCATGCCGGTGACGGCTGAGCGGACACTGGCCATGTTGGGCCTGACGCCGTCGCCGGACGGGTGGCGCGGACTGGAGCCAGGAACCCTGAAGGCGGGCACTGTGCTCGGCGAGACCGTGCCGCTCTTCCCAAGAATCGAACTGAGTGTGGAGGACCTACGACAGATGAGCACCGATACCCCGGTTTCGTCGGCTCCCGCGGTCTCGACCCAGACGAGCGCCGTGCCCGCCGTCCCTACGGTTGAGTCAGCAGTGATAGCTGCCTCGCCGGCTCCCGAGCCTCCTGGAACGGCCCGCGTGGCGGCTCAGGTGGAGAAGATCTCAATAGACGACTTCATGAAGGTCGAGCTGCGCGTCGCGAAGGTCCTGACGGCGGAGCGAGTGCCGAAGTCGAAGAAGCTGCTGAAGCTCCATGTCGATACGGGTGCAGATCAGCGCACGATCGTGGCCGGCATCGCAGAAGCCTACGAGCCGGAATCGATCGTCGGTCGGACGATTGTCGTGGTTGCGAACCTGCAGCCTGCGAAGCTGATGGGGATCGAGTCGAACGGCATGGTGTTGGCCGGCAGCCTCGACGGGGGCGAGCCGGTGCTGGTCGGCTTCGACCAACCGCTGGCGCCAGGCGCGCGTGTCCGCTGACGCGCGTTCAAGAACCCTTGAAGGCGGGAACCCCGAACCGCTGCCAACGTGATCGATAGTCACTGCCATCTCGCAGATGAGGTGTTCCGGGCCGATCTGACCGCGGTCGTGGACCGGGCGCGCGCGGCCGGACTGGATCGCGCGCTCGTGATTCTCTCGGCCGGCGATTCGGCAGAGGAGAGCCAGGCCGCTCGGTTGCTCGAGCTGTGGGATCGCGTGCGTTTCGCGGTCGGCGTCCACCCGCACATGGCGCACGAGTACCAGCGCGACCCCGACCGTGCGGTTGCCGTCGTTCGCGCGCAGTGTGCGCGGATGCCAGCGGTACGCGCGATCGGGGAGATCGGACTCGACTACCATTACGATTTCTCGCCGCGTGACGTGCAGCGGGATGTCTTCAGCGCTCAGGTCCACCTGGCTCGGGAGCTTCACCTGCCGATCGTCATCCATACGCGCCAAGCCGATGACGACACCATCGCGATCCTGCGCGAGAGCGGACAGGGTCAGGTGCGGGGCGTGCTCCATTGCTTCACCGGAGACTCAGCGCTCGCACAGTCCGGACTCGACCTCGGCTTGTTCGTGTCGGTGGCCGGCATCGTGACGTTCCCAAAGGCCGGCGGGTTGCGCGATGTCATCAGAGGCGTGCCGCTGGATCGTCTGCTGGTCGAGACCGACAGCCCGTTCCTGGCGCCGGTGCCGCACCGCGGGAAGCGCAACGAACCGGCTCACGTTCCCCGCGTCGCTGCCACACTCGCCTCCGTGCACGCGGTGACGGTCGAGGAGATCGACCGCCTCACGACGCGGAACTTCGAGGCGCTCTTCGGCGCGGGCTGATCGGCGTTACGCGCTCTGGCGACCCAAGCCGTCTACTGCGGATTTCGGTGTCGGCTGGCCCACGAGTCGCCGCCGTTGGTGTGCGTCTGTGGCAGGCTGTCGACTCATGACGGCGATACGATCGATAACTCCCTGTATCCGCGAGGATTACGTCGTGTTGCTCGTTTGACACTCTTCACGAGTTATGGTCAGATGAGGTAGTCGGTGTCGTGCAGAAATCTCCCCTCGCCCTGTCGCAGATCTTCGAGCCGATCCGTGCCGACCTGGAGCGAGTGGATCAAGAGTTCGTTCGTCACATCCAGTCGCACGTGGACCTGATCCCGACCATCGGGAAGTACATCCAGGGCAGTGGTGGCAAGCGGATACGTCCCGCGGTGTTGTTGATGGCCGCGCGGCTGGGCGGCTACACCGGGGATCGCGCGGTGCTGCACGCAGCGGTGATCGAGTTCATCCACACGGCTACCCTCGTTCACGACGACATCATCGACGACTCCGAGTTGCGCCGCGGTCGACTGGCAGTCCACTCGCGGTGGGGCAACGACATCACCGTACTGCTCGGCGATTACCTGTACATCAAGTCGATGGCAATGGCGCTCACGCACGACACGCTGGAGCTCGTCCGGGTGCTGTGCGACGTGACCTTGCACATGATCGAGGGCGAGCTCTATCAGCTCACGAAAAACTTCGACGCGGCGATCACCGAGGACGAGCATTTCGAGATCATCCGCCGCAAGACAGCCTATCTCTTCGGGGGGGCCGCACAGATTGGCGGGATGCTGGGGCCGACGACGACCGAGCAACAGGAGGCGCTGAGCGACTACGGGTACAATCTCGGCATCGCCTTCCAGCTCGTCGACGACTTGCTCGATTTCACCGGCAACGCCGTCGCGCTGGGGAAGCCAATCGGGGCAGATCTCCGTGAGGGCAAGATGACCTTGCCGCTCATCCACCTCCTGGCCCACGGGAGTCCGCGCGGGGAGGAGATCGTGCGCGAGGTCATGGCCAATCGGTCGGCGTCCGAGTCGCAGTGGAACGAGCTGATGGGCCTCTTGAAGGAACAGCGCTCGATCGAGTACGCGGAACGACGCGCCCTTGAATCCGCCGAGCGGGCGAAGAAGCGGCTGAGGCTCTTTCCGCCCAGCGCCGAGCGAGAGGCGCTGCTCGCGCTGCCCGACTACGTCCTTCAGCGCGATCGCTGACCCGCGGGACGGCGATGTCCGCCATCCCCTCCGCTCCAGCCGATGCGATCGCGCGGCATCGCGAGCTGTGCGACCTCGTTCGCCACCACGAAGAGCGATACTACATCCTCGACGACCCCGAGATCTCCGACGCGGAGTTCGATCGACTGCTTCACGAGCTCGAGCGCCTCGAGGCGGCGCACCCAGGCCTGGTGACGCCCCACTCGCCCACCCAACGTGTCGCGGGACGCCCGATCGATCGATTCGAGAGCGTCGATCACATGGTCCCGATGCTCAGCTTGGACAACGCGTACTCCGAAGACGAGCTCCGAGCGTTCGACGAGCGCGTGCGCAAGGGAGCGGACCTGAGGAACGGCTCGGTGTCCTATGTCGCCGAGCTGAAAATCGATGGCCTCAGTATCGCCTTGACCTACGACGGTGGACGTCTGATTCGAGGAGCGACCCGCGGCAACGGGACGACCGGTGAGGACGTCACCGTCAACGTCCGGACCATTCGCGCGATCCCACTGACGCTACACGGGGGGCCCGTAGGTCGTGTGGAGGTCCGCGGCGAAGTCTATCTTCCACGGGCGTCGTTCGAACGAGCGAATCGGGAACGGGAGGAAGCTGGGCTGCCACTCTTCGCGAACCCGCGGAACGCCGCCGCCGGCACGATGCGAAATCTGGATCCGGCCTTGGTGGACAGACGCGGTCTGTCGGCCTTCACGTATCAGCTCCTGAGCGAGGAGACATCCTTTGCGCACCATGCCGACACGCTTGCCGCCTTGCGGGGGTGGGGCTTGCCCGTCGAGCCGCATTGGCGGCGCTGTGAGGGGATTGGTGCCGTTGTCGCCCTTTGCGCGGAATGGGCCGACGCGCGACGGACCCTGCAGTTCGAGACCGATGGCGTCGTCATCAAGGTCGACGATCTGGCGCTTCGCGAACGGCTGGGCAGCACGGCGAAGTTCCCGCGTTGGGCGACGGCGTTCAAGTTCCCAGCCGAGCAGGCAACAACGGCGCTGAAGGCGATCGCCGTCAACGTCGGACGTACCGGTGCTGTGACGCCGTATGCGGTTCTAGAGCCCGTGTTTCTTGCGGGGTCGACGATCTCGATGGCGACGCTTCACAACGCGGAGGACGTGGCACGCAAGGATCTGCGCGAGGGAGACCGAGTGCTGATCGAAAAAGGCGGCGACGTCATCCCCAAGGTCGTGAAGCCGATGTTGCCGCATCCTGAGGGCAGCCGACCGTGGGTGATGCCGTCGATGTGTCCCGCGTGCAGCAGCGCGTTGCAGCGGGACGAGGCGGAGGTCGTCTGGCGCTGCGAGAACACCGCATGCCCGGCCCGGATACGGCGTGCGCTCGAGCACTTCGCGTCGCGCTCGGCCATGAACATCGAAGGGCTCGGGGAGTCCCTCATCGATGCGCTGGTCGCGCAGGGCCTGGTGCACGACTTCGCGGATCTCTACGGCCTGACTGCAGATCGGCTGGAGCAGCTCGTCGTGGTGCCGAAAGACCCACGGTCCGAACGCGCGAAACCCCGGAAGCTGGGCAAGGTTGGGCGTAACGTCGCGAAGCAGCTAACGCAGAGCAAGCAGCACGACTTGGCTCGGCTGATCTACGGCCTAGGCATCCGCCATGTCGGCGAGAAGGCGGCCGCGACGCTCGCTCGGCGGTTCCGGACGCTGGAGCGCATTCTCGACACGCCCGCCGAGGACTTGCAGGCCGTCCCCGAGATCGGTCCGGTCGTCGCGGCGTCGGTGCGTGCGTTCGCAAACGAACCCCGCAACCGAGAGCTGGTCGAGCGGCTGGGGGCCGCGGGCGTCAACATGCAGAGCCTGTCCGCGGACTCATCGAGCGAACCGGGCCCGCTGGCCGGGCGGACCTACGTTATCACCGGGACACTGTCATCGATGAGTCGCGAGGACGCGACCGCCGCGCTGGAGCGGCTGGGTGCGCGCGTCAGCGGGTCCGTGAGCAAGAAGACGACGGCACTGATCGCCGGCGCGGAGGCGGGGAGCAAGCTTGAGAAAGCGCGACAACTGGGTGTCGAAACGCTGGATGAGTCGGCTTTCCTGGACCTTATACTGAGGGCTTGATGTCTTCGCGGCTCACGTGGGTGACCGTGTCTCTCGCGGCGCTCGTCTCGTTCCTCGTCGGAGTGATCGTTGCCGGCGGGTTGGACCAGCCCCGTGTCGTCGCTGGTGAGACTCCGGCGCGTTCGCCGATCGCGGCTCTGAAGCGTGCAAGCGACCACCCAGCCGCCGCCACCCCGCTCGCCAACTTTGCCGACATCGTGGACCGGGTCAACCCGGCCGTTGTAGGAATCGACGCTACCACGCGCGTGGAAGACGTCGGAGCGCGGCGCCGCCGCCGAGCAGACGGCGCTGAGCCGTTCGACTTCGACCTGGGCCCGCGACCGGATCGTGAGGCACCCCGTCGTGGCGCCGGGAGCGGGTTCATCATCGATCCAGACGGCAGCATTCTCACGAACCATCACGTCATCGAAGGGGCCGAGCGGATCACGGTGAAGCTCTCCGACGGGCGTACGCTGCGGGCTCGCGTGATCGGGACCGATCCCGACACCGACGTCGCGCTCATCAAGGTCGACGGCGAACGGAGCCTGCCGGTCGCGCCGCTCGGCGACTCGTCGTCACTGCGGATGGGCGAATGGGTGTGTGCGATCGGGAACCCACTCGAATACGAACACTCGGTCACCGTCGGTGTGGTCAGTTTCCTCGGTCGAAAGCTCTTCGACGCCAGCCTGGACAACTACATCCAGACGGACGCGGCGATCAACTTCGGCAACAGCGGTGGCCCGCTGCTCAACTCGCGAGGTGAGGTGATCGGCATCAACTCGGCCATCAGCTCCCGTGCGAGCAATATCGGGTTCGCCGTACCGATCAACGGCGCGGTGGCGATTCTGCCGCAACTCCGGGATACCGGGAGGGTGGCCCGCGGCTACATCGGTGTCGCGCTTCGCGACGTGGACGTGGATGTCATGAAGTCACTGAATCTGGTGGTCGATAAGGGGGCGCTGGTGCAGAATATCAGCGAAGGCTCCCCCGCCGAGCGTGCCGGCCTGCGGCCCTACGACGTCATCACGTCGTTCGAAGGACGTCCTATCGTCAACGAAGACGATCTGATTCATGAAATCGCGTCGCGGTCTCCCGGCACGCCCGTGTCGATTCGCGTGCTCCGCGACGGTCAGCACATGTCGGTCACGGTGAAATTGGCCGAGCGGCCGCTGCGATCGGACGCGCGCGTCGGGAGTCCAGCGCCTTCGACCTCGCGGCCGGCGCGCCAGAGCAACGAGGTGGAGCCGCTGCTCGGATTGGCGGTCCGAGACATCGACGCATCCACGGCGCAGCGACTGGAGCTGCCGAAGCCCACGCGCGGCGTGCTGATCCTCAGGGTGGAGCCGTTGAGCACCGCGTTCGAGGCGGGCGTTGAGCGCGGCACCGTGCTGCTCGAGATCAACCGGCAGTCGGTGGATTCGGTCGATGCGTTCAGGCGTGTGGCCCGCGGTGTACGGCCTGGCGACGTGGTGGCCCTCTTCATGTACGCACCGGACACCGAGCAGCGCCAGCTCAAGACGGTCCGTATCGAAGAGCGATGAACCTCTCGGCGTCCTGTCGCGGCGATCGACGCCCGGCGTACCCTCGACATGTCTAGAGCGCGCATTCTGATCATCGACGACGAAGCCGCGATTCGCGACTCGCTCCGCATGACGCTGGAGTACGAGGGCTACGAGGTCCTCGGCGCCGCCACGGGCCATGAGGGCCTGACGCTGGCCGAACGCGAATCGCCCGACCTGGTGCTGCTCGACGTCAAGATGCCCGGGATGGACGGCATCGAGGTGCTCGAGCGCCTCAAGGTGATGAACGACGGGCTGCCGGTGGTGGTCGTCTCGGGACACGGCACGATCAGCACCGCGGTCGAGGCGACGAAGAAGGGCGCGTTCGACTTCATCGAGAAGCCGTTTGCGAGCGACAAGGTGCTGGTGATCTTGCGAAATGCGCTCGATCAGCGCCGACTGCGCGATGAGAACCGATCGTTGAAGAAAGCGGTCGAGGTTCGGCACCAGATGATTGGCGACAGCAGCGCGCTCAAGCACGTGATGGCCGCTGTCGGTCGCGCGGCGCCGACCACAGCCACGGTTCTCATCCAGGGCGAGAGCGGTGTGGGGAAGGAGCTCGTGGCACGCACCATCCACCGCAACAGCCTTCGGAGCCGCGAACGGTTTGTTCAGGTGAACTGCGCGGCGATTCCGGAAGATCTGATCGAGTCGGAGCTGTTCGGCCACGAGAAGGGCTCGTTCACCGGCGCCACCGAAAAGCAGCTTGGGAAGTTCGAGCAGGCCGATCGCGGGACGATCTTTTTTGACGAAGTCGGCGATATGAGCTCGAAGACGCAGGCGAAGGTGCTCCGTGTGCTGCAAGAGGGTGAGGTCGAACGGCTCGGGTCGGCTCGGACGATCAAGGTCGACGTACGGGTGATCGCCGCGACGAACAAGAACCTGGAGGGAGAGATCGAGAAGGGGCATTTCCGCGAAGATCTCTACTTTCGGCTGGCGGTCATCCCGATTTACGTGCCGCCGCTGCGCGAGCGCCCGGAGGATATCCCCGCGCTGGTGCGTCACTACATCGACTACTTCTGTCGCGAGAACAACGCACGGCCCCGGCGCGTGAGCACGGCGGCGATGGAGGCGCTGCAGCGATATCGGTGGAAGGGCAACATCCGCGAGCTGCGCAATGCCGTCGAGCGACTCATCATCATGACACCCGGCGACACCATCGACGTCGCGGACCTGCCGACGGCCGTCCGTGCGCCATCGGCCTCCGCTGGCGGAAGCACGCCGTCTCGGCCTGGCACACCGACCGAAGCCGACGGACTGAAAGCTGGAACGCTGCGGGAGTTCAAGGACACCTCGGAGCGTTCGTTTCTGGTCGCGAAGCTGCGCGAGAACGGCTGGAACATCTCGAAGACCGCGGAAGTCATCGATACGCCACGCAGCAACCTGTACAAGAAGCTCGAGCAGTATCAGATTTCGCAGGAGACCGACGGTTAGAGCGGCCCATGTGCCCTAGAATAGAGATGTCGCAGTGAGCCAGGCGATCGCCGCTCGGCTTGGCGAAGCGCCGAGTTGAGGGGAGGAAAGTCCGAACTCCGCAGGGCAGTGCGCCGGGTAACGCCCGGTCAGGGCAACCTGAAGGAAAGTGGCACAGAAAAGATACCGCCCACCTCCGCTCTCGGCGCTTCGCGTGGAGAGCTTCGATGGGCAGGCCCGTCGGGACCGGCTGCGTTTCGGCAGTCGACTGCGGATGTGGCCTTGCTTGTCGGAGCCCGATGTGCGATGGGCCGAGGGCGGAGGTGGGTAAGGGTGAAAAGGTGCGGTAAGAGCGCACCGCGCTGACCGCAAGGTCGGTGGCAGGCAAAACCCCGCACGGAGCAAGACCAAATAGGGAAGCGTTCGAGGACGGCCCGTCCGAAGCTTCCGGGTCGGTTGCTTGATCTCGCCAGCGATGGCGAGGCTAGAGGAATGATCGTCATCCCGAGCGGACTCTGGATGGGCTGAGAGGCTTTGTTCAGGGCGAGTCGAGGGAGACAGAATTCGGCTTATCGGCTCGCTGCGACCCTTGTCCTGGGCACACCTCGGGCCATGACCTTCATGCGCAACGCTCAGCCCTTCGCGCTCGCGGTCGTCGTCGCATTGACGTCGTTCATCACCGTTGTGGCTCAGCCCCAGACGCCGACGCGGATTCGTCCACGGCCGGCCGAGGGACGGGAGCCCGACCTCCCACAGCCGACGATTCGCCAGTACAAGCCGAGGTCGACGCTGCTGGTGCCACAGCACCCGGTGCCGCGAGCGAAGTACCCCGTGGTCGACCTGCATGGGCATCCCCCTTCGCTCTCCGGACCCGACGTCGTGGATCAGGTCGTCGAGGCGATGGATCCGGTGGGTGTCCAAGTGATGGTCAACGCGAACGGGACCTCTGGGGACCGTCTGCGCCAGGCCCTGGACGCCATCAAGGCGAGTCGTCACCAGAATCGCATCGTGATGTTTACGCAAATCGATGTGCGAGGCTTGGCGCCCGGTGGCGGGGTGCGCCTTGCGCAGCAGCTCGAGGCAGACATCAAGGCCGGCGCGCTCGGGTTGGGGGAGATCATGAAGGACTTTGGTCTCTCGGCCCGCAAGAGCGACGGCACGCGGTTGCGGCTCGATGATCCTGAACTCGACATCGTCTGGGAGACCGCGGCGCGACTGCGGATTCCGGTGCTCATCCACGTCGCCGACCCCGCCGAGTTCTTTGCGCCGCTCGATTTCACCAACGAGCGCTGGCTCGAGCTCGCACTGTATCCGGGCCGCCGGTACCAGGATCGGTCGAAGTTCCCCTCCTTCGAGGAACTCATGGCCGAGCGCGACCGCCTCATTGCCAGGCACCCACAGACACGATTCATCCTAGCCCACCTGGGGTGGCACGCCAACGACTTGAGTCGCCTGGCGGCGATGTTCGACAAGTGGCCGAACCTGTACGGCGAAGTGGGCGCGATTCTGTATGACCTCGGTCGGCAGCCGCGTGCGGCGCATGACTTCTTCGTGAAGTACCAGGACCGCGTCCTCTTTGGCAAGGATGCCTTTCAGCCAGACGAGTACCCGTACTACTGGCGGACGTTCGAGACCGCCGATGAGTACTTCGACTACTACCGGGACTACCACGCATTCTGGAAGCTTTACGGGCTGGCGTTGCCGGACGGCGTGCTGAGGAAGCTCTATTACGACAACGCCATTGACCTCATGCCCGGCCTTCCGCGGGCCGGTTTTCCGAACTAGGCTCGGAAACGACTGAGGAGACGAATGGATGGCTTCATATCTCGTGACCGGCGGCGCCGGCTTCATCGGCTCCCACCTCGCCAGCGAGCTCGTCAGGCGGGGCCATCGAGTGCGCGTCGTCGACAGCCTCATCACGGGCAAACGGCGGAATCTGGCGCACATTCCGCAGGTGGAGTTCATCGAGGGCGATCTCGCGCAGGCGGGCGTGGCCGAGCGAGCCGTGGACGGCATGGACTACGTGCTGCATCAGGCCGCGATTCCCTCGGTGCCGCGGTCTGTACACGATCCGATCGCTTCGAATCGGGCCAACATCGACGCTTCGCTGAACGTTCTGGTGGCGGCGCGCGACGCGCGCGTCAAGCGATTGGTGTATGCCGGCTCGTCATCGGCGTATGGCGACACGCCAACGCTGCCCAAGCGCGAGGACATGCCCACCAATCCGCTCTCTCCGTACGCGCTTCAGAAACTGGTAGCCGAGCAGTACTGCCATCTGTTCACGAGGCTCTACGGTTTGGAGACCGTCACCATTCGCTACTTCAACGTGTTTGGGCCTCGCCAGGATCCCGGCTCGCCGTACTCGGGCGTCATTTCGCTGTTCTCCACGGCTCTGCTCGAAGCGCGGCCGCCGATCATCTACGGCGACGGCGAACAGACCCGTGACTTTACCTACGTCGCCAACGTCGTCGACGGCGTCCTGCGCGCGTGTGAGGCGCCATCGGCCAGTGGCGAGGTGATCAACGTGGCAACTGGCGGACGCATCTCGCTCAACGAGTTACTCCGGACCATGAACCGCATCGTGGGGACTGATATCAAGGCGACCTACGGTCCGGCGCGAGCTGGCGACGTGCGGGACTCACAGGCTGACATTAGGAAGGCCAGAGCTGTGCTCGGCTACGAGCCGATCGTGGATCTCGAAAGCGGACTGCGCGAAACGCTCGCCTGGTGTCGGAGCGAAGCGACGACGTCCGCGCCTCGGTAACACGCGGCGTCAACTCACAGCGCGATCGCGCGGTCGGATTGCGGTCGCTGAGCCCGTCCTGAACGCAACTGCTCGCGACTCAACGATTTCTGAGCTCCTCTCCGCTCGGCACTGTCCGGCCCTCCTCTTGCGCTGTTTCTCGCTGACTCGGACCCGCGACATCAGACTCCGACGAGGCAGACCTCCCACCGCTGCGCGGACGTTGCGCGGGGCCGAGTCGTCGCTTCCGTCGAATCGCCGACAAACAAAAGGAGAGAGACATGGATCGTATGTTCTTCTCGCTGCTCATCCTCGCCGCGCTGATGACTCCGACGCTCGGTGTACCGAAGCTTCACGCGCAAACTCCCCCCAAGCCGGGAGGCAGACCGGCCGTTGTCGTCAACTTGAACACGGCGACCGCGAGAGACCTGGAGGCCCTGCCCGGCATTGGCGCGTCGACGGCGGCGCGCATCATCGAGTACCGACAGAAGAACGGTCCCTTCAAGAAGGTTGAAGAACTGATGAACGTGCAGGGCGTCGGCGAGAAGAGTTTCCTCAAGCTGCGGGCGATGGTCTCTGTGACGCCGAAGGGCGACGCCGAGCGGACGCAGCCGTGAGGACGGGCTGTAGCGCCTGGCCGCCGGGGCCGTGCGCCAGCCTGTGCGTCCGCGATCTCACGAGACGAAGCTCCGGGTTCTCGCTCCTTGAGCTTCTGTTCATTGTCGGCGTCGTGGCGACGGTGGGCGCGGTTGCGGTGCCACATCTGTTGGGCGCGGCCGCGCGTTACCGCACACTTGGCGCTGCGCGGCACGTGGCAGCGACGCTTCAAAAGGCGCGCGTGCTCGCGGTGTCGCGTGGCGCCAATGTGGGTGTCCGATTCGTCATGGACGACGATCGGTTTCGGTTTGCCATGCACGTCGACGCCAATCGCAACGGCCTGTCGACACGCGACATCGAAGAGGGCACCGATCCCCAAATTGGAGGTCGAGATGGCCTCGAGGAGTTTGGCGGCGCACGGTTCGGGCTGTGGCCCGGACTGCTGTCACCAGACGGGGCTATGACCCACAGTGACGATCCGATTCGCGTCGGGACGGAAAGGCTGGTGTCGTTTACGCCCAACGGTACCGCCTCGCCGGGAAGTCTCTACATCCGGGGGGCCGGCGGTCAGCAGTATGTGGTTCGAATCTATGGTGATACTGGCAAAACCCAAGTCCTGCGGTACGCGTCGAGTCAGCGCCTCTGGGTGGCGTCGCCATGAGAGGCGGTGAGCGACGGCAGCATCCCAGAGACCCCTCGGCGGGAGCGCGTGGTGTCGTAGCCATCCGCGTGCGTCCTGGGATTCAGGCGACGCTCATCGACTTGTCTCGGAGTGGGGCGGCGCTCGAGACCGAGCGCCGCCTGGTGCCGGGGCGATTTGTGCACGTCCAGTTGGCGGGCCCGACGAGCGTTGTCACGGTCCGCGCCAAGGTGCTCCGAAACGCCGTCTCCCGCCTCAGCGCTGGGCTCATCGTCTATCGGTGCGCCGTGCAGTTCGATCGGGCGCTGGGGCTCGATGGCGAGGGCTGACTCGGTCCGGAGGCTGGCAGCCCGGCGCGGATTCATAACGGACGGTCCTACGCGAGTGACTCGCGGAGGAACGCGAAGACTTGCGGCCAAATGCGAGCTGCGAGCTGAGGGTCGAGGGTACCCAACGCGTTGTGGGGTCCCATAAACGCGTGACCGGTGCCGGGATGAACGGTGAGGGTCACGTCCTTCCCGAGGCCACGCAGCTTGGCTTCCAGAGCCCGCGCCGCGTCGGGCCGGAAGAAGTCATCGTGTTCAGCCATGTGACCTTGCACGCGAGCGGTGATCCTGGTCCAGTCGGGTTCCGTGTCGCCCTGCGGGAAGCCATAGAACGGCACGACCGCCTTCACCCGATCCGGTCGGTTCGCCGAGATGAGGAACGACAGCATGCCGCCCATGCAGAAGCCGATGACGCCGATGCTGGCGCTCGTGACGGCCGGATGGGTCGTGAGGTAGTCGACTGCGGCGCTCATGTCCCGGCCAGCCCGGTCCGCAGGCAGGCTCTGCATCAGGTGCGCGGCCTTGTCCATCTCGTTGTGTTGTGCGAGCGCTCCGTGGTACAGGTCGGGTGCCAAGGCGACGAATCCAGCTGCGCCTAGCTTGTTCGTGGTCTCCTTCAAGCTCGGATCGAGTCCCCACCACTCCTGGATGACCAGCACTCCCGGGCCCTTACCCGCGTCGGGGACGACGAGGTAGCCCGACACCGGGTGGCCGTTGCTGCGAAACTGCACGGTCTCTGCCATGCGCGAAAGGATAACTCAGCGAACTTTTCACCGCCAGGAGTCGTCTCCTACCCTTAGTCCACGTTGCGCAATTGCGATGACGTATTCAGCCGTTCAGGCGGCCGGCCGTTGCCCGGCGAGCGCCAGTCGGGCGAGGAGCGCGGTCAGGTCCTGGCGCGTGAAGGTCCACTCGAATGGGTGTGCGGCCGTTTCGTACCGGTGCTGGAATCCGAGCAGCGCCTCTTCAAGGGTGGTGAGGTCGGCGAAATCGCCCGGCGTCAGGACCTTGCGTTGTACCACGGAGAAGTAGATCTCAATCTGGACGCAGTCCTCCGCCGTCAGCGGCTCGCCCTGCCAGACCCCGGCATACAGATCGAGGATGGGCCTCGCTTGGGCGGCGAACGCCGGATCGCACGGGAACAACCACCTGCGATGGCGCCAGCGCCGGACGGCATCGGCGGCGAGCCAGCGCCAGACGGTCGTCCCACCGATGGTGGGCCTTCGTCGGTGACCTGGCTGAACCGCAGGACGTAACGTTGAGCTACGGGGCGGGGTGCGCTTGGTGCAGACACCCCGGTCTGGGGTGCTGATCACTGAGCACCAGGATCGCAGGATCGAAGGAGCATCCGCATGAGAATCGGTTCAGTCGCGACGATCGGGTTCGCGGTGGCTGTGCTGTGTATCCCGTCTTCCGGATTCGCGCAGGCGTTGCCGGAGACGGTAACCTAAGCCAAGCACATCGCACCGATCCTCCAGCGAAGCTGCCAGAACTGACATCGCCCAGACGGAGCCGGCCCGATGCCGCTCACCACGTATGAGCAGGTACGTCCTTGGGCTCGTTCGATCAAGGCACGAACGGGCATCGGACCGAAGGCTGGCGTAATGCCACCGTGGTACGTAGAGCACAACATCGGGATCCAACAGTACAAGAACGACCCGTCGCTGAGTGAGCTGGAGATCGCACTCATCGCCCAATGGGCTGATAGCGGCGCTCCGCTGGGCGACAAGGCTGACCTGCCACCCGCCCGGGAGTTTGCGGACGACAAGAAGTGGATCATCGGTACGCCTGACCCCATTGTGAAGCTGCCCGAAATCACGGTGAAGGCGGCTGCGCCGGACTGGTGGGGCGAGATTCCGCCGCCGCCGGTCGGGCTGACGGAGGACCGCTATGTCGCGGCGTTGGAGATCAAGGGGTTCAACGACGTGCCGAGCGGAGGTTCTGGGCGAGCCACCGTGGGCGGCCGGTACGTCTTCCACCACATGATTTGGTCCACTGACAAGGGCGGCGGTGAAGGGGTCAACACGCCGTGGCCCGTGCACGAGGTGGGCCGAAATGCAGACACCTTCGATCCGCGGGCGGGGCGCCTGCTTCGTACCGGCTCCAACATCGTGACCGACTCGGTGCATTTGCACTCGAACGGCCGCGACACCAAGGGCCACCTCGAGATCGGCTTCAAGCTCCACCCCAAGGACTACAAGCCAACGTTGCGTCCGTCCGCGTCACGGGGCCTGGGCAAAGGCGTCGACATCTCGATCCGTCCGATGGAAGCGAACCAGTAGCTGCATGCGTACACCGTGCTGCAGGAGCACACGAAGATCACCTCGTTTGAGCCGCATCTACAGGCCCCTGGCGCGCGCATGTGTCTCGAGGCGATCTGGGGCTACAACATCCAGACGTTGACGTGCTCGGGCTATGACCACAACTGGGTGCGCGCCTACGAGTACACCGATGATTCGGCGCCGCTGCTGCCGAAGGAGACGATCCTCCACGTCATCGGCTTCATGGACAACTCGCCTGCGAACAAGAACGTGCCTGATCCGAGGAACTGGCAAGGCTCGGGTAACCGCTCGGTGGCCGCCATGTTCATCGATCTCGGTCAGGGCGTGGCGTTGAGCGATGCGGAATTCCAGGCCGAGATGGCCAAGCGCCGCGAACGGCTGAAGCTGACCAAGAATGACCACGTGATCG
Source organism: Acidimicrobiia bacterium (assembly GCA_016871175.1). GTDB lineage: Bacteria > Acidobacteriota > Vicinamibacteria > Vicinamibacterales > CAVVIG01 > VFZL01. Next base: position 50,788 of record VFZL01000006.1, on the reverse strand, counting down.
GGTGTCCGCTCTGCCTGGTCGACCCGCCACCCCCGGTGGCGACCACGAACCACCAAGGGAACGACTAATCAGGGAGCGCATGAGGCACATGAGTTCTCTGTCCACCCGTGGTCGCTCGCAGTGGCGTCTTGTTGGAGCGGCGGCCCCGACGGCAGCCGCGCTGTTCGTGCTGGAGCGTACGAACAGCGCACAGTCGCTCAGCTACTCCCGTGGTCAGCCCGTGTCGCCAGCCTTCGAGGGTTGGGAGACGAATCCGGATGGGTCGTCGAGCTTTGTATTCGGCTACATGAACAACAACTGGGAGGAAGAGATCGACGTGCCGGTGGGTCCGGACAACAGCTTCAACCTGATTGGAGCCGACCTCGGGCAGCCAACCAGGTTCCTGCCACGCCGAAACCGCTTCGTGTTCAAGGTCAAGGTGCCCAAAGATTTCAGCAACAAAGAGCTCGTGTGGACGCTCAAGACACACGGCGTGACCGAGAAGGCCTATGCCACGCTGCGCCAGGACTATTTCATGGACTCCGTGGTGATCGCGTCTGAGACCGGTGCGCTCGGCGCCGGAGCCAGCAACCCCACCATGCGGTCCAACAAGCCGCCGGTCGCCCAGATCGAGGGGGCGAAGACCCGAACGGCGAAGGTCGGTGAACCCGTGGCGCTTGCGGCCGTCGTCACCGATGGTGGCATTCCCAAGGGAATGGTCATCGGGCAGGGTGGTCCGCCGCCTAATCCAGCGATGCTGGTGCGACGGAACTACATGCCGCCGATTCGCCTGACGGTAGGCAAGTGGCTGGGTCTTCACTTGTCGTAGTTCGTGTATCGCGGACCCGGCAAGGCTACGTTCGACCCGATTCAGGTCAAGGTGCGGGAAGACACGCGTGCGGGTGCCAACTCCCCGTGGGCGCCGATTTGTATTGCACCGCCGATACCAGAGGGTGGCAAGTACACCGCGACCGCCACGTTCGATACGCCCGGCTTGTACGTCCTCCGCGCCCGCGCAGACGATGGTGGGCTGCTGGGTGATGAGGAGTTGACGGTGACCGTCACGAAGTAGACGGGGGCGAGGCCTCCCGTAGCCCCCGGTCGGGTGGCCGCGGGCCTCAGACCCGGGTGTAGCCCCCACGCGTCCCGGGTAGCCTCTGCCCTCGACTCTTCGTTTCACGCCAGCTGACGTCGCAAGAACCGCCACGTTTCCTTCAATACGGCTCGTTGAGCAGCGCTGGCACTGTCCTTGGTTGTGCGAACTGTCGGAGGACGGTGTGTCAATGCGATCATCTGCCACTCGGGTTCAGACTGAAGTCACTCGCGGAGCCCTGCAGCCGCGACGGGCCGACCCTCGCGACGGCTTCGAGGCGATCGCGAGCGCGCTCGGACGCGCTGTCGCGCGTGGTGGTGTGGCTTCCCTTCGTGCGGCGTTGGAGGAGTCGCTGCAGCGAGTGCTCCGTGCCCGCACCGTGTATCTCCGGCGGGCGGCGCTACCCGCCCCACGTGAGAGCTTGCGGGAGAAGCTCGTCTGCGTCGAGGTTCCGGTTCGAGAGACACAGAGCCGAGCTGTGCTTCAGTGCGCGTTTTCCGAGGGTGCCACCGTCGGTGATTGGGAGTTGCAAACGCTGCGAATCGCTGCGCAGGTCGCGAGTCTCGTCGTGGAGCTCGACCGAAGTCAGATGCAGCTCGCGCGCGCCTCACAGGGCACGCGACCAGAACGCGACGGCGCGGCCCCGCTCATCGGGTCCACGGCGGCGATGGCGGACCTCCGCTCCCGCGTCGAGCGCGTCGCGAACACGCCCTTCACCGTGCTCATCGAAGGGGAGAGCGGCGTGGGGAAGGAGCTCGTGGCGCGTCAGATCCACGATCTCAGCCCCCGCCGCGGCGGTCCCTTCGTGGCGGTCAACTGCGCCGCCATCGTCGAGACGCTGGTGGAGGCGGAGCTCTTCGGCATCGAGGATCGCACCGCCACGGGCGTTCGGGGGCGTCGCGGGAAGTTCGAACACGCGGATGGGGGCACGCTGTTTCTCGACGAGATCTCCGACTTGTCCTGTGCCGCACAGGCGAAGCTGCTGCGCGCGATCCAGGAGCGCGTCGGGGGGCATGGCGCACACCGTGTAGACGTGAGAATCGTCGCCGCGACGAATCGGGGCCTCAGCGGTCTGGTCGATCGACAGTTGTTTCGGCCCGATCTGTTCTATCGCCTCGCCGGGGTCGAAGTCCACGTGCCGCCGTTACGGGAACGTCGAGCCGACATTCTGGAGCTCGCGCGGTATTTTCTCGAGCGCCACCGTGCCGAGCACGCCCTCCGGTTGTCGCCTGCGGCGTCTGAAGCACTCCTCGCGTATGACTGGCCGGGGAACGTCCGTGAGCTACAACGGTTGATCGAGCGAGCGGTCGCCCTTGCGGAATCCGATGTGATCGAGCTGCACGACCTGCCGGCCGCCGTTCGGGGCCACTACGCCGAGGTCCTCGGGCCATCGCTCCGACGGAGCGACACCATGCGTGCCTGGGGTGCCCGATATGCGCGGTTGATCCTCGGGCGTTGCCATGGCAACAAGCGGGAGGCCTGCCGTGTGCTCGATATCAGCTATCACACGCTCGGCGCGTACCTGCAATATCGCGCGCCGGGTGAACCAGCGGAAGCCGTTGACGCAGCGACTAGCGTGGCGGCAGCAGGCGGGCCTCACAAGCTCGCAGGTTGAGGCAGTGTGGCTTGGGACCGCAGCCCTACTTCACCAGAAAGGCCAGCAGCTTCTCGTTGATCTCCGCCGGTCTATCCACCATGAGCCAGTGCGAGGCCCCGGTGACTTTGATGTACTGAAACGGTCCTTTGATGCGCTCGCCGCTCGATCGCAGCGGGTACTCCGTCAGGTAAGCGTCCCCGTCGCTCCAGATGCCGAGCACGGGGCACTGGACCTGGGGCGCCGGTCCGGCGGCCGAGGTCGGCGGACCTCCGCCGGTTGCGCGGTACCAGTTCAACGCCGCGGTCAGGGCGCCTGGGCGTGACAGGTTCGCGATCCATCGATCGACGTCAATGGGGTTGCGCCCCCATTCACGAAACAACTCCCAGTTGTTCGCCATGAGCTGCTGCTCGGCGATCCCGGTCTGCCGAAAGAAGAGCATGTACCACGACTTCTCACGCTGTTCGATCGTCGTACCCGCCCCTGGTGCGCCGACCGACATGGCGACGTAGCGCGAAACCCGCTGCGGGTGATCAGCGGCCAACCGCCATCCGACCGCTGCCCCCCAATCGTGCGCGACCAGCTGTACCTGCTGGACGCCCAGCGTGTCGAGGATGCCGATGACATCGCGGACCGCGATGGGAATGCCATACTCTTTCGGATCCTGGGGCCGCGGCGCGTCGCCAAAACCGCGTAAGTCCGGCGCGATCACCCGATACCCGGCGTCCACGAGCGCGCGAGCCTGATAGCGCCACAGATGACGGTCATCCGGGAAGCCGTGCAGCAGAAGCACGGGAGGGCCCGTGCCCACATCGGCGACCGGGAACGAGAGCCCGTTTGCGGCCACCTGCTTTGTGACTGGCTGAAGATCCATCGCACGCGTCGGTTGAGCGTGGGCCGCGCGGGACCCCTCCACCGCGACCACCACGGCGAGCGCCACGACGTGACGAACGCGCGCACGAGACATAGCGCCTGAGTGTAGCCCGGATTCTTGACCCGGGGAAAGACGCATAGTACCGTTGATTATCTCCCACACACACACTGTCGAAGCCCGCTTCATGACCCAGCCCACGGATCTCCCGCTGAAGAAGACGCCGTTGCACGCGCGGCATTGCGCTTCAGGGGGGCGCATGGTGCCCTTCGGCGGCTGGGAGATGCCCGTCGAGTACACCGGCATCACGGCCGAACACATGGCCGTGCGCGAAAGAGCGGGACTGTTCGACGTGAGCCATATGGGTCAGATCGAAATCGCTGGTGACCAGGCGCTCGAAGCGGTGCAGCGGATCTCGTGCAACGACGCCGCAAAGCTGAAGGTCGGCCAAGCGCAATACTCCGGCTTGCTCACTTCCGCGGGCACCTTCGTTGACGATCTGCTCGTCTATCGCCTCGCGCCGAACCACTTCCTCCTCGTCGTCAATGCGTCGCACATCGATCGAGACTACGCGCACATCGCCGAGAACATCCGACCGGCTGGTGATGCCGTAGCGGTCGACGCCAGCGGACGGTACGCGCTGCTCGCGCTGCAAGGTCCTGCGGCTCTCGGTATCCTGCAGCCGCTCACCGCCATCGACCTGGCGTCGATGAAGTACTACTGGTTCGCACACGGCGAGGTGGCGCACGTGCGGGCGACCGTCTCGCGGACGGGCTACACGGGCGAGGACGGCTTCGAGATCTTCGTGCCGCCTCAGTCAGCGGATCGCGTCTGGCTCGCCCTGCTCGACGCCGGCCGGTCGGTCGGTGTCGTGCCGTGCGGCCTGGGTGCGCGCGACACGTTGCGGCTCGAGGCTGGCATGCGGCTACACGGGAGCGACATCGACGAGACGACGACCGTGCTCGAGGCGGATCTGGGCTGGATCGTCGGGTGGAAGAAGACCGACTTTCTGGGTGCTGACGCACTCCGCGCGCAAAAGGCGGCAGGTGTCTCTCGGAGGCTGGTTGGATTCGAGACGATCGACGCCGGCATCGCCCGGTCCGGATACGACGTCTACAGCGGCGATACGAAGATTGGCCGGGTCACCAGCGGGACCCAGACGCCGTACTTGAAGAAGGCCGTCGGGCTTGCGTACGTGTCGGTCGCCGCGGCGGCCTCAGGCACCGAGATCCACGTCGACATCCGCGGCCGACGCGAGCGCGCACGCGTCGTGCCGTTGCCATTCTACAAGCGCTCGATGTAACTTCGGGAGAGGACGATGCCCTATCCGGCGGGATACAAGTACACCAAAGACCACGAGTGGATCGATCTCGCAGGCGATCGTGGGAAGGTGGGGATTACCGACTACGCACAACAGCAGCTTGGCGACGTCGTGTTCATGGAGCTTCCGGAGGTTGGAAGGACCGTGAAGGTGGGCCAGTCGTTCGGCACGATCGAGTCGGTGAAAGCGGTCTCGGAGCTCTTCGCGCCGGTGTCCGGTGTCGTCGCTGAAGTCAACGCGGCGCTCAAGCAGAAGCCCGAGCTCGTGAACTCCGACCCGCACGCGAGTTGGATGGTCGTCATCAAGCTGTCGGATCCGATTGAGGTAGGCACACTCCTCGACGCAGCGGCGTACGAGGCCCTCACGAAATAGCATGATGTTCGACGCTGAACCATTTCAATCCCGGCACATTGGCCCCGATCCGAACGATGCGAAAGAGATGCTCGCGGCTACCGGCGCGGGGTCCCTGGACGCGCTAATCGCTGAGGCCATCCCGAGTCGCATTCGCCTGGGCCGGACGTTGAACCTGCCGACCAGCATGCCCGAGCACGAGTACCTCCGAGATCTTCGTGACGTGGCCGGGAAGAACCAAGCGTTCCGGTCGTACATCGGCCTGGGGTACTACGACTGCGTCACGCCGAGCGTCATCCTGCGGAACGTATTGGAGAACCCGTCCTGGTATACGCCCTACACGCCGTATCAAGCGGAGATCGCGCAAGGGCGCCTCGAGGCGCTCTTGAACTTCCAGACCATGGTGCGGGATCTGACCGGGATGGAGGTCGCCACCGCGTCGCTCTTGGACGAGGCCACGGCCGGCGGTGAGGCCATGACGATGCTCCACCGCGTACATCCGCAGCGAGATCATGCCGATGTGATGCAGTTTCTTGTGGCGAACTCCTGTTTTCCTCAGACCATCGACGTGATCAGGTCGAGGGCCGAGCCGCTCGGCATCGAGGTGGTCGTGGCGGACGTCCACACGACGCCGCTCACCGAGCGCATGTTCGGCGCCATCGTCCAGACACCCGATGAGGGCGGAGTTGTCCACGACTTCGGGCCGTTCATCGTACGGGCGCGAGCGGCTGGCCTGTTGGTGGCCGTCGCCACCGATCTTCTTAGCTTGACACTCCTGACACCGCCAGGGGAGTGGGGCGCCGACGTCGTGCTGGGCAACTCGCAGCGGTTCGGCGTGCCGATGGGATACGGCGGTCCGCACGCCGCGTTCTTCGCCACGCTTGAGAAGCACGTGCGTCAGGCTCCCGGCCGCATCATCGGCGTATCAGTGGACGCCCACGGGCATCCCGCCTACCGCATGTCGCTGCAGACGCGTGAGCAGCACATCCGGCGAGAGAAGGCCACATCGAACATCTGCACCGCGCAGGCCTTGCTCGCGAACATGGCCGGGTTCTATGCCGTGTACCACGGTCCGCGGGGGCTAACGAACATTGCCAGGCGCGTCCATGCGACGACGAAGCTGCTGGCCCGCGAGCTCGGTCGCCTCGGCGTCCGCCAGGTCAATCCGGAGTATTTCGACACCATCAAGCTCGAGGGTGTCGATAGAGAGCGGTTGAAGGCCAGCGCTGTCGCGGCGCGCCAGAACTTCCGCTACCGTGCGGATGGCAGCGTCAACATCGCAGTGGACGAGACCACGAACCTACACGACGTCGAGAACATCGTCCGGACGTTCGCGGCGGCTCGGGGTCTGTCGTCGGCGCAGTTCGACAAGAGCGCTGAGCGGTTGGAGCCTGCGTATTCAGCGTCTCTGGCGCGGACAAGCCCATTTCTCACGCATCCGGTGTTCAACACACATCACTCCGAGTCGGAGATGATGCGATACATCAGGAGCCTCGATCGAAAGGACATTGGCCTCGACAGGTCGATGATCCCCCTCGGTTCCTGCACGATGAAACTGAACGCGGCGTCAGAGATGCTGCCGCTTACCTGGCCCGAGTTCTCGAAGCCGCATCCCTTCGCGCCGATCGATCAGACGGAGGGATACCAGCAGATCTTTCGCGAGCTCGAGGCGGCACTTCGCGAGATCACCGGGTTCGCGGCGGTGTCGCTGCAGCCGAACTCCGGTGCGCAAGGTGAGTACGCCGGACTCATGGTGATCCGGGCGTATCACCGGTCTCGGGGGGACTCACATCGCAATGTGGTGCTGATTCCCGCGTCCGCGCACGGCACGAATCCGGCCAGCGCGGTCATGGCCGGGATGCGGGTGGTCGTCGTGGCCAGCACGAGAGACGGCAGCATCGACGTCGAGGACCTGGCGGCCAAGACCCAGGAGCATGCACGGCAAGTGGCAGCCCTCATGGTCACGTACCCGTCGACGCACGGGGTCTTCGAGGAGAGCATCCAGGACATCTGCGCGATCGTCCATCGACATGGCGGCCAGGTGTACATGGACGGGGCGAACATGAATGCGCAGGTCGGCCTGACGAGCCCGTCGATCATTGGGGCGGACGTCTGCCATCTGAACCTTCACAAGACGTTTGCGATCCCCCATGGCGGCGGTGGCCCGGGGATGGGACCGATCGGCGTGGCGGCCCATCTCGCGCCGTTTCTGCCGAAGCACCCGCTGGTGCCGACGGGTGGCGCACAGGGGATCAACGCCGTATCGGCCGCACCCTGGGGAAGCTCGAGCATCCTGTTGATCTCGTACGGCTATATCCGGATGCTTGGTGGCGCGGGCATGACAGAGGCGACGAAGGTCGCGATCCTGAGCGCCAACTACATGAAGGCGCGGTTGGAGCCGCACTTCCCAGTGCTCTATGCCCGCGCGAACGGCCGCGTCGCGCACGAGCTGATTTTCGACCTCCGCTCGCTGAAGCAAGCCAGCGGCATCGACGAAACCGATGTCGCGAAGCGGCTCATGGACTTCGGCTTCCACGCACCGACGGTGTCTTTCCCCGTGGCCGGCACGCTCATGGTGGAGCCGACAGAGAGCGAGCCCAAAGAAGAGCTCGACCGCTTCTGCGACGCGATGATCAAGATCCGGCGGGAGATACAGGACGTCATCGAAGGCAAGGCGGACCCGAAGGACAACGTCTTGAAGCATGCGCCGCATACGGCGGCGGCAGTCGCGGGCAGTGATTGGCCGCATGCCTACTCTCGAGAGGAAGCCGCATTTCCGCTCCCGTATCTTCGGACGCACAAGTTCTGGCCGAGCGTTGGACGGATCGATAATCCGTACGGTGACCGTAACCTGATGTGCGCGTGCCCGCCAGTCGAGGTGTTCGCGGACACAACTGCCTAGCCTGCCTTCGCGGGCACACGGACCTCTGGGAAGACTTCCATGCGCGTGCTCACCCGCCATCTCGCGCTCACAGCCTGCCTGCTAGCCGTCGTGTTGACCACGAACGCCAGGGGGCAGTCCTCGGCCCGCCTTGGTCCCCAGCCGGAAGCCGACCCGGGTGTGCGGCCCACACGCTTGATCGATCGCGACGAGATCCGTGTGTCGCGCATCGACCTGCAGCCGGGCGCGAGGCGCAGCGTCCACGCGCACGACGATGTCGAGTATCACGTGTGGACGCCGGTCGAAGGGACGTTCGAGTTCACGATGGGCAACGACGCCCCGGTGACGGCCAAGCCAGGGCAGGCATTCTTCATGAAACGCGGCACACGTCACGGGTTCCGCAACATCGGAAACGCTCCTGGCGCCGTGTTCGAGATCTTCGTGAAGAAGACGGCGACCGCCGCGTCCTCTGATCCGGCCGCGCTGGTCGAACTCCTCGCTGCGCTCTGGCCTGGCTGGTGACGTCAGACGACGCGGTACCTGCGTGGTGCGCCGCGGATCCGCGCGCCTCGACCACGACCAGGCCGTTGAAGCCCACGGTGCCGGCGCAGGCGCGCGGTTGATCGGCATCCGTATGTCCTGGGATCGCCTGCCGAGCGGTCCGCGAGCTCAGAGCTGATTCGCAGCACGCGGGCCGCTATGCACCTGTTCGCGGAACGCCTCGAGCAGGGCGAGGGCGACGGGCCCGGGCGCGCCCGAGGCGATCGGACGATCGTCGACGCGGACGATTGGGACGATCTCCCGAGTGGTACTGGTCAGGAACGCCTCGTCGGCACCGAAGAGATCCGCGTCGAGCAGGGTTGCTTCTCGCACTGAAATCCCTCGCGCGGCACCGATCTCGAAGAGAAGCCCGCGCGTGAGACCCGGGAGGAGGCCGGCCTCGAGCGGCGGTGTGAGAACCTGACCGTTCTTGACGATGAAGAGGTTCGAGGTCGAGCACTCGGCGAGCTCCCCTCGATGGTTGCGCATGATGCCTTCGAAAGCGTCACGGCGCACAGCCTCCTGTGCGGCCAGGGCGCAGTTCAGCAGATTGTTCGACTTGATGCGCGGATTCACGGTCTCCGGGTGATTGCGCACGATCGACACGATGGCCGCGGACACGCCTGAGCGATAGACCGACTCGGGCAACTGCACATGCGGCTTGACGATGACGACGACAGACGGATGAGGGGTTACGGCGGGGTCGTAGGAGAGCGCGCCGATCCCTCTCGTGACGAGGATGCGGATGTAGGCTTCGCGGTCCTCACCGCCGGTGAGGCCGGCGGCCCGCTGCGTGTCCGCACAGCGTGTCGAGAACTCCGCGTCTGTCAGCGGGATGGGAAGCGCGATCATCCGCGCCGACGTGCGAAGCCGGTGCATGTGTCTGTCGAACAGGAATGGGCGGCCGTTGTACGTGCGTAACGTCTCGTAGACGCCCTCGCCGTACAGGAACCCGTGATCGAAAACCGAGATGACCGCGTGCTCGCGGTCGAACAACTGCCCGTTGACGTTGACAGCGGCGTTGGCGGCAGAAACGACCATGAGGACGAGCGTACTGCCTATGCTATTCTGCCTGCAACATGCGCATTCTGGACGCGCGGCAGATGCGCGAAGCGGATCGCCGCACGATCGAGGACATTGGCATTTCTTCACTCGTGCTCATGGAGAACGCGGGTCGGCAGGTCGTGGCGGCGATCGAGGCGACCCACGCCGAGCTACTCGGCGGTCATGTCGCCATCCTGTGCGGCCGTGGCAACAACGGCGGCGATGGCTTTGTCATTGCACGCACGCTGCTCCAGCGCGGCGTCGACTTGTCGGTGTTCCTCCTCGGTCGTGTCTCTGACGTGCGCGGTGACGCACGCGTCAATCTCGAGATCCTCGGCCGCCTCGGTATCACTGTGGTCGAGATCGGCGACAGTCAGGCATGGGAGCTGCACTTCTCTGAGATCGAGGACGCCGCGCTCATCATCGACGCGATCCTGGGAACGGGACTGTCCTCACCTGTGAGCGGACTCCTCGAAACCATCATCGCGGATATCAACGCCTCGCGCACCCCGGTCGTGGCCGTGGACCTTCCGTCCGGGCTGTCGGCTGACTCACACGATCCAATCGGGCCCTGCATCGACGCGTCGATGACCGTTACGCTCGGAGCGCCGAAGCTGCCGCTGGTGTTGCCTCCCGCGGAGACGCGTGCCGGCGACGTCGTCATCGCCGACATCGGGATCCCGGACGGCGTCATCGACGAGCTGGACGGTCCGCGGGTAGAGCTGTTGACACCCGACGCGATGCGGGGCCTCGTGGTGCCGCGCACGGCAGACAGCCACAAGGGCGACTTTGGGCACGTCCTCGTCATCGGCGGTTCGACCGGCACGACTGGCGCCGCGCACCTGGCCGCGATCGGGGCGCTGCGCTCCGGTGCCGGGCTCGTGACGGTCGCGACGAGCGAGACGTGCCAGCCTATCGTAGCCTCGATGGCGCCGGAGTACATGACCATCGGCATTCCCGAGGACGCCGACGGCCTCTCGGCGGTTGCGGTCGATCGTGTGTTGGACAGGGCGCGCGACGTCGTGGCGCTAGGACCTGGGATCGGCCAGGGGGCAGACACGCGCGCCTTCGTCATCCGGCTCGTGGACCGTGCCATCATGCCGTTGGTCATCGATGCCGATGGTCTCAACGCGTTCGCTGGCAACGCGACGACACTCGTAGGTCGCGAGGGAAGGGACGTCATCATCACGCCGCATCCGGGCGAGATGGCGCGTCTCGCTGGCGTGTCGACGCACGATGTACAAGCCAATCGACTGGCCATCGCACGCGATTTCGCGACGACCCACCATCTCTACGTGATCCTCAAAGGGCATCGGACGCTCATTGCCACGCCCAGTGGGGCGGTCTTCATCAACCCAACCGGCAATCCTGGGATGGCTACCGGCGGTACGGGCGATGTCCTGTGCGGGATGGTGGCCGCCTGGCTGGCCCAGCTGCTCGATGCGGAGGCGGCCTGCAAGCTGGCCGTGTATCTTCATGGGCTCGCCGGCGACCTGGCGGAAGCGGAGCTCGGCGACGCCCCGTTGATCGCCGGCGATGTCGCTCAGTACGTGAGCGATGCGTATCTGGATCTGATGTCGAGGCGGAAGGCGTCGAACCAGACGTGAGTCGCACGGTTCACACCACATCGGAAACCGAGACGGTCGACGTCGGTCGCCAAGTGGCCGGCGCGCTGGAGCGGGGCACGATCGTGCTGCTGTCGGGCGACCTCGGCGCAGGGAAGACCGCATTCGTCCGCGGCATGGCCGAAGGACTCGGTGTGGATCCCTGTGAGGTCAGCAGCCCCACGTTCACACTGATGCAGGAGTATCGCGGCGGGCGGCTGCTCCTGCGGCACGTCGACCTCTATCGGCTCAAACCGATCGAGGTCGACGACCTGGGCCTCGACGAGATGACCCTAGGCGACGTCATCACCGCGATCGAATGGCCGGACCGGCTGCCGCGTCCGTTCGAGCACGCCATCACTGTGCACATCGCTCATTGCGAGGGTGATCAAAGGGCGATCTCGATCAGTGACGAGAGCGCGCTCGGATTCATCGCACACAACTACTCCGATCGGTAGTTCGGCGCTTCCTTCGTAATGGCCACATCGTGCACGTGGCTCTCGCGGAAGCCGGCGGCGGTGATCCGGACCAGGCGGCTCTTGCGCTGCAGCTCGGGAATGGATCCGCATCCGCAATAGCCCATGCCGGCGCGTAATCCGCCAACGAGCTGGTGCACCATCGCAGCGACGCTGCCCTTGTGGGCGACGCGCCCTTCGATGCCTTCGGGGACCAGCTTCTCTTGCCCGCCCGGGTCGTCGAGATCGAACGCGTCCTGAAAGTAGCGATCGCGGCTACCGAGCCGCATGGCGCCGATGGAGCCCATCCCTCGATATTCCTTGAAGCTACGACCCTGATAGAGGATGAGCTCGCCAGGGCTTTCGTCCGTGCCGGCGAAGAGGTTGCCGATCATCGTCACGCTTGCGCCGACGGCGAGCGCCTTGGTGATGTCGCCGGAGAAGCGGATGCCTCCGTCGGCGATGATGGGGATGTCGTATTCGGCGGCGGCGCGCGCGCATTCCTGGACGGCCGTGATCATGGGCACGCCGATTCCGGCGACCACGCGCGTCGTGCAAATCGACCCGGCGCCGATCCCGACCTTCACCGCATCCACGCCGCGCTCGATGAGTGCCACGGTGCCCTCGGCGGTGGCCACGTTGCCCGCGACGAAGTTGATGTCGGGGAAGCGGCCGCGAATCATCGCCACCATCTCCAGGACGTTCTGCGAGTGCCCGTGGGCGGTGTCGATCACGAGCACGTCAACGCCCGCGGCGGTCAGGGCCGCCGCGCGTTCGAGCGTGTCCTTCGCAATGCCGATCGCGGCGCCGCACCGGAGCCGACCCAGAGTGTCCTTCGACGCGTTCGGATACTTGACGGCCTTTTGAATGTCCTTGACGGTGATCAGGCCCTTGAGGCGGAAGTTGTGGTCGACGACGAGGAGTTTCTCGACCTTGTGCTGGTGCAGGATCTCCCGTGCGCCCTCGAGCGTCGTGCCCACCGGGACCGTGATGAGCTCCTCGTGCGTCATCACCTCGGAGATCGCTCGGTTCACGTTGGTTTCGAAACGAAGGTCACGATTCGTCAGGATGCCGACCAGGCGCCCTTCTTTGCTGCCATCCTCGGTGATTGGGACGCCCGAGATGCGGTACTTCTTCATCAACTCGAGCGCTTCGTAAATCCGGTGGGTGGGAGAGAGCGTGATGGGATCGACGATCATGCCGCTCTCGGAACGCTTGACGCGATCGACCTCGGACGCCTGCTCCTCGATCGGCAGGTTCTTGTGGATTATGCCGAGCCCGCCGTGTTGGGCCATCGCGATGGCCAGGCGTGACTCGGTGACTGTGTCCATGGCCGCGCTGACGAGCGGCACGTTCAAACGAATCCGGCGTGTCAGTCGCGTGCTCACATCGACCTGGTACGGCAGGACCGTCGAGTGTTGCGGCACCAGCAACACGTCGTCGAACGTGAGGGCTGTGGCGAGCTCCGCGGCAATGGAGGCGGTGGGCTGCGTCTCAATCTTCGGGTTCATGGCACTCGTCTCGTTGGATCCTGATCGGGTGGTGGGTGGGGCGGAGGCCCGACGGTCAATGCACAAAAGGCCGACAGATGTCGGCCTTTGGAGACGGAGCGAGCGGGGGAGAACGCGGCGCCGATCACGCCGAGGCTCCATGGCATTTCTTGTACTTCTTGCCGCTTCCACACGGGCACGGATCGTTGCGCCCGACCTTCGGCTCGTCCCGCCTGACCGTCTTGATCGGCGCGTCGTCTCCGCCGACGCGGGCGGGCTGGCGCGGCGCATCCCCCAGACCCGGCGCCGTCGCCGTTGCGGAGCGAGGTACCGCGAATGCCGGCACGGCCTCGGACGGGTTGTTGAAGGTGAGCGACGCGCGGCGGCGCGGAGGCCCGGCCGCACGAGACGCCGCGACTGGACGTGCCGCCGCGGCCGTACGTGACGGCTCGGCGGAACTTGCTCGGCTCTCGGGCGGCTCGACCACCATCGGACGCAGGCCCCACAGGAGCCGAACGATCTCCTGATCGACACGGCTTTTCATGGCCGTGAAGAGCTCGAAGCTCTCTTTTTTGTACTCGACCAGCGGATCCCGCTGCGCGTACCCGCGCAGGCCAATGCCTTCCTTGAGGTGATCGAGGCTGTAGAGATGGTCCTTCCACTGGCCGTCCACCATCTGCAGCATGACGTCGCGCTCGACCCGACGGAGGATGTCTGGGCCAACCAGCGTTTCCTTCTCGCTGTACCCCCCCTTGATCCGCTGCCAGAGGAGATCACCAATCTCGTCCGACGACTGATCGGCAAAGTCCAGATCGTGCGTGTCGATGCTGAAGACGCGCTCGATCTCGAGGTTCAGGCCATCGAGATCCCAGTCCTCGGCGTCGGCCTGCTTCGGCGCAGACGTCTCGACGATCTCGTCGAGTGCATCTTCAGCCAGTGACAGCAGATAGCCGCGCGTGTCGACCGTTTCCGCGGGCTCGTCGTCTTCGCCCTCGAACTTGATCGTCCCCTCGAGGATCTGGCGACGCAGTGCGTAGACGTTCTCGCGCTGCTTGTTCATGACGTCGTCATACTCGAGCAAATGCTTGCGGACGGAGAAGTTCTGGGCTTCCACTTGCCTCTGCGCGCGTTCGATGGCCCGCGTGACCATCCCGTGCTCGATGGGCACGCCTTCTTCCATCCCGAGGCGCTGCATCAGACCGGAGATGCGATCCGAACCGAAGATGCGCATCAGATCGTCTTGGAGCGAGAGGTAGAAACGCGACGATCCCGGATCGCCCTGGCGGCCCGCGCGGCCGCGCAGCTGATTGTCGATGCGCCGAGCCTCGTGCCGCTCTGTGCCGACGATGTGCAGTCCGCCCAGCGAGACGACCTCGGCGTGCTCTACGTCGGTGAGGGCCCTGAAGTGCTGGAAGATCCGCTCGTACGCCGCCTGGGCGACGCGGTAGAACCCATCGAGGTGGTAGAAGTAGACGAACTGTTCGTCGTCGACAAAGCGCTCCTGGCCCTTTGGCAGGCGCTCGGCGATCTGCTCGGCCAGTGTCTGCTGGCGAGCCATGAACTCCGGATTCCCGCCGAGCAGGATGTCCGTGCCGCGGCCGGCCATGTTCGTGGCGATCGTCACCGCGCCTTTGCGTCCCGCTTGCGCCACGAACTCCGCTTCTTGGGCGTGATACTTGGCGTTTAGTACGACGTGCTTGCCCGACCCGCCGCCCGTGGTCGTGCCCCGCTTCAAGCCCCCGCGGTCCAAGAGGGTTGAGAGGCGCTCGGACTTCTCGATTGAGACGGTGCCGACGAGCACGGGCCGTCCCTTCTCGTGCTCCTGAATGATCTCCGTGACGATGGCGTCCCACTTCTCGTGCTCGGTGCGGTACACGAGGTCGGAGTACTCGATGCGCGTCAGCTTGCGGTTGGTCGGGATGACGACGACATCGAGCTTGTAGATCTTGCCGAACTCTTCCGCCTCGGTGTCGGCGGTACCGGTCATGCCGGCGAGCTTCTTGTACTTGCGGAAGTAGTTCTGGAAGGTCACCGTGGCAAGCGTCTGGTTCTCGCGCTCGATCTTGACTCTTTCCTTGGCTTCGACGGCCTGATGCAAGCCATCGCTCCAGCGTCGACCCGGCATGAGGCGGCCGGTGAACTCGTCCACGATGACGACCTCGCCGTCCTTCACCATGTAGTCGACGTCGAGCTTGAAGATGGCGTGCGCGCGGAGCGCTTGGTCGACGTGGTGCTTGATGTGAGCGTTCTCGAGGTCGTAGATGTGGCCGCCGTTCAGGCGATGGATCAGCATCTGTTCGGCTTTGGCCATGCCGCTCTCGGTGAGCGTTACCGTCTTGTGCTTCTCGTCGACGATGTAGTCGCCGGTCGCCTCGATCTCCTCGCGTTGCTCGGCCTTCGTATCGCCTCGAACCACGGCTCCCGGCTTCAAGCGTGGGATGATGCGATCGACCTCGTAGTACAAGTCCGTAGATTCCTCCGCGGGACCTGAGATGATGAGCGGTGTCCGCGCCTCGTCGATGAGAATGCTGTCGACCTCGTCGACGATGGCGTAGTGATGCCCGCGCTGCACGTAGTGCGCGAGCTCGAACTTCATGTTGTCGCGGAGGTAGTCGAATCCAAACTCGTTGTTGGTCCCGTACGTGATATCGCACGAGTACGCCCGCTGCCGTTCCTGATCGTTCAGCTCGTGCTGAATCACGCCGACAGTCATGCCGAGGAAGCGGTAGATGCGGCCCATCCACTCGGAATCGCGCCGGGCGAGGTAGTCGTTCACGGTGACGACGTGCACACCCTTGCCTTCGAGCGCGTTGAGATACGCCGGGAGGGTGGCGACCAGCGTCTTGCCCTCACCGGTCTTCATCTCGGCGATCTTGCCCTGGTGGAGCACGGCGCCGCCCACCAGCTGGACGTCGAAGTGCCGCATGTTGAGCACGCGATGGCCGGCTTCTCGAACGACGGCAAATGCCTCGACAAGCAGATCGTCGACCGTCTCGCCAGCCGCGACCCGCTGCTTGAACTCAGCCGTCTTGGCACGCAGTTGCTCGTCGGTCAGCACCTGAATCTGTGCTTCCAGCGCGTTGACGTCGGCGACGATGGGGCGCAGGCGCTTCAGGTCGCGTTCGTTCTGCGTCCCGATGACTTTAGCGAGGAGTGTCTGCAGCATTACCACGCAAATCTGGCCGAGGTATCGAAGAATTGTAACGGACGCGTACGGACCGATCAATTGATCGATCCGGCGTCCTGCCACGGTGTAGAGCGTCGGCCGGCGGGCGCAGAACACTCACGACCCGGACCGAGCGAACCGCGTCAGGGATTCTTGTTGCGGGGCGGTTGCTTCGTGAGGAGTTGAAGTGGGTTGACCAGCTTGTCGCTGGCCCACACCTCATAGTGCAGGTGAGAGCCCGTGGAACGACCGGTCGAGCCGACGAATCCGATCACGTCACCGCGTTTGACGGAGGCACCCGGCTTGACGTTGAACTTGCTGAGATGCCCGTATCTCGTACTCAGGCCGAAGTCGTGCTGGAGGACGACAAGGTTGCCGTAATCCCCGGTGTAAGCCGCTGACCGGACGGCGCCGTCGGCCGTCGCGTGGACCGGGTGACCCTTCTCGGCTGAGATGTCCAGCCCCTGGTGGAAATCGGATGTCCCGGTAAACGGATCCCTCCGCCCGCCGAACATCCCGCTCAACCACCCGGTCGTCGGCCAGATCGAGGGGGTCGCGGCGGCCAGCCTTTCCTGTCGCTCCAGAACCTGTGTGACGCTTCGCAGACGGGTCTCGAGGCCCTGGAGCAGCGTTCGCAACGCGCCGAACGTGTCATCGCCTGGGATGAGCGACGTCGAAATGACCTGCGAGAGCGCCCCGTTTGCCGCTGCCGTGCCACCGGCCGCCCGAGCTTTGACCACTGCGGGAAGCTTCTCAATCGCCTTCGCCTGCGCCGGGTCCAGCGCGGATCGTCCGCCGAGGTCCTCGAGCACGGTCTCGAGCGACTGGATTTGGGTGGTGAGCTCGCCAGTGGCCGTTCGGAAGTTCCCGTTTTCCAACTGGAGGGCAGTGTTGCTCGTCCTGAGCACGTCGAGTTCGCGCTCCGCACTGATCTTCGCACCAATACCAACCAGAATTGGCATGATCAGGGCGGTACTCGCCACGCCCACCGCGGTCCGCAGACTTATGGTTACTCGTCGCACGACCCCGGTCGAACGGTCGGCGATGAGGACCGTGTAGCGTCGTTTGAGCATCAATGCAAGCGGCCGAACGCCTTGGGTGCGCCCGCACCCGTGGCCAAGAACCCGCGGTGGACGATTGGGCTGTGAGTTAACGAGACTCTATCACAGGGATTATCGGAAGGAGAACGACAAACACAGAAGGCGAAGACTAGACGAAAGCGAAGGGTTCTCCCCAGCGTGGTAGGCGTTGGCGAAGTCCGGCGGGCGAGGACTGGCTATCCCACGGCCAGGGGCCTGTCCCGCTTCAGGGCGAAGTTGAGCGTCACCGTCAGGATAAACGGCGTCGGCTGGCCGTTGAGCGTCAGGGGTTGGTAACGCCACTGCTTCACCGCTTCGATGGCGACCTTATCGAGGAACCCGCGAGAGCGCAATATTCGTACGTCCGTGACCCGCCCGTCGGAATCCACCGTGGCATCGAGGATCACCATCCCCTCGATGTGCGCGGCCACCGCGATCGCTGGGTACTCCGGTTCGACGCGATGCACGAGCGCTGGGGCCGACACCTGGCCCCCGATGCGGACCGGCTGATTGCTTGTCGGGGGTGGCGGCGGAGGCGGAAGCGCCGCTCCAGGCAGTCCACCGACGAGGCCTCCGAGTACGCCACCCTCGATGCCGCCTTCAACGCCTCCGAGTACTCCAGGGCCCGCCGCCTCCACGGCTGGCTCTGGTTTGATCTCGTCCGGAGCCTCGATTGGCGCCGCGTTCGGATTCGTAGACGAGGGCACCTTCGCCACCTGAGCGGCCGCAGCACGTGGCACGGGCGGCGGTGGCGGCGGCGGTGGGGTGGAGGCGGGGCGGCGGTGTGTGCCACGAACGCCATGATGACCGGCGTCTCCGGTAGCGTTTGGGTGGCCCACATCAACGGGAGCACCAGGACGAGGGTGACGACGACGATGTGGCCAATCACGGACGCGATGGTGGCGCCTCGGGAGCTGCGCCTATAAGGTCGCTCGACCTTCCCCAAGACTAGGTCAAACATCGCTGTCTCCTGCAAGCAATGAAACGTCGGCAGTCGGTTGGAGGGTCGGCGCTCACACGAGAAGCGTCGTGGCCATTGGCGACGACTCGAACGCGACTGCCGAACCCTCTGTTGTTTTGGCGTGTCGGAGGACTAGCACGGCGCAAGGTGCGGTGCGAATCACCTTTTCTGCCACGCTCCCCAGGAGTAGGTGGCTGACGCCTCCGCGCCCGTGGGTGCCCATCACAATCAGGTCGACCTCTCGGTCGACCGCGCAGCGCACGATCTCTTCAGCGGGTGAACCGCTGCACATCACGAATTCGGGGCGGACCGCGATTTGTTCCGCGGGTGTCAGAATCTTGAGAATGCGCTCCCGTTCGGCGTCGATGAGGCTTGCATCCAACCCCAGCGGGAATTCGGTGGCGATCTGCGAGGCGGCGTCACCGACGTGCAGCAGAATCAAGCCGGCGTGGCGTTCGCGAGCTAGCTCGACGCCGTAGCGCAGGGCCTCTGCGGACGTCTCGCTGAAATCCGTTGGCACCAAGATCCTGTTCCAGGTCACCATTGCACCCTCCCCGGCATCCCAATGGCGACAATCGTGCCAGTCTGGATGAGGCTGTCTTGCGCCTGATCTAGCGTCGAGACAGCCAAGAGCGGCGGTATTGCGGCGGAAATTTTCGCGGGGCTCCCCATCGTGTGGCTCCTGCGGATCAGCTCCGTGGCACGCTCCAAGGTTCGGCTCGGAACTGCAGACCCTCGGCCACGTGGTCGGGCCCCACACGTTCCGCGCCGGACAGATCGGCGATGGTGCGGGCGACCCGACCCGCCCGAGCGAACCCACGCGCCGACAGGCCTAGATGGCGGGCGGCCTGCGCAAGGAGCTGGTTCGCACGCTCCTCGAACCGCTCGCCGGGAGCCACGGCGTTCAGGCTTGATGAGGTAGCTCCCGAGACCTCGAGCTGGCGCATGGACCTGAAAGCGTGAGCGGCCAACACACGCGCACGAACCTCGCTGGATGCCTCCCCGAATGGTCCGTCCCAGGCATCCGGTCCCGCCGCGGGGACTTCGACGATCAAATCGATTCGGTCGCGGAGCGGTCCAGAGATCCGACCGTTGTAGCGGGCGACCTGCTGCGGCGTGCACCGGCATTCGCGTTGGCTGTCGCCGGCGTGACCGCAGGGACACGGATTCATGGCTGCCGCCAGCACGAACCACGCGGGGAAGGTGACGGCGCGATTAGCTCGGGCGACCGTGACCTGATGCTCCTCGAGCGGTTGTCGGAGGGCATCGAGCGCGTGCCGCTGAAACTCCGGGAGCTCGTCGAGGAACAACACGCCCTTATGCGCGAGACTGATTTCGCCCGGGCGCGGCTGGGATCCGCCACCGATCAGCGCGGCGGTCGAGACCGTGTGGTGCGGCGATCGAAATGGACGGGCACGCACCAGGCCGGCCCCCGGAGGGAGCAGTCCCGCGACGGAGTGGATAGCCGTGACCTCGAGCGCTTCGTCGAATTTCAGTGGCGGAAGAATACCCGGCAGGCGACTCGCCATCATCGTCTTCCCTGCGCCGGGCGGTCCGACAAGGAGGAGGTTGTGGCCCCCCGCCGCCGCGATCTCCAACGCGCGCCGCGCCAGCAGTTGACCGCGTACATCGGCGAGATCGGCGGCATCCGCGTGACGCGCCGGAAGCGGAGGAGGAAGGGGGCGTGGAACGTCCGGGTTGTTAAGCGCGACGACCGCGTCGGCCAAATCCGACACGGGTAGAACCTGGATGCCCGCGACCAGCGCCGCCTCCGGCGCATTGGCGACGGGCAGGACGACGCCCCGAAGGCCCTCGCGCCGGGCGCGCGCCGCGATCGGCAACACGCCGCGTGCGGCTTGAATGCGTCCGTCGAGCGAGAGCTCACCGAGGACCATGAAATCCGGAATCACCTGCCGGTCGACGGCACCGCTAGCCGCCAGCACGCCAAGCGCAATCGGGAGGTCGAAGGCCGACCCGACCTTGCGTACGTCCGCCGGGGCCAGATTGACCGTAATGCGATGCGGCGGGAACTCGAATCCCGAGTTTCGAATGGCGCTCCGAACGCGGTCGCGGCTCTCACGCACACTCGCGTCTGGCAGCCCGACCATCGCAAAGATAGGCAGACCGAATGAAACATCCACCTCGACGTGAACGGGGCACGCCTCGACACCGGAAACCGCCGCAGTGCGCAGGCTTGCGAGCACGGCACTGGGCTGTGCAAGCGGCGGGGCGCGAGACCCGCGCCGATTTCGGAGGGATTCTAGACCTCAGCCGACGCGATGGCAGAATCTGCCTATCGCCGCAGTGTTGGAGCGGGCGTTTTCTGCGGCTCGAGGTGGAACCCGATCTTGGCTAGTTCGCCCGAGCCGCGAAGATCGTGAGCCGCTCGCCGGCCGCGATGCGGTTGCTCGGCAAGCGGTTCCAGGTCCGCAAGGCATTAGCGGTGGTGCTGAAGAGCCGCGCGATCGATGTCAGCGTGTCGCCTTCCTTGACCCGGTAGATGACTCTCACCGTGTCGACGCTCGGCGTGGAAATCACGGCATCGGTGGCGATCGGTCGCGCGTCGGCCACGGGCACCGGCAGGTCCGTCCGCGCAGCCATCAGCACGGTGGTCTCATGGGGCACCATGAGTTGTTGGCCGGCAGTGACCTTCGACGCGACCTTCAGGTAGTTCGCTTCGGCGAGGTCGGCCTTCCGCACGCGCAGCTTCCGGGCGATGCTGAGCAGCGTCTCTCCCGGGCGGACGGTGTACCACTTCAGCGACGCGAGATCGCCGTCGCTCGTGTCGGCCAAGCGAGCTTGAACGATCTCGGCCGAGCCGCGGGGCACCTTGAGGTCGTACCGGGCGACACCGACGGGCGTCGTCCAGCGACGCAGCTCCGGGTTCAACGCCTGGATGTCGGCCACCGGAGTGTCGGTCCACTCTGCCACACGGCGGAGGTCGAGCGGCTTATTCAGCGTGACCGTCTGGTACTCGGTTGGAGCCAAGGGCTCGAACGAGAAGCCGTACTGAGCGGGGTTCCGGGCGATGACGATGGCGGCGAGAATCATTGGTACGTAGTCACGCGTCTCTCGGGGCAGAAACCGCGGAGAGGCGGCAAGCGACCAGAAGTCCGCCTTCCTGGATCTCCGCAGCGCGCGCTGAACGCGGCCGGGACCGCCGTTGTAGGACGCCAGGGCCAGGTGCCAGTCTCCGCGGAACATCCGCGCGAGGGTCGACAGGTACTTCGCCGCCGCCACCGTGGCTTTCTCCGGATCGGAGCGTTCGTCGATGTACCAATCCTGACGCAGACCGTTTTCGGCGCCGGTCCCGCGCATGAACTGCCAAACTCCCCGGGCCTTCGCCCGCGATAATGCGGTGGGCTTGAAGGCGCTCTCGACAAGCGGGATGTACGCCAGGTCGAGCGGCAGGCCTTCAGCTCG
Organism: Acidimicrobiia bacterium; assembly: GCA_016871175.1. Lineage (GTDB taxonomy): Bacteria > Acidobacteriota > Vicinamibacteria > Vicinamibacterales > CAVVIG01 > VFZL01. Next base: position 28,936 of record VFZL01000006.1, on the reverse strand, counting down.
GAACACGTTCTGGATCATCGGCAGGTAGCGCGTGCCGCGGCGCATGCCCTCCTCGATGAACTCGTGCAGCCGGCCCTGAAACAGGTCGATGAACGCCAACACGCGCCGATTCAGCGGGATCGGGATATCGAACTCGACCGCGTCGATCCTCGCGATCGACGCGGTCTCGACGGTGGCGGGCGTTGGCAGGCTGGCTGACTCCGCGAGCAGACTGTCAATGGATGCCGGCTCGGTCTGCGTCTCCGTGAAACCGTCTCCTTCGGCCAGCGCGCGAATCTCGTTGGCGCTAATGCGGTCGACTAGTCGGTCGAAGTGCTCGCGAATGCGGGGTTCGGTGCGGCCGCCGTAGGGCGACTCCATCAAGACATGGAGGGATTTGTCGAACGCGCGACGAGCCGCGTCCAGGCGGCCCATCGCCAGTTCCGCCTGTCCGGCGCTGAAATTCTGCTCAGATTCTGTGATGAGCTCCAGAACCGGGTCGGCGACAGGCACCGTCACCGGCGCCAGCGCCGGAACGGCTGAGTGAATGGAGGCGCCGGGCGCGTCGTGCTGAGGCACCGTCACCGGCGCTCTGCGCCGGGAGGCGGCCCCACAGGCACCCAAGCCAACGCTGGAAATGACAACGAAAACAGCGAGCCGTGCTCGCACGCACGCGAACCGTCGAACCATCGGGCGCTCCGCGACGTGCGAGACGGCGATCTCGCCCGCCGTAAGTTGCCCCCCTGCAGGGGAGCTCCGGAATTAACCCATCACCCGACGGCGCCTGCCCGACGAGCGAAGACGTGTACGAGCACGTACTACACGGGGCGCGGAGGGCTGGGCCCCCGCTGGGGCGAAGAAGTGACTCTTCGCAGTTTATGGCTGAGGAATCGTATCACCCGCCTCAGGCATGGTCAACGACAAGTCCAACGGACTCAGCAATAAGTGTCTGTTTACGGGAAGCACCGTGCACGGCCGACGACCGCTGACGACCGCTGACGGCGACGATTAGCCCCGCAAAGGCGCCTGCTCGAACACGCGATGCGTCTCGCCCAGCTCTCGCGCGGCCGGTGTCACGATGGCTCTGTCACTCAACACGAGTGTCCGACCGGTCCGCACCGCCACGCGCACATCCTCCTCACACACGAAATCGAGTGGAGCCGACTTCGCCGTTGAATCCTCGCCCGGCGAGGTCGGGCTGGCGTAACCCCCGTCCGGCATCCTTCCGCCAGATGAATCTGACGTGCTCGAGCCACTGGCGGCCGTTCCGCGGTAGCCTCGGGCCGCCAGGAAGCTATCGATCCGCGCAGTCAGCGTTTCGGCATCGATTCCGTCCGCCTTCAGGGCAGGCTCCCGGAGGATGGGGGCAGGCCCCTTCTCGAAGCGGTTCGCGACAGAGGTGACCTCGTACGCCACGCGCTTGATGTTCAACAAGTGTCGCGGCGAGATGTTGTCTGACGTGATGTTGCCGCCATACCCCCCGCAGCCGAGTGTCATCGCGGGGTCCAGGCCGGTGGTCAGGCCGATCGATCCAAACGTCGCGGGCGAATTGACAACAACTCGGAACGCCGGCTTCTTCAAGCCGAACTCCAGGATGACTTGCTCATTCTGCGAGTGGATGGCCATGGTGTGGCCCATCCCCCCGTACCGCAGGATCTGCTGGCACCGCTCGCACCCCTCTTGCCAGTCTCGAACGACGTAGTACGAGAGAACCGGGCAGAGCTTCTCTATGGAAAGTGGGTAGTCACGGCCCACCCCATCGAGCGGCGCAATCAGGACGCGTGTGTTGTCGGGGACCGAGATGCCGCACGCCTGCGCGATGGTTTGCGCCGACTTGCCAACCAACTTCGGATTGGGCAAACGCTGTGGCGTGACCAACATCCGGCCGACCGCCTCCACCTCGGCATTCGAGAGGAAGTAGCCAGCCTGGGCCTGGAACTCTGCCCGCACCGCGTCGGCGATCGGCTGATCGACGACCACCGAATTCTCGGACGAACACAAGACGCCGTTGTCGAACGTCTTGCCGGTGATGACGTCCCGCACGGCTTTCTTCACGTGCGCTGTCCGCTCGATAAACGCGGGCGCATTCCCAGGACCGACGCCGTAGGCGGGCTTCCCCGCGCTATAGGCCGCGCGGACCAGGCCCATGCCTCCTGTCGCCAGAATCACCGCGACGTCCCTGTGCTTCATGAGCTCCTGCGTGCCCTCCAGCGTGACGGTCTTCATCCATGCGATCGAGTCGGGTGGCGCTCCGGCCCGTCGCGCGGCATCGTCGAGCACCTCGGCCACATGGGTGATGCAACCGACCGCCGCCGGGTGTGGGCTCAAAACGATGGTGCATCTCGCCTTGAGGGCGACGAGCACCTTGTAAATCGTTGTGGACGTGGGGTTGGTGGATGGGACGATGGCCGCGACCACGCCGAACGGCTCCGCAATCTCGATGAGACCTCGATCGGGGTGACGTGCGACGACGCCCACCGTCTTCAAGGGACGAATGAAGGCGTAGATTCTCTGCGAGGCGAACAGGTTCTTCTGAACCTTGTCCTCGAAGACGCCATATCCGGTTTCGTCAACCGCATGTCGGGCAAATGCGTCCGCGTGCGCGGTTGCGGCCTCGGCGACGGCGTCCACGATGGCGTCGATCCGCTCCTGAGAGAGCTCGGCCAGTTGGGACCAGGCGGCGCGCGCGCGACGGGTGAGCGCGCGGGCTTCGGCGATGGAGGCGAGGTCGTGGTCGCTCGACGTGGGCTCGGGCGCAGCGCTCATTTCGGCAGGATGCGCTCCACGTCGGCGTGTGGTCGCGGAATGACGTGGACCGACACAAGCTCGCCGACTCGTCGCGCGGCGGCGGCTCCCGCGTCGGTGGCCGCTTTCACGGCGCCCACGTCGCCGCGTACCATCACCGTGACGTAGCCGGCACCGATGTACTCCTTGGCGAGAAGCGTGACGTTTGCCGTCTTGACCATGGCGTCGGCGGCCTCGACCGAGCCGATGAGTCCTTTGGTTTCGACCAACCCCAACGCGTCCTGAGACATCCGGGCGCCCTCCGCCGTCGCCAGCACTCTAGCACACACGTGCGTGGCCGATTGCGCCGTTCCCGCCGATCCGGTACAGTCGAAGCCACTGAATATGATCGCGTTTGACCGTGCGTCTCGTCCCGTACTCATCGGTTTGGCCGTCGCCTTGGCGTCGGCCTGCGGCCCTTCGGAGAGCCCGGTGCCGGCCGTGGCCACGCCGAGCGTCCAGCTCAATCACGACCGCGCAGCCCCGGGCAGCCCGGTCGAGATCACGTACAAATTCGTGGTGGCCGAGGGCGCGACGTTCGACAAGGACTATCGCGTCATGGTCCACATTGCGAACAGCCAGGGAAAACCGATATGGACCGACGATCACGATCCACCGACGCCGACGTCGCAGTGGAAGCCGGGCCAGACCGTTGAGTACACGCGGACCGTGTTCGTGCCGGTGTACTCAGATGTCACTCAGGCAGGCATTTACATGGGGCTGTACTCGACCGATCCGAATGAGCAGCGCCTGCCGTTGACGGGCCAAGAGATGGGCCAGCACGCTTACAAGGTGGGGAGCCTGAATCTGCTCTCGCAGACCGAGAACCTGTTCACTGTCTACAAGGACGGGTGGCACGCCGCTGAGGTCTCGTACCAAGATTCGGGCGTGGAGTGGCAGTGGACCAAAAGAGAGGCCACACTTGCCTTCAAGCATCCGAAGAAGGACGCCACGCTTTACTTGGACCTCGATAGCCCAGGCAAGGATCTCCACGGTCCACAGCAGGTGCGGGTAAACCTCGGTGGACAGACGATTGAGCAGTTCACCCTGCCGCCCGATCAGCAAGTCCTGAAACGAATTACCCTGCCGATGGCACGAATGGGCGAGGGCGATTTGGCCGAGATCCAGTTCGTGGTCGATCCGACCTTTGTGCCCTGGACGGCGAGCCCGGCGAGCACAGACAGGCGAGAGCTGGGCGTACGGGTGTTTCACGCCTACATCGACGTCCGATGAGACGAGGCGTCCTCGCAATCACCTCAGCTGGGTGGCTCCTTGGGGCGCCAGTAGCCCGTGCGGAGATCGTCTATCTCAGTTCGGGTCGAACTGTGTCAGTTCGATCGTTGCAGTTCTCGGGTGACACGGCCGTCCTGACGCTCCGGTCTGGGGGCGAAATCGAATGCCCACGCGCTCTGATCGCCGAAGTTCTTCCGGACGAGGTGCCTTACCCAGAGACGGCCGAGGTTGTGGAGGCTGAACCGGCCAGTGCACCGATCGTGCGCGGGGCGGACGCCCGCGACCGTCTCCCGGTCGGTCAAGTGCCCTTTGGAGACCTGATTCGACGGGCCTCCGCGGCGCACGGCGTGGAGGCTCGCCTCGTTCAGGCCGTGATCCACGTCGAGTCGGGGTACTAGCAGAAGGCGCGCTCGAAAGCCGGGGCGATGGGGCTGATGCAGTTGATGCCGGAGACGGCACGACGTTACGCGATCCGCCGTCCGTACGACCCGGCAGCCAACATCGACGCGGGGACACGCCACCTCCGCTCGCTCCTCGACCGCTACTCGTTGGCCTTGGCGCTGGCCGCCTACAACGCAGGCGAAGCGGCGGTCGATCGGTTCCAGGGCATTCCCCCTTACTCCGAGACGCGCGAGTACGTGAGCCGCATCCTGCAGCTCATCGGAACTTCCGCCGACAAGCAGTAACGTACAGAATCCGGACGTTTTGTCATAGCGACGGTCTGAAAAGACAGGCACGCGCGGTTTCCTCGTCGGCCGCGGCCGGAGCCGTTGATCTGAGATCCACCGGAGAGGCGGCCAAGAGGAGGCTACGCAAATCGTGGGCCGAACCAATGGATGAGTCACCGAATTCTGATGCGCTCGAAGTGCCGAATGCGTGCCCCTGAGAACTCGATCCCCTCCGCGCTGAGACGCTGTCGCTTCAGGAGCTCGAGGCCGCCGTAGCCGCCGAGCCGGCCACCGGCGGCGACAACCCGGTGGTAGGGAAGGCCGGGAACCGAGGCCCGTCTCATGATGTTGCCGACGGCGCGCGCCGCACCTGGTCGACCAGTCAGTTCCGCCACCTGACCATACGATGCGACGCGACCCGAGGGAATGCGACGGACGACGCTCAGGACGCGCGTGGTGAAGTCCGACTTCACGGCCTTGCTCGGGATCCGCCGAGCTGCGGTGACGAGGGTTCCGTCGCGGGTGTCGAGGAGGTGGACGACGTCGTGGACGCCCGCGATGCGGGTGTCCGCGTGAGGAGCGCGGCGCGTAGTGGCTGACCCTGCGCCTTCGGCAGTGCGACCCCCGCAAGCGACGCCAGTGTCGGCGCGATGTCTGCAGGTGTGGCGGCGTCGGTGTAAACGCCCGGCTTGATTCCCGCGCCCATCAGGAAGATCGGCACACGCTGATCGAGTGGATTCGCGCTCCCGTGCGTCGTCCCGGTGGCGCTGTAGATCCAACCAGGCTTGGTGAGGACGAGCAGGTCGCCGCTCGCGCTGGGCACATGGCTGAGCGCTGCCGCACGCACGAGCGGGTCCTTCGACGTCGCCTGGCCTGCAACTTCATCGCTCCGCAACACCCGCGCGATGCCTGGCTGCGCGCCGACCGCACGCGCCACCGCCTCGAGCGCGCGCGGATGCGCTCGAAGTGTGTCGTACACACCGGGGTGGAAGTAGACGTCGGTGGAGTTGATCCGCGCCACATAGCGGCCTGGCCCCACCACGTCGATGAGCGTCTGCTCGATGAGCGCACGGATGTCGGTCGCCGACACTCGCCCGGCGTCCTCGCCCTGCTGTTTCGCCTGTTCTGGGATGTCCGCGACCCCATGATCCGAGGTGAGCGCTACGACGTACCGGTCGCGCCCGACGTGTATATCCAGATCTGCGAGCAACCGTCCGATGCTCAGGTCGAGACGCGCGTAGTGGTCGCGCGCTTCCTGGCTGTGCGGGCCGAACCGATGTATGACCAGGTCCGGCGACGAAAAGCTCACCCCGAGGACGTCCGTCTGGCCCGGGGTCCCCCCCAATGCCAGAGCCTTTACCAGAGCCCCTGCAAACCGACCGAGATACGCGTCCGCCCACGGACTGTGTTGCCACAGGTCACGGTACTGTGCATCCGGCGCGTTACCCTTACCGACGAGCGGATGCGGGAACGTCCTGTCCCATCCAGCCGGCGGGTTCTCCCCGATGGCGTCGTCGGCCTCCGGGTATCGCGACGGTGCCAACTGACGGTCCCAGACCGTTCCGTAGTCGGCGGCCAGTGGATGCGCCTCGAGGTACGAGCGGACCACCGGAACCGGGCCCGCCGAATACATGTTGCCGGTTTGCCAGCCATCGCCGGCGTCGGTGAGCCACGTCACCGCGTCCCCGCCGTGGCCAGCGAGCATGATCGCGCTGCGCGGCTTCAGCGAGAGCGACACGACCTTTGACGACCGCTGTGCCCGCAGTTCGTCGGCCAGCGTGGGCACTCGCAACCGAACCGGCCCGTGCTCACGACCGGTACCGCTGTAGACCACCGCTTTGGCGCCGACGTCGCGGGTACACGGGATGTTTTCGCCCGATTCGCGGTCGTACCAGGTGTTCTGAAAGATGCCGTGGACCGATGGCAATGCACCGGTCGCGACCGTAGCGTGCCCCGCGCAGGTGTGGGTGCCAAGGTAGGGATAGGCCGCGTTCGAGAAGTGCGCGCCTTGGGTGAGTAACCGTTGGAGTCCGCCCGTCCAGTCACCCCTGAAGCGGTCAACGTAGTCCGCTCGCATCTGGTCAACCACGAGCAGGACGATCAACCGCGGCGCGTCCGCATCTGTCGCGCCTGCAACTCTCCCGTCGCGCTGGGCGGAGACCGCCGTGGTCCGGGAGCCGCATGACGGGCTGGTCCAGAGAGAAGCAACCAGCGCGACGATCCCGAGGCGGCGTACCAGGCAAGGCGTGGACATGGATGGTGGCAATCTTGCCATGCAGGAGGTCCACCCAGTCTACATCAGGGCCATCGGGTCGATGCCGAGCGGTTCCGGATCGACCGGCGCGGCCACGGCGCTCGGTCGCTCGGTCCCTGGCGTGATTTCCCAGAGGTTGACGTCGCACGTCCGTTCCAGCATGGTGCCCGTTTTGTCGGAGATGATCCGGACCTGCGGTCGATGTGGGTCCGGTGCATGAATCTGACGAACCACCGCGAGTTCGCCTGTGTCGACCTTCACCAGGGTGCCAACCGGAGAGATGCCGATCAGCTGCACGAACCGTCGCACGAGGTGCTGATCGAACTGTTTACCCTCGCTGCGCTTCATCACCGCCAGAATGCGGTCGCTCGGGAACGCATTCTGATACGCGCGCTGCGAGCGCATGGCGTCGTACACGTCCGCCAAGCTACACAGCATCGTCGCCAGGTTCAGGGTCAGGCGATCGATGTCAGGGTATCCCGAGTTGTCGAGACGACGATGGTGCTCGAAAGCCACGATGGGCGCGAGCGCGGGCATGTCAGGTGTCGCGCGGAGGATGGCCGCGCCGTCCACGGTGTGCCGCTTCATGATCGTGAACTCGTCGTCGGTGGGCTTGTCGGGCTTGTTCAGGATCTCGAGCGGCGTGCGAACTTTGCCGATGTCGTGCATCAGCGCGGCGAGACCGAACTCGCGCAGGAGCGGACCGTCAATCCCCAGGCCCCGCGCTTGCCCCATCGTGAGAATCGAGACGTTCACCATGTGGGTGAACGTGTAGTTGTCGTAGTCCTTGAGCGTGGTGAGGGCGAGCAGCGCGGTGCGGTTCTGGGACACGGCCTGGGCCAGGCCGTTCACCAGTGTGCGGGCCACCGTCGCGTCGACCTGTCGTTCGGTGTGGGCACCCTGCCAGAGCTGATTCGCGCTCCCGACCGCGTCGGCGTACATGCGGCGGAAGGTGGCCATGTCAGCCGATTCAGTGGGACCGTCGTGGGTCGGCCCAACTGTGACGCGGCCCACGCGGACGTGCGGCAACCCCGCGAACGCGCTCTCGCTGGCGGTCTGTCCATCGAGTCCGCTCAAGGTGGCGACAAGCGTCGTGAGCTCTTCGGCTGTCACGCCTCTGTCGACGGCGATGCGCTCGATGCCCGCCTGTTTCAGCCGACGTAAGAACCCTTGGAGTCCATCACCTCGAGCCACGAGCAGGTCACCGACGATTACCTCGTTTTCGATGATGCCGATGACGAGCGCTGGCTCCGCGCGCAGGTAGTGGTCGACGCTCTGGGCGAGCGCGCGCACGTTCTGCGCGACGATCGGATGCGAACCGGCGTAGAGTTGACCCGACCTGACGGCCGCCGCAAAACGCCGGAGCATCTCCTCGGCCGCCTGGTGACGTGGGTGTGCCATGACTAGGCCACCTCCCGCCGTGGTGTCGCCATCGCGGCCAGGTGCAAGCGGGCCGCGTTCCGGACCCCACGGGGGCCGTTCAACATGGCGTCCTCGAGCGCCTGTGCAGCTTCGCGCGTTCCGATGCGTGCCAATGCGGCTGCCGCGGCCGCGCGAAACGCGGTGGTGCGTCGAGGAGCCCACCACTCGCCTCTCCGAAGCGCGCGCGCGTCGACGCCATCGTTGTGGCGTAGCGTGCCCAAGGCCTGCATCGCGCGCAGGTACAAGTCCGCTTGAGGGCCCTTGTGATCCACGTGATCCAGCACGTATGCGAACACTGATACGGCCCGCTCGTCGCGTGCGCCCGTCATCGACGTGACGATCGCATCTCGCTGCGCCGAGGTGCCGGCGATGAGCGCGTCCGAGAGGACGCGGTACGCTCGATCGGTCCCGATCGCGAGAATGGCCCGCACGGCTTCGCGCTGGACCTGTGATTCGCCGTCGTGCAGGAGCTGGGACAGTTCCGGTAGCGCGTCGTTCCCGCCGAATGCACGCAGGAACTGGATCGCGGTACGTCGGACGGCCGCGTTTGGAGACGATTTGAGGCGCTCGACCTCGGACCGCCCTCGCGGCCCGAAGGCGATGAGCACAGCCGCCAGCCGTTCCCGCGCATGCGGGATGTTCTCTTCGGCCAGCGCTTCGTCCAGCGGTCGCACGACCGTGTCGCCCAGCCACAGGAACATCGTCCTGACTCGCTCGAACGCTTCGTCATCGATGGTCGGTAAGTGGCTCGACACGTTGTGCAGCAGCGCACCTGTGGCGAGCCCCTCGATCGCGCCGATCGCGGCTTGCCGATACGGGTCGGTGTGGTTGTCGGGGCCCTGCCGTTGCTGGACCAGCCGTTGAACGAGCCCCTCCGCTGGGCCGAAGTCGCCGACAAGGAGGAGATCTTCAATCAAGGAGACGACGGGCCGCATCAAGGCCGCCCATTGCTCTGGATCGCGTTCGAGACGAAGGAGGTCGTGGACGGGTTCGACGTCGAGACGCCGTAGTTCGCTGGCGGCCACGCTGCCAAGCCATGCGGCCAAACGCTCGGGCGGGTCGTCGCTCAAATGCTCGACGGCCAAGGCCGTCCTCTTCGCCGAGGAGAGCTCGCGTCCGTACTGCTCGGAGACGTATGCCTCGTCGCTGTACGACAGCATGAGCTTCTCGCCCACGTTCTCCCACTTCGCGTCGAACGACGTGTCTGCCTCGTGCCGTTTCGCCGCCTCGTCTCGAGCGAGCGAGAGGAGTCGCTCGCGGCGGTCTTCGGGAACGAGTGACTGAAACGCCGTTGCGAGGCGCTCAACCGGCGTGCCGGGCTCGATGGCGTGGCGGGCGACGAATTCGCTGATCGTCGATTCCGACATGTGGTTCACGATGGTGTAGACCAGGTCGGGCGTCTCCGTGATTGTGCCGACGTCGGTCAGCAGGTCGGCCATGAGCGCCGGAGACAGTTGTCCCAGCACCTTGGCGAGGTTGTCCAATACGGGTTCGACGCCGTCTGGCGTCGCCTCGGACACCGTCGCGACAATGCGATCGAGAAGCCGGACGAGCGCCGCACTGCGATGTCCAGAGGCGGCACCCTGGGCTGCCGTGGCTTCCTCTTCCACCGCGGCGATGAGCGCCGCCAGCTTTTCGACACTCGACCCCGCATCGAGCAGCAAGGCGCGAGGGGCGTCGGAGAGAGTGTCCCCTTCGCCTTGCAGGCAGTGCGCGATGACGTCCGCCCACCCAGCTGTCGAAGGTCCGGGGCGTTCGCGCAGTACTTCGGCGTAGTCGATCTCGCGGATGTCCACGTGTCGGCCGGTCTGCGTGGCCCAGAGCCGAGCGATCCCGCCCTCAGCTCGGACGTCCTCGGGTGCGCGCCCAAGGAGCAGCAGGAAGGAGCGCCAGGCGGCCAGATCACCGCCCGGCCGCACCGTCAGCTCGCCCACGAGATGGCCGTGAAGCAGGAGGGCGAGTTCTCCAAGGGCGGCGTTCGATCGAGCGGGCGCTTTGTCGTGCAGCCTCACACTGTCGCCGACCACGGTCAGCCGCATCGGCGCCGGCAGCGCGGCGGCAGACGTCAAGTGCACGATGCGCCCGAGCGTGGCGCCGATGGCGGGGTGTCCGTCGGGGTAGAGGAGCACCGCGCGCGGCCGCCTTGCAGGCCCGTGCAAATTCGATCAGTCGTGCGGTCTCTTCGGCGCAGAGCCGCGCCGCTCCCTCGGCGAGCATATCAGTGGAGCGAGAGCTTCACTGATAGGTATATCGGTCGATCCACGCGCGCCGGCCAGACCGACAACCCACACGGACGCCGGCTTTTGTCGACGATCCGCTATACTCCGGCATTCATGCGCGCCATCGACGTGATCGTGAAGAAACGGGACGGCGGAGCGCTGTCTCGCGAAGAAATTGGCTTCATGGTCGACGGCGTGACGAGGTCCGCCATCCCGGACTACCAGATATCGGCCTGGCTGATGACCGTGTTATTCCGCGGCATGACTGCGGAGGAAACGGCGTGGCTGACCGATGCGATGGTGGACTCCGGCGCCCGCGTGGACCTGAGCGACCTCCCCGGCATCAAGGTGGACAAGCACAGCACCGGCGGGGTTGGCGACAAGGCCTCGCTGGTGCTTGCGCCATTGGCGGCTGCTTGCGGGGTTCCGGTGCCGATGATGTCCGGGCGCGGCTTGGGCCACACCGGTGGCACGCTGGACAAGCTCGAGGCCATTCCTGGCTTTCGGGTCAATCTGTCGATCGATGAGATGAAAGCGGCGCTGCGCCGAACCGGTGTGGCCATGATCGGCCAGACCGCGCAGATCTCCCCCGCGGACAAGAAGCTCTACGCGCTGCGCGACGTGACGGGGACGGTCGAGAGCATCCCCCTCATCAGCGCGTCGATCATGAGCAAGAAGATCGCGGAAGGCATCGATGCATTGGTCCTCGATGTGAAGACCGGCCGCGGGGCATTCATGAAGACGCCCGAGGCCTCACGCCGGCTGGCCGCATCGCTCGTGAGCATCGGTCAGGCGTCGGGAGTGCGGACGCAGGCGATCATCACGGCGATGGATGCTCCCCTTGGCCGTACCGTGGGCAATGCGATGGAGGTCGCCGAGTGTATCGAGGTCCTTCGAGGCGGTGGGCCGTCAGACCTGGTCGAGGTCTCCACGGAGTTGACGATCCGGATGCTGCTGCTCGGTGGCGTGGCCAGCGACCGTGCCGACGCGAGCCGGCAAGTGGCGCATGCCATTGCCAGCGGCGCTGGACTGGAGCGGTTCCGCCGCATCATCGAGCAGCAGGGTGGCGACGCCCGTGTCGTCGACGATCTGACGCGCCTGCCGGCAGCCCCACACCGTCACGTCATCCGTTCGGAGCGCGAAGGATTCGTGCAGGCAGTGGACGCAGAGCTCGTCGGCCTGGCCTCGGTCGCCCTCGGAGCCGGTCGTGATCGCGTCGACGATGCGGTCGATCCCGCGGTTGGGATTGTCGTGTTGTCCAAGCCTGGCACGCCCGTGCGTGTCGGTGATGGCGTCCTCGAGCTGCATTACCGCAGCGCCGACCGGCGGGATGCCGCTCTCGCGCGACTGGGGTCCGCCGTGGTGATCGACGACGTCGCGCCGCCGCCCACACGGCTGGTGCTCGATGAGGTGTAACGTGACCAGCTGGCACGGGGTCTGGGCCTCCGAGGACGGTCGATGCTAGGGCCGTTGCAGCCGCTTGTCGGAGCGATCGTCATTCTCGGCATCGGGTATGCGTGTTCCACGAATCGCCGTGCGATCAACTGGACAACGGTCGCGTGGGGGCTCGGCCTGCAGATCGTCTTTGCCTTCCTCGTCCTCAAGACATCGATCGGCCAGACCGTGTTCGAGACGATGGGCGGATACATCACTCGCCTCCTCGGGTTCGCGAACGTGGGCGCGGCATTCGTGTTCGGCCCGCTGGGTGACGCTGGCGTGTGGGGCCGCGTGATGACCGGCGCCCTGGGGACCGAAGGCGCGCAGTACGCGGTCATCTTCGCCTTTCAGGTGCTGCCTACGATCATCTTCATCGCGGCGCTGTTCGCGATTCTCTATTACTTCGGCATCATGCAGCTCGTGGTCCGTGCGTTCGCGATGGTGATGCACCGGGTCATGCGCGCGAGTGGGGCCGAGTCCCTGAATGTCGCCGCGAGCATCTTCATGGGCCAGACCGAGGCGCCGCTGACCATCCGTCCGTTCCTCCCGCAGATGACGCAATCGGAGTTGATGACCGTGATGACCTCTGGCATGGCGCACATCTCTGGTGGCATCATGGCCGCGTATATCGCGTTTGGCATCGAGGCGCGGCATCTCCTGACCGCGGTCATCATGACCGCGCCCGGCACGATCATGATGGCGAAGCTCCTCGTGCCCGAGACTGAGCAGCCGGCGACGATGGGATCGGTTACGCTGAAGGTCGAACGAACGGACGTCAACGTCATCGACGCGGCTGGGCGGGGAACTGCCGAGGGGTTGCACCTGGCGCTGAACGTGGGGGCGATGCTCATCTCCTTTCTCGCGCTCATCGCGCTGGTCAATGCACTCCTGGGCTACGTCCCGTCGCCTAGCGGTGGATATCTCAGCCTCGAGCGAATCTTTGGCTGGCTGTTCGCTCCGGTCGCGTGGGCGATGGGCGTGCCGTGGCACGATGCCCCCACCATCGGCAACCTGCTCGGCACGCGGATGGCTCTGAACGAGTTCGTCGCGTACTCAAAGCTTGGCCCGATGAAGGCAACCCTGGATCCACAGTCGTTCACGATTGCAACGTTTGCGCTGTGCGGCTTCGCCAACTTCAGTTCGATTGGGATGCAGATCGGCGGCATCGGCGGCCTGGCGCCGAATCGACGGCAGGACCTCGCCAGGCTCGGGTTGCGGGCCATGTTCGCCGGCACGCTGGCCAACTTCATGACCGCGACGATCGCCGGCTTCCTGCTGTAGACGAGCAGACTTGATGAACGTCGACTACGACAGGGTCAGGCAGGCCGCGGACGCGGTCCGGACGAAGAGTGGCGCGCTTCCCGAGGTGGCGGTGGTTCTGGGCTCGGGCCTCGGTGACTTCGCCGGCACGCTCGGCGCCTCAGTCTCGCTGCCCTATCAGAGCCTGCCGCACTGGCCCGAGTCGCGAGTGGTCGGGCACGCGGGTCGCCTCGTCATCGGTTCGATGGGCCCGAAGCGGGTCGCCGCGCTGGCGGGGCGATGCCACGCCTACGAGGGGCATGATCTGAAAGCGGTCACCTTTGCGGTCCGCGTGATGGGCCTGCTTGGCGTGCGCACGCTCATCCTGACCAATGCAGCCGGCGGCATCAACACCACGTTCGCCGAGGGCGCGCTCATGGTGATCGACGATCACCTCAATCTGACAGGCAACAACCCGCTGGTCGGCGAGAACGACGAGCGCTTCGGCGTCCGCTTTCCGGACATGACGGAGGTGTACTCCAAGCGCCTGCGGGCGATCGCAGACGAGTCGGCCAGGGCGCAGCGCCTGGAGCTGCGCCACGGCGTATACGCTGCGCTCTTGGGACCCAGCTACGAAACGCCGGCTGAAATCCGGTACCTGCGCGCGATCGGCGCCGAAGCGGTGGGGATGTCAACGGCCGCCGAAGCGATCGTCGCGCAACACATGGGGATGGAGGTGCTCGGCATCTCCTGCATCTCCAACATGGCGGCCGGCGTCTTGCCGCAGCCGCTGCGGCATGATGAGGTCATGGAGACGACACGAAGGGTACGGACTGAGTTCATCGGGCTCCTGGAGGCCATCATTGCGCGGCTCTAGACACTCGACGCACGCCAGGCTGGTCGCGGCCGCGCGTGCCGCGCGTGCCCACGCCGTGGCCCCGTTCTCCGGGTTCAGGGTGGGCGCCGCCCTGGAGACGGTCGAAGGGGTGTTGATTACCGGCTGCAATGTCGAAAACGCCACCTACGGCTTGACCGTGTGCGCCGAGCGTGTCGCGATGTTCAAGGCGTTGTCCGAGGGCCACCGCCATTTCAGGACAGTCGCCGTCGTGGCGGACACAGACGCGCCCACGCCGCCTTGCGGCGCCTGCCGGCAGATCCTCTGGGAGTTCGGCGGCAACATCGAGGTCGTGCTTGCGAACCTGACGCGCGAGGTGGGGTCGCATCAGCTCGCTGATCTGCTCCCGCTGCCATTCGACGCTCGGCTGCTGACGCCGGTACAATCGCGAAAGAAGTCGAGTCGGCGGCCCCTCAGGAGGTCGGTGAGCAGGTAAGCCGGTAGGCAGGTGTGCGAACGAATCTTCAATCTCGAACCTTCGATTTCCAGGTTTTGTGACCGATGCTTCCCACGATCGCGCGCGAGAGCCACGTCGTCGTAATGGTTGACCAGCGCAAGCTGCCGACCAAGGAGGTCTACGTCCGCTGTTCGACCGCCGCCGAGGTTGCGCGCGCGATCAAGACCATGGTGATTCGAGGCGCGCCGGCGATCGGTGTCGCCGCCGCCATGGGACTTGCGATCGGTATACGCGGCAGCAAGGCCACGGGGACACAGAAGCTGGCGGCGGAGTTCTACAAGCTGTGCGAGCTGATGGCGTCGACCCGGCCAACGGCCGTCAATCTGTTCTGGGCCATCGATCGCATGAAGCGGTCTTTTGCGGCCGGCGTCGAGGTGGGCGAGTCGGTCGACCAGCTGAAGGACCGGTTGGACCTCGAGGCCGCGCGGATTCACGATGAGGATGTCGCCAGTTGTCGCGCCCTGGGCGCCTTTGGCGCTTGTGTCGTCCCGCGCGAGGCCCGGATCCTCACGCACTGCAACGCCGGCGCGCTCGCGACGGCTGGCTACGGGACCGCGTTGGGTGTCATCCGTGGCGCCGTCGAGGCGGGGAAACAGGTGACCGTGCTCGCGGATGAAACGCGACCGTTCCTGCAGGGCGCGCGGCTGACCGCCTGGGAGCTGCTCCGCGACGGCATCGAGACGACGGTGATCACCGACAACATGGCGGGTGCCCTGATGCGCCAGGGCCTCATCGATCTCGTCGTGGTCGGCGCGGACCGCATTGCCGCCAATGGGGACACGGCCAACAAGATCGGGACCTACACCGTGGCGGTCCTGGCCCGGGAACATCAGATTCCGTTCTATGTCGCGGCCCCGTTGTCGACGATCGACCTCCGGACGCCCGACGGCAGCAAGATTCCCATCGAAGAGCGCAGCCCGAAGGAAGTCACGCACCTGGCTGGCACGCGCCTGACACCCGCAGGGGCGCAAGTGCGCAACCCCGCGTTCGACGTGACACCCAACCATCTCATCGCCGGCATTATCACCGAGCGCGGAGTATTTCGCGCGCCGTACCTCGAATCACTGAAGGCCGCATTCGAGCTCGCGGAGGTCTAGTGTCTTGTTGATGCTGGGCATCGAAACGTCGTGCGATGAAACGTCTGCCGCCGTGGTAGCGGAGACGGGCGACACGGCCAAACCGTGGGTTGTCCGCTCGAATGTCGTCGCGTCACAGGCGGCGATCCATCGCGAGTGGGGCGGCGTGGTGCCCGAGCTCGCGTCACGACAGCATATTCGGGACATCTGCGGCGTCGTGGACAAGGCCCTGGCCGACGCTGGGGTCGGCTGGCGCGACCTCGGCGCGATCGCCGTGACGCAGGGACCTGGACTCGTGGGGTCGCTGCTCGTAGGCGTATCGTTCGCGAAGTCAGCCGCGGTGGCGGCCGGTCTACCGCTCGTTGGCGTCCATCACCTGGCCGGCCACATCGAATCGCTCGTGCTTCAGAACGGCGAGTTGCCGTTGCCGGCCGTGGTGCTCGTGGTATCGGGTGGGCACACGAGCCTGTATCAAGTGCCGCAGCCTGGCGTCTACGAATTCCTCAGTCGTACGCGCGACGATGCGGCCGGGGAGGCCTACGACAAGGTCGCCAAGCTGCTGGGCCTCGGCTATCCGGGGGGACCGGTCATCGACCGGCTCGCCCGGGGTCGCAACGATCGGGCGATCGAGCTACCAACGACCCGCCTGACGCATGCGGATCGGAATGCGCCCGCACTGAAGGGCGATCTGGACTTCAGCTTCAGTGGTTTGAAGACGGCCGTGCTTCGGCATGTCCGTGCCCGCCAGGACGCCGGCGTCACGGTGTTCTCGGATGAGGAAGTCGGCGACATCTGTGCGACGTTTCAACGGAAGGTCGTGACCGCGCTCATCGATCGCACGTTTGCGGCGGCGCGGCGCTACGGCTCGCGCAGCATCGGTGTCGCGGGCGGCGTCTCGGCGAACAGTCGCTTGCGGGCCGAGCTGAAGGCTCACGGCGACGCGCGCGAGATACCCACTTTCGTGCCGAGCCTGGCGCTCTCGACCGACAATGCCGCTATGATCGCCGCCGTTGGTCTGCGCCGATTTCGCGCCGGCGGCAGATCGTCGCTCGATCTGAACGCCGACGCCGCGCTCACGCTCTGACACACGGCTCAGCGCGCACGCGAGGCCTGCGCAAAGGCCTTCGCGACGACTTCTCGGACCTTCGTGGTCGGGCCAAACAGGGCCACCTCCGTCTCGTGCACCCATCGCGCGTCCGCAGCATCCGAACTGGCGGTGAGGCTGCCAGCGCGCAGCGTACACAGGTAGTCGATGACCACGTAGTGATATTCGACCCGGTCGTCGTCGCCACGATGGATCCGGTCGAGCACGTCAACGGCGGTGCCCACTGCCACCACGAGCCCCGTCTCCTCGAGCACTTCGCGCGCGACAGCCTCTTCGAGCGTCTCGCCCACCTCCACGACACCACCCGGCAAGCTCCATTCGCCTTGGAGAGGCGGCTGCGCGCGCCGCACCAGCACGACCCGATTGCCGTCGATCACGACCGCACCCACGCACACGATCGGACGTGTCGGATGCCGGCGGGCGTCGTCGTTCATCGTCCGCTCCGCTATTCGCCCATGACCTTCACGACGACACGCTTGCGCCGCTGACCGTCGAACTCTGCGTAGAACACTTGCTCCCACGGTCCGAGGTCGAGCCGACCGGCGGTAATCGGGAGGATCACTTGATGTCCCATGATCGTGCGCTTCAAGTGCGCGTCGGCGTTGTCTTCGCCCGTCTGATGGTGGCGATAGGGCAGGCCCGCGGGCGCGAGCTTTTCCAGCCAGACCTGAAAGTCATGGATCAGCCCGTCTTCCCAGTCGTTGACATAGACACCGGCGGTGATGTGCATCGCCGAGACGAGCACCATGCCCTCCCGAATGCCGCTCTGCTCCACAATGCGCGCGACCTCGTCGGTGATCCGCACGAATTCCTGCCGTTTGGCCGTATTGAAGAACAGGTAGCCGGTGTGGGCAGTCATCACCGCCGTCCCTCTCGCTCCCGTAGCCGCCACACGTAGTAGACCGGCACGCCGAGAAGCGCGATGACCAGGCCCGGCCACGTGGTCGCGGTCCGATACGTCAAGAGCGCGAGGAGAATCGCGGCGGCGCCGACGATGTACAGCGCGGGCACGACGGGATAGCCGAACGCGCGGTACGGCCGTGTTGTGCCTGGTCGTGTGCGTCGGAGACGAAAAACACCGGCGATCGTCATGATGTAGAAGATCAGGGCCGCCGAGACGACGTAGTCGAGCAAGTTGCTGTACAAGTTGCCGTACGCTTGCGTCTGCGCGCTGTAGGTGCGCGGCAGGACGAGCGCCGCGGCCCAGACCCCCTGCAGCATCAAGCCCCACGCGGGCACCTTGTGGGCGTTCAGTTCTCCGGCCGAGCGAAAGAAGAGCCTGTCGCGGGCCATCGCGAAGTAGGCACGTGCGCCCGCCAGGATCAGACCGTTGTTGCAGCCGAACGTCGAGATCACGATGGCCACGGCCATCACGATCGCCCCCGTAGTCGGCCACACAACCTCGAGCGCAGCCGTGGCGACGCGGTCGGCCGGTGCCCCCTGGATCGCGTCGAACGGGAGCGTGACCAGGTACGCCACGTTGGCGAGTAGGAAGAGGCCGATCACCGTGCCGGTGCCAATCGCCAGGGCCAGGGGCAGCGTTCGCCTCGGCTCCTTGACCTCTCCCGCGGTGAACGTGATGTTGTTCCACGCGTCAGCCGAGAAGAGCGATCCGGCCTGCGCCACGAGCACTGCCACGATGAGGCCGAGTGTGGAGTTGGGAGCCAAGCCAGGCGTGAGCTCGGCGGCGCCCCGCACTGACCACAACGCACCGAAGTTGTCGGCGACAGCCGCAGTATTGCTCCCGCAAAGGAGTCCAACGACGATGAGGGCGATGAGCGCACCGGTTTTTGTCGTCGTAAAGACGTTTTGGATGACGCGCCCGTATTCGAGGCCACGGCTGTTGGTCCACGTCAGGAGACCAATCATCAGGACGCCGACCAGTTGTGTCGTGGATAGGGACACCGCGTAGCCCTCGCTCAGATGGATCGGCGCGACGAGGTAGCGCGTCTCGCTAATCCACGGCACGAGGACGCCCAGATACCGCGCGAAGCCGACGGCCACCGCGGCGATCGTCCCAGTCTGGATCACCAGGAAGAGCGTCCAGCCGTAGAGGAAGCCCCAGACTGGGGAGAACGCCTCACGCAAGTAGACGTACTGTCCGCCGGCGCGTGGCATCATGGCGGCCAGCTCACCGTATGACAGCGCGCCCACGACCGTCAGCGCGCCGGTCAGCAGCCAGGCCACCAGCAACCACCCGGGACTGCCAATGGTGCGCGCCATGTCCGCCGACACGATGAAGATGCCAGACCCGATCATCGAACCCACCACGACCATCGTCGAGTCGTAGAGGCCGAGGCCACGCGTGAACTCGGTGTCGAGCTCGCTGGCGGTCGAGGGGCGGGCTGCGTTGGTGGTCACGAGGTCCTGCATTAAGATGCCTGACGGTTGACCTTACTCCGGTCGCGACGGTGGCGGCAACCCGACCGTGGGAACGGCACCGTGCTGCGATGCTCAGGATCGACTTTGTCAACACCGTGGCGTTTGGGGGGCTCGTGCTGTTCGTGGGCCATGGGGTCCGACGGCTCCTGCCCTGGCTGGCGCGCTACAACGTGCCCGCGCCCGTGATCGGCGGCCTGTTGGTCGCAGGGGCGATGACCGTGGCCCGGTCGAGAGGGGCGGAGCCGCTGCAGTTCGACACGCGGCTCCAGGTGCCCTTCATGATCGCCTTCTTTACGACGGTTGGTTTTGGCGCGAGCCTTTCGCTGCTCAAGGTCGGCGGACCGCAGGTGGCCGTGTTCCTCCTGCTGTCCACGACTGTGGCCGTGCTACAGAACCTAGTCGGTGTGGTGCTCGCCGCGCCGCTGGGCATGCCACCGCTCTTTGGCGTCTTGAACGGATCGGTGACCTTGACCGGCGGTCCCGCGACCGGCCTCGCGTTCGCGCCCGCATTCGAGGCCGCAGGCGTCCCTGGGGCCGCCACGGTCGCGGTTGCTGCGGCGATGGTGGGCATCGTCAGCGGCGGCCTCATCGGCGGGCCGGTGGGCACGCTTCTCATCGAACGCTATCGCCTGAAGCAGCCGCAGCGTGGACGTAGTCCAGTATCCTCGCCTGAGCTGGCGACGCAGCTCATCGAAGCATCCCTGGAGCGCGCGAACATCGACGAGCCACCGCCATTGGCGGCACCTCAGGGTGAGGACAAAGAGTCGTACGCGCTCCTGAAGGCGCTCGTGATCATCCTGGTCGCGATGTGGATTGGCTCGTGGATCGGCGCGCGACTGACGGCGGCCGGCGTGACCCTCCCCGCGTACATTGGAGCGATGCTCACTGCCGCCGCGATCCGCAACCTGGACGACGTGACAGGGTGGATTGGCTTATCGCAGCGCGTGCTCGATGATCTGGGGAGCGTCGCCCTCTCGCTGTTCCTCGTCCTTGCACTGATGACGTTGCGCCTCTGGGAGCTGGCCGGGTTGGCCGTGCCGATGGTCATCATCCTCGTGGCGCAGGTGGGGCTCATCGTGCTGGTGTGCTGGCCCACGTTTCGCCTGATGGGCGGCGACTACGACGCGGCCGTCATGGGTGGCGGGCTGTGCGGATTCATGCTCGGGACGACCGCCAATGCCATGGCGAACATGGAAGCGCTCGTCGATCGGTACGGTCCCGCGCCGCGCGCGTTTCTTGTCGTGCCGATAGTCGGCGCCTTCTTCATCGACTTCGTGAACGCCCTCATCATCACCGCGTGCTTGAACATATGGAGCTGACGCGCGAGGCCGCCTGGAACCTGCTGACCGAGTACACGAAGGGCGACAGCCTGCTGAAGCACGCGCTCGCCGTCGAAGCGGCCGTTCGCGGGTATGCTCGTCACTTCGGGGAGGATGAGACGGGCTGGGGCATCGTCGCCTTGCTGCACGACTTCGACTACGAGCGATGGCCCAGTCTCGCGGATCACCCATTCAAGGGCTCGGAGATTCTGCGGGAGCGCGGCTATCCCGAGTGGCTGATTCGGGCCATTCTCTCGCACGCGGACTACACGGGCGTGACGCGTGACAGCCTGCTCGAGAAGACGCTGTTCGCCTGTGACGAGTTGGCCGGATTCGTCACTGCGGCGTCCCTGGTTCGACCAAGCCGGAGCGTGCTGGATCTCGAACCGGTTTCGGTCGTCAAGCGCATGAAGGACAAAGCGTTTGCGCGCGCGGTCAGCCGTGACGATCTGCGGGCCGGAGCGGCGCTGCTGGGGTTGTCGCTGGACGAGCACATCGGTCATGTCATCCGCTTCATGCGGGTCGAGGCGGATGCGCTCGGATTGCGAGGCACGCTCTGATGCCCTCCCGACCCGGACTCGAACGAATCATTCCGGCCGCGCGTCTATTCTGACGTCATGTCTGAGCTGGCGGGCTCCGCGTCGCCACCGTCCGCAGACGGCAAGGAAGCCGTGATCACGCTCGAGCAGGTGACCGTGCAGTACGGTCAGCAGGCGGTGCTGCGCGAGGTGTCCGCGGTATTTCCTACCGGAGCCGTGGGCCTCTTGGGTCCAAATGGCGCCGGGAAGAGCACGCTGATCCGCTCCCTCCTGGGATTGATCACGCCGACGTCCGGCCGCATGCGCGTGCTGGGCCATGACGTGGCGCACGCGCCAGTCGAGATCCGGGCGCGCGTGGGCTACATGCCGGAAAGCGACGCGTACATGCCGGGCATGAACGCCGTGTCGTGCGTCGCGTACTGCGGTGAGCTGGCAGGCCTGCCCGCCGCGGATGCGATGCAGCGGGCTCACGAGATGCTTTTCTATGTCGGACTGGGCGATGTTCGTTACCGTGCGGTCGAGACATATTCCACCGGGATGAAGCAGCGGCTCAAGCTTGCGCAGGCACTCGTGCACGATCCCGACCTCGTCTTCCTCGACGAGCCCACCAACGGGATGGATCCGCGCGGTCGAGACGAGATGCTCTCGCTGGTATACGACCTGGCGCACCGGAAGGGCGTCAACGTCATCCTGTCGTCGCACCTGCTGCCAGACGTCGAACAGACGTGCGATCACGTCATCGTCATGTACAAGGGACGCGTGGTCACGCACGGTCCCATGGCCGAGCTCAAGCAGCCACGCGGTCAGGTGTTCGAACTCCGTGTGAAAGCGCCTCGCGGGCAGGACGCGTTTCGCGAGCGCCTCACCGCCGCCGGATTGCTGCCTCATCGACCGGCAACTGACGAGGGCGAGAACCCGGAGCCGAGTGCTGAGACCCCGGGGTGCAGATCCGACCGTGCAGAGCCGGGAGACGACGAGATCATTCGTGTCTTAGTCCCTGGCCATGGTGGCGCGCGGGACCTGTTCACCGTGGCCGCTTCGGCGGGCGTGCAGGTGCGCCATTTGCGGCCAAGCGTCGTCACGCTCGACGATGTCTTCGCGCGCGCGGTGGGTGATACCGAGGGAACGCGCTGATGCCCATTCACGACCAGGGCTACCGGCGTTACACCGGTACCCGTTTGCCCCACAGTCGAACGTGGCGGGCCATCGCGCGTTCTGGCGTCCAGTCGATGCTTCGACGCCGTGCGTTCGTCGCCCTGGTCATTGTATCGTGGCTGCCGTTCATCGTCAGAGCCGTGCAGCTCTATGCAGCGGCGAACCTGCCACAGGTGCCGTTTCTGGCGCCCACGGCGGAGACGTTCCGGCAGTTCCTCGGGCAGCAAGAGACGTTTCTCTTCTTCGTGACCGTCTACGCCGGCGCCGGGCTCATCGCCAACGATCGGCGTGTGAACGCGCTCCAGATCTATTTGTCAAGGCCCCTGACGCGCATGGACTACATCCTGGGGAAACTGGCGGCGCTGCTCGCCCTGGTCCTGTTCGTGACCTGGGTGCCTGCGGTGCTGTTGGTGGCAGTGCAGGTGCTGTTCTCGGGCAGCTCGGCATTCGTGCTCGAGAACATGCGCGTGCTGCCGGCCATCACAGTGCTGACAGGGTTCGAGGCGGTGATCGTCTCACTAGCGATGCTGGCGTTGTCGTCGTTGTCGAAGAGCAGTCGGTTCGTGGGCATCCTCTATGCCGCGCTGTTGTTCTTCACGCAGGCCATTACGGTTGTCCTACGAGCGGTGATGGGAGAGCGAGGCCTGGCGTGGCTCTCGGTGACCGACAGCCTCACGCAGGTCGGCGATGCCATCTTTGGACTACCGCTCTCGTACGAGTCGTCGGTGCTCCTCTGTTTCGTGTCGTTGCTCGCGATCGCCGCCGTATCGGTGGCAGTGCTGAACCGTCGCGTCCGCGGCGTAGAGGTTGTGGCATGACCGATACGGCTGTCGACGCCGGGCGCGCGGTGATCGCGGCAGAGCACCTGTCGAAGTGGTACGGGCAGGTGATTGGGATCAACGACGTGTCGGTGACCGTGCGGCCGGGCGTCACAGGTCTGCTCGGTCCGAACGGCGCAGGCAAATCGACATTCATGAAGCTCGTGACCGGCCAGCTGAAACCAAGCCAAGGACAGTTGCGCATCCTCGGCGAGCCGATCTGGGACAATCCGGCGCTCTACACGCGTGTCGGATTCTGTCCCGAGCAGGACAGCTTCTACGAGCGGATGACCGGCCTGACGTGGTTGACTTCGCTCCTTCGCTTGAACGGCCTCGAGGAGCCAGCGGCGGAAGCGAAGGCCCGCAAGGCGCTCGAAGCCGTCGATCTCCTCGATGCGGCCGACAAGCGGATCGGGGCCTACAGCAAGGGAATGCGACAGCGAGTGAAGCTCGCGCAGGCCGTCGCACACGATCCCGAGCTGCTGATCCTCGATGAGCCGTTGTCGGGAATGGACCCGTTGGCGCGGCGGCGCACCATTCGGCTCATTCGCGACTGGGCACGGCAAGGCCGAAGCGTCCTCGTGTCCAGCCACGTGTTGCACGAGGTCGAAGCGATGACGTCGAACATCTTGCTCATCAATCAGGGTCGCATTCTCGCCGAAGGGGATGTTCACCACATTCGCGATCTCATCGACGAACACCCGCACACGGTCTCCGTCAAGGCGCAGCGCACACGGGAGATCGCGCAGGCATTTCTCGGCCTCGATCACGTGAGCAGCCTACGGTTCGAGGGAGACCGGGTGGTCGTGCAGACGGCTCGGCCGGATGCGTTCTACACTTGGCTCACCGCCATGGCCGCGTCCGGGGAGTACGGCGACATTCACGAAGTGACGTCGCCGGACGACAACCTTCAGGCCGTCTTTCAGTATCTGGTGAAGTGACGTGACGCCTCCATCCTTCTGGCAGGCCGCGCTGCGCGTGTTCGACGTGTCGATGGGCCAGATGTTGTGGTCGAGGCGATCCGTGTTCCTGGGCTTGCTCGTCGGAGGACCGGTCGTGCTCGCGCTGGCCGTGCGGGCATCTGTCATCTTGGATATCGGACCACCGGGCGCGCCGCGACCGGGTGGTCCGGTGCTGTTCGGCCTCATCGTGTGGTTGCTCTACATCCGGTTCATCGTGCCGATCCTCGGCGTGTTCTATGGGACATCAATCATCGCGGACGAAGTGGAAGACAAGACGTTGACCTACCTCTTCGTCAGACCGATTCCTCGCGCGTCGGTGCTGATGGGCAAGTACCTCGCCTATCTTGCGTGCACGTCGCTGCTGATCCTCCCGAGCCTCACGCTGGTGTACCTTCTCATCGTGCCGATCCGCGACGGCAGTGTCGGGGGCGCGTTCCCGACGCTCCTGGCTGACCTCGGCATGCTCGTCGTCGGGCTGATCAGCTATGGCGCCGTGTTCGCGTTCGTCGGCGCGCGGTTCAAGCGGCCCTTGGTCGCGGGTCTCGTCTTCGCGCTTGGCTGGGAGCCCGGCGTCCTCATCTTTCCCGGCTATCTGAAGCGTTTCAGCGTGGGGTACTACCTGCAGGCCCTCGTCCCGCACGCGATGCCGAGTGAATCGGCGACGAGCATCCTGCTCCGCGTCGTACGCGACGTGCCATCGGTCGCGATGAGCCTCTGGTCCCTCGCGCTCATCACGGCTGTCATGCTGTGGGTGGCCAGTCG
This sequence comes from Acidimicrobiia bacterium, assembly GCA_016871175.1. Lineage (GTDB taxonomy): Bacteria > Acidobacteriota > Vicinamibacteria > Vicinamibacterales > CAVVIG01 > VFZL01. The sequence goes on along the minus strand of VFZL01000006.1, from coordinate 4,231 downwards.
GACGGTCGCCCGCCGAGAGTACGTTTTGGAACAGTAGCGCCTACAATGGCCGCAGCGGGAACAGCAGCACGTCTTGGTCCGTCTAGACTGCAGGACTGACTGACGCCTGGCCGGTCTCAAGGGGGTCTGATGACACGCAGGACACGCCGCTTCGTGGTCGCTTCGCTTTTGGTGCTCGGCGTCGGTGTGGGCACCGGCTTGCTGGCGTACCTCAGCTTCCCAACCAGTGCGTTCACAGGCCCAGGTGGCCCCGACGAGCTTCGCTATCTGCCTGGCAACGCGCACATGATCGCGTTCGTGGACGTGCATCACGTGATGATCTCCGAGCTACGCCAACGGCTACGAGCGACCATGCCGTTCACGGACGGCGGCGCGCGACGATTCCAGGATGAGACCGGCGTCAACATCGAGACGGACATCGACCGCGTCGTGTTCGCCGTGGCCCAATCGCTCGACGGGAGTCAGACCGGGCAGGATGCCGCTCTCGCCGTCGTGCGGGGGCGATTCGACGCCGTCCGCATCGAGGCCTCGCTTCGCGAGAAAGGCGCTTCCGTCGAATGGTACAAGGGCCGTTCCATCTTCGGCGCCCCTGACCGCGACGCCGCCACCGATGCGACATCGCGCGACCGTGGGTCTGAGCTCGCCATCGCGTTCATCGAGCCCGGGCTCATCGCCGCCGGGAGTCCGAGCCTGGTCCGCTCCGCTATCGACCGTCAGGACGGGGGGGCCAGCGCGCGGGGCAACGATGCGCTGATGAAGCGCGTCCGTGAATTGGAACCCGCGAACCTCTGGGCTGTTGGCCGATTCGATGCGTTGACCGCCCGAGCCAATTTCCAGAAGGGAGCGGTCGGCCCGCTGCCGGCGATGACCTGGTTCGCGGCGAGCGGGCAGGTGGACAGCGGCATCCGAGCCTCGGTGACCGCCGAAGGACGCGATGAGGAAGCCGCCAACGCCTTACGGGATCTCGTACGTGGGTTCTTCGCGCTCGCCAAGTTGCGGGGCAGCTCTCAGCCGGCGCTGGGGTCGCTCTTGCGGGCGGTGCAGCTCGGCGGCACGGGGCAGACGGTGACTTTGTCGATCGACTTCAGCCCTCAGATGCTCGACGCGCTGACCGGATCGCTCAGTCAGCTGCCTCGCGTGGCTCGTCCTCGACGAGGCCTGTAAGGCCGGGATGAACCCTCGAGTTTCACCGGGCTGGCCACTCATCCGGGCTCTGCGATGGTTCACCCCAGCCTCCTGGACACGAGCGAACCGACGTGTACGCCTCGACTCGGTTTGGATGTAGCATCCTGCCGGGCCTGATGAATCTGATCTTCTTCTACGGCACCCTCATGCGCGGGTTCGACCGCCATCGTCGCTCCAAGGTCGATGATCAGCTTGCGTTCGTGGGCCATGGGTCGATCGCGGCGGCGCTCTTCGATCTGGGGTTGTACCCGGGCGCCGTCCCGGCAACGGATGGTAGCGTCCGCGGAGAAGTGCACGAGATGCGGGATCCCGAGGCCGTGCTCGCAGCGCTCGACGAGTTCGAGGGAACGAAAATGCAGGAGCCGGCGACCAGCCTCTACACGCGCGAACGAGTGCCGGTCACGCTCGATGACGGTCGTGTCGTGGAGGCCTGGGTGTACTTCTACAACGCGCCGATTGGCCGCGCGCCGCGCATCCCGTCAGGCGACTATCTGGCGCATCTCGGCCGGATCGGCAGGCCGCCTGATGACCAATTGACGCTCAATCCGACGGCTTCAACGGCGTACGCTCGTCCCGCACGTCCGAAAGGTACGCCGAAATAGCCGCATCGGCGTGTGAAGGGGGCTCGACGAGCTCTAGCCACGCCGCGTAGACAACCTGCTCCTGGTCGACGTGGCTGATGCCGCAATGAGTCACGCGGCCCTTGACTACGACGGTCTGACCTCCAAGCGTCAGGCGCAACTCGTGTAAGGAATCGACGTGAAGCGGTACCCGTGTTTCAACCTGAACGCCCCTCCGGCTGATCTCCCGGATGCTGATGGGTTGGAACACCATGATTTCTGGGCGCAACTCACCCAGAACTGTCAAACGATCCTCGGCGCGACGCTCCGACCCGTCGGCTGGCAGTTTCATCACGCGTGACGCGACATCCTAGTTCATTCTCCGCGTGGGTGAGGGCGTGAACACCAGATCGTCAGAGCTCTGGGTCGGGTTGACCGGTGTGTGGTCGGCACCCGTCGCGTACGTCAGTAAGGGGATTTCGCAGGTGTCCGGGTCGAGTTTGAGCATCGACAACACCCGAAAACCATCGTCCCCGTTCAAGTCGAGACAGAGGATGATGAGATTCGGCTCCACCTTCTTCACCTGCGAGTACGCATGCGCCGCCGATTCGACGAACACGACGTCGTACGGGCCGGCCTCGATGATCGTGTCGAGGAACCCGGCCACCTCATCGCCACCATTGACAATGACGACCTTCTGGGTCGATTGAGCCGCCTGACTGGCGATTCGGCCCTCGGACAGCCTGGCAGATGAGTCGCAAGTGTTAGTCCACATCATAGGTCCGATCCACGGACACTCATCCTTTATACAGGAATCATGCCAGCGAACGACGCTCCGAGTTTGGCGGTAGTTTCGCGACCCCTCTACTCTCGCTCTATCCTGTGTGCCCTGAATGACGCCATGCGTGTTCACCGCCTGAGCCAGCGTTGGACAACCTTGCGCTCGAGCTCCCACGTACGGCACTCTCCGGGCATGACGACGTACCGCAACTTCATAGATGGCGCGTGGACCGAGTCCTCCACGCGCGAAACCTTCGAGAATCGTAATCCGGCGAACCGAGATGACCTGATCGGGCTTTTCCAGAAGTCGTCGCGACAAGATGCGCAACACGCCGTCGACGCCGCACGTCGTGCCTTCGCCACCTGGCGTCTCGTGCCGGCGCCCAAGCGCGCCGAGGTCCTTTTCCGGGCCGCCCAGCTGATCGCTGAGCGCAAAGACGCGCTCGCGCGGGACATGACGCGTGAGATGGGCAAAGTGCTCGAGGAAACTCGCGGCGACGTGCAAGAAGCCATCGACATGACGTTCTTCATCGCCGGTGAAGGACGCCGATAGTACGGACAGACGGTCCCGTCGGAGCTGCGGGACAAGTTCGCGATGTCGATCCGACAGCCCATCGGCGTCTGCGCCATCATCACTCCCTGGAACTTCCCGATGGCCATCCCGTCGTGGAAGGTCATTCCCGCCCTCGTCTGCGGCAACACGGTCGTCCTCAAGCCTGCGACGTTGACTCCGCTGTCCGCCGTCAGTTTCATGCAGACTCTCGAAGAAGCTGGCATCCCCCCGGGGGTGGTGAACCTCGTCACCGGCGGTGGCGAGGAGGTGGGCACCGAGCTGACCGCGTCTCCGGACGTCAGCGTGGTGTCCTTCACAGGATCGACGGACGTCGGTCGAACGGTTTCTGTCCATGCTGCGCCGAGCTTCAAAAAAGTCCACCTCGAGATGGGTGGTAAGAACGTTGTCATCGTCATGGACGATGGCAACCTCGAGCTTGCGATCGACGGCTGCCTGTGGGGCGGATTCGGCACAAGCGGGCAGCGATGCACAGCCGCCAGCCGAGTCGTGGTGCACGAGAACGTCTACCGGACGTTCCTGGATCAGTTTGTGGCGCGGGCGAGAGCCCTCAGGGTGGGCGACGGGCTGGAGCCGGCCACCCAGATGGGACCGGCCGTCAGCCAGGGCCAGCTCGAGACCGTGGCCCGCTATGTACAGATCGGGTCAGACGAGGGCGCTCGTCTCGCCACCGGAGGACACGTGCTTTCGGCTGGCGCTCACGCGCGCGGCTATTTCCATGAACCAACGATCTTCGCGGATGTGAGACCGTCGATGCGGGTCGCGCAGGAAGAGATTTTCGGCCCCGTTGTGTCCGTGATCCCCTGTCGGTCGTTCGAGGAGGCCGTGGAGATCGGCAACAACGTGCCGTACGGGCTGTCCGCGTCGATCTACACGCAGAACGTGAACCGCGCGTTCGCCGCGATGCGCGATCTCTACACGGGGATCTTCTACGTCAACGCCCCGACGATCGGTGCCGAGGTGCACTTGCCATTCGGCGGCACCAAGGCGACGGGCAACGGCCACCGCGAGGCGGGCACTGCTGCGCTCGACGTGTTCTCGGAGTGGAAGTCCGTGTACGTCGACTTCAGCGGCAAGCTTCAGCGCGCGCAAATCGACAGTTGACCATGTGGTGCCGCTGGGGGAGAGAAGCCGG
>VFZL01000005.1 GCA_016871175.1 Acidimicrobiia bacterium | reverse complement strand
GGGGGCGCGGGGGGGGGGGGGGGGGGGGGGGGCCGCTATCGCATCGAGATGCGGCACCGCAACGGTTCGTCGCACATCGCGGTGGGGACCTATCGTGAGCTGTCGCGCCCGTCGCGGCTGTCATTCTCCTGGCGGTGGGAGGGCACGCCGATGGCGGAAACGATCGTCACCGTCGAGCTCACGCCCGCGCCCGGGGGCACCGAGCTCGTGCTGAAGCACACAGGTTTCACCGCCGAGCCCGACCGCAACGAGCATGTCAAGGGATGGACTGGATGTCTCGAGCGAATCGAGACCGTTGCCACGGCCGAGGCCTGACTCGGCCCTTCACGGAGTGTCTACCATGCGAATCGCCGACAGCCTGATCATGGAACTGGAACAAGAAGCCGCGGCTACCCGTCGACAGCTGGAGCGCGTCCCCACCGAGCACCTGTCGTGGCGGCCTCATCCCAGGTCGATGTCGCTTGGACAGCTGGCGCTACACGTGGCACAAACACCGGGCCAGGTCGCGTAGCTCGCCAGCCGGAGCCTCGATCAGCCACCGCAGTTCAAGCAGGCCGAAGCCACGAGCTCGAAAGAGATCTTGGAGGCTCTCGCTGCCAGCATCGCCACGGCCAAATCCGTGCTGAACGGCTGGGATGACGCGACGATGATGGAGACATGGAGCATGAGCAAGGACGGCAAGGCGTTGATGTCGGTGCCGCGCGCCGGACTCCTCCGGGCCATCATGCTCAATCACTGGTACCATCACCGCGGACAGATTCAGGTCTACCTGCGAATGCTGAATATCCCTGGCCCCAGCGTGTACGGGCCAACGGCAGACGAGTCGCCCTTCATGTGAGTGGCCGCACCCAGTGACCAGCTCACGCGGCACGCCGATGAAGGCGTACGACACCGAGGTCCCATGGATGTGATCACCGAATGCGTGATCGCGCGGCCAGCGCACGAGGTAGCGGCGTTCGCCGCCGATCCGGATCGAGTGCCGGAGTGGTACGCCAACATCCGCTCGGTCGAGTGGAAGACGCCTCGTCCGCTGCGGGTCGGGTCGCAGATTGCTTTCGTCGCACACTTCCTGGGTCGAAGGCTGGCCTACACGTACGAGGTCGTGGAGCTTGACCCTCTGCGACGGTTCGTGATGCGAACGTCCGAGGGCCCGTTTCCGATGGAGACCACGTACACCTGGGAACCGCTGCCGGGCGAGAGTACCCGGATGACGCTGCGCAACCGCGGCACGCCCGCCGGCTTCTCGAGATGGGTCTCGCCCTTCATGGCCGTGGCCGTTCGGCGAGCGAATCAACAGGACCTGCGTCTTCTCAAAACGATTCTCGAAGGGAGTGTGAGAGCAGCTCCGGTTACGCCGCCAGAGGGCCGAACGCTCGCCTGAAGGCCGCTTCTCCACAGTGAGTAACGTACCCGGAACAGTGAACTGGTAACCTGAAGCCGGAATCTTCGTCTCGCGCATGACTGAGAAGACTGAATGGACGACGGTGGATTTCGAATCCCTCTCGTGGCACGACTGTCACGTGTATGGATTCGGTCTCGAGGAGCGGGAACACGGGACGGCAGACCTCACGTTCGACCTCGACTTCATCGTCGAGTGGCTGTGCCGTGTGGATCGCTCAGTCGAGTTCCGAGTCGCGCCGGCGACCCTCACGTTCCACGAGGTGTTCGGATAGCGGGTCGAGCTCGATTACGCGAGTGTCACCGCAGGCATGTGTCCCTTCAGTCTGGACGGCATCGAACGAGCACCGTATTCGCTGGCGAAGGGGCATTCGTCGTTCAGGTGGCGATTACCCGTGAACTGGCCACAAGGGCTCATCACGTTCGATAGCCCCGGATTCACCCAGGTACTCCGGCGGCCCCCGGTCCTCGTCCCGCGTCAAGCGCTCCAGCAGGAGGAGCGGCGCTAGCATCGCCCGCGCGCTCGTCCCGCTTCCTGGCGTCTGCTCCCGAGGACGTGCCGAAGGGGCGGCCGACAGAAAAACACCCGAGGGTTTGAAGCGTACCGAAGACTGTCCATTTGACCGGCTGAGAGCTCCTATCGATTGACCGCCGTTCCGATCCGCCTGCTCATGGGTGTGCCCGGTTTGGCGCCCTTGGAGGTGAGGAACTCCACGACCGATTCGAACTTCTCGGACTTGGCGGCGTCGAGTGCCGTACGGCCATCGTCGTTGGCGGCGTTGACGTCAGCGCCCAGCTCGACGGCCAGCTTTGCGGCCGCCAGCACGAGCGGCTCGCGCTCGTTGCGCTCGATGTTGACCCACGGCACGCCACCGCCCATGCCTACCGCAGCCATCAACGGCGTCGTCGTCTGCGAGCGTGGCTCGGGCGGATCGCCACCGTGGTACTCCGCGTGGTGGACGACGCGGGTGTCGGCGCCTCCATCGGCGAGCAGACGCATCACGGCTGGCGCGAGCGCGCGAGCGGCGAGCCAGTACGGCGTCGCACCAACCAACTCAGGATTGAAGTTCCAGTCGCGCGACGAGCGGCGCGTGGGCGTCCACGACACGACGCGAGCGTTCACGTCTGCCTTGTGCGTCAGCAGCAGGCTCACCATCCTCTCGTCGCGACGCAGCACGGCCGCATGGAGCGCGGTAAAGCCGCCACCGGACGTATTCGGATTGGCGCCCTTGCCGAGCAGCAAATCGACAATCTCGGTGAAGCCGGCGTGGGCCGCCATCGCGGTGGCACTGACACCCCATGCGTCGGCATCGTTCACGTTCGCACCCGCGGCGATGAGCATCTTGGCCGACTCGAGGTCGCCGTTCCGCGCAGCGAACATCAAGGCGGTGTCGCCACCGTGCGGCACGTTCTTGTTGTACTCGAGCATGCCGTGTGGCGCCACGGCCATTACTTGGCTCCACACCGCCGACTTTGCGTGAATGTCCGAGCCGTTCTCAATGAGCAATCTGACCACGGCGGGGTGATGCTGAGAGACGGCCCACATCAGCGCCGTCTGACCCCGCGTGGCGGCGACGTTCACCTTGGCACCCTTCGCGAGCAGCTGGGACACCACGGGCGCCGCTCCGACTCGCGACGCAGCCATCAACGGCGACTCGCCGGATAGAAGCGAGAGGTTCGGGTCGGCTCCGGCCTGGAGCAACCGACGCACCATGGATTCGCTGCCGTTCACGCACGCGGCCCACAGTGGCGTTGCCCCGAGGTCGTTGGCAACGTTGACCTTCGCACCAGCCTTCAACAGCCGGTCCGCCGTCTCCCCATCGTCGCGGTAGCTGGCCCAATGCAGCGCGGTGGAGCCGTCACCTTCGGTGGCATTGACGTTCACGCCCTGGGCGAGCAGCCGATTGACCGCTTCGCGGTCGACAGCCTTTGCGGCCTCGCTGAGCGCCGGCCGGGACTGCGCATGTGCGCTCCCGACACCCAGGATCGCGGCCGACAGCATGACCGGCACGAGGCCCGACGGAAGCCATGCCGCAACAGGTCCACTCCGGAACATCATCGTCAGGCTCGCCCGCCTAGACGCCCGCGAGCGTGTCAATCGGCAGCTTGCCTGTGCTGCCGCCCACTCGCTCGACCGGCACATCCAGCTTGTCCATCAACGTCACCAGCAAATTCGCCATCGTCGGATCGTCGTCGTACACGATGTGCTGACCCGGCTTGAGGCGACCCGCGCCACCGCCCAAGAGCACGATCGGCAGGTTCAGGCCGGAGTGCGCGTTACTGTTCGAGATGCCGGATCCGTACAGGATGGTCATGTGGTCGAGGAGCGTGCCGTCACCATCCTGCGTCTTCTGCAAGCGCCCGACGTACTTCGCGAAGAGCTCGGCGTGGTAGCGATTGATCTTCGACATGTGCGCCACGAGCTCGGGGACGTCGGCATGGTGCGACAACGGATGATGCGCTTCGGGCACGCCGATCTGCGGGTACGGCCGCGCGCTCTGCTCCTTGCTCATCATGAAGGAGATCACGCGCGTGAGATCCGACTGGAGCGCCAGGAGCTGCAGGTCGAGCATCAGCGCCAGATGATCCTCGAAGACCGGCGGCACTCCCTGCGGCTGCTCCAGCGTCGGCAGCTCGAGATCACGCTGCTCTTCGGCGAGCTGAATGCGCCGTTCGACGTCTCGGATCGACTCGGCATACTCATCGACGCGCTGTTGATCCTGGGGACCAAGCTCGCGCTTCAAGCCGGCGAGCTTCGCGTTGACCGAATCCAGGATGCTGCGATGCTGCCGCAGCCGCGTCTCGCGCGCCCGACGATCGGTGCTGCCGCTGTCGCCGAAGAGCTTCTCGAAGACGGACCGCGGGTTGTACTCCATCGGCAAGGGCTGCGTCGCGCTCTTCCACGACAGCGTGTGGGTGTAGGCGCAACTGAGATTGCCCGTGCACGCACCCGCGTTGGCCGGCCGATCCATCGAGAGCTCGAGCGACGAAACCTGCGTCTCTTTGGCGAACTGGCGCGCCAAGAGCTGGTCCATCGAGACGTCGGCGATGATCTCCACCTCGTTGCGTCCACCGCGCGGGGTGCCGGTGAGAAACGACCCGGATGCGCCGGCATGGATGTAGTTCCAGCTCGCGCGCAGGCCCGACAGCACGATCAGCTTGTCGCGGAACGGCGCGAACGGCTGCATGATCGGCGACAGCTCGAACGTCCGCCCTTCGCCCTTCGGCGTCCAATACTCCATCGCCATGCCGTTCGGCACATAGACGGTTTGGAACCGGTGCACCGGTTTGCCTGCGGCCCGCAGCCGCCCGCCGAGCGCCGGCACCATGGCGTCGAGATACGGCAACGCCAGCGACGCTCCCAACCCTCGGAGCACGGTCCGGCGCGACAGCGATTTCGAGGTCACGAATGACATAGCGAGTTCTTCTCCCTCAGTTCGTCGCCGTTGAGGTCCCTCGACGGAGAAACCCAGGGCTCTTCACGACGCCCAGGACGATGGACGACCATTTGTAGTCAGAGGCTGCCGCATCCCGCACGATCTGACGAATGGCGGGACGATCGTAGTACTCGGTGCGCCGTCCCAGCGCGTACGCCAGCAACTTCTCCGTCACGGTGTGGGGAAACCGATCCCTCGGACTGAGCAGATGCGCGCGCAGACCCTTCAGTCCGTCGATCGGCGTGCCGTCCACGGTGTTGCCCATCGAGTCGACGGGCTTCCCCGATTCGTCGATGGTGCGATACGCGCCAATCGCGTCGAAGTTCTCGAGCGCGAAGCCGGACGGATCGATGACGGCGTGGCAGCTCGCGCAGACCGCTTGGCGCCGATGCTGAGTCAGGCGCTCACGGATGGTCGGCGGCTTGGCACCCGCCGCCGGTTCGGGCAGCGACGTATTCACGCCTGGCGGCGGAGCGGGCACCGTCACACCGAAGATATTCTCGAGGAGCCACTTGCCGCGCACGACAGGCGACGTACGGTCCGGATAGGACGTCGTCGCGAGCAAGGACCCGTGCGCGAGAATCCCACCGCGTTGGTTCAGGTCCGGCAGCGTGATCCGGCGGAACCGGCTCCCATAGATACCCGGGATACCGTAGTGCCGCGCGAGCCGCTCGTTGACGAAGGTGTAGTCACCCCGAATCAGATCGAGCACGCTGCGATCCTCTTCGATCGTGCTCGACACGAACATCTCCGTCTCTGTCCGGAACGCTTCGAGCAGGCTGTCGTCGAAGCTCGGATACACATCCGGATGCGCGACCACCTCGTCGATGCGACGAAGGTTCAGCCACTGTGCCGCGAAGTCGAGCGCGAGCGTGTCGGCGGCTCGTTTGTCAGCCAGCATCCTCTTCACTTCCTGCGCGAGCACCGCCGGCCTGGCGAGCTGCCCCTTCTCGGCCAGGTCGAGCAGACGCGTATCGGGGATGCTTCCCCACAAGAAGAAGGAGAGACGTGAGGCCAGCTCGATGTCGTTCAGGGCATAGGTTCGCCCCTTCGCGCCCGCGCGCTCGCGATAGACACGCAACAGGAAGTCCGGATCCACCAACAACCGCTCGAGGGCGAACTGGATGCCGGTGTCGAAGCTGCCGCCGTCGCTCTTCCGGCCTTCCGCGAAAAACGCCATGAGCGAGTCGAGGTCCGCTTTCGCGACCGGACGACGATACGCGAGCCGCGCGAGGCGCGACAGGATCCGGCTCGCGCACACCTGTTCATCGGCGGGCGACTTCGGCTGACACACGAACACCGCTCGGCGGCTTGGCGCGTCGACAGCAGGACCGGTCGCTTCGAATGGACCGCTGATATGGAGCGCTGCGACCGCCGCGTTGTCCATGTAGAGCTGATCGTTGGTCAGCACGCGCCCGCGCTGCAGCGGCTGCGGCAGTCCCTCGGGCTCCCACATCTCGCGCACGAACGACACACCGACGTTGCGTGGACCGGCTTTCATCGGCACGCGCACGGTCAAGTGGGCGTCACCGCCGATCTGCATGTACTCTTCCCACTCGGGATCGCCGGCGAATCCTGGCTCGCCGTCGCCCGCGTAGCTCGACGCGGCCGGACGTCCCTGCGCTTTACCACCCACGCGGAAACGCTGCACGAGCTTGCCGTCCACGCGGAGGTCGAGCTGCTGCTCCCACCCCATGCCCATCAGGTAGTCCTGATACTGGCGGCGCAACCGCACCTTCATCAGGTACTCGCCGTCGACGGGAACCTGATACGTCACGGCAATGCCGCCGCGCGACCCGAGCGGCAGGTCGTCGCTCTGTCGATCGTTCTGGACGATGTGCAGCGGCACTTCGAAGATGGCGAGCCCGGGCGCCGTCGGCGGCAGGCCGGTGGCGAGACGTGTCACCTGTCGCGCCACGGAGAGATACCGCTCGAGGTGCGCGGTCGAAATCGACAGCGAATCGGCGAAGTTGTCGAAGCTGCCGTCGGCGGTCTCATCGCCAGGCAGCTGCGATCGCACATCGATGTCGAGCGCGAACAGATCGCGGACGGCGTTGTTGTACTGCGTGCGATTCAACCGATGCACCGCGCCGATCCGACCTGGATTCGGATTCGCGACCCAGGCACGGTCGAGCTCGGTCTCGAGCCACTCGATCAAGCCGGCGTACGATGTCCTGTCTGGACGCGGTGAACCCGTTGGGGGCATCGCGCCCACACGCAGCTTCGCAATCACCTTCTCCCACACATCGGGATGCGCGCCAGGATGCTCGACGTCCACCCCGTCCAGCATCAGGCCGGCGGTCCTCAGGCGGTTGTTGTGGCACGTGACGCAGTAGCGCTGGACCAGCGCAGGGCGGGGAGACGAGGACGACGCAGCGGTCCGTGCGGCGACCCTCGCGGGCGCACCCTGCGCGGCGGTCGCCGGAGTCGAGGTGGTCTGCGCGCGCACACCCGTCGCGCTCAAAACCAGTGCCACGCAACCGCCGAGGATCGGCGCAACGACTGGCGCCGCCGGTCTACGCTTGTTCATCCTGAGCTCTGCCCTGCGCAACGCTCCATGTTACGGGGTCCGACGCAGGCCGTCACCTATCGAGACGCCATCACCAGCGTCCCAACGCGCTTCGGCACGGCGCCCACCGGCACCCGCGCAATTACTTGCATCGTCTTGAGATCGACGGCCACGGTCTGGTCCTCGCCGGCCACGCCGACGTACGCCTTCGCCCCGTCTGGCGTCAGTGCAATCCACTCCGGGTGGCTGCCAAGCACGACCGTGTTCACCAGCTTGTGATCGGGCAGCGAGAAGACGTACATCGCGCCGTACCACTTGCTCGTCGCGAGCAAATACTTCTGATCGGGCGTCACCGCGAGCCCGTGCGCCGGCGCACCCTGCAGCCCTTCCAGCTCCTTGTGCTCGCCCGGCACCGGCGGCATCTCGAACCGCTTCACCTCCTTCTGCGTCGCGAAATCGACGACAGCGACACCGTGGTAGTTGGTGAGCTGCGCATAGATGTACCGGGTCGATCCGTCCTTGTGCGTGTCGAACGTCATGGGCCGGATGCCGGCGCTGAGCTTCACGGACCACGCCAGCGTGTCGGTCTTGGTATCGATCACGCTGATGACGCCGGTCTGGACCGACCCTGACACCGCGTACTTGCCGTCCGGCGTGACGTACGCGTTGTGCACGGACCCCTCCACCTTCACGCTCTTTGCGTTGGTCATCGCAACGGCGTCGATGACGTCCACCGCGCCGGGCGCTTGCGCGATGCCGACGTACACCTTCTTGCCGTCTTTGCTCACCATCAGGTTGTTCGGCCGGCCGGACAGGTGGATCTGCCTGATCACCTTCCACGTCTTGGTGTCGACGACGTCCAGCGTGTGCATCGACTCGTTGGTGATGTAGACGCGCGTGCCGTCGGGCGCGGCCGAGATCCCGTGGGGCACCTCGATGCCCTCAATGGTCGCGACGACCTTGTTCGTGACCGGATCGATCACGTGTGAGTTGTCACCGGCCGCGTTGGTCTGAATGATCCGTACGGCGCGGCCCTGCGCGACGAGCACAGAGGACAACACCACCACGCCTGCCACGACGGCACTGGCCCCCAGCGCAAAACGAACAGCCGACACGACACTCAGACGACGTGCATGCATGATGATGTGCCTTCTCTCAACGGGATGAACCGGTTGCGCCAGCGACCTTCTCGCCGAGGACCCACGCCGCCAGCGTCTGCCACTCGGGATCCGACTTCGACTGCCAGTGCCGGCCACCCGCGTGGAACACGTCACCGCCCGCCGACTTCGCCAGCGGGTGCAGCAACAAGCGGCTGGCGTCGGGCCTCCCCGGCGCCACGACGCGCTGCCACACTTCGAAGTTCTTGCGGGATTGCTCCTCGTTCCACGTGGCCTGGCCCTCGGCCAGCGGGACGAGCGGTGGCTGCCCGTTCCGATGACAGGTGATGCAGCGCGCATGGCCCGGTCGCTTCTTCAAGAAGATCGGCTGCACCTGCGTGCGGAAGAACTCGAAGTCGAGCGTCGCCGTGGCGTCGGCGGGCGGAGCGGCTGCCTGCTGGGCGACACCGTCCGAAGCAAGAATCAGAATGCCGAACGCCAGCACCACCAACCGCATGGGCTTCAGTCCTCCAGGTTTCGTCACTGTGACAGGCTACCACTTCATCTGCGACCCGACGCGGACAATTCGCCCCTGGATCGCGCTCTCCGCACCCTCCCAGCTGAAAGACCGTCGAACGCGCAGATCCGCGCACGCCCCAGGCAAATTCGGCGAGTGTCGACTGCCGTCGGCCCACGATTGCGAAGGCGTTCCGTCAGGGTGCCGGCTTGCCAGGCACCGTCCGACCAGGCGGAGAGTCGCTCGTCCTCGCCTCGCTGATGCGGCAGAGTCTGCCACAATCGATGGATGCCCGTCGTGCTGACTTCGCGTGAACGCGCCCACGCGAAGGCTCGCGCACACGCCCTCGAACCCATTGTGCAGGTCGGTCACGCCGGCGTCACCGACGCCCTCGTCGCCGAGGTGGATCGCGCGCTCGCCGCGCACGAGTTGATCAAGGTCAAGCTGGGCAACCCGAACCGCGATGTGCGCCACGCACGCAGACACGCTATGCGCGCGGACTGACGCGGTGTCGGTCCAGCGCGTGGGGAAGGTCATCGTGCTGTGGCGACCACGGGCGGAGGACGACGCGAGGACATCGGAGCGGTGAAGGCAGAGAGCCGCCCCGATGACGCAGCGCTTGGCGGCGGGGGTCAGAGGTGCTTCAGGAACTGCTGCGGGTTGTTCAGGAACGACCTCGCGATCCGGACGTGATCGACGTCCGCGTAGGGTGTCTCGGTGATCTGGTGGCCTTCGAAGACGTAGATCGCCGCATCGGGGAGCGCGAGCAGGATCGGCGAATGCGTGGCGATGATGAACTGGCACTGGCGGCCCAATCGATCCCTCAGGAGCGCGATCAACTGGAGGATACCTCGCGGAGAGAGTGGGGCTTCTGGCTCGTCGAGCAGGTAGAGTCCGCGCGGTGTCATGCGCGACGCGAGCAGTGCCAGGAACACTTCGCCGTGGGAGCGAGCGTCAGGGTCGGCACCGTAGCACGACTCGAGAGCCACACGTTGGCCGCGTGCAGCTCCAACCGCCAAGTGCTGGGCGTGAGATCGGTCGGCGAACTCGCGGCGGAATTCCTCCTCAACATCGGCGAGATCGCGCATCGATTGCACCATCCGACGCGTGAAGCCGAACACATCCTCGGCGCGAAAGAACAGTGTGGTCGCCGGCCGGTGTCGGCGTTCGAACTGCAACCCCCGGCCAAGGCGACGGGCAGCCTGCAGGGTGTCATCCCTGTCGATGTCGTCGCTGCCAACCGCGACCGCCCTCAGACCCGCCGCGACGCCTTCGAGCAGCGTCGACTTCCCGGACCCCTTCTCGCCAACGAAGAACGTCACCGGCGTACGGAACTCGAGCGCCTCGAGCGACGCCACCGCGGGCACACTCCACGGAAACGCGGAGTCCCCGTGCGGCCGCCGGCGGATCGCGGACAGGTAGATCATTTCAGCTCCGAGCCCTCAGTGTTCGACTCTCGGCAGGCATTCAGCGCAGCACCACGCTCCCCTCCGCCTCGCGGATGTAGCGCTGTGCGTCTTCCTCGAGGAGAAAGCGCTCCTTGACCAACGCTGCGGTCGCCTGGCGGACGGCGTTCACATATCCAGCGTGATCGGCGTAGCGCTCTTGAAGCGATTTGCGCGGATCCCTGCGCGATTGGCGCTCCACAGCGGTCGCCGCGAACGGGAAGAACGCGCCGCTCAATCCGCACAGATCGGATTCGCGAAATGCCGGATCGCGCAGGTTCCATCCGGTATGCGTGCCGGTTGCCGCGCGTATCTCGACGGGTCGGATGCCGGCGGCACTCTGGCCGTCAGCGTCCGGCTTCGGGACGAACACCTGATAGGAGGCGCCGACCGTGGGCGGCAGCTTCGTGAGCCGTCCGCCGGTCGCCCGCAGCTCGGAGCCGAAGTCCAGCGCTTCGAGACCATTGAGCGCGCGCGGATAAGCCACGCCGGGAATGGCGGGAAACGCCGCCCGCGCCTGCTCGAGCGAGACCAGCGTGCCGTCTTCGACTCGTGGATAGTTGCTGGGTGGGGGCGCCACGCCGCCATCGGCCCACACATCGAGCGCGACGAGCAACGCACGCAGCGTCGCACCGTGATACATCAGGTTGCGCGGATGCCGACAGATGCCACGCGGTGACGGGAACACCGCGGGCATGCTGCCGGTGTGCTCGTAGCCGGACATGAAGTAGAGCCGCACGCCATCGGGGATCGCGACGGGACGGCCACGTCCGTCCATCACGTCGAGACTCGCGCGAAACTGCCAGAACTCGTTCTCCGTGACCACCTGCATCACGAGCGGGTCGATCGCCGGCCGCCTCAAGATGCCGTCGCGCACGCCAGTGACCGGATCCGTCGTGACCGCAAACGTCAGCGGAACTCGGCTCGTGGACAGAAAGTCGTGCCGGTCATCCTGGCGAGAGTAGGTGTTCGGATCGGCGAACTCGACGTTCGCAAACAGGCGATGTGTGCCTGGCACGGACAGCAACGCCGCGTCGAACACCTTCCGGTGCCGCTCGTCCTCGTTGAACCCGAGATACAGGAAGTCGCGCTGATACATGCCGGTCGACGACTGGCCGAGCGAGTACGCGCGACGAATGCCGGTGCCGGCCGAGGCTCCAGGTGCAACCAGCGGATTTGCCGTTCCGGTATCATCTGCCGTCTCGAACCGGAGAAAGGATCCGATATCGCGCGTCACGGCGAATCCAAGACCCATCACCCGTGGGTTCTTGGCCGTGTAGATCAACTCGTACAGCTTCGCCGCTTGGAAGCCGTCGAAGAGACAGATGTCGACGGCGCTCGCCACGAGGCTGTCGCGACCCGTCGGACAGCGACCGAAGGCCCAGCGGTCGGACGCGACGGACGACGCGCGCCCGTTCACGGTGTCGCGCCACGTCAGCGTCGCGTGATCGGTCCGCGTGTTCGCCGCCTCGTACGCGCGAAACGCGCCGCTGCCTTCGAGCGGCAGCGTGAACGTGCCGGCTGGCGGAATCGTGCGGTCCGAGTACTCGATGCGCACGCGGCCGGTGATCGGCGAGCCGTCAGGTCGAGTGGCCACGGGCAGGTCGGGAAACAGCCGGTTGTTGCCGGGCGCCACATCCCCTTGCCATCCCGCATCGACGAGCGTGTAGCCCTGGCGCATCAAGAAACCATCTCCGGCGTCCGCCGCGGAGATGGGATCGTTGTTGTCCGGCGTGTAGTTGAAGCGGCTGACGGACAGCTTGTTGCCGCGATTGTTGATCGCGTAGAGGATCTTCCTGTTGCCGCGCCGCATGTCGACCGGCTTCAGGATGAAGAATGGCGCGCGGAACTCCACCAGACCTTTGGCGTTCCTCGGCGCCCGGCGGATATTGACGATGACGGCGTTGAGCGGGTCGCGAGGGTCCACCTCGAGGTACGCCGTGCCGTCGAGCCGTTCGTACGGTCCGACCTCACCGAAGGCCATCCCGCCCGCGAACGGTCGTCGCTGCTCGACGACCAAGCGCGTGACGCGCGCCTCGCTCACCGACACAGCCACGACGGTCGCCACCACCGTCGCCCACGCAATGACTGAGGCTCCTCGCACGACGTCACACTCCCATGAACCGTCGACGAACCTGTAGCCCTCCCGCTGACGTGACGTCGAAACGCGGTCCGCACCGGTGGAGCTGGCTCAGCGTGTCGACGCCAATCGACCGCCCGCGATCCATGGTACTAGAGCTGCACATACGAGCTCATGACGGATTGAGTGACGCCCGTCGGTGTACCCCTCACCACGCACCGATCGCGTTCAGGAAGACCAGCGCCGCGAACGCGAACGCCATCACCAGAATCGCGAGCAGCAGATGCCCTCGGTCGATCTCCCCGACCTTCTCGAGACCCCAATACAGACTCGTGAGCGCTAGGATCACGACGGTCACATGGAGCAGGAATGCCAGCGCGACGCCTGAAATGACACCGGCCCGCCAGAATCGCCCCCACGACAGACCCAGCAACGAGGGGATGACAATGGCCCCCGCTGCGCCTTGGAAGATCTCCATCCAGAACGATGGTGAGCGCATCCAGGGCAACTCGTAAGCCCACGGTCCGATCCCGCTCCCGCCCGTGACATCGAGCGTAGCGATCGCCCCGAGACCCACCGTGAGCGTCAGCGTCGTCGCGGCGGCCGCGAGGTAGTACCAGCGCGCTCGTGAGCCAGGTGGGCCGGCATGACCGATAAAGATCGTGGCCAGTGACACCGCGGTCCAAATCAGCCAGCGGCGCACCACGCGCGTGCCCAGATCGGCCATCGCCTCCTTGAACACGACGTCGGCGTCGTCACGGGTCACGGGTGGACCGATGTAGTTCGGTGGCCTCTCGACAAGGGCATCGTGCAACAGCGAAGCGGGAAGATGCTTGCCCGACTTCGGCACCAGCCAGGCGAAGAGCCACGGAACGGACGCGAAGTCTGTCGTCCAGGACTGCAGATTCGCGGGGAAGATGAACGTGCGATCCGGTCGGCCCGGACGGCCGCGGGCCCGATACCCGATCCGCCTTCGGGCTCGGAACCGTTCACGACCCTCGGCGTCCACGCGCACGAACTCATAGGACGGCGGCTTAGTCGGATCGGGCGGTTGCGTGTCGTCTCCGCCGTCGAAGAAACGCGTGTCGTCCGGGATCAGCTCGGCACGGTGTGGCACGTGTCGGGCCTAGTGTATGCTTCCGGCGAACGCAGCAGGAGCGCACGATGAGGCGGACCCTCGCGAATCTGGTAGTGGCCATGGCAGGCGCGGCGCTGACGCTCTCGTGCGGGTCGACGCCTCAGCAGGCCACCTCGGCTGCCGACGCTGCCGCGGCGAATGTGGATGCACCGCACATCGGCGAAGGCGGTGTGCCGCAGTTCGAAGTGGATCCGACCTGGCCGCAGATTCCGTCACAGTATCGGATGGGCCCAGGGTCTGCGGTCACCGGTGACGCGGAAGGGCACGTGTGGATTCTGAGTCGTCCGAAGGTGCTCGCCGCGTTGCCCGAGATGAAGGCGGACACCGGTCGCAAGCCGGCGCCGCCGGTGATGGAATTCGATGCGAACGGTCAATACCTCCAGGGGTGGGGCGGCGAGAGTGGACCGGGCCATCAGTGGCCCTCCAACGAGCACGGGCTGACGGTCGACGCCAAGGGCTTCGTGTGGATTGTCGGCAA
This sequence comes from Acidimicrobiia bacterium, assembly GCA_016871175.1. Lineage (GTDB taxonomy): Bacteria > Acidobacteriota > Vicinamibacteria > Vicinamibacterales > CAVVIG01 > VFZL01. The sequence continues at coordinate 166,706 of VFZL01000005.1, read as the reverse complement.
CGCTGACGGGACCTCGAGCAACCCGGCGAAGCTCCCGAATGACAATCAGGTGCTGAAGTACACGCGGTCGGGTCGATTCGTCATGGCGATCGGCACGAGCGGCCAGACTGGCAGCAACAAGACCGACGTGCTGCGCGGCGCGGCAGGGTTGGCGTACTCCCCGAAGACCAACGAGATCTTCGTCGCTGACGGCTACGGAAACGCGCGGGTGATCGCATTCGACGCCGAGAGCGGCAAGCGCACCAAGATGTGGGGCGCTTACGGTCGCACGCCGCTCGACCAGGCCGATCGGCTGGCACCGTCCACGCCGACGCTCCTGCCATGGACGCGCGTGGCCGAAGTGCTGCAGCAGTTCGCCTCACCAGTTCACGACGTGAAGATTTCAGACGATGGGCTGGTGTATGTGGCGGATCGCGGGAATCGGCGTGTTCAGGTGTTCACGCTCGAGGGCACCTTCGTCGCTGAGCAGTTCGTCGGGCTCGACAGCCCATATGGATTGCAGGCGCGCGGCATCGCATTCTCGCCGGATCAGCGGTTCATGTACGTCGGCGGCACGCCCGTCGTCTACATTCTGAATCGCAAGACGCTCGAGGTGCTCGGCACGTTCACGTTCGGCGAGCCCGGCCAGGAGCATCCTCCAGGGCACCAGATCGGCACCGACAGCGCCGGCAACGTCTACGTCGCGCAAGCCGACGTGGTGGGCGCTGACGGCAAGAGCGAGGGGACGGGCGCGTACAAGTACGTGCTCAAGGGCCACTCGCCGCGGCGCTGAAGGCCAGATCACGGGAACGACGAGTGGCAGATCGGACACGATCACCCTCGATGAGTGTTGAGGGCCAGGTGGACGTGACCGGCGGCAGCGGTCTTGTCACTTCCTTGTCTAAAGGTTCAGCTTCACAATACCCAGAACACGACTGCACAGGGGTAACCGGCGGCTGTTCGCGCTTGACCTGCGGCAGAGAGGCCCTCATGCTGTTGGCAATGCAGCGCGTCTACATCTCGCCCGGCAAGGCCCTCTGCAGGTTCTGCGGAGAGCAGGTGGCGACCAATCGCCTCTCTACGCATATCGCCCTGAAGCACCCGCGTCCTGGCCGCATCGACATGACACCTACGCTCGTGCGGAAGCGAGCAGCCGCCAAGAGGCGGCCGTCGAAGTAGGAGACGGAGAGCCCGGGCCGCGATGGTGACCGAATCTTCGATTGACGAGCGGCCTCGCAGAGCGGGGCGGAAGAGCTTCTCCAGCCGGTGAAGCTGGCGGTGGAGCGGTGACGTGCTGAACGTCAGAGCATTGGAGGCGGGTTGACGGGAACAATTCGAACGTTGCGAGTGGACAAGGGATTCGGGTTCATCAAGGACGATACTGGGAAGGAGTATTTCTTTCACCAGAGTGCCGTGCATGGCGAGGGACTCGACAATCTTCGAGAGGGTGACAGCGTCGAGTTCGACGTTGGGCAAGGGCCGAAGGGTCCCCGTGCTGAGAATGTGCGGCGCACATCCACGTAAAGAGACCGCCCTGCTCCTGGGACGCGACATCGACTTCGGCTGAAGCCCTGTTGGACGCGTGACACGCAGACCATGAGCCGTTTCACGAGCCGGCCGAACGGCGATGGGTAATGGGCCGCTCTCCAGGCGGGCCGTGCTGTGCGCGGCTGCTGCCGCGATGACCCTGCCCCGCCGTCTCTTCACGCAAGGCGGTGGCGCGACCTTCGAAGGGACCCGTGCGGGAGACCTCCGTGACGTGCACGGCGTGTACCTCTGTTGGTGTCCCGCCGGTCGGTTTGTCATGGGCAGTCCCCCAGGAGAACCAGAGCGCCGGCCCGGCGAAGACCAGGTCACCGTGACCCTCACGCGCGGTTTCTGGATGGCGCAGTACGAGGCGACCCAAGCCTTGTGGCGTCGCGTGATGGGGGCATTGCCCGCGCCGCCCACCGCCGAACTCCCCGAGGAAGACGACTTGCCAGTCGGCAACGTCAACTTCGGCGAGACCGAGGCCTTCTGCCGACGGCTCACCGCGGATGCGCGAACGTCAGGGGACCTTCCCACCGACTGGGAGTACCGCCTGCCGACCGAGGCCCAGTGGGAATACGCCTGTCGGGCCGGCACGCGCACCGCGACCGCCTTCGGCGACTCGCTCGGCCACGACCAGGCGAACTTCAGGGGGCGTCGATCCCGATCTGTACCTTGCACGCGACACGGCCACGAAAAGCGAGCACGGCGACATCTCGCGCGTGCGGCGTGGCGGCTGCTGGGCCGACGACGGGTGGGCGTGTCGCTCTGCCTTCCGACTGAGATTCGAACCCGACCGACGCTACGACCACATTGGGTTCCGAATTGTCGCTGTGAAAATGTAGCGCACGGCCCGACTTCATGCAGCGCCTCCGCCCGATCCAGCGCAGACGGCCCGGACGCGCGTGATGGCAAGACACAGGTCGCGCAGGCCGCGAGGGAGTGTGCAGGCAACGGCAGCCTGGGTACGCTGCGAGTTCGACTTCGACGAGAGAGAGTACCGATGCGGACACACGCAGGCAGGTCACCTGAACAGCGGCAGAGTTCGAGCCCACGAGTGAAGTCGGTTGGTGACGGCCCTGGCCTCAGCGTGGATTGCGTTCCGTCCCGGTCTTGACCGCTGGATCCGCTGCCTTCTCGACAGCCCGCGCACCGGACAGCATGTACCTCATGTCGTAGTTGCCTTCGTGGCACGCGTACTCGAAGATTTGCTGGTCGCTCCGCGCCATAGGGAGGGACACGGTCCAAGGCTTCGTCCAGACCGTCGGATCGTTAATCGTGAACTCGTAGATCAGCGTGTCGCGATCGGCGAGCTTGAATCGCTCGACGAGCGTCAGGTTCTCGTCGGGCGACCATCCGATGCCGGTTCTGGCCAGGTTGCCGTCGAGCATCAGGGTTCCGGTCCCCATGCTCGTGAAGTTCGTGGACGTGATCACGAGCGTGTCACCCTCCCAGCGCCCGCGCGAGTCTCCGTTCCACTGGCGAATGTGGCTCGGCAGACGTGGACGTCCATCGAGCGGGACGATGCGCGCGGTGTGAACCATCTCGGTGTGGATCACGACGTAATCGCGCGTCTGTACCAGCTGGATGTTCTGGTTGTACCCGGCAGGAATGATCGGGGGCCCGGCGTTGAACCCGAGGATGCACCGCTCGTACACGGGAAGGTCCTCGGGGTTGTCGGCTGCTCGTCGAGCCGCGCTGCGAGCGTCCTGTCTCTTCTGCCCGGCAGGCGTCATCGCAGGAACCTTGCCGTCGGGCGGATCCACAATCAGTGAGCTCCGCTTGTCGAAGGCGTACTTCGAACGGTCCGCAAACAGTCCGAAGGTCTCCGGTCGACTGCCGGCCCTCGTTTCAATCGCCGCAATCTCTTCATCAGTGAGATGCGTTCGCCCGGCCACGTCGTCGGGTCGTTGGAGGGGTGTCAACGTACCAAAAAACCACACCCCCTGAAGATCCGGGTGACCATCAGGGGTGCGGGACGCCGTCGAGCCGATCGACGCTCTGGGTTGAGCCGCCGAGCTCTGGCCCGCGGCGGGCACCGCACCGGCCACCACCACAGCGATAATGGCCGCTACGCGACGACATCCGCGAACCGACAGGCTCTTGCCCATTTCAACCTCCTACTTGTTGCTCGCGACTCGTTGGCCGTCGCCGTGCGGTTCCCGTTCGATCAACCGACACTTCCGATTTGGCCGGGCTCGCGTGATTGTAAGCCGTTTGTGGCGGCGCACGGGCGACCAGCCGCTGCCGAGCCTCAAGGACGCGAGATGGTGCACCAGTTTCAACCAGGGCGCGTAGTGGGTGCACCGATCTCGAAACAGGGCGGCGACAGCCGCTCCTGCCGGACTTCGAACTCACGCACCACTCGATTTCCAGAGACGGCCCGCGCGTGGTGTTCGTCGCCGCGGACGACCAGGAGTTCTCCTTCTGCCAACTTTTCAACGCAGCGGAGGATCGACCGCGTTCCAGTTCCGTAGGCGAGCGGTGACTCGGATGACCGACGACGTCCCGATCGACCACCGCGAGGTCGAAGAGTGTGACATCGCGGGTCCGGTTGGCATCCGCGACGGTCGGCATGATCCGACACCGCCGAACGTCGAGCTGGTCGCGAAGAGCCGCTGACGGGCTGCCTCCTGCCGCAGTGCCGGCCGAAACCGGAGCCACAGAGAGCTGCTTTTTTGTGTCTTCAGGCCGCCGGTTTGCGTCTAGTCTGGTTACTATAGGGTTGTCTCCGGGGGGAAGGCAGCGGCTTCCTCCGATTGCGTCGGTGTCTTGCGGTGGTCAGGAGGAACAATGCGCGCCAAGGTCGACATGCTCGCTGGCCTGTGGGTGGTTGCTTTCCTGTCGGTCGGCGCCCCGGCCGACGCGGCCGATGCGGATCTGCGGCTGGTGCAGGCGGCGGCCGCACAGGATCGGGATGCCGTGCGGCGGTTGCTGCGCGAGAAGATCGACGTCAACGCGGCGCGCGCCGATGGCGCCACTGCGCTGCTGTGGGCGGCGCACTGGGACGACCTCGAGATGGCCGACCTGCTGCTGCGGGCGGGGGCGAAGGTGAATCAAGGCGACGACTATGGCGTGACGGCGCTGGCGCGTGCCTGCGAAAACTCCAGCGAAGCCATGGTTCAAAAGCTGCTGAACGCCGGCGCCGATCCGAATGCCGCGCTGGAAAGCGGCCTGACGCCGCTCATGACTGCCGCACGGACCGGGAATGTGAACGTCGTGAAGTTACTCCTGGCGCACCGCGCCGACATCAACGCGGCCACGAAGGACGCCAAGGCGACCGCGCTGATGTGGTCCGTGTCGGCGCAACATGACGACGTGACACGCGTGCTCGTCGAGGGCTCGGCCAAAGTCCAGGTGTCGACGACCAAGGGCACCACGCCGCTGATGTTCGCTGCCGCCAACGGCGACATCGAGATCGCCAAAGTACTCATCGCCGCTGGCGCTGACGTGAACGAGCCCTCCGCAGACGGTACGCACGTGCTGCCCTTCGCCATCAATGCCGGCCAGTTTGCGTTCGCCAGGTTCCTGGCCGAACAGGGCGCCGATCCCAATGGGACGATAGGCGCCGTCCCCGCGCTGCATGTGGCGATTGGCGGCGCTGGGCCGTGGCTCGACGATTGGAACCGCCGTCACGGAACCTTCGGCGGAATCGTGAGCGGCATCCGGCGATCCTCCATGAGCACGGAGCCCGGCGCGCAGCTCGAAATGGTCAAGCTGCTACTCGCCCGCGGTGCTGACCCCAACTTCCGCATCAACAAGACGGCGCTGCACACGTCTTACATCGGCTACCCCACCAAGGGCGCCTTCGAGCCATTCACCAACGGCACGGGCGACCTGCGCGGCGCTACCCCGATCTGGCTCGCGGCCGCGGCGGCCGGCAGCAGAAGCGGTCGCCTCAACGACGGCGCTGCGGCCGCTGCCGCTGACGCCGCCGCCAGCAGCCAGGAAGCGTCCGATTTCTACTCTGTGCAGATGATCGAGGCGCTGCTTGCCGCCGGTGCCAATCCGAATGTGACCACTGTGGACGGGACGACGCCGTTGATGGTGGCCGCCGGCCTCGGCCGAATCGGTGGTGGGGCGGGTGGCATTTCCAAGGCCGGGCGGGGGAGCCGCTCTCTCGAAGCGGAGCAGGCCGTCCGCGTGCTGATCAAAGCCGGCGTCGATATCAACGCGAAGAACGAGGCCGACTTCAGCGCGATTCACGGAGCGGCGTTTCTCGGCACCAACGAAATGATCGAGCTGCTGGTAAAGGAGGGGGCCGACATCGATGCGCGCGACTTTCGCGGCCGGACGCCCTACCGCATTGCCGGAGGCTCGAAACAGTCGTTCCACTTCGTGGCGTTTCCGGAGACGGCGCAATTCCTGAAATCGCTGGGCGCCAATACTGGCCTGGGAGTTCCCGGGATCGTTCAGGAACGCGCGCGCGACCTCGTGTCCGACGCCGCTCACGCCGCGGCGGCTGCGGGGCAGCAACAACAGCAGTAAGCTGCCAACCGCCAGCGGAGCACGCATCCGAGCAGCGAGAGCCGGCGCGGTGACGCGCCGGATCTTCGTTCAGGGTTTCAGCAGCTCGGACTTCACGCGGTATTCCTTGCTGATCGGATCCTGTTCCCGGTACCGCGCATGGCAGGCCTCGCAGGAAGCGCTCACCTGCCTGGAGAGCTCCGCGACGGCCCGCATGTCGACCTTGTCCTTGTCGACCGACATGGCCGTGTCGAGTGCGTCCATCTTCTTGAGATTGTCCCGAAGGAGGGCGATTGCCTCCTCCACCTTTCGATCTCTCCAGAACGTGATGGTCGTCGCGAGCTGGTCGCGGGCGCGAGCCAGATAATCCTTGGCCAGCTCCGGATCGTGCTTCTCGATTGAGTGACCGACCAGGTTGAAGGCCAGCCCCACGGTCTTCATGGCCGAGTTGAGGTGATCGGGTGTAAAGACCGGGTATTGCCGCGTCTGTGCCAACCCGATCGAGGCGCCAACGCCGACGAGGGAGGCAGAGAGGATGGCAAGCGCCTCACGCCGAGCGTTCCCGAGCGACCCATGACACATCGTGATGCGACCCTTCCCGCAGATCCCACCCTTCCCGCACTTCTGGGGCGAAGGGCACCCCGAGCAGGCAGGAATTATACCCATCGGGGACGATCCAGACACGACTGGAATCGCGGGGCCCTCCTGTCTGTCGAGCCGGGGGAGGGCACGGCCGCCGGATCCGATCAGGGGCGTTCCGGCAACCACCCCGCCTGATGTCGCCTGCCCTCGCCGCCGTCACGGAGTTGATGTGCTCCCGCGTGAACAACGCGGGTCTTCATTGAAGCCCCAACACCGCCAGCGCGATCATTGTTGCCGCCCTCGTCGAATCGCAGAATTGTGGACGACCATCGACCACAAAATGTTGTGGTTCCAGCGGGGGCGAGTTTGCGGGGGCCTTGCAGGCCGGTACGGTCAAGCAGCGCGGCCCGTAGGGCGCGGGTCGCGTTCGTTGATAGCGTGTGCCTCACAGGTGCTCAAGATGGTCCCCGGCAGCGTCGGTAACGCGCGCATGCCGAAGTCCGCGTGGTAGAGAAACGCCACCTGGCGCCACAGGGCGAAGGGCCCGCCGCGTAGGGACGGCACGTCGGCCGATCCGGCAATGAAGCGCTGCTCGTTCCGGGCGTCCACGTGGCATCGAGGGAGGCGGGCTGATCGGCCACGAACTCCACCGTCATCACCCCACCGACGCGCACTCTCGAGGCCGCTCGAATGGGAGCTTCTCCGCCCTTCTGGAGCGCCTGGCCGTCGACCTCGGTCATCGAGTTGGACACGGAGCGCAGGGTGAGCCCGGTCGACCTTCGGTACAACTCGAAATACCAGCGGCTGATCCGGTTCAGCGTCGAGCTGTCTTTGGGCACGAGGACCACGTCATTGGCGGCCTCTCCGTCTTGCTCGCGCAGGCGACCGAAGCGGATAAGGTCCTTGGCGGGAAACTTGAGCACGGCTTTGCCATCGATGCGGACACCGGAAGGCGGGGTCCAGCCAGTCGAGAAGCATCAGCTCGACCGGCGGCTCAATGCCCATCAGGGCGAGAGGTTTGAGCTTGCGGCAGCGAAGTCTCAGCCCCACATCGGTAAGCTCCTGATAGGCGCTCACGCTGAGTTTGATTTCGGACAGGCCGGCCGCCGAAGCGACTCGGGCGCAGAAGTTGACCGAGTCGCCCGAAACCAACGTGCCGTCGGTGAGGGCTGGACCAAAGTGAATACCAACGCGAACTACCAGCCGGTGCTCCGCCGGCCGACTCTCGTTGTCGATGGAGATCTGCCGCTGGAGCTCCACCATGGACCTCGCGGCATTGTTGAGCGTGGAGAAGCCCAGGAAGACGCCGTCGCCGTCGATGTCAACCACTCGCCCGTCTCTGTCTTCGAGGACGCGGTCGATCAAGTCGATGTGACGCTGCTGGAGCTTGCGGCCGGCTTCGTCCCCGTGCCTGGCGAAGTGCGCGGTTGAGCCGGCCACGTCGCTGAATGCCAACGCCAACCTCTTTTCGAACCGGCGTGCCAGGGCCTTGGACAGGGTGTCCTGGAGTCGGATGATCTCCGTCATCGACAGCGTTTCGGCGAGGTCGTGAGGGTTCAAAGTCGCCTCAAGCTTACCCAAGTCGTGCGTGTCATCGCCATGGGTTCCCATATCGCGCGTGCGTGGTCAGCGGTCGTGATCAACCTGGTCAGGCGTCGTGAACAGGTGGTCACCGGTCGTCAACATGTGGGTCAGGGGTCATCGCAGCAGGGCCAGGGCCGCCGATGCCGGGTCAGGGCGAGTCCAGGCAGGGCACCGACCGCCAATGACGGGTTCGAGCGCGCCACTGCGGCTCTCGCGCGCGTCTACGCCGGTTCAGCGTGCGTCGATGCAAGGACCATCGTCCGTGTACAACGAGCCACGGGCGGCGTACACAGGCACACCGCCCGCCAACGTCGACAGACTTGTGGCTTGCGACGTGCGACTACCTACAGAACCCTACCATCCGCAACCCGGTGACCGTCGCCTTGACCACCACGGGATGCTCCACGACTTCGTCCCCGCTCGTGCCAACGGAGCGCTCGGCCGGCGCGGGCGAACCGGTGACGGCGACGGGCTTCAGTTCGACTCCGCTTGGCTTCGGTTCGACTTCCGCGAAGACGCCATCGGTCGCTTGAAACTCCCGCGCCTCGTCGATGATTTCGATTACCGTTGCCAAGACCTCGACCTTCTGGCCCACGTGATTCTTGAACCGATCCACGTCCCGACTGAACCAGTACAACGTGCGCCGGGTCGCGTGTCCAACCGTGGGCGCGACGGCTTCCGCGTCACTGAGATTGGCGACGCTTCCGTGCGTCCCTTGCTGGACGCAGGCGCGAATCGCGAACGGCCCGGAGTGTGGCGGGGTCTGAGCAACGGTAGGCGTGAACAACACGAGCGCGACGACCAGAGAACGCACCACCATCTGGCCCTCCTCTCGACTGCCCGCCGTCGCCCTTCTGGCTTGGCCGGGCTGACTCATGCTACTGCTCCGGCGCGCCGGCGGCAAGTCAGCCGTAACGGGAAAGCCGCTCCATGACTGGTTCTGGGGAGTCGTTAGTCGAACGCGAGAACCGGAAGACCCAGCCGCTCGCGGAGCAGGCGGTGTCGCGAGCGAGCCACGGCGGCGGCAAAGGCGTCGGTTGAGAGGCGATCGCGAAAGGCCGCGAGCTCATCGGCGGCCTCCGCACTGAGGGATTGAAGATCGGTCGCGCTCAGGGCACGAGCGGCGGCGTCAATGAGCTCTCGATCCAGAGCTGCGAGGCGATCAATCAGCGCGCGTCTCGCGTCTCCTCGCAGCCCGTGCGCCTGGCCGCGGGCACGATCCAGTTCATCCGACACGCGATCGATGACGTCGTCCATATCCGGACCGAGCGTCCCGGCCACACGCGCGCTCGACAGCTTCAGCAGCGCGCGTTGGAGGTGGCTGGGGAGCGAGGGGCCGCGTGACACGGCCGACTCCGGGGCGTCCGCCGGCTCGGAGGACGCGCCGATAGCGGCTGGCTCGCTCGCATCCTCGCCGAACGCGGGTGATGACTCGCGTACACCAGCTCGCGCGGTCACGCCGACCGCTCGGCGCCACTCGTCGAACACCTCGAGCACATCCGTATCGCAGAACTCGACGCGCACCGGTCGTCGCTTGGGTCCGCTCCGGTAGTAGCGCTCGAAGTATCGATCGATGCCACGCAACGCGACCTTGAGCGGGACGCCGTCGCGTTGCCAGCGGGACACGATCTCGAACGCCGGTCCGACGACACGAATGAGGTGGCCGTCGTTCTTCTGGCACACGTGCGACTCAATCGTGCGTACGTACTCGGCGAGGGTCACCGATTCCGTTCCCACACGATTCGGAGGCCGTGCAGCGTGAGGTCGACATCGACATGCTGAATGACGTCCGTCTCAGGAGCAATGACGACCGCGAGGCCTCCGGTCGCCACGCACGCGGCCTGTCCCCCCAACTCACTCCGCATGCGCTGGACCAGCCCCTCGACCATCCCCACATACCCGTAGAAGAGCCCGGACTCCATCGCGCCAACGGTGGTGCGGCCAATCACAGTGGACGGCTTGCGCACATCGATGCGCGGCAGCTTCGCCGCGCGCTGGAACAACGCATCGGCCGAGATGTTGACACCGGGACAGATCGCGCCCCCGAGGTACTCGCCGTTCGGGCTCACCGCATCCAGGGTGGTGGCGGTCCCGAAGTCGCAGATGATGAGCGGCAGTCCGGCCTCTCGCCCGAACTGCTCGTACGCGGCAATGGCGTTCACGATTCGGTCCGCACCGACCTCGCTTGGGTTCTCGTAGAGAATCGGCATCCCACTGTTACGCGCTGGGTCGACAATCAAGGGCGTCAGGCCGAAATAGCGCGCGATCATGCCGCGCATCGCGCCGGTCACCGGCGGCACGACCGATCCGAGCACGATCCCATCGATGTCCCCGTGCTTCAGGCGGTCGTGCGCAAAGAGTCCATCGACGAGCAGGCCGAGCTCGTCGACCGTGCGCTCCCGCACCGTCTGCAGCCGCCAGGCTCGCAGAAGCGATCGGGCCTCGAATACTCCGAGGACGATGTTGGTGTTGCCGACGTCGATGGCGAGCAGCATCGGTGGGTTACTCCTGAGAGGTCATTCCCAGATCACTTCCCCGGCAATGACGCGCCGAAGCGACGCACCGACGTGGACCAACAGCGCACCGGTGTCGTCAATGCCAGCGGTCACGCCCGATCGCGGTTCGCCGCCGTCCTGCCACCGCACGCGTGCGCCGACGTGACCGGGCGCTCGGCGTCGCCAGTGGTCGAGAATAGCATCGAAGCGTCCCGTCATCAGGTCACCGTACCGAGCGGCAAGGCTTGCCAAGGCATGGACGCAGACGAGTGCCCGGTCCACGGGACGTCCGAGCTCGCTCTCGAGCGACGTAGCGCGCGCTGCCAGGTCGGGCGGATAGGCGGCCGGGCCCACATTGATCCCGAAGCCGAGCACCACACGCAGGGCCGTCGGCGGCCCGGGCACCGCCGCGCCCTCGGCCAAGATGCCGGCGAGCTTCCGGGTACCGACCCGCAGGTCGTTCGGCCACTTGATGTCTGCGGACAGTCCGGTGGCCCCCTCGATGCCTTCAGCGAGCGCCACGCCCGCCGCCAACGTCAGCAGTGACGTGGCGCGAACCGGCTCGGTCGCGGCGCGGCCGGGCGCCAGCAGCACCGAGACGTAGAGTCCCGCCCCGGGAGGCGAGAACCAGGTCCGCCCACGCCGCCCTCGGCCCGCCGTCTGAGCGTCCGCGATCACCACCACGCCTTCGTCGGCACCCTCGGCAGACAATGCCGCGACGATGTCGTTTGTGGAGCCGATGGTGTCGAAGAAGATGTGCCGCTGGCCGAATGGTCCCAGTGGCTCCCGCAGCGCGTCGAACGCCTCGACGAAGTCTCGGGGCAACGGATCCGACACCATGAGTCAGCAGGGCTCGATTTCGAAGCTGATGTCGATGGCCGGGGCCGAGTGCGTCAGGGCACCGGCCGACACGTAGTCGGCGCCGGTGGACGCGAGCGCCGGGATGCGGTCGAGCGTCACGCCGCCGGAGATCTCGATTCTCGCGCGACCCTTCGCCCGTCGCACCGCCTCACGGACATCGTCGAGCGACATGTTGTCGACCAGGATGATGTCCGCGCCCGACTGAAGCGCCTCGTCCACCTCGGACAGTTGCTGGGCCTCGACCTCCACAATCAGACCCGGCGCGTGGGCACGGGCGGCGGCCACCGCGTGGCGCACACCACCCGCCACGCGCACGTGGTTGTCCTTGATCAGGATGGCGTCGTAGAGCCCGATGCGATGATTCGTGGCACCTCCCGCGCGGACAGCGTACTTCTCCAGCATCCGCAGCGTGGGGGTCGTCTTGCGCGTGTCGAGAATGGTGATCCGCCCAGCCGCGGCGTCGACGAACTGGCGGGTGCGCGTCGCGATGCCGGACATCCGCTGCAGGAAGTTCAGCGCCGTCCGCTCGCCGACGAGCAGCGTCCGTGCGGTGCCGTCGACCTGCCCGATCACATCACCGGCGGGGCACGCTTCGCCGTCGTGACGGGAGAACGTGACCACCGTCGCCGGGTCGAGCTGGTGGAACGTCTCACGCACGACCGCCTCGCCAGCCAGGACGCACGCTTGCTTGACGACAAAGCCGCCCCGCGCGCGCTGAGAGGCCGGCACCGTGGCGTCGGTCGTCACGTCGCCCGGCCCAACGTCCTCCGCAAGCGCCCGGCGCACGATATCCGCGATGGCCGCGGGATCGACCGGCGTCAGCCCGCTAGCCGGCGGCGGCACTGTCATATCCGCCGACCACGAACGCCCTGGCACTGCCGTGCGCCAGCTCGAACGCCTGGACGCGCAACGCGGACTTGAGATCGGCTTCGACGGTCGGCATGAGCGCGGCGCTCTCGACGTCGGTGGTGATGGTGACCTTCGTGATGGGGACCTTGAGCGGCTGCTTGGCCTCGGAGCGCTGCTTGCGGACCTCGAACAGCACGTCGGTCGCCCAGGCGTACGCCGCCTGGTCGCGTGCGATCGTCTCGGCCGAGTTGTCCACCAGCAGCGACTCGAGCTCGGACGCCGTGGGCCATGGCGATCGATGCACGGACCCTCGCCGCCACCAGGACCAGACCTCCTCGGTGACGAACGGGAGGAACGGCGCCAGGAGTCGAAGCAGCACCGAGAGCGCGGCAATCAGCGCGGAATTAGCGGACCCTGCCCCCTCGGACGTCTGCTCACCGTAGCGCCGGCCCTTGACGAGCTCGAGATAGTCGTCGCAGAAGCGCCAGAAGAACGTTTCGGTCCGCTGTAGCGCCCGGGCGTAGTCGTAGGTCTCGAACGCCGTCGTCGCCTCCGTGACGAGCGCGGCCAGCGAGCGCAGCATCGCGCGGTCGACCGGAACGGCGATCCGTCCTCGGGGTTCGGCGGACCCGAGCGCGAAGCGCGACGCATTGAGCACCTTCATCGCCAGCCGTCGGCCCACTCGCATCTGGTTCGTGTCAAACGCCGTGTCGGTCCCGGGTCGCCCGCTGGCGGCCCAATAGCGCACGCCGTCCGAGCCGTGCTCCGCCAGGAGCGCCATGGGCGTCACGACGTTCCCTTTGGACTTCGACATCTTCTTCCGGTCGGGATCCAGCACCCACCCGGAGATGGCGGCATTGGTCCAGGGCAGCGAGTCGTGCTCGACATGGGCCCGCAACACGGTCGAGAACAGCCAGGTCCGAATGATGTCGTGCGCTTGCGGGCGCAGGTCCATCGGGAACGTTCGCGCGAACAGATCCGGGTTGTCGGGCCATCCGCAGGCGATCTGCGGCGTCAAGGACGAAGTGGCCCACGTGTCCATCACGTCGGGGTCACCTGCGAACCCGTCCGGGACGCCACGTTGATCGGGGCGATACCCTGGCGGCACTTCGGTAGACGGGTCCATCGGCAGTTGGTCCTCTCGCGGAAGGATCGGTGCGTCGTAGCGCACGCTGCCGTCCTTGGCGACCGGGTACCACACGGGGAACGGCACGCCGAAGAAACGTTGCCGGCTGACGCACCAGTCTCCGTTGAGCCCATTAGTCCAGTTCTCGTACCGCGCCTGCATGTACGACGGATGCCACTGCAGCTCTCGACCGCGCGCGAGGAGGGCTTCACGCAGGTCGACGCTGCTGATGAACCACTGACGACTGGTCACGATCTCGAGCGGACGGTCGCCCTTCTCGTAGAACTTGACGGCGTGCGTGATCGGGCGCGGGTCGCCAATCATCTCGCCGCTGGCGGCGAGCAGCTCCACGATCTTCGCGCGCGCCTTCGACACCGAGAGCCCCACCAGCTGTGCGTACGCGGCTGTCGCACGCGCGGTGTCCACCGATTGCCAGCCAGTCGATCCCCACGCGACCTCGCGCAACGTACCGTCCGGCTTGACGATGGCGCGAACGGGGAGGCTGAGCTCACGCCACCACGTCACGTCCGTGATGTCGCCGAAGGTGCAGATCATCGCGATGCCGCTCCCCTTCTCCGGGTCGGCGAGCGGGTGCGCGCACACCGGCACGCGGACGCCAAAGAGTGGCGTGACCACGTCGGTGCCGAACATCGGCCGATACCGGGCATCGTCCGGATGTGCGACGAGGGCCACGCAGGCCGGCACGAGCTCGGGGCGCGTGGTTTCGATCTCGAGGGCTCCGCCGTCGGGCGTCGCGAAGCGCAGGCGATGGTAGGCACCAGGCTGCTCGCGATCCTCGAGCTCCGCCTGAGCTACGGCCGTGCGAAAGTCGACATCCCACAGCGTCGGCGCCTCGAGCTGGTACGCCAAGCCGCGCTTCAGCAATCGAAGAAACGCGAGCTGCGACACCCGCTGTGCGCGCGTGTTGATGGTCGCGTAGGTCATCGACCAGTCCACCGAGAGGCCCAGGTGTTGCCACAGCTCTTCGAACGCTTTCTCGTCCTCGACCGTCAGCCGCGTGCAGAGCTCGATGAAGTTCGGACGCGATACGGAGATCGGCTGCTTGCCCGGCACCGCGGGAGGCTGGAAAGCCGGATCGTAGGGCATCGACGGGTCGCAGCGGACGCCGTAGTAGTTCTGCACACGGCGCTCCGTCGGCAAGCCATTGTCGTCCCACCCCATCGGGTAGAACACGGCCTTGCCTCGCATCCGCTGAAACCGTGCGATGAGATCCGTGTGCGTGTACGAGAAGACGTGCCCCACGTGCAGCGAGCCGCTGACCGTCGGCGGCGGGGTGTCGATCGCGTACACATCGGCACGCGGCCGCGTGCCGTCGAATCGGTAGACCCCATCCGCCTCCCAGCGGGGGCCCCACTTGTCCTCCAGCCCCTCGAGGGCGGGCTTCTCGGGGAGCTGGAGTTGCGCGGGGTTCAGCTCGGTGAGCGGCGTCGGCGGCGTGGACATCGCGCGATCGTATGCACGATGCCCCATACGCCGCAAGAGGTGGTCGGTGTCCTCAGCTCGCGCCGCCCATCTTGGCCATGGCTTTCTTCATCTCGCGAGCGCTGACATCCTTGATGTGCGTCGTGACCGACCACTCGTTGCCGAATGGATCCTCGAACCGAGCATTGCGGTCCCCATAGAACTGGTCCGCGGGCTCCTGGAGCGACCGCGCACCCGCGCCCACCGCCTTGCGATAGGTGGCGTCACAGTTCTTCACGCACAGCGAGAAGGTGGCCTTCTTGGCCGGAAACTGCGGCGACATTGGACTACCCAGCATCAGCACGGCATCGCCGAATCCGAGCTCACAGTGCGCGACCATTCCGCCCGGCATGTCGAGGCGAAGCCGCTGTCTGGCACCGAGCATCTTCTTGTACCAATCGATCGCCCCGGCACAGTCGTCCAAGACGGTCGCCGACGACATGAGCGGATAGCCCTCCGCCATGGGATCCTCCAAGGCACGGATCCTACCGCGCCTTCACGCCAAAGCCGTCCAAGGCACCGGTACATCCGGTCTGGCTTCACTGAATTTCCCGGGATCGTTCGGCGAATCCGACTGGCCGCCCCGCGAGGGACGCATCTTGGCTCGGGTGAGGGTCGATAACCCGGGTGATGAAGGGGCTCGTGCAACTGGCCATCGCTGCGCTCCTTGACCACGCCGCCTACCGCGTCGGGACTGAATATCTGACGTACTACACGTTCCAAGACGCGGTCCACGAGATGGTGCGGTTCGGACCACGCGACAAGGCTGCGCTTCGCGCCGAGGTACTGGATATGGCGGCGGCCTATTCCGTACCGCTGGATGACGAGAACCTCGTCGTCAATCGAAACGACCGCACGATCCACGTGGACGTGCAGTACCAGAAGGCGATCGAGGTCTTCCCCGCCTATTCGCGTCCCTGGCACTTCGAGTGGACGTTCGACGTCGTGCAACACGGCGTCCGCCTGCGGTAGGACCGGCGCAACTCATCAATTCCCCGAGATCTGCGCGAGGTCCTCCGAGAACGCCGGCACGACCGGCGATAGCTCGGCTAGCGCCACCGTCTCGTGGAGCACCGACGGGCAGCCATCAAGGCCGTGGCTGCGGGCGAGTGCGGCGAATCGGCTCACAAACAGGCTGCGGCGTGCCGCCTCCTGCCCAACGACTCTGCCGACGGTCGACGCAAACGGGGTCTCGATCGGAGCCTCGGTCGTGCCCTTGCGTGGATCGTCGCGACCCATGAGTCGCAACCTCAGCGCACCCACATTCCCCAGGGGCCCGAGGCAGACCACCTCCGCCACGTGCGCGAGCTCGTGCGCCACCGCCTCACGCTGAAGCGCTGGGTTCGTCCGGTCCAGCAGCAGGTCGACGAACGCGACGGTATCCCGCGGGCCGACTGCAAACCGCGTGCGGCCGAAGAGGCCGATGCTCTTGAGATCGCTTGAGTGCCTGAAGAAGACGTGCAGCTGCGGCGATGCGCGGAGCACCTTCAACAACTCGGCGAAGGTCGGGGAATGGCGCCGCAGCTCCGCGATCGTCTCGCAGATCTGCAGGCCGTCAGGGTCGTTGGGCCTGCCCGCTTCTGCAAGGATGACCAACGTCGTCTGGAGTCCCTCGGTGCGCAGGGTGTCACACACGAACGCGTGGGGCGGTGACGCGAGGAGTGAGAACGTCGCGAAGCTGAGATAGCCGAGCTGGCGACGCATGAGGTCCATCTCCCTTTCGCGGCCGCGGACATGACGACGAGTGGGCCGACGATAGAACTAACGATGGAGTGCCGGAATGTGCGCGTGGCTCACTTGGCATCAGCACAGCGGAAGGTGCCGTGCGCGATCACTTGGCGGTGATGGCTGAGTCTTGCGACCTTGCGGTTGGCCCTGCAGGTGTTCGGTTCCGCCACCTCCCACGTTTACTCGGCTGGGGGCTGGCTTCCGCCGACCGAATTGCACTACGAGGTCGAATCTCTGCTCCGACTTGGAGTCTCCACGTCGGGTTGGCCCGACCAGGCGGAATGCCGCTCGTGGTGTCACGACTCAGGCGACCTGGGAGACCTGCCGCGCGTGGGCTTCTGGTGACTGCACTCGTGGCAAACCACGTCGCTATCCGGTATGGGCGGACGGGATCGACGCCGCGCGAGCCATTCACGACCTCCACGGTGCCACGTCGTTGCGCGAGCTCCAGCCCGGCATCTCGTCGGCCTTCGACGCATCGTCGCGCGCGCGACCACCACCGCGGCTGACTCCCGAGACGATCATGCGCTTGCGTGGAGTCGGTGGGCTCACGCCGACCGCCCCAGAGCGGGCCGCACCGCGGCCGTCGTTTCACACAATCTTCACGGCGCCGCTGGCCGGGCGCGAGAAGACCGAAGGGCTATGGGCGCGGCTGCTGACCGTCACCAACCCGGGCACCCCTCCTCGGTGACCGACGATCTGTCAATTGCGAACGAACCGGACGCCAGTGGGTGGACGCGGCACGCTCGCCGATCGGGGCCGGTAGACCCGCGCGCCGCGGATCGCGGGATAGCTCGCTACAGTCCGCGACTGTCGCGTCACACCGCGACGCGGGCTGAGACTGCGGCATCAGGCAGAGATCCCCGCCGTTCTGCCCGTAGCCGCGGATCCGCATGTCGTTGCAGCGCTGGCGGCTCTGCGACGTGCTGCCGCCGGCGCCCGTGGATCCGAAGTAGACGTGCGTGCCCTGGCGCGTGCTGGGGAACGCAAAGCGTACGCGATCGAGCGTGATGGTCTACGGCGAGAGGTTGTCGGCGCCGTTGGTGGATGACGGCGCGTAGACCTCGACACCGGAGACAGCGCCGATGAAGCTGTCGACGACCAGCGTGTGTCCGGCGTCGGGCCCGGTCGCGCCCCGCACATCCGCGTTCACCGGCGCGACGATGCCGGTCGTTGCGCCTTGGATGTCGGCGCCGCGAATCACGGTCTGCCGTTGCAAGTAGTCGACCAGGTGCAGCGCGGTGACGTTCTCGTGGACGTTGGTCAGCGCCGACACGTCGCCTCGATGCGTGAACCCTTGCAGCGTCATGCGACTCGTCTCGTAGCCGTAGTAGCCCCACCGGTGATGGTGCCAGACGCGGAAGTTCTCCACTGTGCTCGATCAGCCATCGCGGGGCGTCTCGAACTCCGTACAGATCCACCACACAGTCAGGCCGTTCGGCACGGCGTACGCCTCGTTGCGCAAGAAACGCCTGAGTCCGAAGGTATAGGGATCGGTCGGCACGCCACCTGATGTGTGCGGATCGTCACCTTGCTGCCTCGGCAATCTAACCGTGAAGACGTACACGTTGTCGAACTTGAAGCCGTAACAATACACGCACTCGAACACGTCCGCAGCGATGTTGTCTTCGAAGGTGCTGCCACCCCCGCCGTTGAACCAGTAGCCCACGCCGGCCCGACCCAGCTTGGAGCCATCGCCCGGATCGGAGTCCTCTGTCCGCGCGCCATTGCCGCCAACGACGCGAACGACGAAGTTGCGCCGAAAGACATTGCCGGTCTCACTCGCGTCCTCGGTGGCAATCCCGGCGCCTGCCGCGTGGTCGACGATGTTCTGCTCGACAAGGCCGTAGTGGCTGCCGTGAAGGGCGATGCCCCACTTGCGGAGCTGCGTCCGATTCTCGTTGCCGAAATCGATCACGTTGCCGACCAACACGCACTGGTGTCCGCTCTCCAGCGGCGACACGGGACCGATGAGATGATGCGCGTGCAGTGGATAGCGTCCTTTTTGATTCGTCGGCCCCAGGTCTCGGATGTCCGTGCGCCCAAGGCCGAGTAGCGCCGCGTAACGGATGTCGGCGACCGCGCGGCCGTGCAGAAGCACGTGCCCCCGCACACCAGCGGGGTTCTCCGATCGGATGATCACGTTGCGGCGGGTGTTCACCACGTGAGGCAGCAGGTCGACGAGGCCGTCGAGTCGTCGGCCTCCTGAATGAGCAAACGCGAGCGGCACATTCAGGGTCAGCGTTCGACCGTCAGCAGAAAGCGCCTGGACAATGCGCGCCTCGGATTCATTCTGGGCATACGGGCCCGATGCGACGCGACACTGCGACGACTTCGGGACGAGCACCGTGTCGCCTACGCGCCAGCCGGCCGCCACCGCCGACGCCGCCAGGCTCAGGCTTCCGGCCCCAGCGGAGGGCGGCGCTGCCAGGCGGAGGAATACCTCGCCGACCGCCTGTCCGTGGATCCGGAGTGTGCCATCCACCACGACGATGCCGCGAAGGTGCTGAGCTGGGTCGCTCGAGAAGAGCACGTCGCGGATCACGATTTCGGCAGTCGACGCGTCGTGAATGGGATCGCTGGCTGTCCCCACGTGTAAGGAACCACCGGCGAACACCACGATGTCGGCAGAGGTCAGGTGGGTGGTGAGGTCCGGTGCGAACGTCACCGTCGACGATGACGCGCGTGCTGCTCGTTGGAACCTGACCAGTTGCCCACGTCGCCGGATGTTCCCAGGCGCATGCGGCGGCCGCGGAGCGACAGGCGGCGGCGACGCGGTGCGTCGACCCGTGAACCGGATTGGGAATCGACTCGTGATGGGTCACTATCGTCTGCCCCGGATCGACGGGCTGCGCCGAGGCTTTGGTCGCAAGGCAGGCCACACATTCAAGTGCCAGGAGTAACCGTGTGGCCGTGGTGTGCATAGGAAGCTGACGTCACGCGTGGAGGCGCGAGGTCCGCTCGAGGTGGAGCAAAAGAGTTGCCAGGAACGCCGTTCGCCGGTGCCCGTCGCGTGATAAGCTGCCGACATTCGACAAGGAGGGTGCCATGCGACGCATCGTTCGCCTCGGGGCGATTGGCGTGGCTGTGGTCTGGCTGTTCGCGAGCGGATCCGCCGCGCAGGTCGTCAAAGACAACGTACCCGGAATCCGGAACTTCGCCAAAGTGGAGTCGACCGTTGCGTGTGCGGGCGCGATCACGCCCGATGCCGTGCCCACCATCAAGAAGATGGGCTACAACTCGATCATCAATCTGAGGCTCGCGGACGAGCCTGGCGCGGACATCGCGGCGCATCAGGCCGCGGCCAAAGCGGCGGGTATCCAGTACGTCCACATTCCGTTCAGTGCGACCAAGCCTGATCCCGCAGCCGTAGAAGCGTTCCTGAAGGCCGTTCAAGCGCCGGGCGTCGCGCCGGCGTTCATCCATTGAGCGGGCGGGAGCAGAGCCGCCGGGATGTGGCTCATGAAACGCGTGATTGTGGACGGATGGGATGTGCCGAAGGCCCTCGAAGAAGCGACAGCGCTTGGGCTGACTAACGAGACCGTGAAACAGTTCTTCCTGGAACAGATTCGCCTACGAAAGAAGTAACCAGCGTCCGATAAGAAGATACATATGCAGAACGCCCTCCGCTCCAGCGTAACCGTGCTCCTCACGGCGATCGGCTCAATGGCAACGGTGGCGCAGGCCCAGGATCTCCACCTGGCCGGCAGATATCGCGCGGAGGGCACCAACCCCGACGGCAAACCCTATCGATCCATTGTCGACATCGAACAAGAAGGCGAAACCTACCTAGTCCGTTGGCTGGAGCGCGAGGGGCGCGCCGTTGGCGTGGGCATCGGAATCGTGCGTGACAACTTCCTGTCCGTCAGCTACCTCTCGGGGCGCCAGCTCGGCGTCGTGGTGTACCGCATCGAAAAGGGTCCGGTGCTCACCGGACAGTGGACCGTCCTCGGCGCCGACGGGAGCCTCTGGCCCGAATCGCTGTCGAAAGCCGGCGTCGCCGCTGAGCTCGACACCGATGAGGTGGACACGCTGGCAGAGGTGGAGCTAGAGCGCTCACGCTGAACCGTTGAGCTGAGAGTCATGTGTCTTGAGCTCTGAATGAGCTCAACGCTCGCAGCGCATCACTACTTCGCCAGCGGCTCCGGCCGCACCTGGTACTTGATGACCTTGCCGCGAGTGCCCTTTCCGCCCTCGATGTGCCACGGCGCGTAGTGCGCGGTGTTCGACCACAGGCCGCGACCCTTCCAGCCGCCCTTCGGATCGTCGATGCGCCCGATGACTTTCTTGGTGAACATCGCGCCCATGGGGTACGGCACGCGGACCGTCACCCACTGTCGCTTGTCACGGAGCCACGCGATTAACGCGTCGGCGTTTTCCGGGTACGTGATCGGCACGTCTTTCCCCAGCCCGAGCGTGTCGAACTGATCGACGTTGATGAGATACGTCCGGTCGGTGCCGATCGCCGTGCCCTCGAACTTCGGTACCACTGACGTCTCGAGCGGATAGAACGTCCACCCTTCCGGGCAGTGTTGTCCGGTCGCCGTCGGTCCGCTCAGGACCCTGCACTTGCGTCGATCGAAGCTCCCCATGACATCGGTGTTCGTGAAGTTGACCCACACGATGCCCTGGCTGTCGACCTCGAGACCACGCGCACCGTCCGCAGGATTCCCCTTCGGAACCTGATACAGCTCCGCCTTGCAGGTCTCCGGGGGATTGGGTCCGCGCTCGATGCGGACGATCTGCGGTCCGGCCCCGTTGCACCAGGCGGCGTGATCGATCGGGCTCGCGCCCACCGAGTAGCACGTGAAGTCG
The DNA here is from genome assembly GCA_016871175.1 of Acidimicrobiia bacterium. Classification (GTDB taxonomy): domain Bacteria; phylum Acidobacteriota; class Vicinamibacteria; order Vicinamibacterales; family CAVVIG01; genus VFZL01. Next base: position 145,211 of record VFZL01000005.1, on the reverse strand, counting down.
ATGCGCCGATCCAACGTGGAATCGATCGGCTGGTTGGGCTCGGTCCATCGCGTGATGCGCCCGTCGCCATTGGTGTCGAGCACGGCCGGACACCAGCCTTGCGCCGCCTGCTCGTCCCGCGTCTCGTCGAATCTCCGCGTATTGATCCAACCGACGACGTTGTCCATGCCGCTGTACAGCGTATGGTCGGCGTCGGTCACGAAGTCGCTGTGATCGAACCACCAGCACACGTCAATCAGCGTCCACTGCTTCGTCTTCGGATCGTAGAAGCCCGTCTGCTTGCCGCCGATGTTCGAATTCGGCTTGGGATCGAGCGGGAAGTAGCGCGCGAACTTATTGGACGATCCAGTCCGGCAGAACGCCGGCTGTTTCTCGTCTCGGCGGATCCTGAAGCCGGCCCAGATGCGGCCCTTGTGGTCCATTTGACCGCTGCGCGGCTCGGACGCGACGTTCCACAACTCCTCATCGGGCCAATACGGAGACGGCAACCGCACCTTCTTGAACGGATCCTGCGGAAACGGTCCACCAAGGCCGTCACGCGGGACGACCCGCAAGTCGGTATCGCGCGTCGAGACCTTGATCGCACCCTCGCGATGGGCCACCGGATCGAACCAGACGAGCATGTCGTGGCTCTGTCCTGGCCCGTAGATGAGCGTCCCCGGCGGCACGACCGGATTGCGTCGATCCGCCGGCGCTTGATCATGGACGAAGCCATTGACAGATCCCCAATCCCAGAGACTGATGACGACGTTGCGCTCGACCCCGCTTGGACGCGGCGGCTGCGGCGGCACCGCACCGGCGAGAATGCGATCGGTCCACGCCGGATAGATCTGTGGGCCGAAGCGGCCGTACGCGCTCGCCATGAACGCGCCAGTCGGACCAGATCGCACACGGTGCAGCCACGCGTCGGCCGTTGACTTGAACGGTCCGAGCGTCGCCGCCGTCTCAGGCGTGATTTCTCGGGTCGCCTTGCCGCCCATCTGATGGCACGCGAGACCGCATCGACCGGCAGCTCCCGCTCGAGCCTGCTCGGGGCCCTCGGGCAGCTTCATGAGCGACAGCCAGTAGTTCGGTGGGTAGTACTGCGCCGCGGCCTGCGGCGTCGGAGCGACCACGGCCGTGAGGTTCAGCGGGGCGCCAGGGGTACCCAGGACCTTCGGCGAATCGACGAGTCCGTAGCCGCGCACCCAGACGTTGTAGGTGGCCTTGGGCAGATCCGGGAGCACATAACGACCGCGATCGTCGGTGACGACGATGCGCGCGAACTTGGTGGGCAGATCCGTGGTCTCCGCGATCACCCAGACGCCGGCCTCGGGCCCCTTCGCGATCGAGACAACGCCGCCGATATCATCCGCATCGATCGGCACGTCGGTGCGACCCTGCGTTGCCGCGATCCAAGGCAGCGCGCACGCAACAAGAAGCGCCAGCCCAATTCGTTGCGCGTGACATCCGCTCCGCATGGTTGTGCCTCTCCTGCTATGTGCGTTGGGACGACTCGAGCCGGCCACGGCGTCGTGTCTGCAACAGTCGGGGAGGTTATCACGGAAGGAGAACGGGCACGACGCGGCGGGCGTCTCAGCGGGACTTGCCTCAGGGTTTGACGCGGAGGTCGAAAGCCGCCATCTCGGCCAGGTTGCGCACCAGCAACACGCCATGTGCGAGCGCCGGTGGATTCCACGTCTTGCCGTTCAGCACAGGGAACCGCGCGAGCTCCTCGTGCCGCTCTGGCGTTGCGCGCACCAGGGCCAAATCGCCGTCCTCGGTGAGGACGATGAGATGTCCATCAGCCAGCAACAGCTGCCCGTAGCCGTAGCGGCCGCCCTTCCACTTCTGCTCGCCCGTCGTCGCGTCGATCGCCGCGAGAATGGACTCGTCCAGCCCGTAGATGACACCGTTGTGCAGGACCGCGCTGGCGAACCGGTTCTTCATCCGCGTGTTGCGCCACACCTCGCGCGTCGTGAACCCGCTTGCGCCCCCGCTCACCTCGACCACGGCAGCGCCCATGCCATAACCAGATGACAGGTAGAAACGATCGTCGCCGATGAGAATCGGCTGCGCGGCGTTGATGCCGTTGTTCGGTCCCACCCACGGGTGCGACCAGAGCACCGCGCCGCCGTCGACCGACAATCCGACAAGTCGATCGGCTGTGAGGACGAGAATCTGTCGGACGCCGCCAAGCGTCACCAGCATCGGCGACGCATACGCGGCCTGGTCCGGAAGAGCGCCCCACAGCTTCTCCCCGGTCGTTCGGCTGTATGCCAGCACGGATTGGCCCCCGCGCCCACCGGGCAACACCACGACGGCGTCGTCGACGACGAGTGGCGCAGCGGACATGCCCCACTGGAGATTCGTCGCGCCGGCGTCCTGCAGGATGTTCGTCCGCCATCGCACGCGGCCGGTCGCGTCATCCAGCGCCCGAAGCTCTCCGAGTGCGCCGAGGGCGTAGACGACGCTATTCGCCCACGTCGGCGTCGCCCGCGGGCCATCACCGCCCATCGTCTCCTGAAACATGCCGTCCCAGGCGTTGGTCCAGAGCTCGCGTCCGCTCCCCACGTCGTACGCCGCGACCACCTCCTTGTGTGCACGCTGTTCGATCGTGAACGCGCGGTCGGACGCGACCACGAACGAGGCGTAGCCGCCGCCGATCGGCTGCTTCCAGAGCGGCGTCAGTCCTTCGCTCGGCCACACGATACGAACCGGTCCACCTCGGTACACACCGTCGCGGCGCGGCCCGCGGAAGTCTGGCCACGAGGCCGGTGACGCCGCCGTTGGTCGCGGCGCATCGGGGGCCGGAGAAGCCGCGGCGTCGCCCGGCGTGACCGCGTTCCCGGGAATGGCCGTCGCCAGCGTGGACGCTTCAGCGCTCGCCGCCGACGTGCCCGCAGACGCCGCCGCGGGTGGCGAGGCAGTCGACAACGCCTCCAACGGTGTCGCTCCATCACGCGCGCGTTGATTCGCCCGATGCTCTTCGATGAGCGCGGCTTGTTCTTCGGGCGACATCTTGAACACCAAGTGTGCCCAGCCCGAGCCGTCGAGCTCGGCGCGCAGTCCGAAGAACACGTACAACACGCCGGCCACAAGGGCGCCCGCGCCCACCATGCCCGCAAGCAGTTTCAGGAATCGCTTCATTTGCTCTCTAACGGGGCGGCGACCAAGACCAAGCTCACAGGCTCACCGCTCCAGGGTCATCGCTTCTCCCCACGCCTCCGCTGTCCAACCGCGTACAGAAACGACGCCGTGCGGATGAAGATCTGGCCGTCCGAGATCGCTGGTGAGCTCAGGGTGTAATCCTCCAAATCGTTCTCGGCGAGCCTGGCGAACGTCGAGCCCGCCTGCAGGACCGTCGTCACGCCGTCCTCATCGGTGATGTAGATCTTGCCATCGGCGAGCACAGGGGATCCGCTGTATGTCGCGCTGCGCAGCCGTTGTGGTCCATACACGGTCTTGCCGGTGCGCGCGTCGAGGCAGTAGATGATGCCCCGATCGTTGATGGAGTAGAAGAGCTGACCGTCGGTGACCGGCGTCGGGACATCGGGACCGTTGTTGAACGACCAGGCGACGTGTGTCGTCGAGATGTCCCCGCGCCCGCCCGCGCGAAGCGCGAGCAACGGTCGCGCTCGCGTGGGTGCGTAGACGAAGTCGTTGAAGGTGACCGGGGAGGCCACGATGCGATAGCTGCCGTCGTTCTGGGGATTCAACCCGTCGGCGCGCCACAACTCCTTGCCCGTGGCGGGATCGTGGCCGGTCGCCGCGTCGCCACCGGTAACCACGATCTCCGTCGCACCCTTGTATTGCAGGACGGCAGGCGTCGTGTAGGCGTCGGGCGACTCGTGGCGTGCTCGTGTCGGACGCTCCACCCGCCAGACGGTCTTCCCGGTGGTCGCGTCGATCCGCAAGACGTACGAGGGATCGTCGGTGTGCATGCCATGCAACACCTGGACGAACAGCGCGCCCTGAAAGAGCAGGGGCGATGACGCGTAGCCCCACTGCAGACCGAAACGACCGTAGTCGGTCTGGATTTCACGCGTCCAGAGCTCCCGTCCCGCGAAGTCGAACGCCTTGAGGACCCCCGTGCCGGTCATCACCCAAACCGACTTGCCGTCGGTGACCGGCGATGGGGACGACATCTGCTGCTTCATCATGCGGCGATTGCCGCCGCCGAGCGGGCGCTTCCAGCGTGGGGTGCCATTCGCCCGATCGATCGCCCACAGCGCGAGATTCGAGCCTTCCCCCACGTTAACGAACACGAAGTCGCCCCAGACGATCGGCGTGGATCCGGATCGCTCGGGCATGGCCAGCTTCCACGCGATGTTCTCGCGTACCGACCACTTCACAGGCAGATCGCGCTCGGTGCTGACGCCGTTGAGCTGTGGCCCACGCCATTGGGGCCACGGCTCCGCGCGCAGCCAGACCTCGCTCACGGCGATGCCACAACAGAGCCACAAGCACCAGATGCGACGTAGGCGGGTCCTCAGCATCTGGTGCCAGACATCAGCCAAGAAAACCCGAGGCGACGTCGAACGCCACGAATCCGACAGCCCACGCCAAGAGTGCGACGCCCAGACAGAACTCCAGGACGCGGAAGTCCGGATGCCGCCCCGAGAGTGGACGGTATGAAGTCATCCAGGCACCAAGCACGCCCGCCGCCACAACGGCTACAGAGTCCAACGCTGGTCACGAGGCCGAGAATCGGCACCTCCCGCCGTGCGATCGGCCTCGCCGGTCGTCCCCACGGCGAGGCGATCTTACCCGTTATTGGCGGATCGAGACGACTGGAGTTTGCGCGCCGAGGACGGTCGTCGAACACGTCCGCTCTACATGCGACTCTTGATCTGCGCGATCTCTTCCCGGACGACGCGCTCGGCAACGTTGGCGACGATCTCGGCCGGGTTGCCAAGGCGTGAGGTCAGCCGCTTCAGCACCTGATTCACGACATACTCGAGCTCGGCCGCGCTGAGTCCGACCGTCTTGGAGAGAGGCGCTCGATCGGGCGACACCGGCGACGGGCCGGGCGCCACCGCTATCGGCGCGGCGGGATCGCTGCGCCTCGGTGACGCGGCGAGCGTGGCAAACGCCTCTTCGAGGGTCATCGACGAGACGGAGTCGGTTGGTGCAGCCGGGGTGAACGGTGAGGCCGCCGCAGCTCCCGCACGAGCTGTCGCCGCCGCGGCGGCTGCCGGATCTGGCTGCGCGGGCGCTGGAACGCTCGGCGGGACCGAGAACGTGGCGAACGCTTGGTCGAGTCGCTCGAAGTACGCGTCGACATCCGGCGTGGCCGGCGGCGGGGCCGCGGGAGCCGACACGACGGCGGCGCGAGGGGTCGCCGTCGGCGCGGGTGCCTTCAGGGAGACCGCCTGCGCTGGCGCGGGGGCTGGCAGGGGTGTCACGGGCATCGCCTGCACTGGCGCGGGCGAAGAAGCCGCAGGCGCCTTCGCTGCGGGCTCCTGCGGGGCGACTCTCGGCTTGGCCAGCAGCTCGCGGACGCACGAGACGACCGCTTCGGGCTCGAAGGGCTTGGCGAAGACGCCGTCACAGCCGATCTCGGAGGCGCGGGCTTCGTCGACCGGCTCGAACGCGCCGGTCAACAAGACGACCGGAATGTGCGCCAGGCGAGGAGAGGTCCGGACGTGCTGCGCGACCTCGTAGCCCGACCGCCCGGGCATCGCGATGTCCACCAGCACGATGTCGGGCGGCTGGCTGTCGATGGCCTCGACAGCTTGATCACCGTCGCCGACCGCAACCACATCGATGTCTTCATCGGCGAACGTGAGCTTGATGACCCGTTGAATCGTGACGCTGTCGTCGGCGAGCAAGAGTTGGTGTGGCACCTTGTCGTTATCGGCGCCAGCGGGGCCGAAGGATACCGCCGTCAGGGGTTCGGACCGGCCTCTTCCGGGGCCTGTGACCGGGCGTGCACCCGCATGAAATCGACGATCTCCTGCATCGAGGTGCCGGGCTGAAAGACACCCCTGATGCCCAGAGCCTTCAGGTTCGGCACATCCGCATTCGGAATGATGCCCCCCATCACCACCAGGACGTCATCCAGACCTTTGTCGCGCATGAGTTGCATCAGTCGAGGGGCGATGTGGTTGTGTGCCCCCGACAGAATCGAGAGCCCGATGACGTCGGCGTCCTCCTGGAGCGCGGCAGACACGATCTGCTCAGGCGATTGGCGTAGGCCCGTATAGATGACCTCCATGCCGGCGTCGCGCAGCGCCCGCGCAATGACCTTCGCGCCCCGGTCGTGCCCGTCGAGACCGGGCTTTGCGATGATCACGCGGATCGGCCGTTGGACGTTGGACGTTGGATGCTGGTCTCGGGTCGTTGGTCGTTGGTCAATGGTCATCGGATTCGCTTCAGAGCACCGTCGTTTCCTCGTACTCGCCCCAGACCTGACGCAGTGCGTCGCAGATCTCACCGAGCGAGGCGTAGGCGCGGACGGCATCCAAGATGGGTGGCATCAGGTTCGTCGACCTCTGCGCGGCCGCGCGCAAGGCGTCGAGCGCTCGGTGAACCTCTCCAGCATCCCGCCCTGATCGCACCTGCGACAGGCGATCGATTTGTCGAGTCGCGGCGGTCTCGTCCACGTACAAGGTCTCGATGGGCGTGTCCTGATCCTGCACGAAGTCGTTCACGCCCACGATGATCTTCTCGCGGCGCTCCATGGCTTGCTGGAACTTGTACGCGCTCTCGGCGATCTCCCGTTGGGGGAATCCCTGTTCGATGGCCGCCACCATTCCGCCCATCCGATCGATCCGTTCGAAGTACGCCAGCGCGCCGTCCTCCAGGTCCTTGGTCAGGCGCTCGACGAAGTACGATCCGCCGAACGGGTCGACCACGCTGGCGATTCCGGATTCGTGCGCGATGATCTGCTGGGTCCGCAGCGCGAGCGTCGCGGCTTCCTCAGTGGGCAGGGCCAGCGCCTCGTCGAGCGAGTTCGTGTGGAGCGAGTTGGTCCCGCCAAGCACGCCCGCCAGCGCCTGAATGGCTGTCCGCACGACGTTGTTGTACGGCTGTTGTGCCGTGAGCGACACACCAGCTGTCTGCGTGTGGAACCGCAACTTCCATGACCGATCGTCCTTGGCCCCAAAACGGTCGCGCATCGTCTTGGCCCAGAGCGCGCGGGCCGCCCGGTATTTGGCGACCTCCTCGAAGAAATCGCTGTGCGCATTGAAGAAGAACGACATGCGCGGCACGAACGCGTCGACCGCCAACCCCGCGTCCACGCCCCACTGCACGTACTCGATACCGTCGCGAAGCGTGAAGGCCAGCTCCTGGAGGGCGGTCGCGCCCGCTTCTCGGATGTGGTACCCGCTGACCGAGATGCTGTTCCATCGGGGCACGTGCGTGGTGCAGAACGCAAACGTGTCCGTGACGAGCCGCATCGACGGACGCGGCGGGTAGATGTACTCCTTCTGTGCAATGAACTCCTTGAGGATGTCGTTCTGGATGGTGCCGGAGAGGCGCGCCCAGTCCGCGCCCTGCTTCTCCGCCACGACGAGATACATGGCGAAGATCACCGCCGCGGGCGAGTTGATCGTCATCGACGTCGTGACGTCTGAGAGGGCGATCCCGTCAAACAGCCGCTCCATGTCGGCGAGCGTGGCGACGTTGACCCCGCACTTTCCCACTTCGCCAATCGAGAGCGTGTGATCGGGGTCGAGCCCCATGAGCGTCGGCAAATCGAACGCGACGCTCAAACCCGTACCGCCGGCCTTGAGCAGCCGCCTATAACGCTCGTTGGTCTCCTCGGGCGTCCCGAAGCCCGCGAACTGCCGCATCGTCCAGAGCTTCCCGCGATACCCCGAGGCGTGGATGCCCCGTGTGAATGGGAACTGCCCCGCTTCTCCCACGTCTGTCGCGGGATCGATCCCAGCCACACTCGCCTCCGTATAGACGGGTTCCACGGGACGGCCCGAAATCGTGGTAAATGAACGGTCAGCGGCAGCAGCGAGCTTGTCGGTGGCGGCAGGAGCCATCGCGCCATTATAGGTCCCCCGGCTGGTACCTCGGCGCAGCGCAAGATGCGGAGGCCACGCTGCACCAGCGATGAGGCATGTCATGACGACGACCGGCGGGTCCATCTTCGACGCGATGCTGCAGGAATTCGACGGGGCTGCACGAATCCTCAACCTCGAGCCCGGCATCTGGAGAATCCTGACGAAGCCCAAACGCCAGATCATCGTGCACTGCCCCGTGCAGATGGACTCGGGCGAGATCGAGGTGTTTACCGGCTTTCGGGTCCAGTACAACATCGCGCTCGGACCCGCGAAGGGCGGCATCCGCTACCACCCGGACGTGACGCTCGACGAAGTGACGACGCTAGCCGCGTGGATGTCGTGGAAGTGCGCCGTCGCCCACATCCCCTTCGGCGGCGGAAAAGGGGGCATCATCTGCGACCCGACGAAGATGTCGAGGCGCGAGGTCGAAGCGCTCACACGTCGCTACGTGGCGGAGATCATCGACGCGATCGGCCCCGAGAAGGACGTGCCCGCGCCGGACGTGAACACCGACGCGCAGGTGATGGCCTGGGTCATGGATACCTACAGCATGCACCTCGGCCACACGTCGACGGCGGTGGTCACGGGCAAGCCGCTCGAGCTGGGAGGATCCTTGGGTCGTCGAGAAGCCACCGGACGACGCGTGATGCTCACCACGCGTGAAGCCGCGAAGCACGTCGGCCTCGACCTCACGGGAGCGCGGGTCGCCATCCAGGGCTTCGGGAACGTCGGCTCGGTCTCGGCCGAGCTGCTGGCCGCACTCGGTGCGAAGATCGTCGCGATCGCGGATTGGAAGGGCGGCGTCTACAACGACGCCGGACTCGACATCGCCGCGCTGCTCGACCACGCCAAGATCCATCGAACGGTCGCAGGCTTTGCGCGAGCCGATCCGCTCACCAACGAAGCGCTCTTCGGTCTGGACGTCCACATCCTCATCCCCGCGGCGCTCGAAAACCAGATCACGATGGCCAACGCCGGCAGCATCAAGGCGACGCTCGTCGTCGAGGGCGCCAACGGTCCCACGACGCCGGAGGCGCACCGCCACCTACACGAGCGCGGCGTCTTCATCGTGCCCGACATTCTGGCGAACATCGGCGGCGTCACGGTGTCGTACTTCGAGTGGGTGCAGGATCGACACGGCTACTTCTGGACCGAGCGTGAGGTCAACGAACGACTGGAACAGAAGCTGTGCGAGGCCTTCCACGATGTGCTGCAGACGTCTGTGAAGTACCGCGTCGACATGCGAACCGCCGCCTACATCGTCGCGATCGGCCGTGTGGCTGCCGTCACACGAATGCGGGGCATGTATGCCTGACGCGCGGAACGAGCGGAACGCAGACAGCCGGGTCCCGAAGGCGGGTGGAAGCGAGTCGGCCCCTGACTGTGTGCTCTGTGGGCCGGTGCGCCGCGCGTCGGCGGCGCATTACGAAGATGTTTGGTGCGGGCGAGCTACTCCTCAGAATTGTGATCGTCGACAAGCGTCGCCGGCCGTTCCCTCGGAACATCCCTGTCGTGGTGGGCGGACCGGTTCCGCACCTCCTCCGCCACGGCCGCTCCCACGGCAATCGCCCGCTTGGTCTCGAACATGTGGCTGCCGACGCGCCAGACGCCGCGCGTACGGTCCGCCAACGCCTCAAAGTCAACGTTGTCGACCTGTTCGAGGACGTGCTCCAGTTCGTGCGCGAGCCAGACAGCCGGATCCGTCAGCACCTCGAGCGTGACCAACGCAATCAGCAAGTTGGGTCGCGGCCGCTGAATCACGCTCACAGCGCGGTAGCCTCGCGTGTCGAATACGCGCGGATTGAGCTTGACACCCACGTGCACCCACGGCGCGGCAGCGAGCCGACGGCACTGCTCACGGAACGTGGGCGAACGTTCCAGTATCTTTTCGACGCGCGGCAGCAAGTGGCGTTCGACCCTGACGTTCGGCGGCAAGCTCGTCGACGCGACGCAGACCGCGGGACTGGCAGTCGTGCGTGCCACCGCGCTCCCTCCGCGAGACGGCCGCTCCTCGGCACTGAGCTCCGCCGCCACCAGCGAACACAGTGCGCAGCAAACCGCGACGACAGCTCTGACGAAGACACTTCTAGCGCTCACGCCCGTACCCGCCTATTGGTTGTCAGTTCTGGGAGGGGGACCCGACGGTCCCGTTCACGTATCCAATCGGCCGCTCACCGCAGGACCGCAGCAAGAACGGATCCCATACGTCTCAACTCAGTGCAGTACCGCGCACGCCGTGCGAACCTCCAGGCTCGGCTGAGTACTTGAACTATCGGACGCGGATGGCGTGGACAGGAGTGGACCGAGAACGAGAGGTGCGGCGACAGAAAGTGTCAGTCAGGGTATGACCCGGAACGAAACCGTCTCGCGCGCTTCGTCGGCGCCGCTGGACACAAGCCACCGTACGCTGTACTCACCTGCCGCCAGGCCGGCGAGCGGCAGGTCGGTGGTCACGAACGAGCCAACTGAGGTCTGGAGACTCGGGAGCGCTCGCATCACATGACCCGCGCGGGTCACGAGCGCGGCGCTCACAACGGGAGCGGCGGCCGCCGAAGTCGTGTGGATGGGCACCCGAATCAGGAGCCGCTCCGTTCGGGCGAACGTCCGGGAAGCATGCGGTGCCGCAGCCGGATCACCCGCGAGGGCGTTGAACTCTCGCGCGGTCCGCGCACGAAAGACACGAGGCGTGCCGAGCACGACGGCGCTACTGAACGCGGAGACGACGACGTCGCGAACATCGGTGTCAAGCTCACGGGCGGACGCGTCCTGGATGGACATCTGCACGCGCACGCGGCCCGGCCGCGCCTCGAAGGCGGCTGTCGACAGCGCGCTCATGCCGCTCGACAAGGCATGGACGGTCCCGTCGAAAAGCGTCGCCCCATCGGCGGCCCTGGCCGTGACGACGACACGGGACGGCGGAAAGCCACGTATGCGGTCGCCGGCCCGCGTCGGTGCCGTGTCCCATACGAAGGTCACGCGTGTACGGTCGGCATCGATCCGCTCTTGTCCGAACCACGGCACGATGAGGGGGCTCGAGCGGAGCGGAACTGGCGCGGGCGGGGTCGGGCGATCGGCCGCATCGCGCGATGCGCGAGTGAGGGCCTCGGCGCTGGCCGCCCAGTAACCTGGCCGGGCACGCGCGCGCAGACCGGGACGCGCGAGCCGCACCTGCACGGCATGGTACTGACCATCATCGGCACCGCGAAGCGTGAGCAGGTAGTAATCGCCCAGGTCGGCGGCCACACCGGAGAGGCCCTCGTCGAACGGCGCGCGGATCGCCCGTCCGTCGGTGAGCCGGACCAACTGTGCGAAGAGTGTCTCGGGCTCGCTCACGGTGGTTCCGGCGTCGGCGGCGTCGACGGCCTGACCGCGAGACGGCGCCACCCTTGTCCGTTGCGAGGACAGCAGCACGGCCACAGGAGACTCGGCGGGCGGCGTACCCCGGGGGTCGAGCGTCGAGATGGCTACGCTGCCGCGGTCGGCCGCACGCACGATCGCATCGATGGTCGGCAACGGGTCGCTCAGCCGTCCCACCGCACGGAGCGGTTCGAACTCCTGACCGACGATGAGAAGCGCCTTGCGCATCGCGCCGAGCTGTCCCAGTCGCGTCGCGAGGGCGTGGACGGCGGACATGGCAATCCGAGCCCGCGCGCGGTCGATCCGGACGGGATCGGCGGCGATGAGCTCCCGCTCGAAAGCGGTCCGTGGCACGTAATCCCCGAGCCGTCCCTCGAACGACGCAATGGCCGCGAGCGCTGCCGACGGGCCGCGGCTTGGGGACAACGCCAGCAACGGGTCGAGCGGCTTCACCACCAGAAACCAATCCCGCGGTGTGGTGTGTCGGCGGATGAAGTCTTCCAGCAGTGCCCGCACACGTGCGGAATCCCCCGCCGCGACGTAGTACTCGTCGAGGAACAACGCAAACAGGCGTGCTCCCGGCTCTGCTGTGGTCACATCGGGCGCGCCAGAGTCCTGATCCGGCTGACCACCGGCGACACGGGAGGCGTCGGCTGGCACGAACCGCGTGTCCAGGACGGGCACACGGACGCCCCGGTCGGTGATCTCGAAATCCTTGTCCGTGAGCGTGGTCACTGGACGGTCATGGGCATCGCGCACGACCACGGGCAGCGACACCCGCATGGGATCCGCCGCGGCGGCCCCGCCGCCCTGCGCCAGCGCCAGCGTCAGCATGGGCGCGACGAGCGATGGCATACTCCCTACCCGGTGACGCGGAAGCCGATGAGCTCTTTCGCGTCGCCGCCCGGACCTGAGGCCGTGATTTCGATCACGTACTCGCCGACCGCGAACCCGGCCAGCGGCATGTCGATGACGCCGACGGACGGAGCGGCTGGCGTGACGGCGAGGTCATTCATCGGCGCGCCGGTGCGGTTCAAGACGCGAGCCGTCATCGTCGGCGGCACAGTGCCAGGCCCATATGCGGCGACCTTTACGAGGACACGGTCGGTCCGGCTGAACTCCCGAAGCCCGGTCGGCACGGCGTTCGGGTCGTTCCTTGCTTGCTGCGCTTCGCGCACGTTGCGGGCACGAAACACCTGCGGTGTGCCGAACTTCGTCTCGGGGGTCGTTAGATCGGGAATGCTCAGCTCGCGAATCTCGGAGTCGAGCGTGTCCGCCTCGGTCCCTTCGACGGCGATCCGCAATTGAATCTTCCCAGGCGGCACTTCGAACGAGACGCGTGATCCGGCCGGCGCCGCCGCGCCACTCGCGGGCGAGCCCTCCGGCACGCGACCGCGATACACCGGACCACCGTTCTCACCGAGGGCCGTCAGCGCCACGCGCGCCGGCGAATCGCCCGGTCGGGCCCGCTCACCTGGCGTCTTCGGCATCGGCTCCCAGACGAAGGTCACGCGCGTCTTGCCGTTCTCGCCGCGCTCGGTCCCAATCCACGTGCGGACGACGCGGGAGCTCTTGGGCCCGGCCGTGATCGACGACAAGGCGGATTCGACGGCCTTTGGCAGCTCGGGCTTCGGCGGCGCGGTGGCGATCTTGACATCCGCGCTCGTGAGCGCCCAGTACCCCTTGCGCGCGCGCACCTGCACCCCCGGCCGCTTCACGCGCACCTTGATCTCGTGAAACTTGCCGTCCGTCGCGCGAATCGTCGACGTGTACCCGAGGAGGTAGTAGGCGCTGGAGTCCTTCATGATTTGGCGCATGCCAAGCACGAGATCGTTCCGGTTCACGATCGCGCGCCCGTCGCTCTCCTCGGCGAGCTGCCTCAGTGTGTTCATCGTCGAGCTGAGGTACTCACGATCCAGCGCGCCCCCGATGTTCTCGTTGATGTCGAACTCGTTGGTGGCAAGCCCGCGAGGGTCGATGGCGTAGATGGCGACGTTGTGGCGATTCGCTGCCGCGAACACCTGGCGCAGGTCGTTCTGCAAGTCGGTGCTCGCCATGAACGACGCGCGCGACTCGTTTGGATCATTTTGGCCGGCAAACGGATCGTTGACCGCCGTGTTCCCGCTGCCGCGTATCGCGGCCATCTGATCGCGCATCTGCGGAGGCACCATGTTCGAATAGCCCTCGCTCACGAGCAGGAGCGCCTTTCGGCCCTCCTTCAAGGTGCCCATGTGAACGATCATTCCCTCGATGGCGCTGAGCGACACCTGATTGCGTATGCGCTCGACGACCTCGGTCGGATAGTAGGCGTACTGCTCTTCGATCGTGTTGCGGGGTGTGTAGTCGTACTTCCGACCCAGGAACTGCTGGACCGCCTTGCTGGTGACTTCGTGATTGCGGCTGAACCGGATGGTCGACACGGGCTGAAGCGGGTACATGAGGCCGACCATGTCCGATGGGCCGAGCTGCGTCTCGATGAACCGCGAGATCTGCTGCCGCGCCGACATGCTCGTGCCCTGGCGAACGTGATAGTCGTCGAGAAAGATGCCGAACAACCGGACGTCGTCTCGCGCGGCCTCCGTTTCTTCGTCCAGGTCGCTGCGAATGGGCCGCGGCGGTCCGTCCGGACCTGGCATGAGTCCGCCGTTCAACTCGATGAGCCTGAAGCTGTCGATCGTCTGCATCTGGCCGTCCTCGACGATCTCGAAATCGCTCTGCTTGAGATCGGTGACGGCGTTGCCGGCCTTGTCGGTGACGATGACGTCGACGCGCACGATGTCGATGCCGCCGCGGAAGACGGGTGTGCCGCCCGAGGGCTGCTGCGTCCCCGGTTGGCCAGCCTGGCCCTGCCCGCCTGGTGTCGGCTGCGCGGGCTTGGACTGCTGAGCGCTGCTGCCAAACGTGGTCAGGACGGCGAAGAGCGCGCCGAGAGCGATGGAGCGGAGCACGCGTGCCATGCCCCTATCTTAACGGGTGTAACATGCCGCCGTGGACTCCTTGTCATCCGACATCAGACCCGCCCCGCTGACCGTGCTGGGCGAGGACGAGCGGCTGTTCTACCACTCCGTCTTCGAGTTCGCGGACCGCGAAGTCCGGCCCCTGGTCAGGCAGATGGATGAGCAGGCCCATCTGGCGGAGGGCCTGTTGCCCAAGCTGTTCGACTTGGGGGTGATGGGCATCGAGATCCCCGAGACGTTCGGCGGCGCCGGGGCGTCGTTTTTCCACAGCGTCCTCGCCGTCGAGGCGTTGTCGCGCGTGGATCCGTCGGTCGCTGTGCTCGTGGACGTGCAGAACACGCTCGTCATCAACGCCCTGATGCGCTGGGCGAGCGCCGACCTGAAGCGGCGTTGCCTGCCTCGCCTCGCGGCCAACGCCGTTGGCGCGTACGCGCTGTCCGAAGCCGGGTCTGGGAGTGATGCGTTCGCGCTGACGACGCGTGCGACGCCTCGCGACGGGCAGTGGGTGCTGAATGGGCGCAAGCTCTGGATCACCAACGGCGCCGAGGCCGAGATCTTCATCGTCTTCGCCACCGTGAATCCGGAGGCCGGTTACAAGGGCATCACGGCCTTCCTGATCGAGCGTGGCTTTCCGGGCTTCACGGTCGCCAAGAAAGAGGACAAGCTGGGGATCCGCGCCAGCAGCACATGCGAGCTGCTGTTCGAGGACTGCCGCGTGCCGGGTGACCACGTTGTCGGCGAGATCGGCAAAGGCTACAAGACGGCGATCGAAACGCTGAACGAGGGACGCATCGGGATCGGCGCGCAGATGGTCGGGCTCGCGCAAGGCGCGCTCGAGCATGCCACCAAGTACACGAAGGAGCGCAAGCAGTTCGGCAAGACGATCGCCGAGTTCCAGGCCGTGCAGCATCAGCTCGCCCGCGCCGCCACCGAGGTCTACGCCGCGCGCCTGATGGTGTACGAGGCAGCGCGCCTGCGTGATCTCGGCCGCCCGTTCCTGACCGAGGCGGCGATGTGCAAGATCTTCTCCTCGGAGGTCGCCGAGCGGACCACGTCGCTCGCCGTGAACCTCTTCGGCGGGTACGGCTTCGTGAAGGACTATCCGGTCGAGAAGCTCTATCGCGACGCGAAGATCGGCCAGATTTACGAGGGCACGTCAAACCTCCAACTGCAGACGATCGCCAAGCAGATACTCCGCTAACGAAGGGTTCAGGGGCTCCACCACTCCGACGTCGACGACTCTTCCGTGCTCTACTTCAGGTGTTCGGCCAGAACGGAAGGGGCACCGACCTCGTCGATCCTCACGATTCGAACATCCGCCGTCCGACCGGTGACCGTCAGGAGCGCCACGGTCGCCGGCAAGTGGAATCGACGCGGACCGGCCGCTCCAGGATTGACCAGAAGGATCTCGTGATCGCCGCGTCGCTCGCGAGCCACGACTGACTTGTGGGTATGTCCGAACACGATGATGTCGATGGTGCCGTCGGCATAGGCGTCCAGCAGCCTCGCTGGCGTCGGACTGCCCAGTTCGTGTCCGTGGCTCACACGCAGGTTCAAGTGACCGACCGGAACGTGACGCGTGGGCCTGAGCCGGGGATTAGCACGATCGTCGACGTTGCCGAACACGGCGACAACCGGGGCGATCGCCTCGAGTCGATCGAGCACCGCCATGTCACCCACGTCCCCGGCCTGGACGATCAGCTCGACGCCCGCGAATAGGCCCGCGACCGCAGGGCGAAGGAGCCCGTGCGTGTCGGAGATGAGCCCAACGTGGGCGGGCCTGACGCTCAAGCGGACACCGCTTGATCGCCGCACGCGTCGGCCGCACTGCGACGATAACGCCGGATGAGGGGCGTCGACCACGCAATCCATGCGGTGGCTGCGAGGCATCCGATTCCCCCGCTCACCACCGCGAGCGGCGCCCCCCACCAATTCGCGACCAGACCCGCCTCGAGCTCCCCGAGCTGGGGCCCCCCTTGAAAGAACACCATGTTGATGCCCGTCATCCGGCCCCGAAGCCGGTCCGGCGTCTCGAGCTGCCGGACGATGTTGCGGATGATCGTGCTCACGGTGTCGGTGGCCCCAATCAGTGCCAGGCAGAGGAACGTGAGCCAGAAGGACCGCGACACGCCGAAGACCACGGTGAACACCCCGTGGCCGACCACGGCCCACAGGAGCGTGGCACCCCGGCGTTCGATCGACTCGATGAGCGGCACCATCGCGGCACTGGTGACAAAGGATCCGATAGCCGGCGCCGCGAAGAGCCACCCGTACCCCCGCGCGCCGACGTGCAGGATGTCCTGGGCGAAGATCGGCAAGAGCGCCGTTGCCGACGCGAAGAACGTCGCGAAGAAGTCCAGCAGCATCGTCGATCGCATGAGTGGCTGCCGAAAGACGAAGCGCAGTCCCTCGAGCGCCGCCTGCCAGGTCACGCCATCACGAGTCACCTGCTGATCCGCGCTCAACCCGGGCACGCCGCGCATCATGTAGACCGCCACAATCACGGCGCCGAACGAGACGGCGTTGGCGACATACGCCCAACCGACGCCGGCGGCGGCGATGACGAATCCGCCGAGCGCGGGCCCCGCGATTGAGGCCGTCTGCAACATGATCGAGTTCAGACTGATCGCGTTCGGCAGATGCTCACGCGGCACGAGCGTCGGCATCAGGGCTTGACGCGCGGGCAGATCGAAAGCGCCGACGGCTGCACCGAGTGCGGCGAGGACGTAGATGGGCCACACCACGGACAGTCCCGCAAAGGTCAATGCCGCGAGCATGGCGGCGACCAGCGTGGACAGGGCCTGCGTCGCCACCATGAGCTTCTTGCGATCCCAGGCGTCGGCGAGGGTCCCGGCGATCATCGAGAACACAATCACAGGCGCAATCTTGGCAAGGCCGACAAGTCCCAGCGCCAGGCCCCGCCGCTCGGGCGGCACGAGCAGTGACACGTGCCACAGAAGCGCCGCGTTCTGGATAAACGATCCCGTGAACGACGCGAAGAGGCCGACCCAGATCAGGCGGAAGTTGCGATGTGTCAGCGCGACGAGCGATCGGCTCATCGCGAGGGGCTTGGGCCGAAGCCGAGCACGGGGTGCGGGCGGTACGGTGCCTCGAGGTATGTTTCGTCTTCGGACGACAGCTGGACGCTCAGCGCACCCACTGCATCGTCCAGATGGCCGGGCTTCGACGCGCCGACGATCGGGGCGGTCATGCCTGGCCGCGACAGCAACCAGGCCAGTGCGACTTGCGTGGGCTTCACGCCAAGGCGTCCGGCGACTTCGACGACGCGCTCTGCGATGGTGAAGTCCTCGTCGCGGTAGTACAGCTCGTGCGCGAACCCGTCAGTCTTGGCGCGCGCCGTCTCGCCCTTGTCGGGCCCCTTTCGGTTTCCCGCGAGAAAGCCCCTGGCGAGAGGGCTCCAGGGGATCACGCCGATCCCCTCTTCGCGGCAGAGCGGCATCATCTCGCGCTCTTCCTCGCGGTAGACGAGGTTGTAGTGGTTCTGCATCGAGACAAAGCGCGTCCAGCCGTGGCGGTCCGCCACGTAGAGCATCTTTGCGAACTGCCACGAGGACATGCTCGATGCACCGACGTAGCGCGCCTTCCCCGCCTTGACAATGTCGTGGAGCGCTTCGAGGGTCTCGGTGATGGGGGTGTCAGGGTCGAAGCGGTGGATCTGGTAGAGGTCCACGTAGTCGGTGCCGAGACGCTTGAGCGACGCATCGATCGCGTCGAACAGATGCTTTCGCGACAGGCCTCCGGTGTTGGGACCCTCCGTGAGGGCGTAGAACGCCTTGGTGGCGATCACGAACTGCTCGCGCGAGCCGAACTCCTTCAGCGCGCGACCAAGCACTTCCTCGCTCGCACCACGCGAGTACATGTCCGCGGTGTCGAAAAAGTTGACGCCGAGCTCCACGGCGCGGAGGATGAAGGGCCGGCTCTCCGCTTCGTTCAGCACCCACGGCCGCCAGGCGGACGACCCGTAGGTCATCGCGCCGAGGCACAAGCGCGAGACCGTGAGACCGGACTGTCCGAGGCGGGTGTACTTCATGGCGTCAGCTGTCAGCTTTCAGCTGTCAGCTATCCGCTACGGGATCGAGATGAGGTCCACGTCGAACACGAGCGCGGAGTTCGGAGGAACGCTCCCCGATCCACGGCTCCCGTACGCGAGCATCGAGGGGATGAGGAGCGTACGCGAACCGCCGACCCTCATACCCGGAATCCCCTGATCCCAGCCCGGAATGACGGCACCGGTCCCGAGCGCGAACGAAAAAGGAGCGCCTCTGTCTCGTGAGCTCTCCATCCGAGCGCCTCGATTGCCGGCGGCGGTACTGCTGTACAGATAGAGCGTATAGTGCACACTGATCCGCTGGCCAGGCGCCGCTTGAGCGCCGGATCCCACGGTCACGTCGATGGTCCGGAGCGAGGAAATGTCCTCGACGTTGGTTCCGCTGGGAGAGGTGTCACGCCGACAGCCGGACGCCGTGAGCACTGCCGCGAGCGCCACACACAAAGCTGTCAATCGCATAGGTCTAGGATTGTACAAGAAGCACGAGCTTGCCGATGTGCTCGCTCGACTCCATCACGCGATGCGCCCCGGCGGCATCGGCCAACGGATACGTGGCGTGCACGATCGCGCGAACGGCGCGCGAGGCGATGAGCGGCCAGACGTGCTCGTGGACCGCATGGGCCAGGGCGGACTTCTCAACCACCGAGCGGGCGCGTAGCGTCGACCCGGTGAGGGTGAGGCGACGCAAGAGCACCGGCCAGAAGTTGAAGCTGACCGTACCGCCACGCATCAACGCGATCTGGACGAGCCGGCCCTCCAGCGCGAGTGCATCGAGATTGCGTGGCAGGTAGTCACCGCCCACCATGTCGAGAATGACGTCGACGCCTCGACCGCCAGTGGCGTCCTTGACGCCCGCGACGAAATCTTGGTCACGATAGTTGAAGGCTCGCTGCGCCCCCAGTCGGACACAAGCGTCACACTTCTCTGCCGATCCCGCCGTGGCGAACACGCGAGCGCCGCGAGCCCTCGCCAACTGAATCGCCGTCGTCCCGATGCCGCTCGAGCCGCCGTGGACGAGCAATGACTCGCCGGCAGCGAGGCGACCCCGTTCGAAGACATTCGTCCACACGGTGAAGACGGTCTCGGGCAGCGCTGCCGCCTCGACGGCGGTGAGGCCGTTCGGAATCGGGAGACACTGCCCAGCCGGCGCCGCGCAATATTCGGCGTAGCCACCGCCTGACACGAGCGCACACACGCGATCGCCCACGCGCCACATCGTGACGTCGGGCGCGGTCTGCTCGACCGTGCCCGCCACCTCGAGTCCCGGGATGTCCGACGCGCCCGGCGGCGGCGGATAGTGGCCCATCCGCTGCATCACATCGGGCCGGTTCACGCCCGCCGCCTCGACCTTAATCAGGATCTCGGCCGACGCCAACGACGGCAGCGGTCGGTCCGTGAGCTTCAGGACGTCGGGCCCGCCCGGCTTCGTAATCTCGACCGCCTTCATCGCATCAATCTCCGAACGCCGCTTTGGTGGTCGTCGGCTCCAGCACGAGGCGTGCGACGACGAGACCCACGGCGAGCGCAATCGTCAACACGCCCGCGACCTCACGTGAGGCACCCATGATCCAACCCAGGCCGTCCCCTGCGAGCATCGCCGCCATGATCAGATCTCCGACCAGGGTGATCGGCATCACGCAGCGGCGCTGCGCCGTCAGCCCGACGGCGTGCGTCGCCGCGGTGAACACCAGATGTCCTCTGAGCATGCTCAAGACCGTGCCGAGCACGCTCAACGCAATGAAGACGGCCGACGTTGGACCTCGCAGCTCTTCCTTCACGAACCAGGCCACGATGACGGCCAGGGGGTAGAGCCCGATCACGATTTTGGTGCATGCGCCACCACGACGTGTCGGCGATGGCTGTGGTGCCGGATGGACCGACGAGCGGCACCGCGCGACGGCCGACGGTCTCCGCCTCCGGCAGCGCGCCCAGCAAGTCGATGGCCGACGCGAAGCGTTCATCTGGCGCCTTCGCGAGACAACGATCGATGACCGAGACGAGTGCCGCTGACAGATCGGCTCGATAGCGCGCCAGCGGCTCGGGCTCCGCCGTGAGGACGCGGCCGGCTCGCGCGATCGCAGTGGGGGCGTCGAAGGGATGACGCCCCGTCGCGTACTCGTACATGAGCACACCGAACGCGAACACGTCGGTCCGTAGGTCTGCCGGCTGACCGTTCAGTTGCTCCGGCGCCATATAGGCGGGCGTCCCAACGACCGCACCGGCGTGAGTCACTATCGACGCGGCGCCAGCCGCCGCCAGCGCCGCCCGGGGCTGTCGGGCCAGGCCGAAGTCCAGGATCTTGATCCGCCCGTCGACTGTCCGCATGACGTTCTCTGGCTTCAAGTCACGATGCGTGATGCCGGCGGCGTGCGCGCTGGCGAGGGCGGACGCGAGCTGACGGGCCGTATCGATGAGCCGCGCGTAGCTAGGACGATCGCCGTTCACGATCTCGTCGTGTAGCGTCCGACCCTCGATATACCCAGTGACGATATAAAGCGCGCCGTCGACCTCGTCAAGCGCGTAGACCGTGCAAATCCCGGGATGGGACAGCGCCGCGGCCGCCCGCGCCTCGCGGCGCAGACGCTCACGCTGCGACGGATCGGGTGCCAGCTCGGCGGGCAGCGCCTTGATCGCCACCGTCCGGTTGAGGCGCGTGTCCTTGGCGCGATACACGCGTCCCATGCCGCCACGGCCAACCTCGGCGTCGATGCGATAAGGACCGACTGTTTGTCCAGGCGCGAATGGCGGCGTTTCCTCCAAGAGCTCGGCCAAGTCGCCAACCGGATGCGTGAGGAACTCCCCCGCTCGGGCGTGGTTCCTCATGAGGGAGGCGACCTCGCGACGCACCACGTGGTCGTCGCACCGATCGGCTAGACAGCGCGGCAGATCAGTCGGAGGATCATCGATGGCGGCCTCGAACAGCTCCCGCGCACGACGCCACTGCTCGGGTGTCACGCGGGGTCTCCGGACAGCTCGCGAAACAACCAGGCCCGCGCGAGCGCCCACCGACGCTTGAGCGTAGCGGGCGAGATGTTGAGCGCCTCGGCGCTTTCTTCAACGCTCAAACCGATGAAATAGCGCAGTTCCACGATCCGGGCCTGCTCGGGATCGACCTGCTCGAGTCGGGTCAACGCCTCATCAATGGCCGGAAGCGCGGCATCTCCCGCCGAAGCGCGCTCGAGAGCCGCCGTCATCGAAACCGGATCGAGGCCCGCCCACCGCTTCTGCGCGCCGCGCGCACGCGCGCGTTCCACGAGTATTTGCCGCATCGAGCGGGCGGCGATGCCGAGGAAGTGCCGCCGATCCGTCCACGGCGTGCCGGCGTCCGCCAGCCGAAGAAACGCCTCGTGCACGAGGGCCGTCGCCTCGAGCGTCTGCCCGGGTCGTTCGCGTCGCATGTAGGTGCGCGCGAGCCGCCGCAGCTCGTCGTAGACGATCGGCGCCAGGTGATGCGCGTCCCCCGGATTGGACGGAGCGGTGGTCACGGCCTGCGTCACAATTGTAGTCGATGGTGATCATCGTGATGGGCGCACCGGGCGCAGGCAAGTCAACTCTGGGGAAGGCGCTAGCGACTGACCTGGGCTGGCTGTTCGTCGACAGCGATGCGGGTCGAGCGAGTCTCGGCGACCTGCGTGCGGTGATGAGGCGCGCGATGGACCGCCGCGAGCATGTCGTCATCGCGTATCCCGCCTTGAAGGCCGACGAGCGCGACGCGCTGCGCGCCGACCTTCGCCCGGTGCGATTCGTGAATCTCAAGGCACCACGCCAACTGCTCGAGAAGCGGCTGGAGCAACGAGGGAAGGCGAACGACGCGCGGGCAGCCCTCCACCGCCAGCTCCTCGAGCTCGAAGACCCTGGGGAGACAGCCGTGACATTGGACGCCAGTCAAGACGTCCAGATCCTCGTACCGACGGTCCGGCGCGAGCTAGGGTTGTAAGTCGCAGGTCACACGTCGCAAGTCGCAGGCCGCTCCGAGCCCAGGCGGCCGGGACTAACAGGCCGCCTCTGACTTCTTGCGCACGCCCGATTTCAGGAACTCCGCTCGGGACGCGAGGCCGACGTCGTATCCCTGTAGTCCTCTCGGCCGACTTCTTCCATCCACAGCGTGGTCGTCTCGCCAATCGACGTCTGAAAGAAGTGTCCGGACTGATCGGGCGCAGCGCCGTGCCAGTGCTCCACGCCGGGACCGGCATAGTGCGTGTCGCTAGGGTGCAGGATGCGAACGCGCTCGACTTACACGGCGCGCTGCGCGGCTTCGGCCTGTGGCCGATGGAACACTCGGGGAATGCGCCGCATCGCCTCGTGGTCGCGTTGCAACGCATCGAGGCCGGTAATCGTCAGATCGATATCCATGAGCTTCGCGCGCTGTTCGAAGCCCCGGATGATCTCGTAAATGTCGTAATCGACGTTCACCGAACGGCTGGCATCGATGAGGACCTTGGTGCCCGACGGAATCGCGCCAAGCTCCTGCATGATCGCGGCCTTATTCAGGAACGAGACGTCCTCAGAGAGGGTGAAGCGAACCGCCTCGCTCGGGTCCTCGTCGACGAAGTACGGATACCGGAAGTTCGTCAGGAGAATCGAGAAGACCGCCACGCTCAACCCCAAGCCAATGCCAACGAGCAGATCGGTCACCAGAATGCCAAGCACCGTGACGACAAAGGGCACGAACTGCGAGTGCCCCAAGCGATACATCTGTGCGAAGAGCGCCGGCTTGGCCAGCTTGTACCCGACGACGAGGAGAATCGCCGCCAACACCGAGAGCGGAATTCGGTTGAGCAGCGCCGGAACGGCGAGTACGGCCACCAGTAGGAGCACGCCGTGGACGATCGCCGAGGTCTTCGACTTCGCTCCAGACTGGATGTTGGCGGAGCTGCGGACGATGACCTGCGTGACCGGCAGTCCGCCGAGAAGGCCTGACAGCACATTGCCAAGCCCTTGCGCTTTGAGCTCGCGGTCGGTTGGCGTCAGGCGCTTGTAGGGATCCATCTTGTCGGTCGCCTCGACACACAGCAGCGTCTCGAGACTGGCCACCACCGCAAGCGTCACGGCGGTGCTGTACACAGCAGGGTTGGTCAACTGCGAGAAGTCCGGCAGCGTCAGGAGGGACAGCAGCCCCTTCTCGCCGTTGGCGATGGGGATCTGCACGAGATGGGACGCCGAGACGGTGAGGCCGGGCGCTACAACGGTGAAAATCTCGTTCAGAATCACGCCGGTCACGACGGCGACCAGCGGGCCCTGGATCCAAAGGCTGACCTTGAGCCGCTTGATCAAGGGCCGCTCCCACAGGATGAGGAGTCCCAACGCGACGATGGCGACCACCAGCGCGCCGGGCTGCACGAAGGAGAGCATGTGTGCAATCGCCGAGAAGGTGTTGTCACCACCGGGTTCCGCGAACGACAAGCTGCCTTCGGGGTCCGCGTCGTAGCCCACTGCATGCGGGAGCTGCTTGAGGATGATGGTGAGGCCGATGCCAGTCAGCATGCCCTTGATGACCGACGAGGAAAAGTAATAGCCGATGATGCCGGCGCGAGCAAAGCCAAGGGCGATCTGGATGACCCCCGCATGACCCCCGCGAGCACGACGGACACGAGGAAGGCCTGGAACGATCCAAGCGTGGTAATCGCAGAGAGGACGATGACGGCGAGGCCGGCCGCCGGTCCACTGACGCCGAGTGGCGATCTGCTGACGGCTCCGACGACGATGCCGCCAACGATACCCGCGATGAGCCCATAGAAGAGCGGCGCTCCCGATGCGAGCGCGATCCCAAGACAGAGTGGCACCGCGACCAAAAAGACGACCAGGCCCGCAGGCACATCCGCCTTCAGATTGTCCTTGAACGACTCCGGATGCTGCATCGACATTCGCTCCTCCGGGCGTCACGACGCCCACCGAAGATGGAGTGTACGCCGACGCCATGGGACGGAAAATAATCTAAAAGTGATAGCACCTAGAGCTTTTTTCGAATGATGGCGATGTCGGCATCGCTCCCGCTATTTCCGCTTGGAAGGGAACCGCCGGATTCGTGCGTTCGTGGAGATCTTCAACTTCGTGAACAATGCCACCATCTACACGCGCAACGAGACCTGGGGCGCGCAGTGGTTCAACCCGATCTCACTCGTCGAGGCGAGGCGGTTCCAGTTTTGGGCGCAGCTGGATTTCCAGGACTCGCGCCAGTCACCGCACGATCGTCAGGAGCGAGTTCTGGACCTCGAACGGCTTGAACTCGCCGACGCGACCTTGTGAGTCTTTCGCCGTGACGGTGAAGCGAACCACACCGGTTTGTGCGTCGGTGGGGACGACCCACTTGGCGACCCAGAAATCACGCTCGGGCTGCTTCTCGGTCTGACGATCGCGCATCGGCACGTCGATCGTCTTGCCGGCGTACTGGACGTGGACGGTGAGCTGCGTCAACCGATCGCGCGTGCCGGTGGTCGGATTGATGGCCGTCATGCGGAAACCGACCGGCTCGCCCGGCTTGAACCGATTGGTCATCAGGCAGTTCTGCGCGTGGCCGGGCGGATAGAAGTAGACCAGATCGCCGAACACGACTAGGCGCTCCCCTGCCGTCTGACCGGACAGTGCGCGCCCCTGCACCAGCGTCAGACCCACCAGCGCCAAGACTTTGACGGCATTCTTCACGAGGGAACCGTAGCGGAGTCGCGCTCGTCTGTCTAGAGAAAACGCCGTGCCGAATCCCGCGAAAGCCGTCCGCGCAGCGATACAATGAGGAAGCTGGGCCATGTCGTCGGCGGCAACATGGGCGCGCCCGGCGGGGAGTTTTCATGAGAGCGACGTCACGCGTAAGTACCGCGGTACTTGTGGTCGGCTTGAGCATTGGAGCATCCGCGCTGGCGGCGGCTCAGCAATCAGGGGAGTCCAAGGGCCAGACGGGCTCTTCGGCGCGCGCGACGTTCTCTGAACACGTCGCGCCCATCCTCTTCAGCCATTGCACGGCTTGCCATAGGCCGGGCGAGTCCGCGCCGTTCTCGCTCACGAGCTATGCGGAGGCGCGCCCATGGGGACGGCAGATTGCGACGGTCACCCGCACGCGCCAGATGCCTCCGTGGAAAGCGTCGATTGCAGAGTACCCGCTGGCCAATAGTCGCCGGCTGACGGACGAGCAGATCGACGTGATCCAGCGGTGGGTCGCGGCCGGAATGCCGCAGGGAGATCCGGCGAAGCAGCCGGCGCTCCCCGCGTTCCCGAAGGACTGGCCGCTGGGCGAACCCGACCTCATCGTCCGCATGCCGGAGCCGTTCCCGGTGCCGGCCTCGGGTCGGGACGTGTATCGCAACTTCGTGCTGCCGCTGAATCTTGCCGAGGACGTGTGGGTGAAGGCGATTGACTTCCGGCCCTCCGCACGCAAGGTGGTGCACCACGCGCTCTTCTTCGTGGACGACACCGGCAACGCGCGCGAGCGTGACGCGAAAGACTCGCTGCCTGGCTACGATGGCGGGATGGGTGGCGTAGCCTCGGGCGGTGGCGGTCGAGGGCTCGTCGCCGGACTTCTGCCCGGCAACAGCGCGAACCGAACGAGCACTGGTGTGCGCCGCGAGGCTCCCGGCATCGGCGGCTTGGGTGGGTGGGTCCCCGGGGCACAAGCGCGGCGCCTCCCCGACGACCTGGCCTTCTTCGTGCCCAAGGGATCCGACCTGATTATCGCCACACACTTCCACGCATCGGGCAAGGAGGAAGCCGAAGCGTCCACCGTCGGGCTGTACTTCGCCAAGCAGCCACCGACGAAGTC
Organism: Acidimicrobiia bacterium; assembly: GCA_016871175.1. Classification (GTDB taxonomy): domain Bacteria; phylum Acidobacteriota; class Vicinamibacteria; order Vicinamibacterales; family CAVVIG01; genus VFZL01. Next base: position 119,078 of record VFZL01000005.1, on the reverse strand, counting down.
ATTCGCGGGCGTTCAGCTCCCGCCCCTCTTCGGCGCGATGGCCAACATCGACATCCCCGCTGGCGAGGCGGGCTACTCGATCTCCGACTCGTTCACGTTGCCGATCGACGTTCGCGCGTTTGGAGTCGGCGGGCATGCTCACTACCTCGCCAAGACCATGCGCATGACGGCCACGCTGCCGGATCAGTCGGTCAAGACGATATTGGCGATTGACGACTGGGACTTCGGCTGGCAGGAGAACTACCTGTTCGAGCAGTTCGTGGATCTGCCGAAGGGCACACGGCTCGACGTCACGATCACGTACGACAACTCGGCAGCCAACCGTCGCAATCCCTCGTCTCCGCCAAAGCGTGTCACGTGGGGCGAAGAGTCCACGGACGAAATGGGCAGCATGACGCTCCGTGTGGTCGCGGCACAGGACGGCGACCTGCCCGTGTTGCAGAAGGCCATTGGCGACCACGTGCGGAAGAAGGCCTTCGAGAGTGGCCTGTTCCAGCGGCTGCTGACGGGCGCTGGCCGGCCGAACTCGCGCTGACAACACCAGAGGGTCGGTCGTGCAGATTCGGATTCGGCGCGATCACGCTGCCGTCGTTGCCTCTCGGACGGCGAGCTCGTCGCGCGCCTGAACGAGCGCGACATCGAGAAGCCTCGCGAGGTTGACCTGCACTCCTTCGTAGACGTCCTCGATCTCGAGTCGGGGCGTCTTCCGTGCGGTCGATCCTCTTCTGATCCGAACGGAGACTCTCCTGTACGCGTGGCATCAGCCTCGCTCGCGGCCAGGTCGCGCGTCCCAGTCGTAGAAGTTGAACGCGTACGGGGCAAGCGCCGCTGGGGGTGACTCGAAGCGGTCAGCAAGGACCATGGCGTCGATGTAGTCGTAGATCTGACGCACGAGATCCGGCGTGTTTACCGAGTGGAACCACACGGACCGGCCGTCGAACACCAGGCTGACGACGTTGGCGAGCTCGCAGGGCCCCAGGCATCTCCCCTTCGTCAGGTGCACAACTCGACGAAGACGACGTCGGAGCCACTCCTGCTTGAAGGCTTCGACCGGCACAAGTGCGTAGCCGCGCTCGACATCACCGCAGCAGCAGCCGGAGTAGCAATACGAGAGATGCGCGCGTCGCTGGATGATCTCGACCGGCTCGCCATCGGCCCGTTGCACGGTCTGCCGAAAACGCGGACGGAGATCCGTCTGCTTCAGCTCTACCGGCATGCCGTGCGGCGTGCTTCGATACGCCTCGGCCCACGCGTCCTTGCGGGCCGCCAGCGCCGAGGCACCTGCCAGGCCGCGCGAGGTCACCAGCCCCTCGAGTGCCGCGACCCAGCGATGGTAGTAGCTCGATCCATCGTCTGGCTGACCCCGCTCTGCAGCCTCACGCAGCTCGCGGCCAAGGGCGAGCGTCCATTCCTTCCAGGTGAAGTGCCCGTCGGCAGAGAGGCGGACGGCGAGCGCGAAGGCCTGCGCTTGCCACGGTTCGGCGAACACCGGTTCGCCGTCGACTCGAGGCAGACTCGGGAGCGAATCGAGCTCGACACTCTCAAACACGCTCAAGATGGTCTTCCCAGAGATCGACGTATACGGAATCCCGAGGCGACGCGGGCGGCCCCCACAGCTCGCGCGCGGCGAAGCGGACCGTGTAGACGTGCTGCGGTCCGCCCACGCGATCGCCGGCGGCGGTCGTGTCCTGCAGGGCCCACACACCATGATCGACGGTGACGACTCCGCGCTTGCCCCGAACGTAGCGCGGCTGGCGCGTGTGCCCCTCCGGGTGCATGTTCCGCGCGCGGACCTGCTGCCCGGTGCGATAGCGCGGGCGCACTGGAAGGTTCAGACGGGACGCCCCTGGAATGGCGCCGGGCTCGGGCGGCGACGCGGGTGGCACCTGCGGACGAGGAACGCTCGGATCGACCTTGCCGGTCGCCAGCTCCCCTGGCGTGACGAATCGGCTCCGCAACAGGCGATTCACGATCACCGTGAACCAGCGTTCGTAGTACGGCATCCGAAGGTAGTCGGCCGGTGGAATCTGCTCGAGCTCGTAGCGGAAGTTTCGCCACACGCCGCGGCCGTACGGGCCGATGGCGCGCGAGAGCGCCCACACGCGTCCTTCCCACTCGTGATGGAAGATCGGCTCGTCGGGATCGTGGCCAATCGGCCCCAGACCATGCATGCCGCCCATATCGTGGATGCCGTTCATTTCTGGTCTCCGATCGGCGGTAGAACGCCTGCCCCGATCATCGAGTCGCGCGTGACGAGCACGGCAAGATCCGCTTCCGACAGCCGCTCTGATCCTGCCGGCCGTTTCGGCAACACGAGGTAGCGTAGCTCCGCCGTGCTGTCCCACACGCGCACTTCGACCTCATCCGCCACGTGAACACCGAACTCCCGGAGCACGCCGCGTGGATCGATGACCGCGCGGGATCGATAGCCAGCGGACTTGTACCAGGCGGGCGGCAGGCCAAGCGTCGGCCACGGATAGCAGGAGCACAGCGTGCAGACCACCAGGTTGTGAACGGTCGGCGTGTTCTCGACGACGACCATGTGCTCGCCTTGCGCGCCGCTGTACCCGAGCTCGGCGATCGCAGCGGTCGCGTCCCTCATGAGCCGCTGCTTGTAGACAGGGTCGGTCCACGCGCGCGCCACCACGCGGGCGCCGTTGCGTGGACCGATGGTCGCCTGGTAGGTCTGGACGATCTCGTCGAGCTGATCGCCCTTGACCATCCCTTTCTCGATGAGCAGCGACTCGAGCGCCTTCACGCGGAGCGCGACGTCCGAGGGGACGGCCTGGTGCTCCTCCGCGTGCGTGTGCCCGGCCGCGGACTGACCAGATGCTTGAGACGGGGCAGTTCCACCGGCATCCGGAGCGGCCATCATCCCGGCTGCACCGAGTGCCGCATCGCTCAAGAATCGCCGACGGCCGATCACGCTTCCGTCGTCCGCCATGATCGATGCGCCCTAAGCGCTGCTCCGCGCACGCGCCTTCTCGAGTGCGCGCTTCGTGAACACCGGGATCATCGCCCGGCGATACTCCTCGCTCGCGTGAACGTCGGCGTTCACCACGGCAACGCCCGCGCCAGCGATCGACGCCGCCTTGTGGATGCTCTCATCGTTCAGCGGTTGCCCTGCGAGCGCGTGTTCGACGTTCGACAGACGCATCGCGTGGGTGCTTGCGCCGGTCACTGCCACGCACGCCGATCGCACCACGCCGCCCTGGATGTCCAGCACGCCGGCAACGCCGACGATCGCGTAGTGAGACGCGCGTTGGTGCAACTTCGCATAGCCCGCTGACACCACCGGCTTGAACCGGACGCTGACGATGACCTCCTGTGGATCGAGATCGACCGTGAGCAAATCCTTGAAGAACGTGGCGGCCTGGACGACGCGCTCGCCACCTGGGCCAACGATGTGGATCGTCGCGTTCAACACGAGGATGACGGCCGGGTAGTCCGCGGACGGATCGGCGTGCGCCAAACTGCCACCCAGCGTTCCACGGTTGCGCACCTGGGGATCGCCGATTTCGGCAGCCGCCTCGGCGAGCATCGGACAACGCGTGGCAATGAGCGGCGACGTCGCGACGTCGTGGTGCACGGTGGCGGCGCCGATCTCGATGGCGTCACCCACTTGACGAATGCCGCACAACTCGGGGATCCGTGCGATGTCGATGAGTCGGCCAGGCTCGCTCAGCCGGAGCTTCATCAGCGGGACGAGACTATGTCCGCCCGCGATGAGCTTGGCGGCCCCGTTGGACGCGCGTAACCGGGCGACCGCGTCCGCGACGGAAGTGGCGCGTTCGTACTCGAATCCAGTGGGTATCACGCACGACCTCCCTGGATGATACGCCACAGCTTCTCGGGCCGCAGCGACATGTCAATGTGCTTCACGCCGAACTCCCGCAACGCGTCCACGGTGGCGGCCACCAGGCACGGCGTGGACCCGAGCGTCCCGGCTTCGCCGACGCCCTTGGCGCCGAGCGGGTTCACGGGCGTGGGCGTCACCATTGCTTGGAGCTCAAAGCGTGGAAAGTCGGTCGCGCGCGGCATCGCGTAGTCCATGAACGAGCCGGTCAGGAGTTGACCCTGCTCATCGTACACGGCCTCTTCGATCAACGCCTGTCCGATGCCCTGCGCGAGTCCGCCGTGGATCTGTCCCTCGACGATGAGCGGATTGATGAGGGTTCCGGCGTCGTCCACCGCCACGAGCTTCAACAGTCTCGGCTCTCCTGTCTGACGATCGACCTCCACCATCGAGATGTGACAGCCGAATGGGTAGGTGTTGTTCTTCGGCTCGAAGAAGGCTTCCTCGCTGAGACCTGGTTCGAGCCCTTCGGGCAGCGGCACCGGGACGTACGCATACGAGGCAACATCCTTGAACGACTTGCCGGACGTCGGCAGGCCCTTGACCGAGATGATCCCGTTCTCGAACACGAGGTCGGCCTCATGCGCCTCTAGCAGTGGCCCGGCGAACTTCGCCATCTTCGCTTTGACACGGGCACCGGCCATGACGAGTGCTGTTCCCCCGACGGCCTGCGACCGGCTGCCGAAGGTCCCGATGCCTTGCTTCACGACCGCCGTGTCGCCATGCAGGATGGTGACGTGCTCGAGCGGTACGCCGAACTGGTCGGCGAGCATCTGCGCGAACGTCGTCTCGTTCCCTTGGCCGTGTGGCGACGCGCCGGTCGCGGCGGTGATTCGACCGTCTCGTTCGACCGTGACCTGCGCGTGCTCCCAGCCACCGGTCGGCAGCGAGGCCGATGGCCCGACGCCGCACACCTCCACGTACATCGACAGACCGAGACCCACGAGCCGGCCCTGCTTCCGCGCGGCGTCTCTCTCGGCCTTGAGCGCCTCCCAGCCGGCGGCGGCGAGGGCAACGTCGAGCGCCTTCTCGTAGTCGCCGGAATCGTAGACTGCACCCATCTGCGTCGCGTACGGAAACTTGTCGGACGGGATGAAGTTGCGACGACGGACCTCCGCGGGGTCGATCCTGAGCTCCGCCGCCAACATGTCCATCGCACGCTCGACGAAGTAGGTCGCCTCGGGCCGACCGGCGCCGCGGTAGGCGTCCGTGGGCGTCTTGTTGGTGAAGACCTCGACGAGCGTGGCGCGGATGGCGGGGATGTCGTAGGTCGCATTCGCCATCAGCATCGTCAACGTGGGGATGGCCGCCGTGAGCAGCATGTTGTACGCGCCGATATCCGCGATGAGCCGGAGCTTCAGCCCGAGCACTTTCCCATCTTTGGTTGCGGCCAGATCGACGTACCCGAGGATGTCGCGGCCGTGCGTGGTGGCGACGAACGCCTCGGTGCGCTCTTCGATCCACTTGACCGGCAACCCCAGCGCCTTGGAAACCGCGGCGGCGACGTACTCCTCTGCATAGATGTTGATCTTCGCGCCGAACCCACCACCGACTTCGGGTGCAATCGCCCGCACCTGGCTCTCCCCCAACCCGAGCATCCCGGCAACCATCGACCGGAGAATATGGGGATTCTGCGTGGACGACCACATGGTGAGAGAGCCCTTGCCCGGTTCGTAGTGCGCGACGACGCCGCGAGGCTCCATCGCATTCGGGACGAGCCGCTGGTTGACCATGCGCTGCGAGATCACGACATCGGCAGCGGCGAAGGCCTGATCGATCTTCGTGTCATCCGCTTTGCCAGACGCGTCAACGCCTGTGCCACTGGCGATCTGGGGCAACGCGATATTGTTCGGGAAGTCAGCGTGGATGACGGCGGGTTGGCCGGTCATCGCTCGCTCGAGATCGACGACCGCGGGCAGCGGCTCGTACTCCACGACGATCGCGTCCACGGCGTCTCGTGCGACGTAGCGGTCACGCGCCACCACGACAGCCACGGCCTCACCCACGTAGCGGACGACATCTACGGCTATTGCGCGATGCGTTGGCGAGGGAAACGGGGTGCCGATCGGCATAGGGCGAATCAGCTCCGCGAGTTGCGCGCCGGTGAAGACCGCCTCGACCCCCTCCAGGGCCTTCGCCACACTGACGTCGAGCCGCCGAATACGGCCGTGCGCGATGTCGCTGCGCTTGAACGCGATGTGCTGCATCCCGACGATCTTCACGTCGTCGACGTACGTGCCGCGGCCCTGTATCAGGCGAGGGTCTTCTCTGCGCTTGATGCGCTGACCGACCAGCTTCGGGAGCACATGAGTCGTCGCCATGGCTACCTCCGTCCCGCTGCAAGCTGGATGGCGTCCACGATGTGCTGGTACCCGGTGCAGCGGCAGAGATTGCCGGCAATGCCCTCACGAATCTGCGCTTCGGTCGGGTCCGGCGTGTCCCGCAGGAGCGTGACCGCCGACATGATCATGCCCGGCGTGCAGTACCCGCATTGGAGGCCGTGCGCGTCCCAAAAGCCTTTCTGCAGCGGGTGGAGCTGCCCGTCGGTTGCCAACCCTTCGATGGTGGTCACCTCCGAGCCATCGGCTTGGACGGCGAAGATCGTGCACGACTTCGCGCTCCGTCCATCGACCAGAACCGTACAGGCGCCACACTGACTCGTATCACACCCGAGGTGCGTGCCGGTCAGATTGAACTGTTCGCGCAGAACGTGCACGAGGAGCATCCGCGGCTCCACGTCCGCCTTGCGCGCCTTCCCGTTGACAATGATCGCTACCTGACTCATACGCCCTCGACTCGGACGATCCGAGCGTGATGTCTGAACGCACGATGAAGACTGTGAGGCGTCAGACTCTACTGGCGGACCCGTGTCGAGTCAACCGCTGCGAGCCTACTGCGAGCCTACTGCCTTTGGACCGGCGGTGCCGGTCCGACACCAGGCGCAGGTTGGATGAGCGGGGGTTCCCGCGGCGCCAGCGGCGGTGGCAACGTGCCGCCGAGCTTGTACGCCGTGAGGCGATCTCCGCGCTGCGACATATAGAGCGCGTTGCCGCCAGACAACACCGCGACGTACTGGACGCCGTCCACCATGAACGTGGACACCGGGGCGTTGGCGCCCGCTCCGGTCTGCCCTTTCCACAGCTCCTCGCCGTTGGCGATGCTGTAGGCGACGAGGTTCCCATCCGACTCGCCGTGGAACAACAAGCCACCAGCCGTCGCGAGCACACCGCTGCCGCCGCCCATGGGGAACTTGGTCTTCTTCTGCCACACCACCTTGTTCGTCGTCGGATCCATGGCCGTGAGCGTGCCCCAACGCTCCATGCCTCCAGGCCGATAGAAGCCCATGGAATCCCCGACCGTGACGAGCTGCTGCCTCCCGTCGTCCCACACCTGACGCTTTGCTTGAAACGCCGTCGGCACGTAGTTGGCCGGGACGTATACGTGCCCGGTCTTCGGGCTATACGCAAGCGGTGCCCAGGCGCTGCCGCCGGAGCTGCCCGGGAAGATCAGCACGGCCTTCTCCCAGAACGGTGTGAAGAGACACCCTCGCTCGAACCCATCGAGGAGCTGCTCCGGGCACATCGGCACGAACCGATCCCCGATCGGATGGGGCTGGGTACGCGCGGTCTTCATGCGCCCTTCCTGAGGCACTGGTCGCTCCTCGACGCCGATGATCGGCTTGCCATCGAGACGGTCGAGGATGAAGAGCCACCCCGTCTTGGACGCGTGCACGAGCGCCTTGCGAGGCTTGCCCTGGTAGCGAATGTCCACGAGCACCGGAGGGGTCGCCGCATCGTGATCCCAGATGTCGTGGTGCACTTCCTGGTAGTGCCACTTGTAGGCGCCGGTCTTCAAATCAAGCGCAAGCACGCTTGCGGTGAAGAGGTTGTCACCACCTCGCGAGCCACCCCAGACATCGGGCGCGGCGTTCCCGACGCCCATGTAGACCTGGCCCAGCTCGGGATCCAGTGCGACGTGGTTCCAAACCCCGCCACCGCCGATCTTGTAGGAGTCACCTTCCCAGGTCTCCGAGAACTTCTGGCCCGGCCCGGGAATCGTGTAGAAGCGCCAGAGCTCATTCCCCGTCTTCGTGTCGTAGACCTGCATGCTGCCGCGCGCGCCGTTATCGCCTCCGGCCGTGCCGACGAAGACACGTCCGTCGTAATAGATGGGTGCCGCGGACGAATACGCCGCCGGATGATTGGTGAGCTTCCGCTCCCAGATTAGTTGGCCCGTTTGCTGGTCCAGTGCGACGAGCGTGTTGTCGCGGCGGGCCATGAACACCTTGCCATCCCCGACGACGACACCCTTGTTGGCACCAGACCGCGTTTCGGGTCCTGGCTTGTAGCGCCACTTGATGGCGCCGGTGGCCGCGTCCACGGCGATCACGTTTTGACGGGCCGTGCTGACGTACATCACGCCGTTGACGACGATGGGAGTCGCGTCGAGGTTACCGACCGGGGCCTCGTCCTCGACCCTGATGGCCCAGGCGCCACCGAGCGTCGCCACGTTGCTCGTGTTGATCTGATCGAGCGTGGAATAGCGCTGACTGTAGTAGTCACCACCGGCGAGCGGAAAGTCCGCTCCCGCGGACCGCGTCCAGTCCGTCGCCTGCCCGGCGACACCGCGAGTGAGAAGGGCCGCCGCGCCGAGGGCAGCCACTGCCGTGGTCACGGTCAACGTGCGACTTGCGCCGCCCGAGATCCAAGCCATCGTTTCCCCCTGCGACGGTCCTACTTCGCGCGGACCGTGACGGTCGTGTCGTGGAAAGACTCGAGCTGGTTGTCGCTGGCGATGGCGCGAAGCACATACGTGCCAGGCTTGCTGAACGTCACCTTGGACGTCAGCGTCACCGGCTGGCCGTGCACGGGGAGCACACGCGGCGGATCGAACGTCACCTCGCCTTCACCGCGATAATGGACCCAGCGGATCCTCACGCCTGGCTGACGCTCCCGCCGCGCCTCGATCTCTTCGGGGCTGAGAGCGGTGGACGGCGGGTCGCCTGGCAGGACCGACGACGTGGAAGCCGCCGGCGTCGTGGGCCTCGGCCGGGGCTTCGGGAGCCCGTCGTCCGAGAAGGTGACCTCCATGGTGGCTGGGCTCGCCAGCGTCGCCACCGTCTCTGCGGGGCTGCCCTTCACGAGCCTTGGCGGTGTGTTGCCTTCTGCCAGCGTGCCGCCGTTGCTGTTCTCCGCGATCACCCCGTAGTCGATTTCCAAGTCTGGGTTCAGCGTGGCCTTGGCGATGTCGGTCTTGCCCTTGGAGGTGATGCTCCACGAGAACACGCGATCCTTGGGCCAATCCTTCGGTACCGTCGCTCTGAAGACAAACCTCTGGCGGCGCACGAGAAAGTGCGTCGGCTGCCCACAATCGACTGGCGCGGGATCGCAGCGATTGTGGTCACCGACCGGAACGTCGAGCTCCTCTTCGTAGTTGCGATTGAGGTACCCGAACACCATGCTGATGGTGCCATCGGGGTTCCGCTGCCATCCCTCGAAGATGGGCGCGGCGTTCTGGCCGGTCGAATAACGAATCTGACCCTGAACGCGTGACGTCAGCGCAAGAGCGCAGACGACTCCGAGGGCCACGGCGCCGACGCCCCACCGCGCGAGTCGCATCGTCCGCCTACTGCTGGTTCTGTGTCTGGCGGCTCTTGCGCTCCGCCAGTTGCTGCTTGTAGTCGTCTTCGCTCAGATAGAGGAACTTCATCCACGCGAAGCTCATGTCGTCCACCGTTCGTTGGCCGAACGTCACGTGCTGGTTCGGATCCGGATTGAACTTGTTGCTCGCCGTGTTGTTGTGCCACGCAGTGATGTGGAGCACGGTACCGGCGGGCAACAGCGGCTGCACGTCCTCCGCGTAGTGATACGCGATGTGCCACGCGAACTGATAGCGGTCTACGCAGCTGAGCGGCACGATCGGATCGCCGTGCTCGATGCTGGGCACGCCGTCGCCCGGGAGGATCGCTTCGACGCACATGGCCTTGCCGCGGTTGTGCATGTGCGGCTGGAACGAGAGCACCCGCACCGGCGTCTTGAGGCGGAAATAGCTATCCACCCGGACGTTGTCCGTGTTCGGCGGGATATCCAGCTCACTGCCGGCTACCGGGATGATATCGGCGACGTACTTGGGCTGATAGCCCTTGGGATAGAACTTGAACCCCACCTCGACATTGGCCGGCATCTCCTCGCCGATGGAGTGCAGATGCACGTTGAAGTTGATCTTCGATCCGGCCTTGATGAGACGGGCGGAGCCTTCGGGGAACACGTCTTCGTTCTTCCCGAGCGCGTACTCGTTGAGCAAACGGCTACCGAGGTCGGTCGCAGAGGTGCCGTCGGGCGCGACAAGCGTGGTGACGGCATGATGGACCACCCGCCAGCCCTTCGTGGGCTTGGTCTCGACGGCCATCAGCCAGCGATCCTCCGTGAGCCCGGGATCGACCATGACATCGCGCCACTGATCCGGCGCCGCAGCCGCCACAATCAAGTCCTTCGGCATCGTGACCACGACGTCGGGCTTGCCGATGTGCCAGAGTCCCTGGTCGGCGAAGTTGGGGTTCGGCTTCATGTCAGCGGGATTCCCGCGCGGCACGCCGCCGTCGACCCACCGAACGATCGTGTCGATCTCCTCATCAGTCAGCGACGGGTCGTCTTTGAACCTGGTGATGCCCACGCGCCGGTCGATGTACCAGGGTGGCATCTCGCGAGCCATGACTTTCTGCCGCACGGCGCGAGCCCAGGGGCGCGCTTCCTCGTAGGAGGTCAGCGCCATCGGACCGATGGATCCCTGGCGATGACAGCTCATGCACGAGCGCTGCAGAATCGGCGCCACGTCTGTGGAGAACGTGGGGGTCGGTCGTGCGGCGGCCTGCTGCGCCGCGGCCGGCGTCCCAAACGTCCCCATCACCAACAACGAGAATCCGATGACGTGCCATCGCCGTGGTCGCAAGGCGGATTTCATGAGCCAGCCTCCCTTTGCTAGCGAGCACCCTGGAGGAGCGCATTCTACCGCGGCGGCAGCGAAAACGGCTAGGGCGTCCGCGACAGGCGCGGGGTGACGGCGCTGACGGGCGGAGGAGGCGGCACGGCGCATCGAGGAGCGCCGCGCGTGGCCCACAAGGCGGCGCGTTGAGGGCGCCTCGAGGTACCTCCCGAGCGCTCATCTCGACCCCCTGCGGGCCCACCCGAGGCTCATTTATGTACACTGTTGGACGCCGATGTACGCTGTTGGACGCCCCACTGACCGCGAATTAGGGCATGCACCAGTCACCCCGCATCCTGACGCCCGAGCAAGACGAGCTGGTATGCGGCGCACGAGGCGCGCTCGACGACTTGCGAGCCGCGCTGGTTCGTGTGGGTGCGGACCGGCAGGATGAGGAAACGCTGCGATCGTCACTCGACCAGCTCGACGACTTCTTCCTTCTCGTGGCGGTTGGCGAGTTCAGCGCGGGGAAGAGCACCTTGCTCAACGCCCTTGTGGGCGCGCGCCTGCTCGCCGAAGGCGTCACACCGACCACCACGCACGTCCAAGTGCTCCGACACGTCTCGCAGCCCGAAAAGGGCAGCACCTCGGAGATCCGCTCGCTGGCCGCCGAGGCGCCCCTGCTCCTCGACATGCACGTCGTCGACACGCCGGGCACAAACGCCATCATCCGCGAGCACGAGGTGCTGGTACGTCGCTTCGTCCCTCGCGCCGACTTGATCCTGTTTGTGGCCTCAGCCGATCGTCCGCTGACCGAGAGCGAGCGGCAGTTCCTGCAGCAGATTCTCGAGTGGGGCAAGAAGATCGTCATCGCGGTCAACAAGGCCGACCTCATGACGACATCAGCGGACCTCGAAACCGTGTGCGCCTTCGTCCGCGATGGGGTCCGGTCGCTGCTGGGGTTCTCGCCGGAGCTGTTTGCGGTGTCCGCCCGCAAGGCGGTCGAGGCCAAGCTCGCCGGCGACACACAGGCCCTCGACGCCTCGCGCTTCCTCACTCTCGAGCGCTACATCCTGACAACGCTGACCGCCGGGGAGCGGTTCCGATTGAAGCTGCAGAATCCGCTGGGTGTCGGCAAGCGGATAGTCGACCGCTATCGATCGCTCGTCAGCTCACGGCTGGACCTGCTTCAAGAGGACGGCCGCACGGTGAGCGAGATCCGTTCCGGACTCACCGGTTACCGCCAGGAGATGGCGCGAGGCCGAACACGTCGCGGGCGTGGTCGAGCAGGGACTCGTCTACATCCCGCGTCGACTCGTTGCGCGCGTGCTGCGTCATTGGACGACGCTGCGACGTGGCCGGCGGCTGCGCTACTACACGCGGCGCCGCGAGCGCGTCCCCGCGGACTTGCGTGAGGACCGCCTGATTCAGCACTTCGGGAGGCTGGTGCAGCAGTACTCACTACACCCCTACCACGGTCCCGTCACGTTGTTCCGGGCCCGGAACATCCACCGCGTGTTCACGCATATGGGTCCAAGCCTCGGATGGGATTCAGGAACGCTCCCGAACCTGACGGTGGTAGAGATCCCTGGTGATCACCACAGTGTCTTCAGCGAGCCTCAGATCGAGGCGCTCGCAATTCAGGTCTCGGAGCGACTCCGGGCGGCCGGCATCAGAACATGAGGCAACCGACGATGAGGCACTTCGACCGCAAGTGGGTCAAAGCGAGAAACGAGGCTCGTGACGGGCCACCGGGTCGCGCGCATCGCGCGCACGCGGGAGATCCGGGCGGGGTCACGAGGCGGCTCGGCCCCCTGGCCCTCCTGATCGTGGTGGCCGTGATGGCGTGGGAGAGCACCGCCTACACGCAGAGCCAGAGCCACACGGGGCGTGTCCTCGGCCGCGTCACGGACGAGACGAGCGAGGTCCTCCCAGGCGTCACAGTCACCGCGCAGCACGGCGCCACGGAGGCCGCCATGCATGCGCACACCGAGAACGATGGCCGCTTCGTGCTCGATGGACTCAAGCCGGGACGCTACGAGCTGACCTTTCGACTGCTCAACTTCTCCTTCGTCACCCGCACCGTAGACGTGTCCGCTGGGGCTGACATCGTCGTCGACGTGACCATGCAGTTGTCGCTGCGGGCCGATGTCACCGTCACCGGCCGGCTCACCTTCCGAAACCTGGCCGACATCGACAATCCGCGGGAGAGTCTGGTGGGCATTGCCAGCGCGGCGTCTCAAGGTGCGGTGACAGCGGCCCAGCTCGCGACGAGACCGATCATGCGAGCGGGAGAAGTGCTGGAGGCGGTGCCGGGTGTAATCGTCAGTCAGCACACGGGCGAAGGCAAAGCCAACCAGTACTACCTCCGCGGCTTCAATCTCGATCACGGCACCGACTTCGCGACAACGGTGGCGGGCGTTCCGGTGAATCTGCCGACCCACGCCCACGGACACGGCTACTCGGACGCCAACTTCCTCATCCCGGAGCTGGTCAGCGGCGCGCAGTACTCCAAGGGACCGTATTACGCGGATCAGGGCGACTTCTCGACGGCGGGATCGGCCACGATCAACTACGCCAATCGGCTCGACGGCCCGATCGTGCGGCTGAGCGGCGGGCAATTGGGATGGGGCCGCGGGCTCGTGGCCGCCTCGCCCGCCTTGGGGCCAGGAACGCTCCTGCTAGCGGCCGAGCTGAATCGCAACGACGGTCCCTGGGAGCGGCCGGATGACTACGGCCGCGTGAACGGCGTCGTGCGGTACAGCCAAGGCAACGCACTGAACGGGTTGTCGGTCACGGGTTTGATGTATCGCGCCACATGGAACGGCACCGACCAGATTCCCAGGCGCGCCCTCGATGCCGGCCTGCTCGACCGCTTCGGTACGCTCGACCGCACGACCGGTGGGAAGACACATCGCTACAGCCTCGGGGCCGAGGCCCAGCGCTCCAGTGAGCACTACGTCACCAAAGCGTCGGCCTTTCTCCTCGACTACCGTCTGCATCTCTTCTCGAACTTCACGTATTGGCTGGACAACCCCGACGATGGTGATCAGTTCGAGCAGGCCGACGACCGGTTGGTGTCAGGCTTCCGTCTCAGTCATCGGCGGCTCGGGACGATCCTCGGGCGATCGAGCGAGTCGTCGTTTGGCGGGCACGTGCGGCACGATCACATCGGCAATGTCGGCCTCTACAAGACGGTGGCGCGGCGTCGACTCGACACCGTGCGTCAGGATCGCGTCGGGCAGACGAGCGGAAGCCTCTACTACCAGAACGAGGTGCAGTGGAGTCCGATGCTCCGCTCGACGATCGGCGTGCGGGGCGACCTGTATCGCTTCCACGTCGACAGCCACATCCCCGAGAACTCCGGCACCGATCTCGCCGGCATCGTCAGCCCCAAGGCTGGCCTGGTCCTCGGCCCATGGAGCGGGACTGAGATGTACAGCAACGCCGGCTTGGGCTTTCACAGCAACGACGCCCGTGGCGCGACGATTCGAGTAGACCCCGTCACGTTCGATCGTGCAGCGCGGGTGACCCCGCTGGCTCGGGCGAAAGGGGCCGAGTTCGGCCTTCGCAGCATCGCCATCCCACGGGTGCAAACGACGATCGCGGCGTGGTTCTTGTCCCTCGATTCAGAGCTGGTCTTCATCGGAGACGCAGGCACGACCGAAGCGAGCCGACCCAGCCGCCGGTACGGGATCGAGTGGAGCAACTACCTTCGACCGCGATCGTGGCTGACCCTGGAAGCCGATGTCTCCGTGTCGCGCGCCCGTTTCCGGGACAACGACCCCGCCGGGAATCGGGTCCCCGGATCCGTCGAGACCGTCGTCTCGCTCAGCGCAAATGTGGAGGAGATCCGCCGGTTCTTCGGCGGCGCACGCCTCCGGCATTTCGGTCCCCGCGCTCTCATCGAGGACGATTCGGTGCGATCGGAACCCACCACGCTGCTGAACATTCAAACAGGCTACGCGATGAGTGCGAATGTCAAGGCGGTGCTGGACGTGTTCAACGTGTTCAACGCCAGACGCAGTGACATCGATGCCTTCTACACGTCACGCCTGCCGGGCGAGCCCGAGGGCGGCGTGGATGACATCCACTTCCACCCGACGCTCCCTCGGGCCGCGCGATTCGGCATCCAGGTGACTTTCTAGAGACTCTCGGTGACCCGCACCGAGCCGTCTGGCGCGGCGTGGACGGTCGCCAGTGATTCGCGGCGAACGACTTGGCCGTCGGACCGGTGCAGCGCGGTAACCCTGACGATCTCGAGTCGAGCCAACGACTCTTGATAGGCGAACAGCGGGGGCGGCCGACTGGTCCAGAAGTGCGTCGGCAGGGGCCATAAGAACCAGGGTGCCTGTCCGCGTCCGTTGATGTGTTCGAGCAGGCGCGCCACGAACTGCTGGGCCGCTTCGACGTCGCTCGAGGCCGGTGGCGGCAGCCGGCGCTCGTAGGCAAGCAACTTCTCCAACGACGTGAGGGCGTTGAGGGCTTCGAACTCCGCGCGTGTGCCGACGGCTCCGTAGGCGTTCGCCGCTTCTCGCGTCGGGGCAAGACGCAAGCGCAGGAACGTGAGCTCCTGCTCGAATGGCGCCGCCACGGCCAGCGGCACGTGGTACGAGGCGCCGCTGATACCCACACCCTCCAGCTCGTACCCGTAAGAGGCCGGTCCGTCGAACCACGACAGCGTCGGAGGTTGATACAGACGTGCGCCTGCCACCATCACGATGCCGGCCGCCACGAGTCCACGGGCCGGCGTGGCGTGCTGGTTCACCCAGGCTTGCAGGCTGGGCGCCCACAGGACGCCGAGAAGCGTGACCTCGATCGCCATCCAGCCCACGAACCAGAATCCGGCCATCGCGAAGACGAAGGTGTGGAAGGCGAGGGCGAGCACCAACCACCAGCGCAACAGCTTAGGGTGGGCGACAGCGATACCGGATCCGAGCTCGACGAGCAACGTCACAACTTGTAGCGGAAGGTTGAGGGGCTCGACGAGTCGCGCCATCTGACGGGCCCAGTCCCCGGACGTGTGTCCGAGCCATCCGGCCGTGTAGGCGCTCAGCGGGAAATTCCAGAGTCGATTGACGCCAAACCACCCGAGCGCGGTCTCTCCGGATCCGGGCACGAAGAAGTGGCTGGCGAGCACGGTCGACAGCAGCATCACAATCGACGCGCTCCGAGGCGAGCCCGTGAGGACGTAGCCGACGTGCAGTGCCGCAAAGCCGATGAGCAGTGTGATGAGCAGCGCGTCGATATTGGGACCGGCGACGGTTTCGAAGGGCACCACGAACTGCGCCGAAATCACGCGTGCCTCGAGCGCGAATGGGATGAGGAACACCGGTCGCTGGAAGGACGCGACCGCCAACACGATCACGAGCAGACGATCGATGGCGTGCCACTGGCCGGCCAGATAGTTGTAGTGGTAGGTGGATGAGAGCCAGGTCACGAGCGCGAGGGGAACGGCCGCGACCCCACGAACGACAGGGCCCCGATCGAAGACGTCCCAGGCTGCCCACAGTCGGGAGCGTTGCCACGTGGCTCCCACCACGAGGGCGGCCGCCACAACGAGCCAGGCGCTGGGGCTCTCGGCGATCGCTCCTGTCACGAGTACGGAATGCTTGACCGTGTCGGCCGACATCCTAGCCGCCGCGCGAATCAGTCGATCGAGGACCAGATAGACCGAGAAGCACGCCACGAACTGACCCAGCTCGGTGAGCCGTTCACCTCCCAGGAGCCACCGTACGGAGGGCAGCCCGCGCTTCCGAGCCCGCAACACTCCCTCAGTGTGTCATGGGGTCGCCGGCTGCCGGGCCTCGGATTCGCACCAGCTGTCGGCGGGCGGGCAAGCTAGGGTCAGACCCCGGAGCTGCTCGAGCGACAGACATGCAAATCCGACCAGCGGACGTTCGCGACGCGGCCGGTATCACGGCGGTCCTCGCTGTCGTCGTTGGAGAACGCGTGCACTCAGCGATCGCGAGCGCGTGGACCGTCGAGCAAGAGGCCGCGTACCTCGCATCGCTCTCAGGTCGTGAGGCGATCCACGTGGCGGTCAAGGACGGTGGCGCCATCGTTGGACTCCAGACGCTCGACCGCTGGTCCGCGCACCTCGACTCGATGGCCCACGTCGGCCAGGTGGGAACCTTCCTCTTGCCCGAATACCGGGGACGCGGCGTCGGACGCGAGCTCTGGAACGCGACGCTCACGTTCGCTCGGTCGGCTGAGTATCGAAAGATTGTGATCTACGTGCGCGGCACGAACCTCCGCGCGCAGGCGTTCTACACGCGCTTGGGGTTCCGACCGTGCGGTCGCCTGAAGGATCAGGTCGTCGTCGATGGTGTCCTCGACGACGAGGTGCTGATGGAGGTGTTTCTTCCGCAGGCCGGGTAGGCCTACCGGCCTACCCGACCTCCCTGTCTATTTCTTGGCGGCGACGATCGGATTCCTCAGCGTCGTCACACCGGGAATCTCGACCTCGAACGTGTCACCGGGTTTCATCGCGTAGGTCGTGCCCGGCGTGCCGGTGAAGACCACATCGCCGGGCTCCAGCGTCACGTAACGGCTCGTGTAGCTGACGATGTTGTTGATCGAGAAGATGAGGAGGTCGGTTGTCGTCTCCTGAACCACCTTCCCGTTGTGACGGCCGATGAGCTGCAGCTTGTTGTAGTCGACGTTGGTGACCAGCGCCGGCCCCATTGGCCCGAAGGTATCTGCCGCCTTGGCGCGGAACCACTGCAGATCCGCTTTCTGCCATCCACGCTCGCTGACGTCGTTGCACGCGGTCACGCCAAAGATGTGATCCTTGACTTGCGCTTCGGTGATGTTCTGGGCGCGCTTCCCCATGACCACGCAGATTTCGGCCTCGTAGTGCACGACGCTTGCGTCAGCCGGGTAGATGATCGGCTGATCATGGCCCGTCAGCGTCGTCGGGAACTTCGCGAAGAGGCCGACGTACTTCGCCGGTGATGCCTCTCCGATGTGGCTCCGGTAGTTGAGTCCCGCGGCAATGACCTTCTTCGGTTCAGCCGGTGCCAGGTATTTCACCTCGCTCGCTTTCACGGTCTTCCCGGTGGGTTTGGCGCTGCCGTCGAATACCGATCCCTGTAGCTCTCGAATGGTGGTGTCGTTGTTCTCCAAAATGCCCCACGACGCACGACCGCCGACTTCGTACTTCACGTAGCGCACCTGCGTCTGCGCGAGCGCGCTCGACGCCCACACGAGCACGGCCGCCGCGCACACGACTCCCACAGCACGATTGGTTCTCATGATTGTTCCTTCGCCTCCCGAATGAACGACGCCCGCTTCGACGGGCGTTCTATTGTAGGACGTGAGAAACGAGGCAGGTGAGCGGGGGGCGCAGGGAGGCTGGGAGGGCAGGAACCGGCGACTGGGGGCCGCTGCTGGCCCCGGTAAGAATGGGCGGACATCGCACGCGTAGCTTGGCGAGCGTGCCAGCGGCTATGGATGAGCTTGCCGGCCAAGACTTTCTGCCCGCGGGCCACCTCGGCACCGGATTACCATGTGCACGTTCGGAGTGGCCCGTCCAGTGCGTTCAGATCCAGAAGCGCGCGATTCGGCCTCGGGCGCAGGAAAAACCCTTTGAGGCTCGAAATCTGGAGCTACTCACAGGGTGACCTGCGCGGGCTATTGGGGGAGCGCGGCCAGCGCGCGATGGACGATGGCGTGCTTGTCGCTGACTCGACGCTCGTGCGCGGCGACCGTGCCGCTTTCGAAGGCGCCGAGTTCAGCAACCTGCGCGAACAGTCGAATCTCGGACTGGCAGAGACGTACAATCCCGCCCCAGTCGACATTGTGCTGCGACAGCCGGACCATGCGATGCATCCAGTCCTGCCGCTGCGGTTGGAAGTGGCCTGGGCGACGGCGGACCTGTCGGTGTGGGATTCGAAGGGCGGTGCAAACTACGCTTACGAGTTTGCGATGCTGCACCGCGGCTGGCGTCGTTATCTGCAGGTCGGCATGAGTCGCCACCCTCATGGCGGCGTGGGATTCCTCGAGTATCGGAACCTGCTGTCCAACTACTTCGGTCTGGAAAGCCGGAGGCAGACAGCGCTCGGCGCACGATGGGCACCCGAGCTCGGTCGAGACGTGAACCCCTGGAGCTTCGACGCGAACGCGTGGGACGGCACTCGCGCGGCCGGACCCAAGCCGGCCACCAGCAAACTGGAACGCTTCCTTGCTGTCGACTACATGGATCTGTACCTGCTCAGTTTGAGAGCCGCTTCGGCGTAAACACGAGGCGGTGAGGTTGCGACATGGATCCCAATCGCCGCTATGTGTTTCGCGGGTACGCCGTTCCATTCGGAGGGCGGATCGGCCGCCTAGGCGAGTGCCCCAACGGAGAGAAGATCGCGGATGGTTTCATCGAAGCGCCAGCCGCCGCGATCGGTGTGGTCGGTGGGCGATCGCGCGTGCGCTTCGGCCCGCGCGCCGTGCAATGCCAGATTCGGAATTTCGTGAGATTCAGACAAGCCGAGGCCACGGTCATTGGGCAGTTCGATCTCGACGGTCACTACAAGGTCACGTGCCACGAGCTCGACCTTGACGAGCTGGCCACCAACACGCAGGCGACCACGGCCGTCGATGGGCTCGAGGTCGGCACACAGATCCGCTTGAGAGTCGGACGGTACTTTGCCGGCATTTCATCCACGTCGAAGGTCACCGATGGCGAACCCTCTGTGATCATCGACCCGCAGACCGGGTACTCGCAGGTGAGCTTTCAGGACCGTCAGGCTCGCAAGGAGTACCCCCTCGCGGTCGAGGTCGACGTCAACCGGCTGAACAGGACGCCCACTCAGGTCGCGTTCATGTCGAAATCCGGGCAACAGGAGAAGGGTCGAACGGTCGACGGTCAACTCTACGACACCATTGTCACGAAGGTCGCTCGGACCAAAGAGCCATTCCCGAACTCCAGGATCGACGGCAATAGCGTCGTCGTGCCCGGCTGGGGCACTCTCTTCCTCGGCGACGTGCTGATCAGCCCGCACACGCGCCGATTGACCATGCTCCGCGCGCACCTGGGGGTCTGACGCCGGCGGTGGATTCGATGGCGGCGATGTGGCCGACGGAGGCAGCTGGTCGTGATTAGGTGGGGCGCTGCCCCACACCCCGGCTTCGTCGCTGCGCGGGGGCCCCACGCCCCGCTCCGCTCCTGCGCGGGCGCGCCGTGCGCGCCGTTCCCGCCGTGCGGCTCGCCCCCACTCTCCTTCACGTCGGGCTCCGCCCCACACCCCGGCTTCGTCGCTGCGCGGGGGCCCCGCGCCCCGCTTTGCGAGCGAGCGAGGCGTGTGTGGGCCGGTCATAATGAACTCGATCTCGATGCCTAGGACGGCCGTGACCCGCCGAGTCTTCGCGACGCCGTTGGCCTGGTTGATCGGTGCTGGCATCGCGGCCGGACTGGGGGCTGGGCTCGTCGCGGGACCCTGGAAGGGCTGGCCGCTCCGACCGAGGGTCGATCGGAGGCCCTGGTCGTGGAGGCAAGCTCCGCCCTCCTCAGTGGGGAGCTATCGAAGGCGGAGGCGCTGGTGTCGCGCGGACTCGAGGCGACACCGGCGAGCGACCAATCAGACATCGCCTGGAAGATGCGGCTGCTCGAACCGGATCTGCGGATCGAGCAACAGGCGATCGAACGCGCGATCGCCTCGCTCGATGCGCTGCCCGCGAGCGGCGTGCCTGCTTGGGTGACGGCTCGGGCCACCTACTTACGCGCGAAGGCGTCGCGCGACGGCAACGGCGATCAGCTCGCGCGGGCGGTGGCATTGGCGCGCGATGCGCGCACGCCGGGTGCCGACGAGGAGACACGCCTGTCGAGTGAGTGGCTCGAGGGCCAGATCCTGCTGCGCCTGAAGCGATGGGAGGATGTGAGAACGCGCCTGCACGGCGTGGTCGCGCAAGCCACGAGCGCCCCGACACGGCCCATCCTCGCGCGTGCGCTCAATGATCTCGGCATGGCGCACTACCGGCAGCGTCAGTACGACCAAGCGCTGCCGTGGTTCGAGCGCGTGTTGACGCTCGACGAGCTAGATCACACCACGATATACGCGGCGGCCCTCAGCGACGCGGGCATCTGTTACTCCCGTTTGGGGATGCTGGACCGTGCGATCGGGCTGCAGCAGCGGGCGGTCGACTTTCAACGCAAGCTCGGATCCTCGCGCTACCTGGCTGATGCGCTCCGCGGGCTCGGGAACACCTACCAGCTGAAGGATCAGCCGGACCTGGCGTTGCCGCTGCTGCGCGAAGCCTACGACGTGGCGCAAAGCCTACACCTGCGTTACGAGGCGTACCTGGCGGCCGTCAACCTCGCCAGCGTCTCTCGCCGCTTGCAGCACTGGGACGCCTTCGCGAAGTACGAGCGTGAGGCGACGACGCTTCGCGGGTCAGAACGCGACTCGGCCGAGGCGACGCGTGTGCTCGTGGCCGGACACGCCGCGCGAGAGCGTGGACAGCCCGGCGAAGCCGCCGATCTGTTCCAGAAAGCCCTCGCGATGCCCGAGGCGAGCCTCGATGTCCGCTGGTCATCGGAAGCCGCCCTAACCGAGCTCGCGATCGAGGCAGGCGACCGTTCCCGCGCGGCGCGTCACTTCGAAGCGGCGCTGGGCGAGATTGAGAAGGCGCGCACGGCCCTCGATCGGATCGACTTCAAACTGTCGTTTCTCCCCGATCAAGTCGATTTCTACCGCACCTACGTCGACTTCCTGGTCGCGCAGGGCCGCGACGCCGACGCGCTCGAGGTCACCGATTCGTTCCGCAGCCGCGTGCTGACCGAGGGTCACCGCGTCGGTCCACTCGAGCCGGTTCGCGTCTCGGCGCTGCAGCAGGTCGCGCGGCACGCGCGCACGACCATTCTCGCGTTCTGGCTCGCGCCGACGCGCTCCTACCTCTGGATCGTTGACGGGGGTTCGCTCCGAAGGGTGGACCTCCCGTCCCTGGAGGAGGTCGAGCGAGTGGTTCGCGAGTACCGGGCGATCACAGAGAACACCGCTGCGGATCCGCTCGCCTCGCCGGAGACGGCAGGCGATCGGCTGTATCGGATGGTCCTCGGGTCCGCGCGCTTGCCGGCCGACACGTCGCTCATGATTGTGCCGGACGGCGCGCTGAACAGTCTGAACTTCGAGACGCTGCCGGTCGACGGGGCGCGCCGCCACTACTTCATCGAGGATGCGACGATTCAAGTCGCACCGTCGCTGGCCCTCCTGACCACAGAGCGGAAGTCCGCACGCCGTCCGGACGCACAGCATCTGCTGCTCATCGGCGACGCGATGCCACGGATGCCTGACTTTCCGGCGCTGTCGTTTGCTCCCGACGAGGTGAAGCACGTGTCGGCTCACTTCCCCACGGACCGGGTGACGAGCTATCGGCGCGAGCAGGCTACGCCGGCGGTCTATCGCGAGGCACCGCTCGACCATTTCTCGATCATCCATTTCACCGCGCACGCGACCGCGAACCTCGAGAGTCCCCTCGATTCGGCGGTCGTTCTTTCGGGTCCTGATGACGAGTACAAGCTGTACGCGCGGGACGTGGCGGAGCGGCGACTCTCGGCCGATCTCGTCACGGTCTCCGCTTGTCGCAGTGCTGGTGAGCGGGCTTACTCCGGTGAAGGACTCGTGGGATTCGCGTGGGCCTTCCTGCGAGCCGGCGCCACACGGGTCGTGGCAGGACTCTTGGACGTAGACGACCAGTCGACGGCCGATCTGATGAACGACCTCTATGCCGGGCTGGAGGCTGGCCGCACGCCGGCCGAAGCCTTGCGCGCGGCCAAGCTTGCCATGATCGTGCGGCCCGGACGCCCCTTTCGGCCGTACTACTGGGGGCCGTTCCAGGTGTTCACCGTCACGCCGTGACCCGGCCTGCCCTCGGGTGGCTCGCCGGCATGCGCGCATGCTAGCTTCCAACCGCGATGGCGCGCGACGCGACATATGCGCGAGCGAACCGACGACCGCTCCCTGGTACGTGTAGGATGTCGCAGTCCGAAGTCAACGTCACGGAGCGACATTATGCGCAGCACAACACTGACCCTCGTCCTCGGGCTCCTGTCCAGCACCAGTTCCTGGGCACAGAATCCGTCCGCGCCGGCGACCATCACGGAGAAGCTCGACACGCCCCAGGCTCGCGTCATCGTCGCCACGCTGCAGCCGAAGACTCCCGCCGTCGCGAAGAACGGCCACGCCACCCATCGCGTGTTGATCTATCTGGACGACGGCGTGATGACCCGCAAAGAAGGCGAGCAGACGAGGAGGATCGAGTTCAAACGCGGGGACGTGCGCTGGCGTCCGGCCAGCGGTGCCTACATCGCGGAAAACATCAGCAATCGACCGATTCGGATCCTCGAGGTGGACCTGAAGGGTCCGCCCTCGGGGAAACCCCACACCACCAAGCTCGATCCGCCGTTGGTCGACCCGCAGCACTACAAGGTCGAATTGGAGAACGAACACGTGCGTGTGCTCCGAATCCACTATGGCCCGAATGAAAAGGGTGCAAGACACGAGCACATCTTGAACCGCGTCGTGGTGTACATGAACGATCACCCCAACGCAAAGGCAGACGATGTGCGGCTGGCCGGCGCTGCGACGCACGAAGAGGCGAACACCACAGCCCAGCATGCGTATCGGATTGCGGTCGAGCTCAAGTAGGGGTCGAGAGCTCACGCAGTCACCCGTCGGCCCCTCGGTTCCGCGCCTCCTTGAGTTGGGCACCGACGTGTAACAAAGGCCCGTTCGGCACCCGAATCACTTCATCGGTGAGTAGTCGGCCGGCTCGAAGTACACCGACGTGACCTTCACGTCGCCGACACCGGATTCCTCGCGGGCCTTAGTCCAACCGGGGTCCGCGCGGAACGCGTCCCAGCTCTTTTTCGCCGCCTCCCGATTCGGATAGGCGAGCACGTACAGCAGTGTGTTCTGCGACAGCGGCGCATCGAGCGTCTTGCCGTACAGGACGTTCGTCATACCGTGCTTCTGAAAGAACTTCAGCGTGTAGTTCCGGAAGCGGGCGTGCAGCAGATCCAGCTTGCCCTGCGCGGCCGTGTACATCCGCAGCTCGAACACACGATTACCCTGAGCGAACGCGACAGGCTCGCCGAGCCGGGCCCCGCGGACGAAATACCCGAGTGAGAAGGCGGCGATGAGCGCCGCCAACGCGATCAGCTTGGTCGACATCGAGCACCCCTTGTGTAAGTCTCCATCCAGGCGCACGAACATATCCGTTTCGAGCCAGCTCCCGCCAGGCCAATTCGGTCTGGTTATTTCAGGGGCACCTTCCGCCATTGGCCGAACATGAGCTCCTCGACGAACTCCACGCACTTGAACTCCATCAGCCGGGCGTTGGGCTCGATCTGGCGATAGAGCGGCATGCTGATCTTCCACGGCCGTGTGAAGACGAGGGGATCGGTGATCGTCGCCTCGTACTGCAAGTGATCCTTGTCGATTTTCGTGAACCGCTCCGTGACCTTCAGTTGATCGCTGTGGAAGTTGCCGGCGCGATCGAACCAGGTCTGATCGTTGAGTCCGGTCACGTCGACAACCAGCGCGTTCCCCTCCCATCGGCCCACGGATTGCCCCATCCACGAGTCGATCGGCGCCGGCCCAGGGTCTTTGAAATGGATTTGCCGCATCGCGTCCGCGTACTGATAGGCGAACATCATCGAACTATCGCCCTGCACGATCTGAAACGGCTGCGGCATGTAGTTCGCGCGTGGGATGCCAGGCAGGTAGCATTTGATCTCTGGGTCGCGTTCGGACCACTTCTCGCGGTTCTCGGTCCGCACCTTCAGCGCTTCGGGTTTGTACGGAATCAGCCCACCCTCGACGACGCCCACGCCGCCGGGAACCGCGCCGACTGCGCCAAACGCCAGGACGGGAGGCGCCGGGACCATGCCCGCCGGCCCCGGACGCACCTGATACGCCGGTTTCGCCACATGTGGCTCGAGGTCGTTGTGGGCGCCATTCATCGCCATCCAGATGCCGTTGAAGTCCGGCCGAGTCTGCCCCGTGGATGGCCGCTGGGCCTGGGGCGCGCCCTGGCCCGAGAGCCACACCGAGGACACCGCGACACCGGCTGTAAACGCGACGCCTGACACCGTTGCCGCTAGGAACCTCACGATCGCCTCCAGAGGAAACGCGCCAGGCGAGTGTAGCAGCGCCCGGCCACACCGGCGCGGGGATTGCCGGGCGCGCGCACCCCCAGCCGCCGGACGCTCGTCCGCGCAATCGACGCGTGGACGCGAGACGCCTGGTTTACACTCGGGCGATCGTCCTCGGACCGTGAGAGGCGAGGGGAGCCACAAGCATGAGACCGCAACGCCAGTCGTCTCGTCTGACGCGTCTAGTCACGGCCCTCGGCGTCGCGGCGCTCGGCGGCGCGCTGCTTCCCGCACAAGTCGCCACGCAGGCTCCGTCGTCGAAACCCTCACGGACAGCCGTCACCATCCCGCGGACGAGTGACGGCAAGCCGAGTCTCGATGGCGCTTGGAGCTTTGCAACCTCGACCCCACTCGAGCGCCCGAAGCAGTTCGAGGGCAAGCCGGTCCTGACCGACGCGGAAGCCAAGGCGTTTTTGGCTGCGCTTCCCTCCGATGGCTGCCGCATCATCAACTGCGAGTCCGCGCAAGGCAACCTCGAGTCGGCGTACGGCGCCGAGTGGTGGAACTGGGGCGATCGGCTCGCCGACAACCGCACCTCCCTCATCATCGACCCGCCCAACGGGAAGATCCCGCCGTTGACGGATCACGCGAGGCAGACATTCGCGCTGAGAGCGGGAAACCCCTTCCAGATCAGGACGGACAACCCCGAGGATCGCATGGTCCAGGAGCGGTGCATCGTCGGCTTCAACGCCGGCCCACCCCTCACGCCGAGCGCGTACAACAACAACATCCAGATCGTGCAGAGCCGCGACCACATCGCGATCACGAACGAGATGGTGCACAGCACGCGCATCATCCCGGTGAAGACACAACCGCGCCTCCCGGAATCGCTCGCGCTGTGGCACGGCGATGTCCAAGGTCGCTGGGACGGCGACACGTTCGTCATCGAGACGCGCAACTTCCGCAAGGAGGCACAGCCGAGGAGTCTTCGGCCCGATTCCTTCGTCCTCGTGGAGCGCTACACACGACGCGACGCGAAGACGCTCGTCTACGAGTACACGATGAACGACCCAACCACCTGGACGAAGCCCTGGACGGTCCAGATTCCGATGGTGAAACTGGACGAGCTGATCTACGAGTACGCGTGTCACGAAGGGAATCACGCGATGGAACATATGCTCAAGGGCGCCCGGGCTGAGGACAAGCGAGCTAGAGAACGCCGATGACGACGTGGCGGATCGTGTCACTGGTGCTCGTCATCGTCTTCGCGGCGGAGCTCGAGGGTCGAGCGGACGAGCAGATCACCGACTGGAAGGGGACCGCCGTGCGTCTGCGGGAAGGCGACGTGATGTCGGGCGGCGTAAAGATTCACTATCACACCGCTGGAGACGGCCCGCTCCTCATTCTCATCCACGGGATCGGCGGCTTCTGGTTCGACTGGCGGCATCAGCTGCCGACGCTCGCGACCAAGTACACAGTCGTGGCGATGACGCAGCGTGGCTTCGACAAGAGCGATCAGCCCGTTGGCGTCGAGCACTACGCAGCCGCCAAGATCGCCGGTGACATCGACGCTCTGATCACGCACTTCGGCCGCGACAAGGCCACGATCATGGCGTACGACAGCGGCGGCTTCCACGGGTGGTACTTCGCGATGCACCATCCAGAAAGGACCGAGCGCTTCGTGGCGATCGGCTCGTTCCATCCAGCGACGTTGGTGCGCGAGTACGCCACCAATCCTGTGCAGCAAACGGCTGGCGAGTACTCCCGCAACTTCCAGACCCAGCCCGACGCAGCCGCGACGATGGCCAAGCGAATGACGGATCCGAACGCGCCGCCGCGTCCTGGCGAGACGCCTGACTTACACCGAATGCGGCTCGACGCGGCGAAACGATCCTCGTTCGACGCGATGATGAACTTCTACAAGGCCAACTGGCCTCGTGCGCCCTACTCGCTCGACATGCCGGCCATCGGCGGTCGGATCAGCGACTACCCGAAGGTGAACGTCCCGACGCTGGTCGTGTACGGACGCGAGGACGTCCCGCTGGTGGTGAACGGGTTGAATGACCTCTGGAAATGGGTCGATCAGGAGCTGACGCTGTTGGTTGTGCCTGGCGCCGGACACGGTCCGCACGTGGAAGCGCCCGAGTTCGTGACCCCTCGGATCATGGACTGGCTCGCCACTCGGGCGCATCCGTCGCTCGTCTATCCCCGGCCACGCTAGACGCGTCGCGATCCACCCCACGGCCTCGCATCGGGCGCTCGAAACCGCGCCGGCGAGTGCCTGGCCAGTCGCCCATCCCCGAACCAGTGTATGCTGCGATCAATGCGGCTGCATCGATTCATCATCCTCCTCACCACCATCTTGAGCACAGGCATGGCCACCGCGCTTGCGGCTCAAACCTACGCGCAAGCGGATATTCAATACGGCGCGAAACTGTTCGGCGAACAGTGCACCCTCTGCCATGGTGGTAACGGCGATGCTGTGGCAGGTGTGGACCTGCGCGCGAACACGTTCAAGCGCGCAACCTCGGACTTCGATCTGCGCGCCGTCATCGCAAACGGCGTGCAAGGGACGGGCATGCCTCCGTTCAAGTTCGAGCAACCCGAGTTGACCGCGATCATCGCGTACCTGCGGAACATGCGGACCTACGACGCGAAGACCTCGCTCATTGGCGACGTCACCAAGGGACGCGAGGTGTTCGAAGGGAAAGGCCAGTGTCTGACGTGCCACCGAGTGAACGGGAAGGGTCCACGCGTGGCGCCTGACTTGAGCGACGTCGGCACGCTCCGCACGCCGGATGCGATTATGCGCGCCATCACGGATCCCGAGGCCGAGATTCGATTCGCCAATCGGTCGATTCGTGCCGTCACGCGCGACGGCACGGTGATCACCGGCCGACGGTTGAACGAGGACACGTACACAGTCCAGGTGATCGACGACAAGGAGCGGCTCGTGTCACTGACGAAAGCCAACCTTCGTGAGTACGGCTTGATCCGCCGGACCGGCATGCCGTCGTATCGGGACAAGCTCACCCAGGATGAAGTAGCGGACGTGCTGGCCTATCTGCTGACGCTGAAGGGTCTGTGACCATGATGATCAAACACGCGATCCTCCCCGTACTCCTGGCTGCGGCACTCCCCCTCGCGACCCAGGCGCAGGTCTCGTCGTCCCGACTCGTCCAGTCCGCGTCGGAGCCGCAGAACTGGCTCACGTACTCGGGCAACTACTTCGGCCATCGTCACAGTTCACTGAAACAGATCGATGCGACGAACGTGAAGAGCCTCGAGCTCAAGTGGGTGTTCCAGGCCAACTCCCTTCAGAGCTTCTCGGCCACGCCCCTTGTAGTCGACAACATCATGTACGTGACCCAAGCGCCGAATGACATCGTCGCCATCGACGCGGTGACCGGTAAGGTGTTCTGGGTCTACCACTACTCCCCCAACCCCGGACGCCTGTGCTGCCGAGGTCAGGTGAATCGAGGCGTGGCCATCCACGGCGACACGCTCTTTATGGCGACCGTCGACGCGCATCTGGTGGCGGTGGACGCGAAGAACGGCAAGCCGCTCTGGAAGACGCAGGTCGGCGATGCCTCGAATGCGTACGGGATGACCCTGGCACCACTGGTCGTCAAGGACAAGGTCGTCGTGGGTGTCGCGGGCGCGGAGTACGGAATTCGCGGGTACGTGGCCGCGTACAACGTCACGGACGGGAAGGAAGCCTGGCGCTTCTTCACGATTCCTGGGCCCGGCGAACCGGGACACGAAACGTGGAAGGGCGACGCGTGGAAGCACGGTGGTGGATCGGTGTGGACGACCGGCACCTTCGATCCGGAGCTGAACCTCACCTACTGGGGCATTGGGAATCCAGGTCCGGACTTCAACGCGGCGCAGCGACCCGGCGACAACCTCTACTCCGACAGCGTCGTCGCGCTGGATGCAGATACCGGCAAGTTGAAATGGCACTTCCAGTTCACACCCAACGATCCGTACGACTACGACTCCACGCAAGTACCGGTGCTGGTGAACGGCACCTGGAGAGGGAGTCCCCGGAAGCTGATGTACTTCGCGAATCGCAACGGGTTCTTCTATGTCCTCGATCGCGCGACGGGTGAGTTCCTGCAGGGCAAGGCGTACGTGAACGTCAACTGGGCGCGCGGGCTCGATGCGAAGGGCCGACCGCAGCTCACGCCGCAGTCACCGGGCGAGACGACCTATCCGGGTCCGTTGGGCGCGACGAACTGGTATTCGCCGTCGTACAGCCCGAACACGGGGCTCTTCTACCTCTCTGCGTGGGAGAACTACGGACAGGTGTTCGACCAAGGCGATCCGATTGAGTTCCGCGAAGGTCAAAACTTCACGGGTGGACGGCTCGCGCCGCCGCCTGGTGCACCGCAGATGCCGGGCATGCAACGAGGGCCGGTGAACACGTGGCACGAGGGCGCGGCGCACGGTGTGATCATGGCCATCGACCCCGCCACAGCCACCAAGAAGTGGGGATACGTGATGCACGACGTCACGACGAGCGGAGTCCTGACGACCGCATCCGATCTCTTGTTCGTCGGCGGCCGCGAGGGGTACTTCCACGCGCTCGACGCCAAGAACGGCACGCTCCTCTGGAAGCTGAACGTGGGCGGCGAGACGGCGGCGGGCCCCATGACGTTCATGGCCGACGGCAAGCAACTCGTCGCCGTCGCGGCAGGCCACTCGCTGTTCGTCTTCGGCCTGCGCTGAGCACTTCGCGCGCGAATCGTGGCACGCGAGCGCCTGCGCCGCGGGCGGCGCCAGCAGCCAAGACGCTCACCCGATCGCCACCAGGTGGCCGAGCGTGCGGATGAAGATCAGACCGCCTGAGATGGCCGGTGACGACATGATGACTTCGCTCATGACGTTGGTCGCGAGCACCTCGAATGTCGGACCGGCCCTCACGACCATCACCTCGCCGTCTTCGCTCGCAAAGTAGAGGCGGCCATCGGCAGCCACCGGCGAGCTGCTGAATCCCGAGCCGCCATGGTGGACGCGCTGGAGGTACTGGCGCGCGCCCGTCTTCGCGTCGTAGCACCCGAGCAGACCGCTGACATTCATGGTGTACAGGTAGCCGCCGTACACAATCGGCGTCGGGGTGAACGCGCCCCCTCGCGTCGAGCTCCAGGCGACGAAGTCGTTGCTCGGCTCTCCGGGTTTCGGCGTGACGTCGCCGATGGCAGTCGGGCGAATTGCGAAGATCGGTTGATAGCCGGCGTTTCCGCTCATCACGTAGATGAGATCCGCAGCGGCCACCGGCGTCGGCGTCACGATGTCGGACGGCGCCGCGAGCGACCAGATTTCCCTGCCGTTCGACGGATCGTACGCGCGGACGCGTGTGCCCCCGTTGGTCACAATCTGTGCGCGGCCGTCCCGCTCGTAGACGATCGGCGATCCGAACGACCCGCGGCCATCTTCGTCGCGGCTCACACGCCAACGCTCGCGACCGTCGGCCAGCTCGAACGCAGCGATGAAACTGGCGCGCGTCGTCGCGTCTCTAGCGTCCTGGCTCGTGTCAGCCTGCACGATCACGAGCCCGTTGAAAATGACCGGCGAGCTCGCGAAGCCGTACTGACTGTGGCCGACGATACCGAGGTCCTTCTTCCAGAGGAAGGTCCCGTTCACGTCGTAGCAGTAGAGCCCTTCCGAGCCAAACATCGCCACCACATGCCTGCCGTCGGTGGCGGGCGTCGCCGTGGCGAAGCTGCTCTTCAGGTGGCGGATGCCCCGTGGCGTCCCGCGGTGGGCGGTCCGTTCCCACACCATCTTCCCGGTGGCCTTGTCGAGGGCGAGCACTCGCCATTCCTGTTCGGTCCGGTCCGGCGACACGTTGTCGCCACGCAGTCCTCCTGGTCGGAACTCCGGATTCGGCAGCGAGCTCACCGCGGTCGTGACGAAGACGCGATCGCCCCACACGACGGGGGACGAATGTCCGAGTCCGGGGATAGCCGCACGCCAGCGGACGTTGATCCGGCGCTCTTCGTCCCATGCCACCGGGGGGGCCTGCCCGTCGGCGATACCCGACGCATTCGGACCTCGGAATGACGGCCAATTGAGCGGCGGACGCGTCGGACGGATCGACGCCAGCTCGCGCTCGAGCAACGGAGACGCCTCGGGCTGTGCACCGACTCTCCGGTACAGCGTCGGTGTGCCTCCGAGCCTCGCGGGCCCTCCCTCACGGATCTCGAGCGCCAAGACACGGCCTTCGCCGATCACGAACTCGAGCCAGGTGCCGCCCCGGGTGCGAAACTGCTCCAGGAACGCGTCACGTTCGGACGGCGGCAACGGCTCCACGAAACGCGAGAACATCGCCAGATCCTGCGGTGTTCGCGCCCTGGCGGGTGCCGGCGGCGGAGCGTTGGACTGAGGCGGCGGGGGTATGCGCTGCAGGAACGCGCGCCCGGAGACGAGGACGAACGGCAGAACGGTCCCATCGAGTGTGGTCAGCCGCACGCCGTTGGCGTCGAGCGTCGCCGTGAATTGACGACCGTCGTGCGTGCGGTAGACGCCGGTCGCGTCCCGTTCGACGATCGCGCGGGTGATCTCGGCGACGTCGGCCGCGCGGAGGACCGAATTGACCACCTCCCAATCGCGCAGCTCGTCGAGCTCTTGACGATTCGCCGGAATGAGGTTGTGATTGCGGACGAAGTAGGTCGGGTGCGGAGCGCCCCGTTCCATGAGCAGGCGTGCGATATCGGCGTGCCAGGCAAGCGCTGCCACGCCAAGGGCGCTCACGCGGAACCTGCGACTGCCCACCTGCACCGTCCCCGACGCCACTGGACTGGCACCTGTCTGCAGCAGCCGGTGTACGGTATCCAGATCACCTCGTTCCGCTGCCGTGAACAGGGGCGAGTCTTGTGCGCGGACCGACGCGCTCACCAGCGCGACCAGAAACACAGCGGCAACGCGGGATATCGGGTGCTTCATCGTTGACCTGCTTTCGCGCCGACAGAACCGCGCGTGCACGGCGTGTCGCGCGGGCTCTTCCTCGAGGCGTCCTGGCGATCATCGCGGCGCAACCAAAGCCGTGCGCAACGCGAAGACACTAGCAGGGTTTGCGGGTTGAGCGTAAGCCCCGCCGAACCTAACGGGACGGGAGGTCGATGGCGGAACGGGAGGGCTCGCTCCGCCTTCACAGGGCACCCGGCTCGTGCCGGCGTCGCCGAAGCGGGATGCGGCGCGTCGCGACGAGCGCGTCGCGCCGGAAACCGTGCACCGCCAGCTGCCGCACCGTTCGGGCCACCGTCAGCGCTCGAGTTGTCCGGCCATCGCTGATCGTGATCGAGAGCACCGGTCGTTGGTCCGCAAACACATCCACGCGGTCGATGTTCGAGGTTCGCAGCCGCAGACGGATGCGCCGCGTCCCCAGCGCGCGCCTGCCGGTCGGCGTGTCTGCGCCCGACGCTGCAGCGTCCGATCGGAGCGCGTCCACGACCACGTCGAAGCCGTGAACCGGCAGCTTTGCGAGCATCTGGGCCGCCCGTTCGATGAGGTTGCGATTGCCTTCCAAAAGATCGCGCCGGGTCATCTCGTAGCGCACGGTCGGCTCCACCCCGCTGTCTTCGACCGGCGTGCCCGCCCTCGCACCCACTCGCAACGTGCGTCGAACGGCCACCGTGAACCCGGCGCCATGCGGAAGCCTCGCCAGAGCGGGCGTCGCGCGGCCCGTGTTGGCCAACGCCGCCACCAGCTGACTCGTCCACACATTGGCGCCACCGGCACCGGTCCGGCCGCCAACGCCGAGCACCGGTCCGATGCCATGGTCCTGGAATCCGGCCGCGAACATGTCCGTCGCGCTGTAGCACGACCCGTCGGTAATGAGCACGACCGGCCCGGTGTAGCGCTGCCCCACCGCGTTGGCGGCCGCGGGCGACGTAATCGGATGTCCCGCCGAATACGCCGCACCGGTGCGCAGCGCCCGCTCCATCGAAGGGATCCAAGCGGACAGGTCGAGGCCCAACGCGGCAGTTGACGGCGCGTGCGCGCGGCAGAGGCGCAGCATGAACGCGGTCGTTGCGAGCTCGGCGGGCTCGGGCTCGATGCGCTTCGGCGTGAGCACCTGCAGGAGTTGCTCGGCTGCGGTGATGAGCCCCCCCAGCGTTCCCGCGCACGTCGACGATCAGCCCGTGTCCCGGCAGATCCGCCAACAATCGACAGAACTCCGCCACGAACGCCTCGGCGCTCGGGACGTTGAACGTGTAGATACGGACGTAAGCGAACTTCCCTTTCCGCGTGTGGACGCGCGCCACCTGGAAGACGCCCGGCAGACTCGTCGACACGTGCCTCTTCCACAGCGGGACCGCGCGGCCACGCACGCTCGGCGTCAGCGCTCGCGCTGGCGCGCCGGCGACGAGGGGCGGTGCATACAACATCCGGCGTGTCTGGTTGACCAGGTCGGTCTCGACATCAAGACCGAGGAGCGTGGCCCGAGCGAGCGCTCTCGGATCGGACTCGTCGAGGTCCAGCATCGCGGCCCGTATGTCGCGAACGAGCCACGGGCGGCGAATCTCGCGTTGCAAGCCCTGCTGGTCGCGATGGGTCAGCGTGACCCATTCCTCATCGGGCGGCAGCGAGCGCATCAACGGTCGTGACGTGAGCGAGACAAGGCCTCGGGCGTGGCGAGCATCGGGGTTGCTTCCGGCTTCCCGAGCGGCATTCGCGGCCACCACGCGGCGCATCGCACTTCCGTTCCAGTACAGAACCTCGACACCCGGCTTGAAGGTCGGGCGATCGAGATCGCGCGCCACTTTCGACACGATATAGCGCGGTTCACCTCTCTCGTCGACGTACTCCTCGACGAGAAACGGCAAGTACGCCGTGTAGTGGCGATACGGAGCCGGCAGAAGATACGCCGTGTGCAGATCGCGCAGCGACGCGAAGATGGTCGTGAGATCGCGATGAAACTCCCACTCCGAGCTCCTCAGCTCGGGCGAGGCCTGGCTCAGGCGGTCGGCAAGCAACCGCAGGTGCTGGACCGGATCGACCGCATGCATCGACCGCTTGTACGGCAGGTGCACGTACGCCCCTTCCACGAGCTGGAGCGCCTGGTCGACAATGGCGCGACGATCGGCCAGCGTCAGCACGCCGGGGAGCTTGAGCAGCTCTCGAAGCGTGCGAATGGAGCTCGCGCCTCCGTCGACCTGCACCTCGACGGCGGCGCCACCGCCTGGATCGCGATTCGGCGCAGGAAGCGTGCGGCCAAAGGCCAGCGCCAGGCCGCGCTTGATCTCTGGATCGAGGTTGGTCTTTGCCGCCAGCGTGTCGGCCCATCGCGTGTCGTCGACAACCGTCAGCGGGTCGAGGCGCATGGATTGCAGGATTTGCGACAACGGCTCGGCCGTGCTCCCTTGCGCGAACAGCCCGGTCAGCTCCCCGCCAAAGGGCAACTGCGGCCGCGCCACGAGGCCATCGTGATCCTCGTGGTCGAGGTCGATGACCCATACCCCTTCCTGACCAGGCACCACGGCACCAAACACACCGGTGGCCGCGACCGGGTTCTCCAGGAGCGCGGCCAGCTCGGGCAGGCGTTTCATGCCGTCTTCCAGACGGGTTTCCGCCTCGGCCAACGACAGGTCACGCACGAGGGGATCCGCAGCGTGGTGGGCGAAGTTGAAACGCCTCGGGGCGCCGGCGATAGTTCTGGACTCGGTCACGGGAAACGGCCGCATGACCTCAGGCGAGCCGTACCGCGGCCAGCCGTCGATCACCACCAGCGTGACGGCGTCCTCGCGGGCGTCAATCAATCGATC
This sequence comes from Acidimicrobiia bacterium, assembly GCA_016871175.1. Taxonomy (GTDB): domain Bacteria; phylum Acidobacteriota; class Vicinamibacteria; order Vicinamibacterales; family CAVVIG01; genus VFZL01. The sequence goes on along the minus strand of VFZL01000005.1, from coordinate 84,445 downwards.
GTAGGGGTCGCCCGACGTGCCGGCGATCACCAGCAAATCGGCTCGCCGACCCGGACCAATCGACCCGAGCTGCTCGTGCCATTTCAGGATTCGCGCGGGGTTGATCGTCACCATCGCGACGAGCTCACGCGCGCTGAACACGCCATTCTGCGCCTCGCTCCACAGACGGGCGACCTTCAGCTCGCCAAGCAGATTCTTCGATCCTGACAGGGTCCAGTCCGAGCCGAGCGCCACCGTGAGTCGGGCATCCTTGGCCTTCCTGATGTCCACCGTGTTGCCGTAGAGCGGGAGATTGCTGAACGGCGACCACACCATCGACGCGCCGAACCTCTTCAGCACCTTGAAGTCATCACCCTGAAGGCCCGCGCAGTGGATGGCCGCCAGCGTGTCGGTGATCGCCCATCGCCTGCCGTCGATCCGCAGCGACAGGAAGTATGACCGTGCACGCTCGTCGACACCTTCGCTGAGATGCAACAACCGGGTCGATCCGCGGCCGAGTTGTCGGAGGAACCGCTGCGCGTCCTTGGCCGCCACGTCGGGTACGCGTGTCTGCGCCTGTGGCAGGGCACGATCGCCCGTCTGCTCGACATTGCGGACCACACCGCGAAAGTAACGGCGGAGACGGTTGTTCGACGACAAGGTGATGCCTTGTGACGTGGTGACGCCGCCCACGAGGCACTTGGCTTCGACATACCGCGCGAGCGCTTCGATTTGGAGGCGGGTCCGACCGATCACGCTCACAGGGCCACTGATCAACCGCCGGTAGTCGGCGTGCCGAGGCCACTGCCCCCGATTGCCGAACCGTTGCGGGACGATCCAGGGTGGCAGGACGTTGTAGGGCAAGTGATTGTGCAACTCGATGAGGCCCGGGTAGATCGTGCCTGTCGAGTCGACCGACGGTGCCGCACGAAATGCCTCCGGAACAGGCTCACCCGGCTTCAGCACGTGCGCGATCACACCCCGATCGATGCACAAGCGCGCGTCGGACAGCACCTCGAAATGGGTGTTCATGGTCACGACGCGTCCTCGAAGGACGAACGCGGGTCCCGTAGCCGTGTCGACGGGGGTCGGGCTCATCGCGCCTGGCCCTACTGCGGATCGAGTTGAAACGCCCACTTGGGCATGTAGATCTTGTAGTAGTGCTGCGCCGCCGACGCGGGGTGCGTCGCCCGTGCGCCACGATCGCTAGAGCTCCCCTGCCAACGCAACGTGCCGAACGGCAGGTCGTATCGCGGGATCTGCCCTCGCTCGCCCCTGTAGGAGAAGCTCGGCGAGGGCACATCACGAGGAAACGACAGCGACCGAAACGCGTCGAGCGCCTCGCGCCAGCTCGCCAGGAAACCAGGTTGGCTCGGCGCCGCCATTTCAAGAGGCGGCAGCCCGGCAGGGGCGACGTGCGGTAGGAGTCGTTTGGACAGCGAACCCACCGAGACGATGGCGGCGAGCGGGTTGGCGGAGGCGACTCGTCTCACGGCCTCTCGGTGCAGCGCACGAACGAAGTCGTGATCGATGAGCGCCTCCCGAGTGGCGTCCGACAGGCCCAGGGTATCCACGGGAAGCGACCGCAGGATGAGATAGCTGCGCGTCAGGCCAGCCGCCGTCAGCCACGCCTGGAGACGCTGGCCGCCATCGCCGGTCAGCGCGCGGAACGTAAACAGATCATCCTGCGATTCCTGATCCGCCAGAATCAGGAGCCGAACGCTCGTGAAACGCCCCCGATAGATGGGACCGTAGCCAAACGATCGATGCGCGGTCACACCCAGGTCGGGAAACGTCGGCCACGGGAACGCTGGATCGCCGCCCATGAGCAGTTGGGCGAAGGGCGGTGGCGGGCCGGGGTCGTAGTCGGCGAAGGGTACGCTTCGGCGGCTCGTACGGGAGGTCGCCTGCCTCATCCTGGTAGCCCTCGGCCGAGCCGTGTCCGTCAGTGGCGTATTTCGCCGACGACCCGTACTTCCCCTTGGCCGAGAACATCTGAATGCTGCGCTGGCTGTCTTTGCGGTTGCTCGAGGTGCCTCCACGACCGATGCGCCATGCCACAACGTAGGGGAGGTCCCGGAATGGGATGGGCGCGCTCGTGTACATGTAGCTGGCGGCCGATCCCCGCGTGGCCCCGGCATCGACCGGCAGCCATGTCGGGTCGGCGGCGGCCCACGTTTCGATCTTCTGCAGCGCACGGATGAAGTCCGCCTTGATAGCGGCCGCTGATCCGCCCCTACCCGCCGAGCCCGGATGGACGACGCCGACAGCTTTGAGGCGAGGGGCGATGGCCGCGGTGTTGCACCGGCTGACGTCCTCGGGCCCCTCGGCGCAGGTGCCACCGCGCGATCGCACCCACGTCACCACCGTCTCCTTCGCCGCCGTCCCAACCGCGATCACCAGCCGGAGGTCGTTGCGCTCGACTACGTAGTCCAGCAGCGCGTGGCGATGGGCCACGATCGGTGAGTCCGACCCCTGGGCGAGCGGACGAAGATCGGCATCGTACTGGCCGAAGATGGGATACACGAAGGTATTGAGAAACAGATACGAGTGCGTCACGCCCAAGTGACCGGGGGAAGTGCTGCATGCGGGCGCCGGTGCCACCCGAGAACGACCGGTGCGCCAGCGACTCGTCTTGCGCGCCTTCCTGTCCGATGACGAGCACCCTCACCGCACCGTCGGTGAGGCGGCCACGATAGAACATCGGAAGTGCCACCGAAAGAGCTCGTGGCCGCCGGCCGCCGTGCCGATGGCGCGGTAATTCGGCGTCTCGGCGAAAATCCGCGCCCACCGGCGGTCAACTGGTGGACCGGGTCGAACTCCCAGGGCACACCGCGGTGCTTCCACAACGCATCCATCACAGCCTCCTCAGTCACCAGATCCTGACGCGGTCTTCGGGCTTGAGATACAGGCGATGCCCTTCTTTGACACCGAACGCAGCGTACCACGCGTCCATGTTGCGCTCGGGGTACGACCCACGTGCCTCGGGCGGCGCATGCGGATCGGTCAGCAACCGGTTGCGCTGCGCGTCCTCGCGCAGGATCGCGCGCCACAACTGTGCGTGTGCCATGAAGAAGCGCTGGTCGCCGCTGAACCCCTCCAGCACGGGCGCCGTGCCGCCGTTCAGCGATAACCGGTACGCCGTGTACGCCATCTCGAGGCCACCGAGATCGCCGATGTTCTCACCGAGCGTCAGCTGGCCGTTCACACACAGCGGGGGCAGCGGACAAAACGCGTTGTACTGCGCGACAAGTCGCTTGGTCTGCTCCAGAAACCTCGCGTTGGTGTCTGGCGTCCACCAGTTGCGAATGCGGCCCGTCTCGTCGTACTCGCGTCCTTGGTCATCGAATCCATGGCCCATCTCGTGGCCGATCACCGCGCCAATGGCGCCGTAGTTGACCGCCGGATCCGCGCTCGGATCGAAGAACGGTGGCTGCAGAATGGCCGCCGGAAATGTGATCTGGTTCATCGTCGGGTCGTAGTAGGCGTTGACCGTCTGCGGCGTCATCCCCCATTCGCCGCGGTCGACGGGCTTCGGGAAACGGGCGACCTGCCGATCCCAGTGGAAGCGGCGAGCATGGCGGACGTTCTCGAAGAGCGTGCCCGGATGGATCGCGAGCGCGCGATAGTCTCGCCACTTCGCGGGATAGCCCACGCGGGGGTCGAACGTCGCGAGCTTCTTCAGTGCTTCCGCGCGAGTGGTGTCGTCCATCCAGGCGAGCGTCTTGAGACGCGCGCCGACCGCCGTGCGCAGGTTCGCGACGAGCGCGTCCATCTTGTCTTTGTGGTCGGGGGGGAGAAAGTGCTTCGCGACGTAAAGCTCGCCGATGCCCTCACCCAGCTGGCGGTCAAGCAGCGACACGCCCCGTTTCCAGCGCTCGCGCGGCACTTCGATGCCCCGGAGCGCTCTCTCGTGGAAGGCGAAGCTGGCGTCGTCAAGTGCCTTTGGCAGGTACGAGGCGTAGCTGTTGGCGAGATGGAAGGCGAGATACTTCTTCCACACGTCGACCGACTCGGTCGACAGCAACGCGACGCCGCCGCGCACAGCGGTCGTTTCTCGCACCACGACGCGTTGCACCGCCTCGAGCCCGGCGGCGGCTAATATCGTGGGCCACTGGATGGCCGGGGCCAAGGCGGCGAGGCCCGCACGGTCCATGGGATTGGTTGTCGCCCGCACATCCCGCTGCCGATCGGGCGACCAATGCTCGGTGGCCAGCTTCGTCTCGAGCGCCAGCACTTCGTCGGCCGACGTCGCGGGCGCCGGTTGGCCGATCAGCTCGAAGGTCCGTGCGAGATAGGTGCGGTAGGCCGATCTGTACGCGTCGAATCGATCGCCGGTTCTGAGGTAGTAATCGCGGTTTGGCATGCCCAAGCCGGCCTGGCCGATGAACACGACGTACTTCGAGGCGTCGGCGGGATCGGGCTCGATGGTGAAGCTCACCGGTCCAGTGAAGTCGGGACGCGCCATCAACGCGAGCAGGTCCGCCTTCGTGGCAGCCGAGGCGATCGCACGGAGATCGGGCTCGAGCGGCGACAGCCCGCGCTGCTCGATGGCCTGCTCGTCCATCCAGGAACGATAGAAATCCGCGACCTTCTGTGTGACCGATCCTGGGGACTGCGGCGCCCCAGCCGCCTCTTCCACCAGCAGTCGGAGGTTTCGTTCTGTCTGATCGCCCAGCGCATCGAACACACCATAGCGCGCCTTGTCAGGAGGGATGGTGGCGGTCGCGATCCACTTGCCGTTGACGTACGCGTGGAAATCGTCGCCTGGCGCAACTGTGAAGTCCATGTTGGCCGTGTCGATGCCAAACGTGCCGAAGGCCGGTTTCGCGGCATCAGCCGCGGGCGGGGCGGGTGTTGCGCGACACGCAGCGAGCAGTGCCAGCAGAGGAAGCGCACGGAGTCGTGTCGTCACCTGGTCTCCTTTCGGCGTGGAGTCTAACGACGCCGCGACGTCGGGGCAACGCACGGGCACCCGACGCGCACGTCGACCACCCACTGGCGACTCGCCGGGCCCCTGCCTTGGTGGGCCGTTGTATTGCGAATGTCAGGCGAATGGCGCTCGACGCCGGGGGTACCACCGTCTATCATATGAGGGCAAAGCATCGGGCGGGTCGACGTGCACGCGACCGCCGTCAAGGCTGAAGGACGAACAAGTCGAAATGAGCGCACACACTCTCCGCGTCGTCGGACTCTGCACGAGCTTGATGTTGCCTTCTTCCTGGGCGCTGGCCGCAGCGGGACCCGACCTCCGGCTGGTGAACGCCGCCGCCGAACAGGACAAAGCGGCGGTCCGCACCCTGTTGAAAGAGCGCGTCGACGTGAACGCCACCCGCGCGGATGGGTCCACGGCGCTGCTCTGGGCGGCGCATTGGAACGACCTCGACATGGTGGACCTCCTGATTCGCGCAGGCGCGAACGTCAATGCCAGCGACGATCACGGCGTCACCGCGCTCGCGCGAGCGGCGGAGAACGCCGACCTGGCCATGACGGAAAGACTACTCAACGCGAAGGCGAACCCCAATCTCGCGGAGAGCAGTGGCCGAACCCCGCTCATGACTGCGGCCAAGACCGGCAACGTCCAACTGGTCAAGGCGCTTCTGGCCAACGGCGCCAACGTCAACGCGGCGACCGCGCTCGACAAGTACACCGCGCTGATGTGGGCCATCACCGAGCGGCACGACGACATCGCGAACGTGCTCGTGGAGGGTCAGGCCGATGTCCGCGCGGTTTCGGCACGAGGTTTCACCCCGTTGATGTTCGCGGCTCGCACCGGCAACATTCAGATGGCCAAGACGCTGCTCGCCGCCGGGGCGCGCGTCAACGACGTCGCGCCGGACGGCACACACGTGCTGCCCTTCACGATCATTAGCGGTCAGGCGGACTTCGCGCTGTTCCTCTTGGATCAGGGCGCCGACCCTAACGGCGCGATCGGTGGGGTCCGGGCGCTGCATACGGCTGTGGGGAGCGCCGATCTCTGGATGGCGGATTGGTACCGGTCTCACGGCCTGGGCGGCGGCTACGCCGCGATGGGCAGCGCTCGTCTCGACACCGCGCGCCGGCTCCAACTGACGAAGGCGTTGCTCGCGCGCGGCGCGGACGCCAACGCCCGGGCCGTCACGTCCGCTATGCACATGGGGTACATCGGGTACCCGAAAAAAGGTGCGTTCGAGCCGTTCGCCTGTGGCACGGGCGACCTGCTCGGGGCCACACCCCTGTGGGTTGCCGCCAACGCCGCCAGCGGTAATCAACTGCAGATCATGGAGACGTTCGGCGTTGCGCGCACGGACGGGTACGGGGCGATCATCAAAACGCTCTTGGATGCCGGGGCGGACCACCGCCTGACGACCGTGGACGGCACGACGCCGCTCATGTCGGCCGCCGGTCTGGGCGGCGCCACGTTCACGCCCGGCAAACAGCGCGGCTTCCGCATGGCGGGCGCCGAAGAGGCGGTCACGTTGCTCGTCCAAGCCGGGGCCGACGTCAACGCGACCAACGAAGCGGACTTCACGGCACTCCACGGCGCGTCGATGCGCGGCTTGAACGAAGTGGTGCAGTATCTGGTCGACAAGGGCGCACGGATCAACGCGCGGGACTTCCGCGGCCGCACGCCGTATCGTTTGGCTGAAGGCGCGAAGCAGTCCTTCCAGTTTCAGGCCTTTCCCGAGACGGCGGAGTTGCTGAAGCAGCTCGGCGCGGACACGCAGCTCGGCATCCCCGGCACGGTGCAGGAGCGCTTGCGCGACGTCCCGGCCCCGACCGCGACGCAGCAGCAACAGCAGTAGCGACGTCGCACGGGCTCGCCCGCGTGACACGCCGGCAACGGTCCAGAGAGGGGAAGCGCATGCGGGTCTCACGTTCGGCGCTCGGCCTCGTCGCCTCCTTCGCGCTTTGCGTGAGCACCGTCGACGCGCAGCGCGGCGGAACAGAAGCGGGTCAAGCCGTCCCGCCCGCCCCGCCCAATCCGCGCGTGGACGCGCTCAAGAAGGATCTCATCGCGGACATCGAGAGCCGGCGTGTGTTCACACAGCAGATGGTCGACTTGCTGTTTAGCTTTGCGGAGCTCGGGTTCCACGAAACCGAGACACAGCGGCTCGTCACCGACACACTCGTCAAAGAAGGCTTCGACGTCCCGCGGGGCGTGGCGAACATCCCGACGTCGTGGCTGGGCATCTGGGGATCCGGCAAACCGGTGATCGCGCTGGGAGCCGACATCGACGGCCTCCCGACGACCAACCAGACACCGGGTGTGGTGACCCGGAAGGAGCTGGTGCCGGGCGCGCCTGGCCACGGAGAAGGCCACAATGCCGGCCAAGCGCTCATCATCACCGCCGCGCTCGCGGTGAAGAAGATCATGGAGCGCGAGAAGCTGCCCGGCACGATCATCCTGTGGCCCGGCGTGGCCGAAGAACAACTCGGATCGAAGGCGCACTTCATCCGCGAGGGCATCCTCAAGAACGCGGACGTCGCCCTCTTTGCGCACGTCGGCAGCGATTTGAGCGTCACGTGGGGCGAGGGCACCGGCAGCGGCATGGTCTCGGTCGAGTACATGTTCAAGGGCGAGAGCTCGCACGCGGCCGCTGCGCCGTGGCTCGGCAAGAGCGCGCTCGATGCCGTGGAGCTGATGAACATCGGCTGGAACTTCCGGCGGGAGCACCTGCGGCTGGCGCAACGGTCGCACTACGTGATCACCAGCGGCGGCGACCAACCCAACGTCGTGCCCCCGTACGCGTCGGTCTGGTACTATTTCCGAGAAGCCACGTACGATCGCATCAAAGAGCTGTGGGAAACCGGCGATACGATGGCCAAGGCCGCCGCGATGATGACCGGAACGACCGTCGAATCGCGGGTGCTCGGTTCGGCGTGGCCGCAACATGGTAATCGTCCGATCGCGGAGGCGATGCACCGCAACATCCTCGACGTCGGTATGCCGGCCTGGAGTGAAGCGGATCAGCAGTTCGCCAAAGCGTTCCAGCGGGCGCGTGGGGTCGAGGAACGCGGCCTGCCGACCGAGGTCTCCAAAGACCTGCGCGGGCGAGCATCGATTCCAGAGGCCGACAGGAGCGGCGGCGCCTCGGATGACATCGGCGACATCATGTGGAGCATGCCGACGGTCACGTTGCGCTTCCCGTCGAATATCCCCGGCGCGGTCGGGCACCACTGGACCAGCGCGGTCTCGATGGCGACGCCCGTAGCGCACAAGGGCGCGACGCAGGGCGCGAAAGTGTACGCGATGACAGTCCTGGATGTGCTGCTCCGCCCTGAGCTCGTGGCGGCTTCACGTGACTACTTCGACAACGTGCAGCGGAAGCAGCAGGAGTATCGTCCCCTGCTCCGCCCCGACGACAAGCCCGCAGTCTGGCTGAACAAGGACACGATGGAGCGCTTCAGACCGCAGCTCCGCACGTTCTACTACGAGCCAAGGAAGTACAAGACGTATCTCGAGCAGCTTGGCGTGGCGTACCCGCCTCCGATGCCGCCAGCGCCATCGACACAGGCGGGCCAGCCTCGCTAGGCGGCGAGGTGGCATCTGTCGCCCGGACCCATGCTGATGTTGGCCGCCCTCCTCAGTGCCCTGTCATCGTGCGCAGGTGCAGGCCGACAGACGGGTACCGGAGACCGTGAGGCCGAACGCCGCCGCATGGTCGAGACCCAACTGCAGGCTCGCGATATCACGGACGTGCGGGTGCTGCAGGCCATGCGCACCGTGCGGCGACATCTGTTCGTGCCTGACGAGATGCGCTCGCGCGCCTACGACGACACGCCGCTCCCGATCGGCTACGACCAGACGATCTCCCAGCCGTACATCGTCGCGTTCATGACGCAGGCGCTGAACGTCGGTCCAGGAGACGTCGTGCTCGAGATCGGCACCGGATCCGGCTATCAGGCGGCCGTGCTGAGCACGCTCGCCAAGGCGGTGTACTCGATTGAGATCGTCGAGCCGCTCGCCGCACGCGCCAAGGCGACGCTGTCGGAGCTTGGGTTCGCGAACGTCGAGGTCCGCGCTGGAAACGGGTACCTGGGGTGGGCAGAGCACGCCCCTTATGACCGCATGATGGTGACGGCCGCCCCAGCGGAGGTGCCCCCTGCATTGATCGAACAGCTGAAGATCGGCGGTCTGATGGCGATTCCGGTTGGGACGTTCGAACAGGAGCTCCGCATCCTGCGTAAGACGCCGAGTGGACTCGAGCTCGTCCAGACGCTCCCAGTCCGCTTCGTCCCGATGACGGGCAAGCCAGATGCGTGAGGCACCGGCAGTCATCTGTGAGTCATGCGCTGTGAGCGTTGAGAGCGAGTGCTGACACATCGGAGTTCGGAGGATGCTGATGAATTCCTTCCGCGGGACGATCGGGCTCATCGCGGTGCTGGCGCCGGCTCTCGCCACGGTGCCGGCGAACGCCGACGACTGGCCGCAGTGGCGCGGGCCCTCCGGCACCGGCGCTTCGACAGAGAGGCGCCTGCCCGAGACCTGGAGCGACACGAGTAATATCGCGTGGAAGACGAAGCTGCGGGGCGTCGGCATCGCCTCCCCCGTCGTGTGGGGCGACCGCGTCTACGTGACGTCACAACGAGGTCGGGGCGACAGCCGGCAGGGACCGCGGCTCGGGCAAGGGGGCAACGCCTCGGATGCGGAGCGCTCGCTGGCCGACGGCGGCCAAGACCGGAGGGTCACGTTTCTGGTGGAGGCTCTAGATCGCGCGACCGGCGCTCACCTTTGGACCTTCGAGCAGCCGGCCGAAGGCGAGCTCCCTTCCGTTCACGACAAGCACAATCTCGCAAGCGCGAGCCCCGTCACCGACGGCGAGCGCGTCTACGCCATCTTCGGGTCAGGACAAGTCGTCGCGGTCGACGCAAGCGGCCAGCGCGTCTGGAGCCGACACCTCGTCAAGGAGTTCGGTCCGTTCGACATCAACTGGGGACACGGCAGCTCACCGATCGTTCACAGGGGCACGCTGTTCCTGGTCTGCTATCACGAGTCCGCGGCGTACCTCCTGGCGTTGGATGCCCGGAGCGGGACGCAGACATGGAGAGTGCACCGGCCGCGCGGCGTCATTTCCTACAGTACGCCGATCATCGTGCCAGCTCCACAGGGCGAGGAGCTCATCGTCAACTCCAGCCAGGGCATCGAAGCCTACGACCCAGCGTCCGGCCAGGCGCTGTGGCACTTCGACGAAGACAACCGCTTTCCGATTCCGGTTCCCTTGCATCACAACGGCATGATCTACGTGTCACGCGGGTACCGGAGCGGACCATATGCGGCCATCCGACCAGGAGGCCGCGGCGACATCTCGAAGACGCACGTGGCCTGGCGGCAGCCGACCGGCGCGCCCTATATTTCGTCGCTGGCGTACTACGACGGTCTGCTCTACATGGCCGGCGACGTAGGCGTGATCACGTGCCTCGATGCCGCAACAGGGCAGACCGTCTGGCGGGAGCGCCTCGGCGGCATCTACACCGCCTCCCCGATTGCCGCTGACGGCAAGATCGACCTCGCGAGCGAATCGGGCGAGGTCATCGTCCTTCGTGCCGTCCGGGCGCCGCACGTCATTGCACGCAACCGGATTGCCGGTCGGCTCCTCGCGTCACCAGCCATCGCCTCGAGTCGGATCTTCTTTCGCACGGACGATCACGTGATCGCGGTCGGCGATTGAGTCGCAGGCCCAGCCGTTCGAAGCGGCCGGTTGGTGTCGCCAATCGGGATATGCTTACGGGGTGAGCGCTGCCCAACCGTGCCGATTCCAGTGAGGGGCCGATGCGACCGTCTCGTCGAGAGTTCCTGAAGGTATCAACGATTGGTGGTGTCGCCGCGACGGCGCTCGGCTTCGATCTCACGCCAGCGTATGCGGCCGTTCGCGAGCTGAAGATCGCCCGCACCACCGAAACGCGGTCCACCTGCCCGTATTGCTCGGTCAGCTGCGGCGTCATCATTCATACCCTCGGGGACCGGTCGCAGAACGTGAAACCGAGCGTGGTCCACGTCGAGGGTGACCCCGATCACCCCATCAACCGCGGGTCGCTCTGCCCGAAGGGGATCACGCTCAAGCAGGACATCGTGAACGACCGGCGGCTGACGAAGGTGCTCTACCGAGCGCCGCGCGGCACGGCCTGGGAAGAGAAGTCATGGGATTTCGCGATCGACCGCATCGCCCGGCTGCTGAAGGAGGCGCGCGATCGTCGTCTCGTTGAACGCGACTACGCCGGTCGAACCATCAATGCCCTTACCGGCGTCGGGGTGGTCGGCGGCTGCACCGATACGAACGAGGTCAACTACCTGCTCGTCAAGGCGTTTCGCGCCGGCCTCGGCGTGATTCCGATCGAGCAGCAGTCCCGGATATGACACGGGCCGACGGTGGCCAGTTTGGCCGCCACGTTCGGTAGGGGCGCCATGACCAACGGGTGGACGGACATCCGCAACGCGGACGTCGTGCTCGCCATGGGTGGGAATCCGGCCGAGAACCACCCCGTGGGCTTCCGCTTCGTGATGGACGCCAAGCGCACCCGCAACGCGACGCTCGTGTGCGTGGATCCGCGATTCAACCGAACGGCGGCCGTGGCCGACAAGTTCGTCCAGATTCGAGCCGGCACCGATATCGCGTTCCTCGGCGGGCTGATTCATCACGCACTCTCACGAAACCGGTATCACGATGAGTACGTGCGGCTGTTCACCAACGCGTCGTTCCTGGTGTCGGAAGAGTACCGCTTCGACGAATCCACTGGGCTCTTCTCGGGCTGGAACGAGGAAAAGAACGCCTACGCGGACAAATCCAGCTGGGCGTACGAGCTCGATGCGCAGGGCTTCGCCAAGGTCGATCCGACGCTCCAGCATCCGCGGTCGGTGTTCCAAGTGATGAAGCGCTTCTACGCGCGGTACACCCCGGAGATGGTCGCGTCGATCTGCGGTTGCTCGGCCGAGGACTTCGTGGCTGCGGCCGACATCATCACATCGACGCACACGCCGGATCGCGTCGGCACGATGTTGTACGCGCTCGGCTGGACGCATCACAGCCACTCAGTGCAACTCATCCACGCGGCGGCCATGTTGCAGCTCCTGCTCGGCAACATCGGACGACCGGGCGGAGGTCTCAATGCGCTGCGCGGCCACGCGAACATCCAGGGCGGCACCGACTGCGGCATGGCATACCACAACCTGCCGGGCTACATGCCCATCCCGAAAGCCGATCACACGTCGCTCGCGACGTTCTTGAAGGTTGCGACGCCGGCACCGCTGCGGCCGAACAGCACGAACTTCTGGTCGAACACGGATCGCTTCGCGGTGAGCCAGATGAAGGCGTACTACGGCGCCGCCGCCACCCCCGAGAACGGTTTCGGGTACGACTGGCATCCGAAGCTTCCCCAGACGCCCGAGGGGACGTACGAGAACTGGAGTTGGGCGTACATCTTCGATCGGATGTACCGCGGGGATCTCGAGGGCTTCTTCAGCTTCGGGATGAACCCGGTGACCAACGGCCCGAACTCGCGCAAAGCGGTGGGCGCGCTCGCGAAGCTGAAGTGGCTCGTTGTCGCGGAGAACTTCGAGACCGAGACCGCGAGTTTCTGGAGGCCTGAGATCCTCGCGCTCGCCGGCCAGAAGCCCGAGGAGAACGACACCGAGGTCTTTATGCTCCCCGCGGCGAACTTCGCCGAAAAGGACGGGTCGTTCGTCAACTCCGCGCGCTGGATCCAGTGGAAGTGGAAAGCCGTTGATCCACCAGGCGAGGCGAAACCGGACCAGGAGATCGCGGCGCGGATCTTCTTGAAGGTGCGCGAGCTGTATCAGCGGGACGGCGGGCGTCTGCCCGACCCGGTGCTGAAGTTGAATTGGTGGTACACGGATCCGGTGAGCCCATCGCTCGACGAAGTCTGCAAGGAGCTGAACGGCTGGGCGCTGGCTGACGTCCGCGATGCGGCGGGCAACGTGGTGGTGCGAGCCGGCAGTCAGCTCTCGCGATTCCTCGACGCACGGGCCGACGGGACGACTGTGTCTGGGAACTGGCTGTACATCGGCATGTACACGGACGGCGGCAACTTGACCCAGCGTCGTTCGTACGCGGACGCGAGCGGTCTTGGGCGCCATCCGGAGTGGACGTTCAGTTGGCCCGCCAATCGACGCATCCTCTATAACCGATGCTCTGCCGACGCACAGGGCCGGCCGTGGGATGCCACTCGCGTGGGCATCGCGTGGAACGGGCAACGGTGGGTCGGCGACACGCCGGACTACACGGTCGACAGCGTTCCGGATGCTGCGCTGGGCGCGTTCATCATGCATCCGGAAGGAGTCGCACGCCTCTTCATCCCCGGTCAGTTCGTGGACGGGCCGTGGTCCGAGCACTACGAGCCGGTCGAGTCACCGGTGCCGAACCCGCTCCATCCGTCGCACAGCACGAATCCGGCGCTCCAGCCATTCACGACCGAGTTCGACACGCTTGGCAACGCTGCCGATTACCCCATCGTGTGCACGACGTACCGGCTCACCGAGCACTTCCACTACTGGACGAAGAACAACAAGTACAACGTCCAACTGCAGCCGGAGTTCTTCGTCGAGATGCCGGAGCAGCTCGCCGCCGAGAAAGGGATCGCCAGCGGAGACCGCGTGCGAGTCACATCCGCGCGGGGGGCCATCGAAGGACGCGCCATGGTCACACGGCGCATCAAACCGATGCGCGTCAGCGGGCGGACCGTGTATCAAATCGGATTCCCGATCCACTGGGGACTTCTTGGTGAAGGTGAGCAGCGCGGCTCGCTCGCCAACCTCGTGACGCCGACCGTGGTCGATCCGAACTCGTTCGCGCCGGAGTACAAGGGGTTTCTCGTGAAGCTGGAGAAGGTCTGACGTGTCACTCGAACTGCGTCGCGTCTCGGCCTCGTCTGCGCCTGCGACCGCGGTGCGCTTGCTGCCGATCGTCAGCAAGCTCGTGGACACGTCCACGTGCATCGGCTGCAAGGCGTGCGAGGTTGCGTGTCAGGAGTGGAACGATCTCCCGCCCGAGCCGACGACACAGAACGGAACGTATCAGACGCTCGGCGGCCTGACCGCGAATTTCTGGAATCTGATTCGGTTCAACGAGCACGATGAGAAAGGCGCGCTGCATTGGCTGATGCGGAAGGACCAATGCATGCACTGCGCGGACCCTGGCTGCCTCGCCGCCTGCCCCGCCCCAGGGGCCATCGTCCAGTACGTCAACGGCATCGTCGACTTCCAGCAGGATCAGTGCATCGGGTGCGGCTACTGCATCACGGGATGCCCGTTCGACGTGCCGAAGTTCAATCGCGAGACGAATCGGGTGCACAAGTGTACGTTGTGCGTCGATCGCGTGTCGGTCGGACTCCAGCCTGCGTGCGTCAAGGCGTGCCCGACCGGGTGCCTGCAGTTCGGGACGAAGGACCATATGCTCGAGGTCGCCGAACAGCGGGTCGCGCAGCTCAAAGCGAACGGGTTTCCAGAGGCGGCTGTGTACGATCCGCCAGGCGTCGGAGGAACCGGCGTCGTGACGGTGCTCGCGTTCGGGGATCGGCCAGAGCTCTACGGGCTGCCGCGCGATCCCGAGATTCCGTTGATGGTTCGGCTCTGGAAGGGTCCGCTGAAGGTGCTCGGCAACCTCGCGATGGTCGGCGGCATCGTGGCGGCCGCAGCGCACTTCGTCCGCTTCGGTCGCAAGCACGAGGGGGATCACGAACCCAGGGGGCCTCACGACAGAGAGCCGAGCGGGACCAGGACAGAACGATGAACGCCCATCAATCCATCGAGCGTTACAACGTTGGCGAGCGCGCCACGCACGCGGTGGCCGCCTTGACGTATGTGTATCTCCTGATCACCGGGCTCGCGTTCTGGACGCCCGCGCTCTTCTGGCTGTCGACGCTCGCCGGCGGCGGCTATCTCGCGCGGCTTGGGCACCCGTGGGTTGGGCTCGTGTTCGCGTTGGCGCTTGCGCGCATGCACACGGCGTGGCGCCACGACATGCACACGACCTATGAGGACCGGGCCTGGAGGCGTGCGATCGGCGCCTACGCCCGCAACGACGATGCCGCGGTCCCACCGGTCGGGCGCTTCAACTACGGACAGAAGATGCTCTATTGGTTGATGGCCGGTGGTGGCGTGCTGCTGCTCCTCTCGGGTCTGGTGATGTGGAACGTCGCATCGATCCCGACGGACTGGCACGCGCTGCGCGCCGGAGCTACGCTCGTCCACTCGATCGCGGCACTCGCCACCATCGGTGGGTTCATCGTCCACATCTACATGGGCGTGGCGGTGGTACCAGGTGGGCTGCACGCGATCATTCACGGTCGCGTCAGCGAGGAGTGGGCGCGACAGCACCACGCACTGTGGCTCGCTCGCCTGCGGACGCCTCGATCGTGACACCTTGGGACGCGCGGATCGCGCGCGCCCTCGAACTGGCGCCGCAATCGGTGGCCGCGAGCCAGATCCTCACGTTCTACGCCGCGCTCGCCCAGTACCAGCGATCCCTTTTCACGTCCGCGATCGCCGACAACGCGCCGGCGCGTGGGGTGCCGTTCGCCGACGCGTTTCCGCTTCGGCTCGCGACGGACGCAGCGCCCGCCTTCCTGCGGTGGCTCGCTCACTCCGCGCCCTCGCCGGATGTCTTGCGGAACGCCGCGTCGGCTCAGAAGTTGCTGGAACTGGATTGGACGACTCGGCTGCGCGAGGCCCTGGAGTGCGACGCACCCGGGGGCGTCGCCTCCCTCCTCGTGCTCGATGGACCTGCGCTGTTCGTCGTCCGATCGCTGACCCAACCGTTTGCGGAAGCGGTCGCTGTCGCGCGGCGCGATGAACGCTGTCTCGCACCTCAGTCAGAAGGAGCCGGGTGGAGTCGCTGTCCTGTCTGTAGGGGTGCGCCCCGCGCCGGTGTGTTGCGTGAGGAGGGGCACGGAGCCAAGAAGACGCTTCAATGCGGTCGATGCTTCACCGAGTGGGGATTTCCGCGGCTGATGTGTCCCACATGCCGGGAAGCCCGATTCGACGCGCTCCCAGTGTTCACGGCCGATGCATTCCCGCACGTCCGGGTCGAAGCCTGCGAAACGTGCCACGGCTATCTCAAGACCATCGACCTCACCGTGGACGGTCTGGCTGTGCCGGCGGTGGACGATCTCGCCAGCATCTCGCTCGACCTGTGGGCCTCCGAACGAGGCTACGGTGCCGCGCCAACCACCGGCGCGTCGGTGTAGGCTACGGTCACAATCGCTCCTGTTTCCAACCGACGGTCTTCCGCATCCTGGGCTCTGGCGACCTGGCTCTTCCTGCGCCTCCTGGGCGCCGTCTACCTGCTCGCGTTCTGGTCGCTCGACTCTCAGATTCTCGGTCTCGCCGGCTCCCAGGGGATTGCGCCGGCGCGGGAAATGATGGCGAATGCGCGCGTGTGGGCGGACGGAGAGTCGCTCGGATGGAGCCGGTTTCTTCAGTGGCCGACCGTGTTCTGGTTTGGTGCGAGCAACGCCTGGCTCACGGGCGTGTGTCGGCTGGGCATGCTGCTGTCGCTGCCGCTCTTCCTCGGCCTCGCCAGCGCTGCGGTACTGCCACTGCTGTGGTTGCTCTATCTCTCGCTCATGACCGTAACGGGCGAGTTTCTCGCGTTTCAATGGGATGCGCTGCTCCTCGAGACCGGCGCGATCGCTGTGGTCCTCGCACCGTGGACGCTCATTGAGCGGCCCGGCCGGCACGACCCGCCGCGTCTCGCGCGCTGGCTGATCTGGTGGCTGCTCTTCCGCCTGATGTTCGCGTCCGGGGTGGTCAAGCTCGCCAGTGGCGATCCGCTGTGGAACGGGCTCACGGCGCTGGCGGTTCACTACGAGACGCAGCCACTGCCGACGCCCCTCGGCTGGTACGCGCATCAGCTGCCGGCGTGGTTTCAACGGATGTCGACCGCGGGCGTGCTCGTCATCGAGCTTCTCGTTCCGTGGCTCATCTTCGGTGGTGGCTGGTTGAAGCGCGTTGCGGCTGTGCTCTTGGTGGCGCTGCAGGGACTCATCGCGCTCACGGGGAACTACGCCTTCTTCAACCTGCTGAGCGCGGCACTCGCGCTGACGCTAGTCGACGATGCCGCGTGGCACAGGATAGCGCGGCGAAGTCCGCCACGTTCGTCGCCTACGACGTCTTGCGTTGTCTCCCGGTGGCAGTCGGTAGCGTCCATCGTCGTGGCGATGGCGACCGTGCCGGTTTCCGTTGACATCCTGGCGCGTCAATCCGGCCTCGAGCTGCCTGGATCGTCGTGGACGCTCCGGATCCGCGAAACGCTCCTCCCGCTGCGTTCGGTCAACGCTTATGGGCTCTTCGCGGTGATGACACCGCGGCGATCGGAGATCACCATAGAGGGTTCGGTCGACGGCACATCGTGGCGACCGTACGTGTTCCGCGACAAACCGAGTGATCCATCCCAGCGGCCGCGCTGGGTGGCGCCGCATCAACCGAGACTCGACTGGCAGATGTGGTTCGCGGCCTTGGGCGAGGCGGACGAGAGCGTGTGGTTCGAGCCTTTTTGTCGACGCCTCCTGGAGGGCTCACCGGCAGTCATCGGCCTGTTGGCCGGCAATCCGTTCCCGGACGGCCCACCTCGGTACCTCCGCGCGACGCGCGCGCAGTGGCACATGACCACCTCGAGCGAACGCGCCATCGATGGGCGCTGGTGGACAAGCGGCTCGCCGCGTCCGTTCTTCGGACCACTCGCACGAGAGGCCTCGCGCTGACGCGCGCTTGACGGCGGATGGTTACGTCCGCTCCGGCAGCGCGAACACCATCATGACCGGACCGCCATCGACACGATGGAAGTTCGGCATGACGTCGCGGATGTGCCAGTAGCCTACAAACCATCCCGGTCCAGTGGGCACGGCGACGTACTGCCGACCGCGGACCTCGTACGTGATCGGGAACCCGTCGGGCGGTGTCGCCGTCCGCGTTCGCCACAGCACCTGGCCGGTCCTGGCGTCGAACGAGGTGAAGTACCGGTCCATGTCGCCCGCGAACACGAGGCCGCCGGCTGTCGTGAGCACCGCGGTGTCGTACGGGAGCGGATTCGGGTGGCGCCACAGGCTCTGACCGGTCCGACTGTCCATCGCCACGAGCGCGGCGAGATTGTTCGGGCTCGCCGGATGCGGGAGGGACGTCCGCTCGGCCGGTCCGTTGCCACCCTGCGCCCAGTCTGGCGACGTCATCGCGCGGTAGACGGCCGTCGCGCAACTCAGCTTCACAGGGATGTAGAACGCGCGCGTCTCAGGGTGAAACGCCATCGCAAAGAGGTTCTTGAACCCACCCGGCCCCGGGCAGTACTCCACCGGCGTGTTTAGCTTCGGGACCGTGCTCGATCGATACGTCACCTTCCCGGACTGCTTGTCGATGTTCAGCACGTTCTGGTAGCCGAGGTCGAAGGCGTTCAGGAACCGGCCTGTCTTCCGCTCCAGCTCCCAGAGAATGCCGGCCTTCCCCATACTGAAGACTGACTGGCGATCGCCACTGTCGACCAGCACGCGCTCGAACACTTCGTCGAGGTCGTGTGTTTCACCAGGAATGTGTTGGAAGTACCAGACCAACCTGCCCGTGCTGGCATCCAGCGCCAGCGTGCTGTTTGTGTACAGCGCGGCCGCGTCTGTCCCGCGCTGGGCGCTCGCCCATGGCTTGGCTTGCGACGTGCCCCAGAAGATCAGGTTCGACACCGGATCGTATGAGCCGGGGACCCACGCGTCCGCGCCGGCGCGCAACCGAACTGGGAGCTCTCCCCAGGAGTCCCCGCCAGGCTCGCCTGGACGTGCGACGGTGGCCGTTCGCCACCGCTGCTCGCCGGTCACCGGATCGTGCGCGGAGATAAAACAGACCTCCTCCTTGTACTTCTCACACCCGGTCATGCCGGCGACGACGAGGCCGTTGGCGATGAGTGGACCGCTGGTGTACTTGAATCCGAGCTTGGAATCGGCGACGGTCCGATCCCACACGATGGTGCCCGTTGCGGCGGTCACCGCGATGAGATGCGCCTCGGCCGTCGTGGCGTAGAGGTGTTCGCCGAAGAGCGCCAAGCTGCGCCGAGCGATGCCGTTCCGCTTGAGCTCCCAGATGAACTCCCCTGTCGCCGCATCCAGCGCTTGGATACCCGAGGGGCTGGGCAGGTACATGACACCGTCGCGCACCAGCGGTCCGGCCTGATCGGCACCAGTCTGCATCGGCCACGACCACACCAGCTGCAGGTGATGGACGTTTGCGGTCGTGATCTGCGTGAGCGGGCTGTAGCCCCACGTATCGGATGTACGGCGCCACTGGAGCCAGTCGGCTGCGCTCGGACTTCGCAGCTCCGCTTCGGTGACGGGCTTGAACTGCTCTATACGGCGATTGGTATTGGCGAAGCGCGTATCGCGCCCCTGGCCGCGCACGAGCGTCAGCGATCCGGCGAGGATGACGGCGACCGCGATCACGGGGCGTCGCAGCCCTGGGTGAAACGCTCGTTGCATGTGACCTCCTCCGCGATCGTGTGCGCAGATTGGGGACTGAAGCGCCGAATGTACGCACCGGTCGCCACCAGGTGTCAAGCCGGCGGCTGCGGCACGCGCGGAATCGGGTACCATTAAACTCGCCGCGCGCATGGCGCGGCATTCCAACCCCGCTTCGCCCGCAGGGCTCGCTTAGGGCAGGAAACTCATGAAGCACGTGATCCTCTGGTGTTCTGTAGCGCTGGCCGTGGCGAACTGGCCCATCGACGCCGCCGTCGGTGACTGGGCGTATTGGCGGGGGCCTACGGCCACCGGCATGGCCGTTGGCGATGCGCCGCTCCGGTGGAGCGACGCCGAGGGCATCAAGTGGAAAGTGAACGTGCCCGGCCGGGGATTCTCGTCGCCCGTCGTTGCGGGCGATCGCATCTTCCTGACAACGGCGATCCCCGTCGACGCTGACGCCGCCAAGGCGCGGCTCGTCGAGCACCGCTTCGTGGTCCTGTGCTACGACCGGCCAACGGGAAAGCTGGTGTGGGAGCGGGAGGCGAAGGCCGCCACGCCGCACGAGCTGCATCACCCTACCTATGGGAGCTTTGCCTCCAACTCGCCCGTCACGGACGGGACGCACGTCTTCGCGTTTTTTGGCTCGCGCGGCCTGTACGCGTACACCATGGACGGCCAACTCCTGTGGCAGAAGGACTTCGGTCCGCTGCGGATGTACATGACGTTCGGCGAAGGTGCCTGGACATGGCTCGAGGGCGACACGCTTCTCGTGCTGCTCGACCATGAGGGGAACTCGTTCCTCGTCGCGCTCGACAAGACCACGGGCAAGGAGCGGTGGCGCGCCCCGCGGGAAGGGAACACGAACTGGTCCGGGCCCTACGTGACGACTGTGAGCGGGCGGAAGCAGGTCATCGTGTCCGCCTCTCGTGAGTCCGTCGGATACGACTTCACATCGGGCGCACGCATCTGGTGGGCGCGCGGGCTCGGCCAAAACACCATCCCGCAACCGATCGCCACGGGCGGACTCGTGTTCGTGATGAGTGGCTACCGCAATCCGAACCTGCAGGCGATTCGACTGGGACGCAAAGGCGACCTCACGGGGACCGATGCCATCATCTGGGAGAACACGCGCGGCAACTCGTACACTCCGTCCCCGGTCCTGCACGACGGCATCCTCTATCTCCTCACCGATTCGGGGATGCTCTCGGCTTTCGATGCCAAGACGGGTAAGCCGCACTATCAGCAGCAACGCCTACCCAAGCCGTATCAATTCAAGGCGTCGCCTGTCGGGGCGAACGGCAAACTCTACCTGGCCACCGAGACAGACGATGTCGTGGTCGTGCGGATGGGCCCGACCTTCGAAGTCCTCGCCACGAACACGATGGCGGGCGAATCGTTCATCGCGTCACCCGCCATCGCGCACGGCGAGATCTATCTACGCAGCGAGCGCCAGCTCTACGCCATCAGGTGAGCGAGTCGATTCACGGGTTCACGGGTTCAGGGTGAACCCGCGAACCCTGGATCCCCGAATTCAGTTCGACCGATTCGCCACGGCTCTGAACCAGTTGCCAGGCGTGCCGTTCGGGTAGTACGCGCCGAGCGTCGTCACTTTGTCCATGTCGGGTAACAGGACGCCGATGGCGGGCGCGTTGGCACTGCCACGCGGCGAGTACCAGACGGCGCCTTCCTTCGTGACCTGGATCTTGGGTGTGTCGGCCGCTCCCTGTGGCTTGGGATACAGCGTGAAGCGCTGCGTTTTCTGATCGAACCGCCAGAGTGCCGCGACGCTGCCGCCACCGTCCGCCGCCCAGATGTTCCCGTCTGGATCGGTCTCGACGTCGTACGGTTGCGTGTTCTGTCGCGGGATGGTCACTTCCGTGATGACCCCTGTCGTCTGATCCAACTTGGCGAGCTTGCCCTGTCTCTTGCCCGCCGAGTAGATCCCCCACCAGATGTTGTTCTGCATGTCCACGCTCAATCGCCGCGTCTGATTCGGGTGGGTCGGCGGCGTGAACAGCGTCCACTGGTGGTTGTGCGTGTCGAACTTCGCGATATCACCTGAGTTCCACAGCGCGATGAAGATGTTGTCGTTGCGATCCGCGACCAGACCGTAGGGGATCGCGTTGTGCTCGGGAATGGGGAACACCGTCACCTTGCGCGTCGCCGCATCCACCTGACTGAGCGCGCCGCCCATGATCCAGCCGACGTAGATCGTGCCCTTCGAATCGATAGCCAGCGACTGCGTCCACTTGATCGGCATCCGGATCACGTTGTCCGGGTCGAGCGGGATCTTGTAGTCCCACTGCCCCGTCTTCGGATTGAGACCCAGCAGACGCTTCTGACTCGACGAATCCGTACCGGAGTGCTCCGGCGCCCAGGCGATGCCGTTGCGATCCACCACGACTTCGTGCACGCCCAGGCGCGCGCCATCGGGCAGCCAGAAGTCCTTCTGATCCCCCGTGCGTGGATCGAGGCGCACCAGCCGGTGGGGGTAGCCCCGATCCGTCAGCCAGACGTTTCCCGCATCGTCGAACCGCACGTCCTGGCCCACGCGGCGGCCGCAGCAGAACGACCCTTTGAGGCCGAGGAACGAGGAATCGCGCACGCCCTGGTTGGGGGGATCTTCGGTCAAGTAGTACTCGATGTACATCGCCTTCCCGAGCTGGGCCTCGTCTATCGGCATCTCTTGCGTGATGCGCACGCGCCGCGGCTTGGCGCGTGGTCCGAACTGCTCGACCATGTACTCGAGGAGGGCGTCGCGGTCCTCCCGCGAGAAGCCGAACTCACCCGAGCGGTACGTCAGGAGCCCCTGCGCATACGAGGATGCGGGCTGCGTCCCGAGCATGGCCCCCATCATGTGCCCGATGCGCGACTCCCACGAGGCGCGGGAGGCCGGCCGCGAGGGGAGGAAGTTCTCGCCGTGACAGACGATGCACGTCCGCTCCGCGACAGCACGACCTGGACCGGGCGGATAGATCTCTTCGTAGCTCGCCTCTTCAGCCACCGCAGACGCCAGATTCGTGTCGGCCTCGGAGTCACCTGACGGCGTCGCGCCGACCGGCGGACGTGCCGTGCCTGGCTTCAGCCCGACACTCAACGTCCGCGTTTCGCCGGCCTTCAGCGTCACGCGCTGCATCTCGGACACCAGGCCCTTCGTGATCACCATGACCTCGTAGTTGCCAGGGAACAGCGGCGTCGCTCGAAACCGGCCACCCTGCGTGTACACCATGTGAAGGATCTTCTTGTCGGTGTTCCGCAGATACACCTGCGCCGCGGTGACAGACGAGGGTGCCGTCACCTGCCCCGTCAACGTCGCCATCCCTGGCGGCGCGGCCTGTACGGTCGACGGCGCGAGGCTCGTCCAGGAACCAATCCCCGCTGCCATGGTGGCTATCACGAGCGTGACCGCGCTCAATAGGATCCACCACCCCCTTCGACGCTGAAATGTTGAGCGATCGAGTTCACTGCGCATGTCGACCTCCCTGCCCTGTTACCGGTTCTCTCGCGCTCGGCCCTTGGAGCGCGCGTCCTTCACGAATCGTCTCTCGGAGTATTTCGAGCCACGCAGTTGTGGATACCGCGTGCTCTGCACGGCGGCCAGTGCGGCACAGCATCGATGGGCTTCTCCGCATGGCCATTCCGCGACGAGTCAACCGCCGTGATTCTACAGCAGCGCTCGGTCACTGATGACGTCGGCTGCCTGGCGCGAGGTCTGCGGTATCGTGGAAGCGGTCGCTTTGCCCCATGCTGTTCACCGTCGGGCATTCCACGCACACGGCTGCGACGTTCCTCGCCTTGCTCTCGGCACACCAGATCGACGCGGTGGCCGACGTCCGGCTGGTGCCACAGTCGAGGCGGCATCCACATTTCGCGCAGCACGCGCTTGAGGCGTTTCTCGACGAGGCGGGCATCGCCTACCGGCACTTTCGTGATCTCGGCGGGCATCGTCGACCTCGACCCGACTCGCCCAACGGCGCCTGGCAGAACGAGAGCTTCCGCGGATACGCCGATCACCTCGCCACAGCCGCGTGGCGGTCCGCGATGGACGAGCTCCTTCGGTGGGAGGAACCCTCGAGACGCCTCGCGCTGATGTGCGCGGAATCGGTGTGGTGGCGATGCCATCGTCAACTCATCGCCGATGCGCTGGTGGCACGCGGGCGAGAGGTGTGGCACATCACGAGCACCGCGCCGCCGGTACGGCATACGCTCACGCCCTTCGCGCGGACCGAGGGTCAGCACGTCTGGTATCCCGCACTCATCTGAGCCGAACGGCACGAACACGGGCAAACCGCTGAGAGTGCGGTCGCGCGCAGGTAGGTGGGCCCGAGGGGCACGCCGTCGAGGCCGGCACCAGGGCTCACCCCGACCGGTGAATGCGGGGAACTGAGTGGGGCGAGCCCAATCAGCTGGAGTCCGACAAGACATCGCAAGAACGGACTCACCGGGTCCCGTAGCGTGCGTCAGCGCGACCAATCCCTGAGTCCCTGTGCGGTCGGGGTTGTTTGTCAGGCGGGCCGGCGCTAAGCTTGGCGGCCGTGAAGAACCCGAGTTCGATCAACACTCCAGGTCAACAGACTCCAGGTCAGAGGCTGGGCGTAATTGCCTGCCTGGTCGTCACCTGCCTCGCCACACCTCAGGGTCAGTCGCGCCAGATCGAGTGGCCCGTCTACGGAGGCGAGCCGTCGGGCAGCAAGTATTCGGCGGCTGACGAGGTCACGCCACGCACCGTCGTCGGACTGCGAATCGCCTGGCAATGGGAGCATCGCGAGCGGCCTCTCAAGGAGTACAACACCACTCCGTTCCGTTTCGAGAATCAGCCGCTCATGGTGGACGGCGTCCTGTACGTCAC
Organism: Acidimicrobiia bacterium; assembly: GCA_016871175.1. Lineage (GTDB taxonomy): Bacteria > Acidobacteriota > Vicinamibacteria > Vicinamibacterales > CAVVIG01 > VFZL01. The sequence continues at coordinate 60,189 of VFZL01000005.1, read as the reverse complement.
GACCCCGTATAACAACGCGACGGCGCTGGATGCGGAGACCGGCAAGGAGCTCTGGCGCTTCGACAGCGGCGCGGTCAAGCTCGGCGAGATCCCAGGGACAGGCTTCAAGCATCGCGCACCCGCCTTGTGGCGCGATACCCAGGACGGCAACAAGCTCCGCGTGCTGCTGAACACGCGCACCGAGCTCCACAGCCTCGACGCCGCGACCGGTCGCCCCATGCCGAGCTTCGGGCGAGACGGGGTCGTCTCGCTCGTCGACGCGTACCCGCGTCCGATCTCCGACGTCCGACACGTGAATCACGGCGCCTCCCCACCCGTGGTCTACCGTGACATCGTCATCGTCGGCAGCTCTGTGCCCGATCGCTATCAGCTCGCGAACGAGCCTCCGGGCATCGTCCAGGGGTTCGACGCGCGGACCGGCAAACGCTTGTGGGTGTGGAATGCGATCCCGCAGTCACCCACCGACTACGGCGCTGACACCTGGGAAGAGGCGTCGTGGCGCTTCAACGGCCACGCGAACGTGTGGGGGCCGATGGTGGTCGACGATACGCGCGGCCTCGTATACTTCGGCACGAGCACGCCCGGGAACGACTACTACGGCGCGCGACGACCAGGGAAGAACGAGCCGGCCGAATCGCTCGTGTGCCTCGACATCGCCACTGGACAGCGCAAGTGGTCGTTCCAGGTGGTGCACCACGGGCTGTGGGATTTCGACAACCCGGCCCCGCCCAACCTGGTGACGATCACCGTCGATGGACGGCGGATCGACGCGGTCGCGCAGGTCACCAAGCAAGGTTTCACGTACGTGTTCGATCGTGTCACGGGGATTCCCGTGTGGCCGATCGAAGAGCGTCCCGTCCCGACCGACAGCGACGTGCCCGGCGAGAAGGTGTGGCCCACGCAGCCGTTTCCCACCAAACCACCGCCGTTCGCTCGTCAGGGCGTCTCCTTGGACGATGCCAACGATCTGACGCCGGAGATCAAAGAGTTGGCCATCGCGGAGCTGAAGAAGTATCGTCTCGGTCCGCTCTTCACACCGCCCTCACTGCGCGGGACGCTGCAGCTCCCAGGCAACGAGGGTGGCGCGAACTGGGGCGGTGCGATGTGGGATGCACAAACCGGTCGTCTCTATGTGCGCAGCAAGGACGTCCCTCGCAACAACAGGGTTGTCGCGAGCGACGGCACCGACAAGTATATCGACCACGCGTACTCGGGACACCTGCCCTTCGACAACCCGGGCGGCACGCTCGGCGGCATCCCGCTGCTCAAGCCGCCGTACGCTCACCTGAGCGCGATCGATCTCAACAAAGGCGACATCGTCTGGCAGGTGCCGGTTGGTGAAGGAAGCCGGGTCATCCGGAACCACCGGCTGCTCAAAGGCGCGAAGTTACCAGATCGCCTGGGATCGCCAGCCAATGGGGGTGGCATCGTCACCGCAGGGGGGTTGATCTTCATCGGCGGGGGCGACGGCTATCTGTACGCATTCAACAAGAGCGACGGCCGCGAGGTCTGGCGCGGACAGCTCCCGTATCCCAATGGCGAGAACGTGATGACGTATCGCACGAGGACGGGTCGACAGTTCATTCTTGTCTCGACCGGAGCGAGCGTCGACGCCGCACTCGTGGCGTTCGCGCTCGATCGTCCTGCGCCATGAGCCGTCGTTGCGCTTTCCGCGCCCGATGCAGCCCCACGTGGATCGTCTTGCCCGTGGCCCGACGCGCAATTGCCGCCTCGGCTCGCACGGCTGCGGTCTGACCCGCGACACGTCGTCGCTACTGAGAACAGGCGCTCCCAAGCAGCTGCAGGGATGTCAGATTCAGCTTGTTGCGGGGCCCGCGGATGAGCAGGCCCTTTGCCTCGACCATCTGCCCCGCATGTGCGGCGGGCTTGGACGGCAAGTCCAGCAGGCCGAACGTGTCCGCACCAAGGGCCGTCGCCTTCACACGGTCGAGATCAGCTCCTTCGGATGGGGCCGGGTTGCGGGTCTTGACCGGTTCGCTGGTGCGCGCCAGCACCCAGGCCTTATCCGGCTCCTGCTCCAGGCAGGCGACCACCCACACCATCGAGAAATTCGGCACCGGCCCTGGGCCTTCCTTCCGCATGATCCAGATGTCGTTGATCGCGGTCGCGGTAAGCTCACCGGTGCCGTATGGATAGCCATTCTGCTGGAGGACGAACGCGACGATGTCGAGATAGCTTTGTTCGGTGAGGCTTGCGGGGGCATTCCGCGGCATCGTCCTGCGCACGACGGAGAACATCGTGCCGAGCGAATCCTCGCCCCAGTCTTGCCAGAAACGGTCGCCGACGAGCGGCCGATTGTCGCGAACGCCCTTCAGGTCGGCGCCGTGGCACGCGCTGCACGCGGCGTCGTAGGCCGGCTTGCCACGCCCCGCCTGCTCCGACGTGTAGACCCCATCCCAGACGGACGGACGCGCAGTCCGAGTCTGCGCAAGGGCGAGGGTGGGAACGAGAGCGCACGTGAGCCCGGCGACGAACAGGACGGCGGTCGTGGGTGGCCGCATTTGCGTCGCAGGCCATTGTACGCGGGGTGTTGTAGCATCGTGGAGCACGTTTTTAACGGTCCGAGCATTTCCTCCATGGCCACAGAGGCGCAAAAGTGGCTGGCGCTCACGGCAGCCAGCGTGCTGCTCTCGCTGATCGTCGCAGAAGGCGTAGTCCGCATCATCGAACCCCGCGCGGTGCTGCGTAAGTTCTTCGAGACATCGGATCATGTCTTTCATCACCGACTCATTCCGAACGCACGCGGGCGCCAGAAGACGACAGAATTCGATGCCGTGTACGCAATCAACGCCTTCGGACTGCGGAGTCCCGAGATCGCTGCCACCAAGCCGGCTGGAGTCAAGCGGCTCCTTCTGCTCGGCGACTCGTTCACCGAGGGTGTGGGCGTCCAGGCCAGCGAAACGTACGCGCGCCACCTGCAAGCCGCGCTGGACGGCGTGCGCGGCTCGGAGCGTTGGGAGGTCATCAATGCCGTCGTCGCCAGCTACTCTCCCCTACTGGAGTATCTCTTTCTCAAGAATCGCGGCTTGACCCTCGATCCCGATGTCGTCATCCTCGCACTCGACCTGTCGGACTTCTTCGATGACATTCAGTACAGCGCGCTCGCCCGCTTCGACGATCAAGGCGAGCCGATCGCCGTCACACCGCCGACCGATCCGGTCCACTCACCTGCAGGGCGGGCGCTTGTAGGCGTCAAGGATTTCCTGAAGTACAACACCCGCACCTACAACTTCGTGTGTCGCCGGCTGGCCAGCCTCCTGGCAAAGAGGTCTCTCAACTTCTCCGGCGACGTCGCCCTCGACAAGTACGGCGCGCTTCGAGGCGATCCGTCGGCACTGGACGATCGGAGCTGGTGGCGCACCTACGATTACCTGCAGCGCATCCACGCGGTGCTCAAGGCGCGCGACATCGAGTTCTGGATCGCGGTGTATCCGTACGGACTCCAGATCAGCGCGAAGGAATGGAACACGGGCCGGCTTTTCTGGGGATTCGAGGTGAATCGCGTCTACTCCTCCCACGCTCAGGAACTGGTCGAGGCCTTTGGGCGGCGCCACGGCATCCACGTGGTCAACATGGTGTCCGACTTCCAGGAGGCCGCCCGCACGACGTTCCCGCTGTACTACGACAACGACGGCCACTGGCGGGCCGCCGGCCATCAGGTGGCCGCCCCAAGCTTGTATAAGGCGCTGACGGCGCACATGCTGCAGCCCGAGGGCGCGGGCACCCCGACCACTGTCGCGAGATCCAGCATCCGCTGAGCGAGGGACACGCCGGGAGATCGCACCGGCTGGCTGTCGGTCGCCGTGTCCTTCGTCGCCGGGTGCGGTCCGCGGCCCTGCGCGCCGGTAGCCCAAACGTCGCGGACGCGTCTGCAACGGCGGGTGACGTGGCGACACTACCAATCGACCGACGTGACTGACATCACAGTCGCGCTGTGGCGAAACGCCAGACTCGAGTAAGGTGCCGAATCGTGTCTACCCCTCTCACCTGTCTCATCCGTGACGCCCAACAAGGGGATCGTCACGCCGCTGACGCCCTCTTTGCGGCCACCTATGCCGACCTGCGCCGACTGGCGTGGGCCCGGCTGCGCGCCGTCTCGCGACAGACGCTGCTCGACACGGGTGCGCTGGTCCATGAGTCCTATCTCCGCTTCGCACAAGGTCACAATCGTTCCCTCGACAGCCGGGCGCACTTCATGCGATGGGCCGCTCAGGTCATGCGCTCGGTCATCGTCGATCATGCGCGCCGCACGTTCGCGGATCGGCGCGGCTCAGGTGGTCAACACGTCCCGATCGACGATCAGCAGCTTCCGGGGTCCACACCGGAGGTCGAGATCCTCGGTGTGCACCGGGCTCTGGCGCGAATCGCCACGCTGTATCCGCGCCTGTCGCAGCTGGTCGAGATGCGTTACTTCGGAGGGATGACCGAGACTGAGATCGCGGAGGTGCTCGGGGTGACGGAGCGTACGGTGCGCCGCGGTTGGTTGAAGGCCCGTCTCCTGCTTCGTGCGGAGCTCGCGGACTAGGGGGACACCTCGTGCGGTAAGCTGGAGGCGATGGATGTCCTGGACGGCTTCAAGACGGTACAGCGCGAAGGGTGGTCGCACTTCGCGCCAATGGCGGCGCTCACCACCGTGCCGGCCGCGCGGCTGGTACGATATGCCGGCGTTCAGCCTGCCGATCGTGTCCTCGATGTCGCCTGCGGCACCGGTGTCGTCGCGATCACCGCGGCCCGCATCGGCGCGCACGTCATCGGCCTCGATCTGACGCCAAGCCTGCTCTCGATCGCCCGAGACAACGCGGCCCTCGCGGGCGTCACGATCGAGTTCCGCGAGGGCGACTGCGAGACGCTGCCGTTCGAGGACGCCTCCTTCGACGTGGTGGTCAGCCAATACGGCCACATCTTCGCGCCTAGACCAGCGGTCGCAACCGCCGAGATGCTGCGCGTGTTGAAGCGCGGAGGGACGCTGGCCTTCTCGACGTGGCCTCCCGAGCTGTTCGTCGGCCGTCTCTTCACGTTGGTGTCTCGCTATGCCTCACCTCCGCCAACAGGCGTCGAGCATCCCAGCCTGTGGGGCGACCCGGCCGTGGTGCGAGACCGGCTGGGTGCGGCGGTCACAGATCTCCGGTTCGACCGGGACACAATGGTCATTCCGTCGCTCAGCCCGCAGCACAGTCGCGACGCGACCGAGCGCACGGCGGGGCCCGTGGTCGCGTTGATACAGCAACTGCGCGAGCAAGACCCAAGATCGCTCGACGCCTTCAGACGGGAGTACGAAGCGCTCACCGCGGAGTACTGGACCGAGAACACGATGCGCCAAGGGTATCTGCTCACGCGCGCGACGAAAGCGTAGTCTCGCCTGAGGAGACGCCAGGCCCACCCGGCTCGTATAGGATGCCGTTTGCCGGCCCGATGATTCCCTTCATCTGCTTCCTGTCAGGCGCTGCGGCGCTCGTCTTCGAATTGGTTTGGTTCCATCGTGCCAGCCTGGTGTTCGGGAGCAGCGTGTGGTCGACGAGTCTGGTGCTGTCCAGCTTCATGGGCGGCTTGCCGGCATGTGGCAGCCGATCTGGATGTTGCGCGAGTGGTTCCGGACGCAGGCCCCTTTTCCCGAGTGGCGGCCGCTCAAATGGCTGGTAGTCGGGGTCGTGCTGATCGTCTACGCCAGCTACTGGATGGTGATGGAGCCGCCCCAGGCCCACGCGTTCTTCGTGATTGCCCCGGTCGGCCTGATGTTCGCCGCGTATTGCTGGACCTTCGTGGACTCACCGCGCTGGCGCCGAGTGGCAGCCGTCGTGCTGACCACCAACGTGCTGTACCACGCGGGACAGGCGTGGATCCACGCGCCCCAACACTCGTTGTACCGCAACCGAGAGGTCGTCGCGACGGCCGTTCGGCTCAAGGAGCCGGAGATGTTCGGGCATCGACGTGCGTTCGCCATCGATGGCGGACCGGCGATGCTCCAGCGGGACTCCCGCCCATGGGATATCCAGCGCGACCTGCGCTTCTTAGAGGATCGGTTCACCGTCGGGTTCCGCGGTGTCGTGATCTGGACGGTGCGGTTGACGCTGACCAACGACCGCGTGGCCTATCGAGATGTGCTCTATCGGACGCGCTACCGTGACGCCAGCGGCGGCGGCGGCGAAGAGCACGCGGAGTAGGAGTATGTGAAGGATGTGTTCTAGCCCGGGACCGATCGGGTCATCGCGATCAACGACGGGCTCGTCCGCACGCCATTCGTGTCCGCCACGATCGAGATGCTCGGTGCGGAGGCGCTCTTGCCCATCGCCGACAGTCCGCTCGCGCGTGGTTCGGTCCGCGTGAACAGCTTCGAAGAGTCGAAACCGTCCCGATAGTCTACGACAGCGGCCGCGTCTGGTCAGGACTCCGGACGCGACGGCTGCGCATCGTGAGGCACAAGCCTCCAACCTGACCGTCGATGCGTGCCTGGATGAACGCCACCGGCGGCCGGACCGCCCCTCGACGTCGCGAATGGGCCGCCACGGGCTGGTTCTGGTCGCGCCGCGGCGCCGCGGCGGCAGCACGCTGGGAGCGTGGTCGTCTACGACGAATCGCAGCAGCGCTCGCTGTTCTCGCTCACGGTTTCGCGTTGGCGTAGCGGCCGACGTAGGCCGCCTTGGCTACCACCTTGCCGCGCATCGCCTGCGTGACCTGCTCCCGGGTGGCGCCGGCCGGCAGATCTAGCGTGGCGTTCAGCGCATAGAACTCCCACACATAGTGATGAAAGCGATCCTTCAGGGGCGCACCGGAGCCCATGTAGCCCGGTTGGTTCCGGATGTTGTTGCCGTTCACGCTGCCTTCCGGCAACTTCCCTTCGGGAATGTTCGGCGACGGGATGTTGAACGCCACCCAATGCGTCACGTCATCGGGGTTGCCGCCAAGCGCCACTTCGATGTCATGCATGATGACCACGAAGCTCTTGGTCGTGTCAGGCGCGCCAGTGATTCGGAAATCGGGTTGAACGTTCTGCCCGTGAGACGTGAAGCGAAGCGGGACGATGCCGCCGTCTTCAAAGGCTGAGCTGCGCACCTGCATGTTGGGCAACTGGAAGCCCTGCGCCGCCGCCTGCTGGGCCGCGAGGCCCAGGGTCGCGATCGCGAGAGCAAGCTCGGCACTTATCTTCATGATGTCAATCCTGGCCGAGAGTCGTCTGGTTGTTGGTGAGGGGCCGCACCGCGGCACATTTGTCTGGCGCCTTATTGTAATCACGCGTGGGAACCCATCGTCAGGGCTTGTCGCGTCCAAGGCTGGACCCTCTGTGGACGGAGGGCCGAACGTCAACCGAAGCTCCACCGTCGCCCGGACAAGAGACCAGCAAACGTCAAAGAATCAATAGATTCTGTCATGTGACCATATCCTCGCAGACTGACGTGCCATCACCCACTTTGGAACGCCCGAGACCCAACTCCGCCGCGCAGTTGCGGCCCTTATCATTTATGATGTGTTCGAACGTCGCTGGCTGAGGGCTGGCGACACGATGGGGTCGGTGTCGTGACTCGGCCCGGCCAAAACCTGGGGTCTGTCGAAATGCGGAGAACGCAGGTACCTCGCGGTGGTCGTGTGGCACGGAGGTTGGTGCTGGCCGCGTGTGCCCTTGGTGCGGTGTGTCTCGCGGTCGTGTCGCCCTTGCTCGCGCAGGAGCGCCCACCGGACATCAAGCCGCCGGACGGCCTGCGCCACGAACAGGGTGAGCTCGTTTCGCCCGTCTTCGAAGGCTGGTTTCGCGACACAGCCGGCGTCATGCACCTCTCGTTCGGGTACTTCAACCGCAACTTCACGCAGGAGATCGACATCCCCATCGGTCCCGACAACAAGATCGAGCCGGGACCCGCCGATCAGGGCCAACCGACACACTTCATTCCGCGACGGCTGTGGGGCACGTTCGCTGTCCCCGTCTCCAAGGATCTCGAGCGTCGCCTCATCGCGGAGAAGAAGAACGTGACGTGGACGCTTCGAGCGAACGGCCAGACGGTGACCATTCCCGCGAACATGGGTGCCGCGTATGCCATCGACGCGCTCAAGGAGCCGACAGTCGGCAACACGCCGCCTGTGCTGCACTTCGAGGGTGCGCCGGCGTCGGGCACCGGACCGCTTGGCGCGAAGACGACGATCAAGGCGGTCGCGGGCACGCCGGTCACGGTGAAGTACAAGGTCACGGACGACAGGAAGGCGCTCCCGCAGAAACGAAATTTCGGCGTGACCTTGAAGTGGGTGCGCTACCGCGGGGCAGGTCCGGTCACGATATCGGATGAGACGAAGTCGCTTCAGGAGGGCAACGGCGACGCGTCCATTACGTTGATGTTCGCGCAGCCAGGCGAGTACGACCTGCGCGTCGAAGCCAGCGACACCGAGGTGCATGACTTCCACTGCTGCTGGAGCAATGGGTTCATCCACGCATCTGTGAGTGCTCGCTGACGCGGGCAGGCAGGTAGGCACTTCAGGGGGTAGGAGCTCCTGGAGTCATCAAAGCGAGGGACCAATGATCGAAACACGACGTGGGTGGGTGGCGCGTGGCGTGCTCGGAGCAGCGGCCGCCGTATTCGTCGCGGCGACCTCGGCGCAGGCACAAACGGCGCGAGCGGCAGCGCCGACGTTCACCAAGGACATCGCGCCGATCTTCCAAGAGAAATGCGAGATCTGCCACCGCGGCGAGGGCATGGCGCCCATGTCGCTGGCCAGCTACAACGAAGTCCGTCCGTGGATCCGCTCGATCAAGCTGAAGGTCCAGCAGCGCGACATGCCACCGTGGTATGTCGACCGCACGGTCGGCATTCAGAAGTTCGCCAACGATCGGTCACTGTCCGATCGTGAGATCGACCTCATCGCGCGGTGGGTGGACGCGGGCGCGCCGCAAGGCGATCCCAAGGACGCGCCGAAGGCGAAGGTGTGGCCGTCCGACGACGTGTGGGAGTTCGCGGCCTACTTCGGCCGGCCGCCGGACCTGATCGTGAAGTCGCCCGACTACTCGATGCCCGCGGTCTCGCAGGACCGGTGGTGGGAAGTGCGCGGCGCACCGGCTGTTCCGGAGGATCGCTGGGTGGCAGGCACGGAAACGCGTCCGGCGAAGCGGTCGCGCAAGGTCGTCCATCATGCGACGACGATGCTGTTCCAGAAAGAGACCGCCGAGGTCCGCGACTTCCTGCGGTCGGCGCGAACGGGCAAGGTCGATCCGTCGGTGCTCTATCCGAGCGACAAGCCAGAGGATCCCTCGAAGCTACAGGATCCGCCGCCGTCCGGTCAGGGCTTCTCCGAGTGGGCCGTCGGCAAGAACGGCGAGTTGTACGTCGAGCACGAAGCGGGACAGTTTCTCCGGGCCGGCTCACAGGTCGGCTGGGACATTCACCTGAGCGCGTCCGGAGAGGAAACGCCCGCGCTCGTCGAGACGGCGTTCTGGTTCTACCCGAAGGGCAAGCTGCCGAAGTATCGCGCGATGATGAGTGCGGTCGGCTACATGAAGTCGCATGAGATCGACATCCCACCCGGCCAGATCACGCGGCTGGACGCGTACACCACACTGCCGGCGCCGGCCATCATGCTGAACTTCCAGCCGCACATGCACTTCCGCGGCAAGGCGTTCTCCATGGAAGCCATTTACCCGGACGGCCGCACCGAGGTCATCAACTCCGTGCCACAGTATCGTTTCAACTGGCACATCAACTACGTCTACGACAAGGACTCGGCGCCCGTGTTCCCGAAGGGCACGATCCTCAAGACCACGGCGTGGCACGACAACTCGCCCGCGAACAAGTTCAACCCCGACCCGGCGCAGTGGGTGACCTTCGGGCAGCGAAGCGTCGACGAGATGGCGCACGCCAACGAGGTGTTCGTCTACATCACCGAGGACGACTACAACCGAATCGTGGCCGAGCGGAAGGCGAAGGCGCCCGCTGCAACGACCCAACAGCAGCAGTAGGCGATTGCACGGCGCCGGATGGGATGGCTCGCCGGCCGGCGCCTACCCTCGTCATGATGACGTCGATGTTCGCGCGTTTCTCGTCCGCCAGGAGCCCCTACCTCCTGGCGTCGTTTCGGACGCTGGCCACGGTGGCCGCGCTGGCGCTCAGCGCGTCGAGCGTGTCGGCCAGCGGTCCGCAAACGTCTGCGGCGGGAGCGAAAAGCGCGACGTCGACGGTATCGCCTTCCCCGCACGTCGCGGTCGTCACCCGCTACTGCGTGGGCTGCCACAACGCTCGCACCAAGAACGGCAACTTATCGCTGGCAGACGTGCTCACCACCGATCTCGCGTCGAACGCGCCGGTGTGGGAGCGCGTGATCCGCAAGGTCGGTGCCGGCATGATGCCACCCGCCGGAATGCCTCGCCCCGACGAGGCGACGCTCCACGGATTTCTCACGTCGCTGACCACTGAGCTGGATCGCGCGTTCGACAAGAACCCGAATCCCGGCCGGACGGCGACCTTCCATCGACTGAACCGCACCGAATATACCAACGCCATCCGGGATCTGCTTGCGGTGGATATCGACGCACCCGACCTCCTGCCGGCCGACGACGCCAGCTACGGCTTCGACAACATGGCGGGCGTCCTCGGACTGTCGCAAGCGCTGCTCGAGCGATACTTGGCGGCGGCGAAGTCGATCGCACGAAGCGCGGTCGGAAGTCCACTGCCCACGCCCGATGGCGAATCGTATCGCGTGGCACCCGACGTGCAGCAGCACGATCGCGTCGCGGGACTTCCGTTCGGCACGCGCGGCGGGACGTTGGCGAGGCATCGCTTTCCGCAGAACGGCGAATACGAATTCAGGATCGAAGTGACCGGCGTCGGCGGCGTCCGCGCGGCGCACAAGCTCGAGCTGACCATCGACGGCGAGCAGGTCAAGGTGTTCGAGTTCGCCCCCGCCGATGCGCGTCAGCCCAACGGCGTCTACGAGGTCAGCGGACAACTCGCGGTCCGGCTGCCGGTGACCGCAGGGCCGCATGATGTCGGCATCGCGTTCTATCGCAGGCCCCCGGACCTCCTGGAACAGGTGCGCGAGCCGTTCCCGAATCCGCGGATCTCGGGCAACGAGGGCGGACCCGGCGGCTCGATGCCGGTCGTGACGAGCCTCACGATCATTGGTCCACACAGCGCCACAGGCCCCGGTGACACGCCTAGCCGGCGCCAGGTCTTCGTCTGCCGGCCGGGCAGTGGCATATCCGAGAGCGCGTGCGCGAAGCGGATTCTCGAGCGACTGGCGCGTCGAGCGTATCGCGGCCACACGAGCCCGAGAGACGTCGGCATGCTGGTGTCGTTCTACGATGCCGCCCGCCAGGAAGACGAAGGCTTTGAAGCCGGCATCGAGGCGGCCATCCGCCGCCTGCTGGTCGATCCGAATTTCCTCTTCCGCGTCGAAGCCGATCCGACGTCGCCTACCAAGCCGGGCGCTGCGAGTCGCGCGAGCGCGCCGTTGGCGTATCGAGTGGGCGACCTCGAGCTGGCGTCTCGCCTCTCTTTCTTCCTCTGGAGCAGCATCCCAGACGATGAGCTGCTCGAGGTGGCGGCGCAGGGTCGCTTGAAGGATCCAGCGATGCTCGAGCGGCAGACGCGGCGGATGCTCAACGACCCGCGTACGATCGCGCTTACGCGCAACTTCGCCGGCCAATGGCTGCTCATTCGCAACATCAGCACGGTTCGTCCCGGCGATCCGTTCTCCCTCGCATTCGACGAGACCCTGCGGCAGGCGATGAACACGGAGAGCGAGCTTTTCTTCGACAGCGTGGTCCGCGAGAACCGTCCGATCACCGACCTGCTCACGGCGCGCTATACGTTCCTCAACGAGCGGCTCGCGGCACACTACGGGATGACCGGCGTGCAAGGGAATCACTTCCGCCGCGTCGAGCTCCCGGCGGACAGCCCGCGCGGCGGCATTCTCGGCCAGGCCTCGGTGCTCACGGTGACCTCGCACGCCATCCGCACGTCGCCTGTGTTGCGCGGCAAGTGGATCCTGAACAACATCCTCGGCTCGCCACCGCCGGATCCGCCGCCAAACGTCCCGGCGTTTCCGGAGGCCAAGACCCAGGCGCGGGTGCAGACCATGCGCCAACGGATGGCCGCACACCGAGCAAACGCCGTCTGCGCCGCGTGCCACAACATGATCGATCCGGCCGGCTACGTGCTGGAGCACTTCGACGCGATCGGACGCTTCCGAACGGTGGACGAATCCTTCAACCCGATCGACGCGTCGGGCCAGCTACCGGACGGGAGTAAGTTCAACGGGGTCGCCGAGCTGCGGACCGTGCTCGCCTCGCGGCCGGAGCGGTTCGCGACGACGATTGCCGAGAAGATGCTGACGTATGCCCTCGGCCGAGGCCTGGAATCCTACGACATGACCGCCGTCCGCCGCATCGTCGCCGATGCGGGCAAGGATCGGTACACGTTCCAGTCGTTGATTGTGGGCATCGTCAAGAGCTACCCGTTCACCATGCGACGTGCCAGTACGGAAGATTGAGATTGAAACTTGAAGGCGGATTGTCGATAAACCGAGGAGCCAGCCCGATGTTCATCACGAAGATGGCACTGCCCCGACGGACCTTCCTGCGAGGCCTGGGAGCCTCCGTCGCGTTGCCGCTGCTCGACGCCATGGTGCCGGCTCTGTCAGCGGCGGCGACGGCAATTCCTCGGCTGGGATTCTTCTACGTGCCGAACGGCATGTACCTGCCGAACTTCCATCCGAAAGGCAACGGCGGGGCGAACTTCGAGTTCACGCCCGTGCTCAAGCCACTCGAGCCGTTCCGCAAGCAGCTGACCGTCGTTACCGGCCTCAGCAACCTGGGCGTCATCAGCCCAAACGAGGGGGGCGGCGTCCATACGCGAGCGCATGCGGGATGGCTGAATGGAGTCCTGCCAAAGCGAACCGAAGGCGCGGATATCACGGCTGGCAAGACGATCGACCAGTACGCGGCCGACGCGCTCGGCGAGGACACGCCGTTGCGGTCGCTCGAGCTGACGACTGAATCGAGCTTCATGGTCGGCAATTGCGAGAACGGGTACAGTTGCGCGTACCTCAACTCCACCTCGTGGCGTACGCCGAACGTTCCGCTCCCGCACGAGCGCGACCCACGGGTCGTCTTCCAGCGAATGTTCGGCGACGGCGGCAGCATCGGCGCGCGGCTGCAGCAGATGCGCAAGGATCGCAGCATCCTCGACTCGGTCACCGAGAGCTTCACGCGCCTGAGCGGCCGCGTGGGTGCCGAGGATCGCCGTACCCTGAGCACCTATCTCGACGCCGTCCGAGACGTCGAGATGCGGATCCAGAAGACCGAGCGGAACAACGAGAGCAATCCGCTGCCGACCATTGCGCAGCCCGCCGGCGTCCCCGAGGAGTACGACGAGCACGCAAAGCTGCTGATGGACCTGCTCATACTCGGGTATCAGGCAGATCTCGCCCGCGTCAGCTGCATGCAGATCGCACGGGAGTCGAGCACGCGGGCGTATCCGTGGATTGGCGTGCCGGAGTCGCATCACCCGGTATCACACCACCAGCAGGATCCGCACAACATCCAGCAGAAGACGAAGATCGACACGTACCACATGTCGCTGTTCGCGCGCTTCGCCGAGAAGCTGTCGCAAACGCCGGACGGGGACGGATCGCTGCTCGACCACAGCATCTTCGTGTACGGCGCCGGCATGGGGGATGGCGATCATCACACGCCGATCGATCTGCCTGTCGCGATCATCGGCGGCGGCCGCGGCAAGCTCGCCGGCAATCGCCATCTGAAGTACGAGCTGAATACGCCGTTCATGAACCTCGGCGTGTCAATCCTCGACAAACTCGGCGTCCACGTGGACAAGATTGCGGACAGCACGGGCCGGCTCACCGACCTCTGAGGCCTTCGTTCCGACTGCGAGTCTCGAGTGCCAAGCGACCCGGGACTCGCAGCCGGCTCTTCTCCACTCGACACCGTGAGGCGGGCGTGATGCACAGCACAGTCGTTCGGCGAATCGGGTGGCTCGCGTGCGTAGCGGGTGTATCGAGCTTCGCTCTCGCGGTCAGCGCGTTCGCGGCTGGCGACACGTCGCTCATCGATGCGGTCAAGCGCGGCGACAAGCAGACTGCGCGGACGCTGGTGCAGCGCCCGGGTAGCACCGCCCAGACCACACCTGACGGCAGCACCGCCCTTCACTACGCGGTCGAAGCCGACGACCGTGACCTGGTGGCGCTGCTCCTCGAGGCCGGCGCATCACCCAGGGCGACGAACCGGTACGGCGTCCAGCCACTCGCACTGGCCGCGGTCAACGGCAGCGCCCCGGTGCTGAACCTCCTGATCCGTGCGGGCGCGGAGGTCAACGCGGCGCTCCCCGAAGGTGAAACAGTGTTGATGACGGCCGCGCGCTCAGGCAAAGCGGACGCGGTGAAAGCCTTGGTCGAGGGGGGCGCGAACGTCAACGCGAAGGACACGTCCCGTGGGCAAACGGCGCTCATGTGGGCCGCCGCGCGTAACAACGCGGACGTGGTGCGGACACTGCTCGAGGCGGGAGCGGACTTCAGCACCAGAACGAACATCTCCAGTCGCGGCGGCGGGCGCGTCTCCGAGTCCGGCAACACGTTCACTGGACCGCAGCCCACCGGCTTCACGCCGCTGCTGTTCGCCGTTCGAGCGGGCGCGCTGCAAGCCGTCCAGGAGCTGGTCAAGGCGGGCGCGAACCTCAATGACACGCTCTCCGACGGGCAGAGCGCGCTGGTCGTCGCCGCCGCCAACGCTCACTGGCAAGTCGCGGACTACTTGCTCGATCAGGGTGCCGATCCCAATCTGGCGGGCGCTGGCTGGAACGCGCTGCATCAGGCCGTTCGCGAACGGCGGCCGAACATCGGATTCGGGACGCCAGGTCCCATCCCCACCGGAACCGTGGACAGCCTTCTGGTGATCGAGAAGATGCTCGCCAAAGGCGCGAAGATCAACGCGCGCATGACCAAGAACGGCATGAAGGATGGTCAGCGGAATCGCCTCAACCGTCTCGGTGCCACCGCGTTCTTCCTCGCGGCGAAGAACACCGACGTCGAGGTGATGAAGGCACTCGTGAAGGCCGGCGCAGACGCCAAGCTTCCCTCGGCGGATGGCACCACTTCGCTGATGGTCGCTTCCGGTTTGATGATCTGGAATCCGGGCGAGGACGGTGGATCGCTGGCGGGCCAGGAAGACGAGGTCCTCGAAGCGGTCAAGATGTGCGTCGAGCTGGGCGTGGACGTCAACGCCACGAACATCTATGGCGAGACGGCGCTCCACGGGTCAGCGTATCGGGGCGTGCCGGCGGTGGCCGAGTATATCGCCAGCAAGGGTGCGGCATTGGATGCCAAGGACTCACGCGGCTGGACGCCGCTCGCGATCGCGAACGGCTTGAGCTACAGCGACTTCTACAAAGAACAGCTCACCACAGCGGCAGCGTTGAGGAAGTTGATGCAGGCCAGGAGTCTCTCGACCGATGGTCACGTCGTTGACGGTTCAGTGTGCCACGACTGTCTGCAGACGCGCAGCGACCAGGCCCGAGCGGTCGTTGCCCGCGATGCGAAGATGGAAGCCGAGTTCGCGGCGAAATACGCCGCTGAAGCCCGTTAGAGCTTCCTATTCATCCCGCGGCGCCACTGGGATCATCGGAGCGGCATCTGCGCGGTCTTGCGACAGCCTGAGCGCGACGACCGCAGCAAGCGACAAACTGGACATGGTGGCGAAACCGGGCCCGCACGAACCTGTCGCCTGCTTGAACGCGCCCAGAAGCGTCGGCAGCAAGAATCCCCCAATGCCACCTGTGGCACCCACGATACCCGTGACGCTCCCGATCTCCTTCGCGAAGCGCTGCGCCACGAGCTGGAACACTACCCCGTTGCCCAGTCCCAGGGCGACCATCATGACGAGCAGCAGCGGGGGCATCAGAGCCGCCGAAGGCGACGTCGCAAGCGCGGTGTAGCAGACGGTGATCACGGCGAACAACCCCTGCAACACCGACGTGCCACCCAAACGGTCGGCCACGTAGCCTCCTGCGGGTCGGGAGAGACTTCCGGCCAACGCTGCGGCAGCCGTCAGTGAACCGGCAGTCACGGGCGACATCTCGAGCTGGTCGTGCAAATAGAGAGGAAGGAAGCTGCTCAATCCGACGTAACCACCAAAGGTGATGCAGTAGAACGCGCAGAACCACAGCGCATCTGGGTGCGAGATCGCGTTCCAATACTTGCGCGCCGAGCGAGCGGTTGGCACGACCGGCGGGTCACGCGCCGCGACGAGGAACAGCACGAACACCAACCCGAGCGGGATGAGCGCCAAACCGAACACGTTTTGCCATCCGACCGACTCCGCGAAACGTGGGGCGAGGAGGTTCGCCAGCACGGTGCCGCTGTCAACGCCTCGATGAGCTCCGTGCTGGTGTGTGGCGGCGTCGTCACGATCTCTGGGCACGCGCCGAGACGTCGGAGCACGAGCAGTGGTTTCGGCCCTCGGCACGCGAGCATCATGCGTCCGAGGGCCTCACGCAGATTCTGAAGCACCCCCAGGTGATCGGCGGCCTCGCACAAGCTCGTCATGGCCACCGCTGTCAGCACCACCGCGATGTCATATCGGCCACCAGTCACCTCACGCAGAAGGGGAGCCAGATCGACGTCAGTCGGCGCCTCTCGCAACGCTGGTGCGCATGTCGCCACGCCGCCTGCTCACGTGACGAGCGCAGACAACTCCAGCCGCTTTCGCGCTTCGAGGAGCCCGATGCGCCTCCCTTCGAGCGGTCGTCTACCCGGCATGAGACAGTCCCTCCACCGCAAGCGCCGACGACGGCGCCAGCGGGGCCGGTCGATCGAGGCCGCGACGAACGAACTCGATCACGCGCTGCACCTCTGGCCGACACGAACCACAGCACGTACCGGCCCGCGTTCGTTCGCAGACGGATCGCAGGCTCGTGGCGCCCTCGAGCACAGCCTCGACGAGCTGTGCCTTGCTCACGGCGTTGCAGTCGCAGATGCGTATGTGATCCGGCATCTGCTCGACGCGCGAGGGCACAGGGTCTGCGAACTGCGGAAACAGCAGCTCCGACCGTGGTTCTGGGAGCGGCACGCCGTCGATGAATGCCTGTGTGACGGCCGGCACCGCCGGGCCGGCTCCAATCAGGATCGCACCCGCAAGTCGATTGTCTCGGACGATCAACCGCTTGTAGATGCCGCGTGAGAGTTCGGCGTAGGTGACGACATCGGCATCCTCCTCTGCGTCCTTCTCGCCCATGACTGCGACATCGAGGTCGGCAATCTTGAGCTTCGTCGTCACCTTCGATCCCGTGTAGCGCGCGTCCGGGCGGCGGCCAGCCAGACGATCCGCGAGGACAGACGCTTGATCCCATGCCGGCGCCACGAGCCCCTGTGTGCATCCACGGTGTTCGATGCAGTCGCCGATCGCGTACACGTTCGAGTGACCCAGGCAGGCGAGGTCGTCCCCGACAAGAATGCCGCGCCGGATCGTGAGACCGCCGCTCTCCGCCAGCGTCGTGTTCGGCCGGACGCCGGCCGTGACGATGACGAGATCGCAAGGCAGCTCGCGACCGTCGGCCAGTCGCACCCCGCCGACCTGCTCGTCGCTCAGGATCGCAGACGTTGTTTGGCCTGGGAGAACCCGGACGCCGCGCGCCTCCAGCTGCTGCTGGAGCAGCTGGCTCGCCGTCGAATCGAGCTGGGCATCCATGATGGTGGGTGTGAGATGGACAACCGTGACGTCGACGTCTCGCCCGGCCAGACCTCGCGCCGCTTCCAGCCCGAGCAAGCCGCCGCCGATGATGACCGCCCGCCGACCTGTCCGGGCCGCGGCGTCAATCGCCCCGCAATCGCGCAGTGAGCGAAACACGAAGGCGTCTCGCCTGAGCTCGCAGTTGACCTCGAGTCCCTCGATAGGGGGGAGCACGGGTCGACCACCTGTGGCCAATACGAGCGAATCGAACGGCACACGAAGATCGCCCTCGGCGAGCACGCATCCGCTCGCGAGGTCCACCTGTCGCACGGGCACACCGGCGTGCAGCGTGACGCCGTTGTCGCGATACCACGTCAGTGAATGCGTGACGATATCGTCGGGTCGATGCGTACCGGCCAACACGCCAGAGAGGAGAATGCGGTTGTAAGAGCCGCCCGACTCATCCCCGAATACGGTAAGGTCGATGGGCCGAGACGCGCGCTCGGCCCGTACGTCCTCGACGAACCGAGCCCCGGCCATTCCGTTCCCGACGACGACGACGACCCGATGGGGCGTCATGTCGACACCTCTGGGGACTCCACATCCGCGCGCACTGCGCAAACCTTGAACTCCGGCATGCGGCTGGTCGGGTCGAGCGCGTCATTGGTCAGACGGTTCGCGGACTGCTCGCCCGGCCAGTGGAACGGGACGAACACGGTGTCTTCACGGATGGTGCGAGTGACGTGAGCCTTGAAGGTCGCGGTCCCCCGCCTCGTGCTGAGGCGAACGAGCCCGCCATCCTCGATGCCAGCTCGCGCTGCGGCGGCTGGGTGAATCTCCGCCACGGCCGAGGGCGCTGCCGCCTGCAGTGTCTCCACGCGTCTGGTTTGCGTACCGGATTGATACATCGGCAGGACGCGGCCGGTCGTCAACAGAAGTGGATAGCGCTCGTCTCGCGGATCCGCCGCCTCTCGATGTGGCGTGGCATGGAACCGCGCGCGGCCGCTGGGCGTGTAGAAGCGTTCGGTGAAGAGACGCGGTGTTCCCGGGTATGCCGGCACATCGGTCGCTGGGCACGGCCACTGAATACCATCACTCTCATCGAGACGCGCGTAGGTGATCCCCGAGTGGTCGGCGACGCCTCCTGCCGTGGCTCGCCGCAACTCGTCGAACACCGACGCTTCGTCTTCGACGCACACTCCGGGAGCGCAACCAAGAGCCTCAGCGAGACCCGCGATGACTTGAAGGTCGGTGCGCACACCGGCGGGAGGTGCGACCGCGAGACGCCGAAGCAGCACACGCCCTTCGAGATTGGTCATCGTCCCGGTTTCCTCCGCCCACTGGGCGGACGGCAGCACCACGTGCGCATACTGAGCGGTCTCGGAGAGGAAATAGTCGGCGACCACGAGGGTGTCGAGCGAAGAGAGTCGATCGGCCACGTGTCGGCCATTGGGTGCAGACACGATCGGGTTCGACCCCATGACGAACAACGCGTGGACGTCGCGGCCGAGTGATCGAGGGCGTGTGCCCGTTCAAACTGGGACGAAATGGACCGCTCAGAGTTGTATCGGGCGACTGCCGCAGGCCTCGGGAAGTGGCGCTGGCCGAGAGGGTGTTCACACGGCTCGGTCGCCTACGCGCTCCTCCTGCGCCTCAGCAGCTCGTACAACACCACCCCGGCTGCAGTGGCTACGTTCAACGACCGCTTGGTTCCGAGCATGGGGATTTGCACGTGGGTGGCGATCGATTCTGTGAGCGCCGACGCCACGCCGTCCGTTTCGTGACCGAAGACGAGGCAGACGGGCCACGTCGGCGTCCATTCGTACAAATCGACCGCGCGCTCGGAGAGCTCGATTGCGACGGTGTGATAGCCGGCGGCCGCGAGCCCCTCGACGGCCGTGACGGCGTTCGGCTCGTAGGTCCACGGGACTGTCAACTCGGCTCCGAGCGCCGTCTTCGCGATGGCCTGCTGCTGACGCCGTCCCTGGTCGGGCCTTGGCGTGATCCCACACAGCACCAGCTGTTGAATCGCGCACCCATCGGCTGTTCTGAAGAACGATCCGGTGTTATACAAGCTCCGGATGTTATCCAGCACGACGATGACCGGCAGGCGTTCGGGAGACACGCGCCAATGGTACCAGCGGCGCCGACTGCTTCGAATGGCGGCGCTCCAGGACTGCGACCAGCCTGATGATCGCGCCCGCCACCCGTGTACTCTTTCCGGTGTGGTGCGCCGCAGTGCGCTGTCGACCGAGCAGGCGTGAGAGGCAACGTGTGATGCTTGGGTGGAAAGACAGCTCCGCGAACCGCGCGCGACCTTTCAAAGCGCGTCCCCGCCGCCGCTCGTCGTGCCGCCCACGTCTGAGTCATCCTTGAGGTGCACGTAAAGCGCGAGATCATATGCGACCAATCGATGAGACGCACGACCCCTCGCTCCGGAGTTGGGTGGAGTCCGCCAACGGCCACACGGACTTCCCCATCCAGAACCTGCCGTTTGGCGTGTTTCGCGAGCGGTCCACCGGGCGCGCCTCCGATCCGGACGACGAGAGGGCCGCACGAATCGGTGTCGCGATCGGCGATCACGTCCTGGACCTGGTGCGGTGCGTCGACCTCGGCCTCCTTGACGGCCTCTCCTCGGACATCGTGGCCGCGATCTCCGCGCCGCCGCTCAATGCGCTCGCCGCCCTCGGTCCGGCCGCCATGTCCACCCTGCGCGCGCGCATCAGTCGACTGCTCTCCGCGGCTGGCCGATGGGCGGAGCCTTCGGCAGTGCTACCGGCGGAGAGCGTTTCCCTCGAGCTCCCGTTCCACGTCGGCGACTACTCCGATTTCTACACCTCGATCCATCACGCCACGAACGTGGGACACATGTTCCGACCCGGGAACCCGCTCTTTCCCAACTTCAAGCACATGCCCGTCGGCTATCACGGAAGAAGCTCGTCCATCGTGGCAAGCGGCACGTCGATCCGCCGGCCGCACGGCCAGCAACGGCCTGCCGAAGGAGCACCACCCCCATTTGGCCCCAGCGAGCGTCTCGACTACGAGCTGGAGTTCGGAGCGTTCGTGGGTCCAGGGAATACCTGGGGCTCCGCGATTCCGATCACGCATGCCGAATACCACTTGTTCGGCATCGGCTTGTTGAATGACTGGTCGGCTCGCGACATCCAGGTCTGGGAATCGCAACCGCTCGGACCGTTCCTCGCCAAGAGCTTTGCGACAACCATCTCGCCCTGGGTCGTCACGCTGGAGGCACTGGCACCGTTCCGTTGCGCAGCAACGGAACGCCCTGCGGGGGATCCCGCGTCTCTCCCATACCTTGACAGCCAGGGGAACCGCACATCGGGCGGTTTCGGCATCAGCGCCGAGGTGTGGCTTTCATCGGCGGACATGCGATCGCAAGGCCTTGGCGCGCACCGACTAAGCCGTCAGTCCTTTCGTGACATGTATTGGACGTTCGCGCAGATGGTCGCTCACCACACCAGCAATGGCTGCAACCTCCGCCCTGGCGACCTCATCGGTAGCGGGACCGTCTCGGGCCCCACGCGCGACGCGCTCGGATGCCTCCTCGAGCTCACGCAGAACGGCCCGATCGCGTTGCCGTCCGGCGAAACCCGTACCTTCCTCGCCGACGGAGACGAAGTCGTGTTCCGCGCGTACTGCCTGCGCGACGGATTCGTCGGCATTGGATTCGGCGAGTGCAGAGGGCTGATCAGGCCGGCATTCACCTGATCGCAATCCCTCCATCTGGTGGTATAACAGCCCCCATTCGCGGCCCTCAAGACGTACGTAACGAGCAGAAATCCCCGACACTTGGCTCGTCTCTGAGTCGGTTTCGACAGGAGGTGGCAGGTGACGTTTTCTTCGTGCAGGCGACCGTTCCGGTTCGCCCACGCACTCTCCCTCGCACTCGCGGCCACATTGTGGACGTCCTCCCCGGGTCACTCACAAACCGCGTCGCTGGCCAACATCACGGGCATCGTCACCGATGAGAGCGGCGGCGTCCTCCCGGGCGTGACGGTCACGGCATCGAGCCCGAGCCTTCAGGTCAAGCAGGTCAGCACCGTCACCGAAGCCTCCGGCGAATACCGGCTGAGCGGCCTGTCACTCGGGACCTACGAGGTCGTGTACAGCCTGGACGGGTTCCAATCCGTTCGTCGGCAGGACGTGCGACTCACAGCGGGATTCACTGCAAAGCTCGACATCACGCTCAAAGTCGGTGCGTTGAACGAGACCATCACGGTGTCGGGCGCGTCGCCGGTGATCGACGTCGTGTCGACGACGCCGACGACGGCATTGACGAGGGAGACGCTCGAGCTGATTCCGACCAGCCGGAACGGCGTTCAGGCGCTTCTGACGCAGGCCCCTGGAACTCGAACCAATCTCGACGTCGGCGGGAACACCGCGGGCGCCATTCCACAATTCCGCGCCTTCGGCCAGTCGAACGGATCGTGGTCGGTGGTCGAAGGGATCCCGGTCGCGCAACCGTCGAATTCGAGCGGATCGCAGTCCGGCGTGTATCTCGACTACTCGGGCCTGGAAGAAGCGCAGGTGAGCTCGGTGGGCAACGACGCCGAAACTCCAACGCGCGGCATTCAACTCTCGATGCTCGTGAAATCTGGCGGAAACACGTACCACGGCGGTCTCATTGGCTCCCACACCAACTCGTCACTCATCAGCAACAACATTGACGCCGGGTTGGTGGCCTAGGGGCTACGCGGTTTGCCGATCAAGCGGCGATGGGACTTCGGGGGCGACGTCGGTGGGTATGCCATCCACGACAAGGTGTGGTACTACCTCGGCGCGCGCCAGCGCGTGAACGACAATGGCGTCCTCGATTGTCTGAAGCCGGATGGGTCGTCGTGCGAAACGCTGCTCACGCAGCGGTTCTACAACAGCAAGGTCACCTACCAGATCAATCCCAAACAGCGGTTCATCGGGTACTACCAGTGGAACTTGAAGCGTAACATCACTGGCGCGAGCGCGCTCATCGACTGGGGATCCCGTTTCGATCAGCAGTTCTCGGGGAACGTGGGTAAGGGGGAGTGGCAAGGCACGCTCAATCCGAACGTTCTGGCCAATGCCCTCGTCGGCTTCTGGAACTTCAACTCCTGGCAGTACGGGTTCGACACCGGTCCCTCGAGCCAGGACATCGTCCGCCTCACCCGCTGGGGTTCCTCGTCGCAGAGCTATTTCACCCCGATCGGCTACATCTGGACGAAGTACAACGTGAAAGCCGCCGTCAGTTGGTACGCCGCGGATGGGTTCCTCGGTGACCACAACGTGAAGGGCAGGCTCGACTTCATCGCCGGGCTCACGAACATCCAATCACCCGAGCACGCAAACGGCAACTACCAACGGCAATACAGCAACGGCACGCCGTTCCAGGCGCAGGTCTTCAATCTCCCGGTCGACGTGCGCAACACCGACCACTACTACGGGTTCTTTGTGAAGGACGAATGGCGGCCGTCCAAGCGGCTCACACTCAGCCTGGATGCGCGCCTCGCATTCGACCGCGGGTTCATTCCCGAGCAAAGCCACGCTGTTGGTCAGTTCGCGTCGATCTACCCGGCGGCGACTTACGCACGCATCGACGTGACGGCGTGGGATACGTTCGTACCGCGCCTGCATGCGGCCTACGACGTCACCGGGGATGGGAAAACGGTCATCAAGGGAGGTTGGGGGCGCTTCGCCGCCATCCGAGGCGCAGACGATGCGAACTACGTGAACCGCAACGTGATTGCCAGCACCACGTTCCGGTGGCGCGACCTCAATGGCAACCGCAACTTCGACCTCGGCGAAACGAACCTGGATCCGAACGGACCCGACTTCGTCTCGCAGACCGGGACCACGCTCGGCATCCTGAATCCGGACGAGAGGCCACCCATCAGCGACGAGTTCTCGTTGTCCCTTGAGCGTCAGTTGGTCCCGAACGTCGCGGTCCGCGTGACGGGCATCTACTCACAGGACACCAACAACGCGTTCGTGATCAACCCGCTGATTCCGTTCGAGGCGTACACCGTGCCGATCACCAACCGCGACCCAGGACCTGACGGCGTGTTGGGTAATGCGGATGACACCGGGCGGTCGTTCACCTACTACGAGTTCCCCACGTCGATGCACGGCACGGCATTCCAGGCCACCACGAGGGTGAACGCTCCGGAGCTGGACGCGAGATACAGGAGCTTCGAGCTCGCCGTGAGTCGACGGCTCGTGAACCGCTGGCAGGCGATGGCCTCGTTCTCGTACACACGCTTGCGTGCCCAGGGCTTGAACGTGGCGGGCGCCGTTGCGACGCCCAACACACGCTTCCTAGGCGACAACAACACCCGTGAATGGAGTGCCAAGGCGTCGGGCGCCTACCAGCTGCCCTTCGACGTGCTGGCGTCCGTCAACTATGAGCTCCGAAGCGGTGCGCCGTGGCAGCGCACCGTGCTCTTCCGCGGCGGCGTGGAGATCCCGACCATCGTGCTCCCCGTCGAGCCGCTCGGCGCTCGGTACTACGACAACATCCACCTGCTCGACGCACGGGCGCGTAAAGAGTTCCGCTACCGCGCCCACCGTCTCGCCCTTGGTGTGGACGTTTTCAACCTGTTGAACATCAACACGGTGACGTCGATCACGACGAGGTCTGGACCGGCCTTCGGCCGTGTGACGACGGCGCCGGACAACACGGCGACGCTGCCGTTCATCCCAGGGCGAAACGTGCAGTTCACTCTCAATTACACCTTTTAGGGACGGATGTGCGGTAACCACCGACGAGGGGCTGGGGTTCGGCAAAGCCCCGACTGAATGGAACCTTGACGATGTCGGATTTCAAGAACTGGGAGTGGGTCATGAATCGACGGACGACGACGCTGTGGACGGTAACCGTGCTTGGAGCGTTTTTCGTGGGGTATGCGATGGGGCCGGCCCGGCCACAGGCGGCGCAGGCTGGCGCGCAGAACGTCGCGGCGGCTCCGCCGGCCCTGGCTGGGGCCTTGCCGCCAGGCGACTACTCGAAGCTTGCCATCGCGCCCGATCAGGGGGAGCCGGTGCTGCTCTCCGGCGCGCAGATGCGCAACGCGCACACCGAGCTGCAGGCACGCGCGGCCAAGAGCGGTGGGGCCGTCTCGAACCCTCGCGATCTGCTGGCGCCGCTCGTCACGCGCACTCACTCATTCATTCTGCTGCATCGGCCGCAGCCGAAGGCCTCCGCGCCGGCGCCGAGCGCCGAGCAGCATGAAGGCGCGGCCGACGTCTACTTCATCGTGTCGGGGAGTGGTACGGTGACGGTCGGGGGTGGCATCGACAATCGACGCACGGTGAGACCGGGCGAATACGTCGGGCCAATTCAAGGCGGCAAGCCGTTCAGGCTGGCGGCCGGTGACATCCTGAACATCCCAGCCAACTTGCCCCATGCCACGGTGCCCGATGCCGGCGGCATGACCTACGTCCTGATGAAGGTCAACGTGGGTCACTACCCCTGGTCGCTGATCAACGGCACGCCGTAGTGGATCGGCGCCGGGTCACGAGGTGGCGCAGGGTGTTCTCTTCCTGCGCCCCGACGCGTCGGCTGTGGTCTTCGACCTCGAGGACTACTTGCGCTCCTTGAGCTTGTAGTCGGCCGGAGGCGCGAAGAGGTCGGCGGCCAACGCGCCGGCCGAGATCTCCGTGACGGTGGAGGTCGTGGAACCGCCGCCCATCTTCGCCATCAGACCACCGAGGGGCCCGCCGCCGTCCACCTTCACCGTCATCTCCGTCTCGTAGGCGATGCCGCCGGTCTCGGCCATCTTGCGATACATCTCGGTGAGCGCGCGCGCCTGACCGGGATTGGCCTTGGCCGCGAGGGGATCGCCGAAGATGAAGCCCTTGTCGGCAGCCATCTTGTAGAAGTTGACCCAGTCGGCCGACCCGGGCGCGCCCTTCACGATCCAGACGGGACCGGACATGTTCATCGTCATGTTCATGTCCTTGCTGCCACCCATGCTCATCGGCATGCTCATCGCCATGTCGTAGCCGGTCGCCGTCTTGCCGGCGATCTGCTTCGTCTTGCCGTTGGGCTCGAAGGTGGCCTTCATGGCGGACACGTCCACCGCCTTCGCCATGTCGGCCTGGAGCTCCACCAGGCTCATGACTTCGGCTTCCTTCTTCTTCAGGTCGAATGAGTACATTTTCTGCGCGTCGAGGTCGAAGATTGACACGCGCGTCGAGTCGCCCACCACGGTCTCGACCCGCATCTTCGAGCCCTTGATGAACGTGGTCGACGTCGACACGCCGCCGGTGCCCATCGCCTTGCCGGAGACGGACTGCTTGATGGTGACGTCGGCGAATGCCGGGGCGGCGAGCGTGGCAATGCAGATCGATGCACATGCGTAACGAATCATGAAACCTCCTGGTGGGTGGCGGTGCGCTCAGCTCACTTTATCGGTCGGTGTAGCGCGTGCGAACGGGCTCTCCGGCCGGCGCCGGCATGCCGTGGTCGGCTCACCGAGGGCTACGGCTGCACTGGGCGCTACAATGCGAGGATGAGGGCGTCGCACAACCTCGCGCCACGCGCGCTCGGTATTCTGCTCGGCCTCGCGGCGGCGGGGCTCGCGACCGCCTGCGCCGCGCCGCCGGCCGACGTCAAACCTGCTCCCAGCAGCGATGTAGTCTTCACGGATCTCGTCGAGGAGTTTCTCGCCGACCTGCACGGCCGTCAGCCGACCCAGGCGACCTATCTCGGCATCCACGACCACGACCACAAGCTCGAGGACTACTCGCGCGCAGGGGTGGACTCGGCCGTCGCGGCCATCCGAGCGTTTCGCAAACGGGCGGCTGCTATCGACGCGAGGAGTCTGACGACGGCCAATCAACTCGACCATGAACAGCTCATCCGAGCCATGGACTCGATGCTGCTGACGCTCGAAGTGATCCGGCCCTGGGCCACACAACCGGATAGCTACAGCAGCGGCCTGACGAGGACGGCCTACGTGATGATCAAGCGGAACTTCGCGTCCCCCGAAGAGCGTCTGCGGAAGCTCATCGCACGCGAGCGGGTGATGCCGGGTGCGCTCGCTGAGGCGAAGAAGAACCTCGACAACCCACCGCGCATCGCCACTGAGATCGCGCTCCAGCAAATCGACGACAACCGAGCGTTCTTCGAGACGGCCGTCGCCGAGGCGTTCCCCGAGGTCAGCGACCAGGCGCTGCTCGCCGAGTTCAGGCAAGCCAACGGCGCCGTGGTGGCGGCGTTGCAGGACTACAAGGCGTGGATGACCAACGACCTGCTGCCTCGGGCGAACGGCAATTTCGCGATCGGCGCCGACACCTATCGCAAGAAGCTCTCGGCAGACGAGATGATCGATCTCCCACTCGACGAATTGCTCGCGATCGCGGAACGCGATCTGAGGCGGAATCAAGAGGCGTTGGCCGAGACCGTTCGGCAGATCGATCCCAAGCGGCCGCTCGCCCAGGTCTTGGCGCGGGTGCAGCAGGAGGCTCCCCCTCCCTCCTCGCTGATCGCCACGACCCAAAGCGAGCTGGACGCCATAGCGCGATTCATGGTTGAGAACAAGATCGTCACGATCCCTGATGCGGAACCGGCCCTCGTCCAGGAAACTCCACCATTTCTCCGGGCGACCAGCACGGCGTCGATGGACATCCCGGGTCCGTACGAGCGCGTGGCCACCGAGGCGTACTACAACATGACGCTGCCCGATTCCAAGCTATCGGCGGCCCAGACGCGCGAGTTCATGACCCAGTGGTACTATCCGGCGATCACGAACGTGTCGGTCCACGAAGTGTGGCCGGGGCACTATCTGCAGTTCCTCTACGCGCGGCACTTCCCATCCGACGTGCGCAAGGTGTTTGGCGCCTCGAGCAACAGCGAGGGTTGGGCCCATTACTGCGAGCAGATGGTGATCGACTCAGGCTTCCATGCCGACGATCCGCGCTATCGGCTCGCACAGATCCAAGATGCGTTGCTGCGAGACGTGAGGTTCATTGCTGGTATCCGTCTACACACGCGAGGCATGACCGTCGCGGAGGCCGAAGGTCTGTTCGTGAAGGAGGGCTATCAGCCCAGGCCGGTGGCCGTGTCCGAGAGCAAACGCGGCACGTCGGATCCGACGTACGGCTATTACACGATGGGCAAGTTGATGATCCTGAAACTGCGAGACGACTACCGAGCACTCAAGGAGAAGCGGGGCACATCCTTCTCCTTGCGTGAATTCCACGACACGTTCGTCAAGCTCGGACCGCTGCCGCTTCCGCTCATCCGAAAGGCGATGATGGGCGAAGGCGACACCGGGCCGCTATTCTGAAAGCCCCTTCACGCGCTGGAGCGGCGGCGCGCACAGCGCACCCGCGAACGAGCGGGCCCGGGGCACCGGGCCGCGAGCGAGTGAGCCGGGCTCCGAGGTGCAGCCCGAGTACAATTAATGGTCTCGTGCAGTCCGTCCAGCCCGCCATCGTCTTGCAGGCCGGGCGTCGAGCCGCGGTGACCGCTGGCCTGATGCTTGGGATGTTCCTCGCAGCTCTCGAGGCCACCGTCGTCAGCACCGCGATGCCGACCGTCGTCGCCAGCCTGGGGGGCATCGACCATTACAGCTGGGTCTTCACCGCCTACATGCTGACGTCTACCGCGTCCGTGCCGCTGTGGGGCCGGCTATCGGATGTGGCGGGTCGACGGCCGACGTATATCGGCGCCATTGCACTCTTTCTCCTGGGCTCGATGCTCGCGGGCCTCTCCCAGACGATGGGACAGCTCATCGCCTTCCGGCTCCTGCAAGGTCTTGGGGCGGGGGGACTTATTCCCCTCGGCTTGACGATCATCGGCGAGATCTACACGCTCGCCGAGCGTACGCGGATGCAGGCGGTCTTCAGCAGCATCTGGGGCGTGTCGTCGGTGGCCGGCCCGCTCATCGGCGGCATCATCACGGACACGGTGTCGTGGCGGTGGGTCTTCTACGTCAACCTTCCGATCGGCCTGGCGGCAGGCCTGGTCGTCTCACGGACGTTGCCGTCAGAGCGGCCGTCATCGGGTGGCGCCATCGACTGGCCGAGCGGACTCCTGTTGTTTGCCGCGACGACCTTCTTGCTCCTGGCCGCCTCCGAAACGAGTGTTCCGTGGGCCATGGCGGCTCTGGCGGCCAGTGTGGCATTGGCGTGGAACGATCGCCGATCGGAGCATCCGATGCTTCCGCTGACGCTGCTGACCAATCGGACCGTCGCGATAGCGACGCTCGTCGGATTTCTCGCGAGCACGTCGCTCTTCGGCACGCTGGCGTTTCTGCCGTTGCTCATGCAGGTGTCCACCGGTGCGTCGGCGACCAGTGCGGGTCAGATCCTGACACCGCTTTACCTGATGTGGGTGCTGGCATCGATTGTCGCCGCGCGATTGCTGTTCCGCGTCGGACCCAAGGTCTCCGCGGTGATCGGCACGGCGGCCGTGTTCGTCTCCTGCGCGCTCCTGCCATGGGTGGCTGTGCACTTGTCACGGCCATGGGTGTTCGCCGACGTGGCATTGATGGGGTCCGGACTCGGCTTCTCCATGCTCTCGCTCTTGCTCGCCGTCCAGCACTCTGTCGCGCGCACGCAGCTCGCGCTGGCAACGTCGCTCAACATGTTCGCGCGCAGCATCGGCGGAGCAATCGGCGTCTCCCTGATGGGTGCCGTGCTCGCCTCCGCGCTCGGCGGCTCTGGACACGATATCCAGGCCGCGCTCGAGACGGGTGTCACCGACCTCAGTCCGGAAGTGCAGCAGCACTTCATCCTCGGCCTCGAACGAGCGTTCTACGCAGCGTCGGTCACCGCGCTTCTCGCGCTTGTCGCGTCTTTCAAGGTCCCGGAGTTCGTCGCGAAGGTTCTCCCGGCCGACCAGACCGAGCCGATGCTGACGGCGGAGATGTAAGAGTCACCAGTCGCACGTCATGTCGTCGGCGGGCTACCGTCCACCCATGTGCGTCAGACTCTCACACGAACAGGCCGAAGCTTCACGAGGCCGCGGACCCACTCGGCCACCTTTCCGACGCACGGGGGAAGCGGATCGCACGCGAGCACGTACAACAGCACCGTCGTCAGCCCGACGACGAGCGTTGCTGTGAGCAGCACTCTTGGCCAATGCGGCGCGATATAAGGCCGAACGTCGGCTGGAGCAGCAAGCAAGGACAGCGCGAAGAACGCGAGCAAGACTGACAGCGTGAGGAAGGAAACGCGGAGCTGTGCGTCGCGCAAACGCCTCGGGTTCCGTAGCCCCTTCGCGACGCGACGGTACGCATCGGACTCGGACACTTCGACCGACTCCTTGAAGAGCGTCCGCGTGAGGCCGAGAAAGACGCCCGTGCAGAAGAGCGTCAGAAACACCCGTACGGCGAGGTCCGCACTCCCGAAGTACACACCCGCGGCCCAGACGAAGTACGCGATGATACTGAGGTTCGTAAGCTGGACCGCCAGCCACACATTCGTCCGGCCCGTCAGCTGCTGGAACCGTTGGCACAAACGCTCGATCAGGTTCAAGACGTCTGCGTCGATGTAGGTCATGGCCGAAAGCCGTAGGCCTCCAGGATGCCTTCATTGTAGCGAGTGCGCTGGGGTTCGGCGCGGAGCCCTGATGAGTCCGTTCGCTCGCCGTAGCTCTCGCGCCACGCGCTCGACCTCGCCCCACACGCGCAGGAGATTTCCGCTCCAGATTTTGTCGATCTGTGCCTCGGTGTAGCCCCGGCGCACAAGCTCGAGCGTCACGTTGAAGGTCTCGGCGGCGCTGTTCCAACCCTCAACCCCGCCGCCGCCATCGAAGTCCGACGAAAGGCCGACGTGATCGATCCCGATGCGTTTGACGAGATAGTCCACATGATCGACCAAGTCCTTGACGGACGGTGGCCGGTGAGGCCACTTGGCGTCGATCGCGGCACGCTGGCGCTCGTAGTCGGCGCGACGCCCTGCGGACAGCGCCGAAAGGGCGGCGGCGTCCCCGTCGGCGGCGGACTCTGCACCTGCCTGCTCGACAGGACACGGCCGCGGCTGCCCGGAGCTCGGGCGAGGGCCGGATCGAACGCCGAATAAACGCCGCAACGCAGCCATGGCGGCGGTCCGCTCACCAGGCTCGGATCGCAGGTAGGCGCCAAGCGCAACCGTCTGGATGACGCCGCCGCTTCGCTTCAGCGCGTCCAGCATCGCATCGTCCATGTTGCGTGGGTGGTTCGCGAGGGCGCGCGCTGACGAGTGAGACGCGATGATTGGCGCCTTCGAGAGCTCGGCCATCTGCAACATCGCGGCTTTGGACGGATGCGATACATCCACCATCATGCCCAGACGATTCATCTCGACGATCACCTGTCTCCCGAGCGGGCTTACACCGTCGTGTCTCCACGACTTCGCCGCCTCGCCGGTATTCGAGTCCGCCAGCTGATTGTGGCCGTTGTGCGCGAGCGACATGTAGCGTCCGCCTCGATCGTAGAACTCCTTCACGCGAGCCACATCGGTCCCAATCGGATAGCCGTTTTCGATCCCGATCACGGCCACCCGCCGGCCGGATGCCGCGATGCGTCGGACGTCTTCAGGTGTGAGCGCCAAACCGATTTCGCTCGGGGCAATCTGCTCAGTGAGCAGATGGATAGCGTCGAACTTGGCGATGGCCTGCCTGTACGCGGTGCGATACCCTCCAGGCGTCAGTGGTCCCTGCGCCACGTACACGATGAAGAAGGAGACGTCGAGGCCGCCTTCTTTCATTTTGGGGAGGTTGACCTGTGTGGTGAGACGCTCGGTGTAGTTGCAGCTCGACGTAAAATCGGCGGGATCGATGTCGTCGTGGGTATCGAGCGTGATCACGCGATCGTGGATGGCTCGGGCGCGCGCCAGCAGGACTTCATCTCCGAACTGCGCCTGCGCCGTACACCCCACAACGCTCACCAAGCCGCACACCGCGAGAAGACTCCTCACGAGGCCACGATATCACGTCGATTGAGTGGTATCGCCGACCCGCACGGACGGCTCCGAGGGCGACAAGCACACAGCTCGGCTTTCGTGCGGCTCGCGAGACGAGGTCGTCCGGGCGTAAGATCCTCGAATCGTGGCGCGTAGCAGCGCCAGTGGCGGTTGCGCGGAACACCTCGTTCGTGGGCACGTCTAAGGAGAAAAGGGAGGCTGAGCTCGACACATGTCGTCTTCCACCGGCGCGCTGCGTGAACCCGATCCATCGCTCATCACCATCTCGCATGTGACGTACGCGCTCCACGCGCTGGGTCTCGCCATTAGCGCGTTCGGGGCAGCGTCCATCGTCGGGTCGTTCCTGCTCGGCTGGCCGTCGATTATCGCGGTCATCTTGAACTACGTGAAGCGCGGCGAGCCCCGCGACACGTGGATCGAGTCCCACTTCGCGTGGCAAATCCGCACGTTCTGGTGGGGGGGGGTCGCGTGGGCCGCGGGGATCATCGCCATCTCTCTGCCCTTGATGCTCCTCCTCGTGGGCTTCATCACCTGGCCCGTCGGCCTCTTCGCGCTCGGCGTATGGGCGGTCTACCGCGTGGCGAAAGGCTGGCTGCGCCTGCAATCGCGGCAAACGGTGGCGTAGCCGTGAGTGGTGGGCGACGGGGACAATTAAGGGCGGCAAGGACGGAAGCCGATGCCCTGCTTGTCGATCGGGCATGGCGCTACCTCTGGGCGGGTCCGACCACCATGTTCGGGCTAGCGATGGTGCTCCTGGCCTCCCATCGAACCCGCGTGTCCGTGGTCAACGGCGTCATCGAAGCCCACGGGCCCGCCATCGCCTGGGTGTTGACCCACGTGACCGTGCTGGGCGGCGGCGCGGCTGCCCTCACACTCGGTCATCTCGTGCTGGGGCGCGATCTCGAGGCGCTCGAGTCGACGCGTGTGCACGAGCGTGTCCATGTGCGCCAGTACGAGCAGTGGGGACCACTGTTTGTGCCGGCCTACCTGGCCTCCAGCGTGTGGGCTGTGGCCACGGGCCGGCACTTCTATCTCGACAATTGGTTCGAGCGACAGGCGTTCTGGGCAGAGGCGACGAGCGACTTGTGACTTGCGGGGGCCAAGACGTGTCAATCCCATCGGAGGCCCTCGTGGCGACACATATCCGGCGAGGCGACATCGACGAGTTCGTCCGGCTGGCCGCCGAAGCGTTCAAGACGGACGAGCGCGCTGCGGAAATCGCGACGGCCGACATGCTTGTGCGGCAGTTCGAGGGCGGACAGCCGCACCTCGACGACCTCTTGGACTCGGTCCCGGGAGCGCGCGACCTCGTTTTCGCCGGCTTGGTTCTGGACTCAGCTCGGCCGACGCGCCTCATCGGGTCCCGAAGACTGGTGCCGTGTGAATTGCGCAGCCTGTTTCTCGCCTACTGGCGGGCCCATTCGGCACAGCCGTTACCGGAGTCATAGCCGGGTGGGCTCGCGCTCCGTGCGCACTGTTTCGTGGGGCTCCGCCCACACCGGACCGCCCCACGACCATCGACAAACGTCCAACCCCCGAGCTAAACGCCGTTGAGTCGCGCGTCGAGGAGCTCCTTGAGCCGCCCGGTGCTGTCGCCGAACTTCTCGAGTCGGACGCCGAGCTTGTCGAGAACCGTCAGATGTAGGTTCGCCAGCGGCGTGCCCTGCGGAAACCGAACGTACGTCCCACCGCGCAAGCCGGTGCGTGTGCCCCCGACCAGGGCGATCGGCAGATCATCGTAGAAGTGCGTGTTGCTATCGCTGATGCCGGTGCCGTACATGAACAGGGAGTGATCGAGCATGGTGCCATCGCCCTCGGCAATCGTCGACAGCTTCTTGACGAGGTGCGAGAACTGTCGGAAGTGATACTCGTTGACCTTGTGCAGCCGCTCCAATTTCGGCGCCTCGTTCGAATGATGCGACAGCGGATGGTGTGAGTCGGACACCCCGATCTCGGGATACGCGCGACTGCTCACTTCTCGTCCAAGCATGAACGTGCTCACCCGCGTCAAGTTCGTCTGATAGGCGAGCGTCAGCAGATCCATCATCAGGATCGCATGCTCCGCGTAGTCGTTCGGGATCCCGATGGGCTGATCGACGATCGGAAGCTCCTTCGTCCCGCGTTCCTCGATCCTCTGGATCCGGCGTTCGACGTCGCGGATCGACTCGACGTACTCGTCCATCTTCCTCCGGTCCGGCGCGCCGAGCTGAGCGCTGAGCCGCGCGATCTGCCGCGTCAGCACGTCGAGCATGCTGCGATTGCGCACGAGCCGCGCCTGCCGCACCGCGGGATCGGTGCCGCCGCTCAATCCGAAGAGCCGCTCGAAGACGGACCGCGGATCGTTGTCGATCGGCAGGGGGGTCGTGGGGTTGCTCCACGCAATGGTGTTGGTCACGGCGCAGCTCGCGCCGTCGCACGCGCCGAGAATGTCCGCCGACTCCAGCCCGAGCTCCAATGACGAGATCTCGGTTGTCCTCGCGTACTCCTTCGCGACGAGCTGATCCATCGTCGTCTCGGCGATGACGTTCGCGTCGGTCACCGCGCGGAACGGCACACAGGTCAGGAAGGTGCCGGCTGACCGCGAGTGGGCGCCCGCTCCCTTGATCTTGTTCGCAGCATCGCCAGCGAGCCCGCCGACCATCAGGATTCTGTTCTTGAACCCATCGAGTGCACCCACGGTGGGCGGCAACGGCGAACCAGTCAGCGGACCCTCGGCCTTCGGCCACCAGTAGCCCATCGACATGCCGTTTGGCACGTAGAACACCCCGAAGCGCAGCGCCGGCGCAGCGGGGCTCTGCTCGAGCGCGGTGAGAGCCGGCAACATCGCGTCGAGCCACGGCAACGCAAGCGACACGCCGAGGCCTCGCAGCGCCGTCCGACGCCCGAGGTGCTTCTTGAAGACGATCGACGAGGTCTCGTGACTCATATCTCTCATCTCAGCTTTCAACGCTCAGCCCTCGGCTCTCCGCCCTCACCGGCGCGCCGCCTGAGAAACGGGTCGCTCTCGATGACCGCCATGACGAGCGTCGACCACCGCTGTCCATCGGCGGCGATGCGCCGCTCAATCTGACGCACCACCGGCGCGTCGTAGTACTCGAGTTCCCGACCGACGGCGTACTCGAGCAGCTTCCGGATGACGGTCCGCCCGTATTGATCGGACCGGTTCAAGAGGTACTCACGAATGCCGGCTGGCCCGTCGACGGTCGAGCCGTCGACCATCGTGCTCTTCGTGTCGATGGCGGCGCCGCTATCAGTGTCGCGCCAGCGGCCGGTCGCATCGAAGTTCTCGAATGCAAAGCCCAGCGGATCCATCGCCGCGTGACAGTTCGCGCACACCGCGTTCTGGCGATGCTGTTCCATCCGAGATCGCAGCGACGTGGCCGAAGCGCCGCGCTCGTTCTCCCTGAGCGGCGGCACGTTGGCTGGCGGTGGCGGTGGCGGCGCACCGACCAACGTGTCGAGGATCCACTTTCCTCGCAGCACCACCGACGTTCGATGCGCGTATGACGAAGCCGTCTGCACGCTGGCGTGGCCCAGCAATCCCACGCGTCTCGGATCGGTCACGGTTACGCGCCGGAAGTGGCTGCCGTAGACGCCCGGAATCCGATAGTGCTCGGCGAGCCGCGCATTGACGAACGTGTAGTCGGCTCGGAGCAGATCGAAGATGCTCCGGTCCTCACGGACCTGGCTCTCGAACAACAGCTCCGTCTCTCGTGCCATCGCGTCGCGCAGGCTGTCGTCGAACTCCGGAAACAGATCGGGGTCGGGCTCCTGCGAGCGGACGTTACGGATGGTGAGCCACTGGTTGACGAAATCGACCATCCAGCGACGGCCCTTGCGATCGTCGAGCATCCGGCGCACCTGCGCTTTCAACACTCCCGGCTCGTGCAAGCGCCGTGCTTCAGCGACTGTGAGGAGTTGCTCGTCTGGAACGCTCTTCCACAGAAAAAACGACAGGCGAGCTGCCAGCTCGAGATCGCTCACGCGATGAGACGATCCAGGTGCGGCGCCGATGGGATCGCGCTCCATGCGCATCAGAAACGCCGGCGACCAGAGGATCGCCTCGAGCGCCAGGCCAATCCCTGCTTCGAAACCACCGTGTCGATAGCCGGTTCGATACAACTGCAGCAGCTCGGCGAGATCCTCCTCGGTCACGGGCCGTCGGTAGGCGCGACGCGCCAACGTGCGGAGGATGCGGCGAGCGCAGGGTTCCGCCGTCTGGCGGGGCCCAGGACGGCATACGAAGATATGCCGACGGCTGGGCGTGTCTTCGGTCACCAGCGCCTGGTACGGACCTTCGATCGTGATCCGCTCGATGCCGGGATCGCCGGCGTCATCGGTGAAGAACGATCGTTTAGCTGAGGAGGGCATCAGCGGCACGTTCTCGGTGACCGCCGGCGCCGAGTCCGAGAAGGACACCGTGACAAGCCGCGTGCCGGCCTTGACGGGAATGCGCACCTGGAGCGCGTCATCGGCCGTCAATCGGTACGTGTGTAGCCTCTTCCCTTCGAGGTCATCGTCGGGCGCCCCGTTGACCAGCCCGGGGTCGAAGCCCTTGTACTGACCGCCGACCGTGAAGCGCTCCACCAGCACGTGATCCACCCGCACCTGGACTTCGTGCTCGTCGTCGATGCCGCGAATCGTGTCGCCGATGGTGTTCCGCTGGAGCCGAACCTTGAAGGCGTACTGGCCATCGAGCGGGAACGCGTGACGAACGGCGAGGCCGCCATGCGTGCCAAACGGCAGGTCGTCACCCAGGCGCGCGGTCTGTCGAGCGAAGTCGGAGGCGCGGTACACGGTGCTCGCGGTCTTCTGCTCGGGATCCCCGAGAGCGAGGCGGCCGATCTTGCCGGCGGCCGTCATGTAGCGGCTCATCAACGCCGGCGTGATCGTCAAGCCCTCGGCGTTATTGTCGAAGTTGATGCCCGCGGCGTCCGTCGGCAACAAGGCGGGATCGATCTCGAGCGCAAGCAGATCGCGGACCGCGTTCACGTACTCCACGCGATTCAAGCGATGGGCGACGATACGTCCGGGATTCGGGGCGTGTGCGCGATCCAGGCGATCCTCGAGTGCTGCAGCAAAGGCACGAGTCGTGGCGAGATCGGAACGCGGCCGCCCCATCGGCGGCATCTGTCCACTCCGAATCTTCGAGACGACCTTCTCGAGCACCGGGCCATTAGCCTGTGCGTCCGCGATGTCCAGGCTCTCGAGCGTCAGCCCCGCCGTCTTGAGGCGATCGTTGTGACACGCAACACAGTAGCGGTCGATGATCGTCCGGTCCGGCGCGGCGGTCGCGGGCGGCGCTGCCTGAGCGGCATCGGCGATTCCCCTGAAGGCCGGCACTGCCAACAGCGCGACCACGCTCGAGACGATGATGTGTGCTCGCCTCACGGTCGGCTCCTCGCCGGCCCCAGCGCCCGGGCCCTCTCGCGTTCATCGGTTAGCCCGTCGACGCCGATCGTCGTGTCGGCGCCCAGCTTCTCGATGAGGGCGGCGGTGCTTGGCCACGGCTGCACACGGAATCCCTGCTGGGCGCCTTGCGCAATGCGAAAGGCCGTTCGTCCTCTGAAGTCTTGCGCATTCAGCGACGCGCCGTGCTGCACCAGGTACTCGATGACCTCGTTGAGCCCACGGAACGCGGCGCCGTGGAGCGCGGTGAACCTGGCTTCGTTCACGGCATTGACGTCGGCACCAGCCTCGACGAGGGCGGCGACGGCGGCCTCGGCGGACACCGAGCGGGCTCCGCGGTCGGCCCCAGGCTGATAGCTGCCGTGGCCAAGGCCCGCGGCCGCCATCAGTGGCGTCGTGCCATCGGCTGTGGTCGCCGAGTGATCGGCGCCGGCGGCCAGTAGGACCCGCATGATCTCGACCGCAGCGGCGGCGTCAGGCCCGGCGCCGTTGGCCCAGTAAGCCGCCACCCACAGCGGTGTGGCCCCTTTCAGGTCGCCGACGTGCGTCGAAATGGGATCGCGGGCACCGTTGCGGCCGGAGATGCCCAGGCCCACGAACGTGGAAACCGCCGTCCGAGCGTTCACGGGGGCACCGCGCGCGAGGAGCAGCTTCGTCAACTCGACCCGCTCGTTCGCGGGCAACCCCGCCGTGGATCGCGCATCGACCGACGCGCGTCGCGCGCGCAGCCAGTCGCGAATCCAGAGGTCCACCTTCCCTGCTGCGGCGTGCAGCGCGCTCACGCCGTGCATCGTCCCGTTGACGTTCGCGCCTCTCTCGATGAGGTACTTCGCGACCGCTTGATGGCCGCTGACGATCGCGAGCGGTAACGCGTGCGTGCCGTCATTGCCACTCTGGTTGACGTCGGCGCCCGCCTCGACGAGAACGGCGGCCGTGTCGAGATCGCCGTTACGCGCGGCGAACAACAAGGGTGTGAAGCCGATTGCTGACGCGGCGCGGACGTTCGCGCCACCCGCCAGCAGGGCCAGCACCACCTCGCGATGGCGCTCGGCCGTCGCCCACATCAGGGCCGTCTGTCCAGTGCTCGGGATGGCCGCGGACGGATCGGCACCAGCGGCAAGCAGCGCTTTCACGACCGGCAGGCTCCCGACTCGCGCGGCGATCATGAGCGGAGTGACGCCGTTGGCCTGCGCCCGCCGAGCGTCGGCGCCAGCACTCAACAGTCGGTTCACCAGCGTCAGGCTGCCGTTCTCGGCGGCCAACGCGAGCGGGCCGACCCCCTGCTCGTCGGTCGGATCCACCTTCGCGCCCGCCTCGAGCAACACGTTCGCCATCTCGAGATCATCGCGATGGGCTGCCCACATGAGTGGTGTGGTCCCGTCCGGTCGCGGCGTATTGACCTCCACGCGCGCGGCGATCAGCAAACGGACTTGCCGCACGTCACCTTCTTGAGCCGCGACGACCAATCGGAGGTCGGGCACCGTGAGGGTTGTTGGCGCGGCCCCGAGGGGCCGTACCGCGACCACCACCAGCCACACCCATGGACCGAATCGCCAGGCCCCGCCTGCCACGCACACCTCCCGATCGCTCATCACGATAGCAGGTTCACGTCCGCACGGGTCGCCTGATGACGTCGCCTGAGCGACCGGGATCGAGCGCCCAGTACGCGCGCATCCGACGAGTCAGAGTTGACCGGGAACCGTCACAGGTCACGAGGCCGACGTGACGGTTCCCGCTCGATCAGGTGACATGAGCGCGCCTTCAGCGCGCTGGAGCGGCGACTTGTAACTGGCGACTACCTTGAGAGCTCGTCATAAAGCCCGTCGAGTCCCCGCACCGCCCCTGGCCACCCCACATCGTCCAGTGTGATCGCACCGGCGACATCGGCCTTCTTCCCCCCGCGCTTGATGAACGCCGCGACGCGATCGTTCATCGTCTGCATGCGGCTGCGGAAGGTGCGCACCTGGTCCTTGGTCAACACGGGCCCGTGACCGGGAATCGCCGCGTCCCACTCGATCGCCAGGAGCTTGTCGAGTGTCGCGACCCACTCCTTGCCGCTCCCGTGACCTTCTGCGTAGTCCATGAACGGCGTGAGAATCGTGCCCTGCGATCGCTTGCCCCACACGACCAGATCGCCCGTGTGGACGGTTCGGAGATCGGGGAAGTAGATGACGGAGTCGCCGTTGGTGTGTCCGCGACCGAGGTACCGCATCTGGACCTCCGCGCCGCCGAGAAACACAGACTGCTGGCCCGTGTAGACGATACGCCCCGGACCGGCGAGCTTCATCGTCAACATATTCGCGCGCGCGTTGCGGTGCATCAGGATGTCCGCCGACTTCAGGAACTGCGCGTTGGCGCCGGTGTGATCGCCGTGCTGGTGTGTGTTGAGCACATACCGGATCGGGTGAGCCGAGACGCTCTTCACCTTATTGACGATGTCGTCGTACAGCGTTGGCAGCTTCGAGTCGACGACGATCACGCCTTCGCTGGTGACACGGACCGCCACATTCCCCCCCGTGGCGGCACCGTCGTAGCCGGGAATCACGTACAGCCCATCCTTCAACTTCGTGATGGCAGTCGTAAACGGCTCGCCAGTCGGCTGTTGTCCGCGCAGTTGCTGCGCCGCCACGAGCAGCGCCAGTGCACTGCCCAACACTACGACGTGCCTGAACACGCTTGGTCGTTGGTTCATGTCAGCCTCTTGTCGCAGGAGAATAGCACCGCCGGCACGTTACCACCACCGCGCTCACTCAGGGGCGACGGACTGGGTTTGACCCGCGCCAGCGAGGGACGTCAGCAGAGGAGGGCCGTCCTTCCAACAGCTCGTGAGGGGTGTATCGCGCTTCGTAGGCGAGCGACGCGCAGC
The DNA here is from genome assembly GCA_016871175.1 of Acidimicrobiia bacterium. Lineage (GTDB taxonomy): Bacteria > Acidobacteriota > Vicinamibacteria > Vicinamibacterales > CAVVIG01 > VFZL01. Next base: position 20,335 of record VFZL01000005.1, on the reverse strand, counting down.
CACGCACTCGATACCCCAGGCACACGTGACGAAGTCCCCGCGCCGTCGCGTCCTCGACGAGCGTCACGATGTGGGCTACGCCGAGCGACGGCGGCGCGCACTCCGGATCCCAGAAGAAGGTGACCGAGGAGAGCGCGTCTGGCACGATGTCGACCAGTCCAAGCCCCACGAGCCGATCGGTGGCGCGTGGGTCGCGAAAGGCGACTTCGTACGCAAACGCGTGCGGATAGGCGAACTCCTCCGCATACCCGGCGGCGTCCATCGGATTTGCCTGCCACCCTCGATGTCGCTCCCGGTCGGCGTGCCAGCGGTTGTACAGCGAGATGCGCTCGCCGTCGACCCGTGGGCGCCCGACGGTGCGATGAAGGTGCGCGGCCTGGTGGCGCGACCGTCGCTGGCTGCGACTGGGGTGAAAGATGTCGACGGGGATGCGCAGGCTCGCGCACTCGGCGCAGGGCGTACAGGCCGGTCGGAAGAAGGTCCGGCCGAAGCGGCGCCATCCTCGTGCCAGCAGCGCCTCGAACTCGCTCTGTGCGACATCCGCGAGGACGCGCACATCATGGGACGCGAGTCTGTCCGACAGATAACTGCAGGGACGAGGAGTCTCTCTCCCGACGTAGAGCGTCAGCACGACATCCGTCGGTTCGGGCGTTCACGGTCTCACGGTTCGAGGGTGCACTTGTGAACCCTCGAACCGCTGAACCGCCTGGTCTTCTACTGTCCCGGGGTTGGCGGCGCCGGCGGGGGCGGGAGCGTGCCGCCCTCCGCCAGCGTCTTCATGTTGTTCAACGCGCGAGTGAACACCGCCGTCCGCGTGGCTTTGTCTTTCTCGCGTGCCGCATCGTCGGGGAGCATCGAGTTGTCGAAGAGCAGCGTGTAGATCAGCTTCGTGCTCGTCGGCGACATCGGCCGGGCCTCGAGGGTGCCGTGATACAGGTTGTAGGGACGGCCCACCCGCGGCGGCTGGGTGTAGGTGTACGAGTACTGTGTCTGCGCGACGATCACCTCGGCGCCAACCGTCCGGACTGCGCCGACCTGCCCGTCCTGTCCCGCCGTGATCTTGCAGCCAGCAGCGATCTGGAGCCACTCGGCTACGTCGCAGTGCTTCCCGACGCGCTTCCACACGTCCGCCACCGGCTTGTTGACGGTCGTCTCGAGCGTAATGGTCGCGTAGGTCGGCTTCTCGACCACGATGACTGAATCGCCGCCGGCCGCCGCAGGCGCCTGTGCCGACGCCGGCATCGGCGCACCGAATCCAGCGAGGACGCCGGCCAAGACGGCCGATCGCACGATACACACGTTCCGCATACGAACCTCCAGCCCGCCTCGTCAGCCCGATCGCGCCGCGCGGCGGGAAATGCCCGTTCTGAGCGGCGATCATGTTGTCACAGGTCGGCGTCGCGGTGAGCCGGGTAAGCCGGTTGAGCCTGGCGCGGAGATGGGTCGAGTTCGGGCGCCTGCCCCCTTGCCAGGCCCGCCCTGGCCTACCGGGCCTGCTCGGCCTCGAGAAGCGCTATGATTGGACACTCAGCCGCCGCGCGGGTCTTCGCGGGGCGACGGGGCAGGTTCACGTTGGACAAAGGGGGCACACGTGGCTGAGACCAAGCTCGTTGGGCGCAACTACTCCACGCCGGACATGGTCGCGAAGGTCACCGGCCGCGCGAAGTACGCCGAGGACTTCCGAGCCGAAGGGATGTTGTTTGCGCGGCAGCTCCTGAGCCCCATGCCACACGCCCGTGTAACTCGCATCGACACGAGTGCCGCGGAGGCCATGCCGGGGGTCAAAGCGATCCTCACCGCCGACGATCTGCCGAAGCCGACCGGCGGCGTGACCGACCTGGGACAGAAGGTCGAAGTCGATCCCCACAACGAGCGCGCGCTCACCAAGGAGCCGCTCTATCAGGGCGAGCCGATTCTCGCCGTCGCCGCGGTGGACGAGCTGACCGCGATTGAAGCCATCGAGAAGATCGTCGTCGAGTACGAGCCGCTGCCCTTCGTCACCGACCCGCTCCAGAGCCTCCGGCCTGGCGGACCCAACGCACGAACCGACGGCAACGTGTGGATGCGGAAGCCAGGGGAAAAACCTGCGGGTCCGTTCGCCCCTCTTACGTTGGGGGAGCTGAAGTGGACGGCGGAAGACTTCGCGTCGGCCACCGACGGCCAGATGCCTATGGGCAAGCCGGGGGACGAGTGGACATACGGCGACGTCGAGGCCGGCTTCAAAACAGCCGCCGTCGTCGTCGACGAGACGTTCGTGACGCCCAACGTCAGCCACCAGACGCTCGAACCACGGTCCTCCATGGCGTACTGGCAGAACGGCAAACTGCACCTGCACTGTGGGACGCAGAGCACCGTTCAAACCATCACTGCGGTGGCGGCGCTGGTCGGCGTCACACCTGATGATGTAGTGGTGATCAGCGAGTACACCGGCGGCGGCTTCGGCAGCAAGATCACCAGCGACGTGTCAGTCGCCATTCCGGCGCTGCTCTCGAAGAAGACGAGCACGCCGGTGATGATGCGCATCTCACGCGAAGAAGAGCACTACATGGGCGGTGCGCGCCCAGCCTTCCATGGCCGAGTGAAGGCGGGCTTCGACAAGCAAGGCAAGCTCACCGCGCTCGACCTGTACGTGATTTCCGACAACGGACCGTATGAAGGTCAGGGCGATGGCGGCATCGGCGGCATGATCGCCGCGCTGATGTATCAGCCGCCCGCGATGCGCTATCGGACGCTGACTGTGCTCACGAACACGCCGCCGCGCGTCTCCCAGAGTCAGCCGGGCGGCATGCAGGCCATCACGGTTGTCGACCGGGCCATCGAGAAAGCCGCGCGTCAGCTCGGGGTCGATCAAGTCGCCATCCGGCGCATCAACGCGCCGGCCGGCCAGGCCGTCGCGGGGCCGCCGGGACCGGGCGCGCCGAAGGGCGGCATGCGCACGACCAGCGCGTTCATGAAGGAAGCGCTTGATCGCGGGCGTGCGCTCTTCAAGTGGGATGAGCGAAAGGCGCAGAGCGGCAAACGGAATGGATCGAAGATTCGCGGCGTGGGGGTGTCGGTGAGCACGTTCTTCGCCGGCTCGAGCGGATTCGACGGCATGCTGCTCATCAAGCCCGACGGGAAGCTCTACGTGCAGTCCGGCATCGGCAACTTCGGCAGCGAGTCGGTGTCAGACGTCCATCGTGTGGCCGCCGAGCAGCTCGGCGTGCCATGGGAGAACGTCGTGCTGACGTGGGGCAACACCGCGCAGCACCTTCCATGGACCTGTATCTCCGGCGGCAGTCAAACGGCGCACGCGATGTCGCGCGCCGCCTACGTGGCGGCCAACGACGCCAAGACGAAGCTGCAGGAGATTGCCGCGCAGGTGCTCGGTGGCAAGCCGGAGTCCTATCAGGTGGCTGACGGCCGCGTGTTCAACGGTGGCCGCAGCATGACGCTCGGCCAGGCGGCGCAGAAGGCCATCGAGCTCGGCGGCAAATACGATGGACATCAGGTGCCCGAGGATGTGAACGCCCACACGAAGAAAGCGGCTGCGAGCCTCGCCGGTCAAGGGCTGATGGGCGTGGCACGTGACGCGGCACCGCCGATCGGCGTGCCGTTCTCGTTCGTCGCCGGCTTTGCGGAAGTGGAGGTCGACGTCGAAACCGGCCGGTACGCGTTGCTCGACTACCTCGGTGTCGCGGACGTCGGCACGGTGCTGCACCCGCGCAGCCTCGGGGGACAGATCCTCGGCCGTTCGATGCTCGGCATCGCCCACGCCATCGGCCAGAAGTGGGTGTACGACCAGCACTACGGCGTCCCGCTGGCGCTGCGGTTCTATCAGAATCGGCCTCCGACGATGCTTGACGCGCCTGGACACATGCAGTGGGATGCGCTGAACATTCCGGATCCTGGGACGCCCGTGGGAGCACGTGGAATCGGTGAGCCGCCGGTTGCCGCGGGCACCAATGCGGTCCTGAACGCGCTCGTCGACGCCGTCGGCGAAAACGTGATTCGCCGCGCGCCTGTCGAGTCGGACATGATCCTGACGTCGCTCGAGGCGGGCCGTCCCGCGTACGAAACGCTCACCGCCAATATCTGACGGGTGGGGTTTGGCGTTGGGCGTTCGGCGGAAGCGGTCCGGTTGCCTTCGGTCTCGCTCGCGCCGGGCCTTCCATGACGCTCGACGGCATCGACGACTCGCGCGCCGCAACCGACCTGCAGGTCACGCGTTCGGGTACTGAGCCGGTGGCAGCGGAGGGGCTGCCATCAGCAGTCGCCGCGTCAGGATGACGTGGCCGGCCAACGCGCCAGCCACGCAGACCGTGCCGATCAAGGCATACGGCAGATAGAGGATGAGTTGGAGGGGCGGGTCGACATTCCACGCAAACGGGAGTGGCGACGACTTCATCTCCACGCGACCCACGTTCACGAGGAGGGCGATCCCCACGAGGTTGGCGATCCACGCCAGTGTTCGGCTGCGCTCGACGAACGGTGCCGCTCCAAGCGCCACAATGCCGCTCACGATGTCGAGGTTCGAACCGCTCCAGGTCATGGTCGTCGGAATCATGCCTCCCTCCGCCCATCGGTGCAGCACGAGCTCGAGGGGAAGCCGGAATCCCTGGAACACGACCAGACTCCAGAGCGGGAGGTGCCGTGCGATCTGGCCACCGAGTGAGGAAAGGCCAAACGACAGTGCGCTGAGATTGATCGCCGCGAAGGCCAGCGGGATCCGTGGAAACGGCTGGGCCGCAAGTACGCCGGCGAACACCGGAGTCGAGGTGACGAATAGCCATAATGCGATTCCAACGGCCACACGTGTCGTCACGTGCCGCGCGGCTTCCGATCCGCGAGCGCGCAGCATCGCCACCCGAGTCCCCACAAGCAGGGCGGCGATCACGAACGCCACGATCGCCATGAAGACCGTGAGCGACGGCCAATCGGCGGGTCGAAACGCCATCGGAGCCAGGCGGGGGGCCACTACTTCGGCGACATGACCAGCTCGAACTGATTGCCGTCCGGATCTTTCAGAAACGCGAACCCGAGCCCCTCGCCCGACTTGTTCGGTCCGCGCATGACGATGGCGCCCGCCGCCTTCGCCAGCTCGATGGCCCTGTCGATGTCCGGCACTTGGACGATGAGCGCGGCCATGGCACCGGTGGCCGGCTCCTTGCCCCTCGAGGCGATGACGATCGGTGTGCTCGTCGCCTTGCGAGCGAGCTCAACGGTCGAGCCTGAGTTGATCACGATCTCCTTGAAGGTCGGCGTGTCCACGGGCCGGCGCGTCTCGGACATGCCAAACGCTTTCTTGTAGAAATTGGCCAACGCCTCCGGGTCGGTCGCCAGCACGCGAATGCTCCGCACGCGGATCCTGCTTTCTTGCGCCCAACCCACCGAGGCCGTCATCGAGAGTCCCACCGTGACCACACCGACCATGACACTGAGCGTGACGCGACGCATGTCCACCTCCGCTGCGTGCGATTATGCACCGCTTCGCGGCGCCGAACGGGAGGGTCATTCACATCCGTCTCGCTACCGCTCGAACCGGCGATTGCCCGTAGGCGGCGGGTTGTCGTCGGCGGCGGCGTATGGGCGTTCAGGCAGATGTGTGCCGCTCAAACGCGATGGACGTCCGCTTATGCAGCCGGCAGATGGAGCTGTGCAATTCTGTGCACCCCGCCAGCCATTTGAGGCAATGTCCGCGCATGGCTACCACGATGAATCCCTACGTCACCTTGAACGGCACCTGTACTGAGGCCGTGAAGTTCTGGTCTGAGGCACCCGGCGCGACGAGCCACGTCATGCGCATGGGAGACAGTCCCATGCAGGTGCCGCCTGAAGCCAAGGACCTGGTCATGCACGCGACCATCAAGACGGACAGCCTGATCCTGATGGCCTCCGATGGGATGGGAGGGACGGCGCCCACACCGGGGACTCAGGTGTCGATCAGCTTGAACTTCACCGACAAAGACGAGCAGACCCGCGTTTGGGAACGGCTCTCCAAGGGCGGCACGATCACGATGCCCTTGTCGGATCAATTTTAGGGTCGCTTCGGCGCGCTCACTGATCGCTTCGGCGTCCAGTGGATGCTCAATCACGAAGCGCAACGGTCATAACGTGTAGGGGCTCTGCGCTCGCCTTCACCCTTCGAGCTTCTACGCGACAACCGTCATTGAGGTTTACCGGGCACGCAAAGGAGGACGAGGCCCGTCGCCTCGCCAGGCGCACAGTCGAACGGCCGGTAGAACGTCAAGAGTCGGCCGGCGATGATGACGCACATCCACAGCGTCAGCGACGCGGCAGCGATCACCTTCGCCGTGCGCGGCGCGTCAAGTGGCACACCTGGGGCGAGCAGGCGTGGACCCACGGAGAAGTAGAAGCTCAGCGCGTTCAGCCCCGCCGTCGCGATGAAAGCCATCTTCAGCATGAACGACGGGTTGTAGATGTACTGGTCCGGTTCCGTCATCAGGAACAGCAGACCCGTCGCGGCATTGAGAGCGAACCCGATCAAACCGTAGCGAATCAGCCGGTGCCACGCCGCGGCTGGAATGCCGCGCGCGATGCCAAGGAGGCGCAAGTCGAACAGGACCACGGTACCGACGAGAAGCGACAACCCGATGAAGTGCACGCTCTCGGCAAGAGGCCAGACGAAGGCCATGCGCATGACCTCAGCGACAGCCGGCACATAGAGCACGCTTGCAAGCCAGATCTGGAAGACGGCCACGTTCAGAAGTCCACGAACAGCCGCCGATAGGTGTACGCGAGCAGGCGGCCGGCGGTAATGGCCGCGGCCCAGCTCACCAGCGAGCCGACGGCGACGCGTCGCAGGGCGCTCCGATCCGGCCAGGCTCCCTCGACGCCTGCCCGAGCGTCCAGGACCGTGGTGGGCTCCAACCTGCGATCCATCGCGCGATAGAGCCAAAGGCCAACGGCGATACATGCGAGCTTCAGATAGAAGACAGGGTTGGTCAGGGCCTTGGTCGGGTACGCGATCAGCAACAGGACCCCCGATGCGGCGTTGAGCAGGACGCCGAACCAGAGGACGAATGACCATCGGCGCAACTCGTGGCCCGGCACTCCGGGGAGCCACCCGAGCCGGTGAAACGCGACCGCCACGCAGACGCCGACAGCCAGTCCCATCCCAATCGCATGTGCCGAGAGAAACGTGGGGTACGCGAAGACCGAGGTGGACTCACGCGTCCAGGTGCTGAACGCGGACGTCTCGAGCCACCGGAACATCGGGTCCATGCGCCGCCATCCTACATCAGCCATTCGAAGGTAGAGCGCGTCCTCCGACGCGCCGGCCGGCCTGTCAGCCCGCTCGGTCCAGCCCGGGCCGTGATATCTTCCCGGGCATGATGCTGTCCCGATTCGCTCCGTGCCCCACACGCGTCCCGATGACCATAGGTGGCCTCTTCGCCGCCATCACCGTGTGCGCGTGCCTCGCCGCGGCGGCAGTGACGGCCGCACAGGCCAAGCAGACCATCGTCGGCACGATCACCGATGACATGTGCGCGAGGGCCGATCATTCGAAGATGAGGATGGGGAGCAACGACGCCGAGTGCGCTAAAGCCTGCGTGGACGCACACGGGGCCGCGTACGTGGTCTTCGACGGCAAGACGGCTTACGGCCTGAGCGATCAGAAGACTGCGGCGACCCTCGTGGCCAAGAAGGTGCGGGTGGTTGGCACGGTCGACGACAAGACGAAGAAGATCGCCGTGGACTCGATTCGGGCCGAATGATGATGCGCCCCTAATCAGACGGCGCAATCGGTCACGAGCGCCTTCTTCGAGTGGCTGGTGCCGCCGGCGAGGCGTGGGTGGGCATGCGCTCGACGGGCAGCTCGTTCACGCCAACGCCGGTCCCAAGACCCTCGAGTGCCAAAATGGTGTTTGCTGGCCACGCGAACGGGTTTCTCGCCGTCAACCTGAACGGTTCGGTCCGATAGGCGCGGCGGCACGCGCCGTGGTAGATTCCTTGCTCGCGGCACGCACCCGTGAGTTCGATCGCCAACTATGAGGTCCCATATGAAACGGATTGCCCATCTCGTTCTCGGTTTCGTTGTAGTGTCGGCCAGCGCGTTCGCGCAGGCGTCGCCAGAAGTCGACAAAGCGCTCATCGCCGCCCCGGCACCACAGAAAGAGGGCGCCACCGTCATCAAGTGGAAGCCGGACTTCACGTACGACACCCTGCGCAAGGGCACCAACAACCTGGTGTGCTATGACCTGTCGGGCCTGCCCGGGCAGGCGGCATTCTCGATTGAGTGCACGAGCATCAACAACCTGAAGCGCGCGGCGCAGAACCTGCGGTTCGAGGCGGCGGGTGACAAGGCCAAGACGCAGGCACTCATCGACGCCGCGGAAAAGGACGGCACGCGTGAGAAGCCCGAGTACGGCTCGATCTGGTGGCACGCCATGGGCGATGCGGCCAACCCCCGCAAGCACATGACGGTCGCCGTGCCCGGCGCGACGAGCGCATCGCTTGGTGGCATCCCGGACAACCCGAAGCAGGGCGGCCTGTGGCTCATGAACGCCGGGACTTCGACGGCGCACTTGATGATCCCTGGCAACTGACGCTCGGCGGAGATGTGAGAGCTGAGAGGAGAGATGCTCTCGGCTCTCTAGAACCTTACTCCCACCGATAACCGCACGAGTCGGCCTTGCAGAATCGCGGTCGGTCGCTCGAGCGTGGGGCCAAAGACTTGGAGCTGCGTCAACACGGCACTCGAGTTGAATGCGTTGAAGATGTCCACTTGCCCTTCAAGATCCGCCCGCGCGATCCGCAGGGTTTTCTTCACGCCGAAGTCCACCTGATTCCAACGGTCGCCGTACTTCGTCCCTGGCGCGATGAGCGGCACGGTGACCGGTTGCGTGCGTTGCCCATTGGGAAAGGCCGCCGCGGCGGGCAACCAGTCCACGCGCAGCATCGGACCCGGATAGCTGAGCATCGACATGCTGGCGTTCATCTGCCACGGTAACTGATATGCGAGCGCCAGCTTGAACTCGTTGAGGAACGGGATGCCGGCCGCCGGTCCGAGCGCCTGCTGGAGCTTTCCGGTCTGATCGCAGTACAGGAACTGATTGGGGTTGCTCGTGTCGCAGGCAACGATCTGCGTCCGCTCGCGCATCCAGCCCCCCAGTGCCGTGGCTCCACGGGGCAACCGCAAACGGAAGCTCGCCTCGAAGCCGGTATAGATCCGCGTGTTCACGTCCGAGTTGCGGTCGACCAGGTCCACCAGCCCCAGCTTCGCCGGGTTCAGGTTGAACATCGTCATCGGCTGATTCGTCAGCGGATTTGTCGTCTGGAAGGCGACCCAGTCGGTGACGGGATCCACGAGCGTGTTGTACTGCCCCTCGACGTTCTGGAATGTGCGGTGGTACCAGGCGCCGGTCACTGACAGACTCGGCGTCACCGCATGGTCGACGCCGACGCTGTAGTCCCAGTTGTTTTGGCGACGCAGACCCGGATCCGGTCGACGGCCCGTCGAAACGCCAAAGTTGCGATTGCCGGTTGGACCGATCTCGTTGTCTTGCGGAATGCCATCGCCGTTGGACGGCAGGGAGAGGCCCGAGCAGGTCGACGTCCCGGGGCGTAGATCGCAGTCGAACCAATTGCGTCGATCGGTCTGCTGCGCCATCGGATTGTAACGACTCACGATATCGGTCTGATTCTGGTTCATGTAGCGGCTGAGGCTGGCCCGCACCGCCGTCTTCGCATCGCCAAACACGTCATACGCGAGGCCAAGGCGAGGGGCGACGTCGCGCCACCGCGGCACGTTCGGAATCGTCCCGTCGAACGTCCGGGCAGGCACGAATCGCCCCGGACCGGCCGCCGTCGCACGGGCCTCGGCATTCAGGTACTCGAGGCGGACGCCGGGCGTGAGCGTCATGCGCCCGATGGTCCACGAGTCCTGCACGAAGACGCCGAGGTCGGCGTTCAGGTAGTGCCTCGCTTCGACTGGAGCGTTGCGAATGGTGACGCTGTCCGCCACCCCGTTCCGGTAGCGCGCGTTGAGATCCGCGTTGGTCGAGTCGACCTGGGAATCAACCGGGCCGAACCGCCACTGGTAACCGACACGCACGTTGTGCGATCCCGTGACGTAGGTCATCTGCGACCCGAGCGCATAGGCGACCTGCCGCTGGAAGTTGGGCGTGAAGTCGGAGGCGCCCGTCAATGTCCCTCGAAGGATGTCGATGCGTGGGAAGCTGGTGAGAAAGCGCGGGGAACCCTGCGGCGCGGCGATCCCGGGCTGGTAGATGATCGAGTAGTTGTTGACGGCGAGTGACACACCGTTCTCGAGCAGCAGTCTGTTGCTGAGCGTCGCCGTCCACTTGCCATATCCGATGTAGTAGACCTTCGGGTCGCGCTTGCTGGCCGCCGTTTCAGGGTCGATGAGTGCCGGGGACACCTCCGCCGGCACCAAGTCGGTGAAGTCGTGCCCCTTGCCCTTGAACGCGCGATCCAGATACCCGGTCAGCCGGTGCTTCGAGGATAGTTGCCAGGTGACGCGTGCCGATCCGCTGTCGATCCACTGGTCTTCGATGGCTGGCCGACCGTCCGCATAGGTCCCGCCGGGACGCGTGTTCAGCACCAATCGACGATACGAGCCGAAGAACCAGAGGGCGTCTCGTTTGATCGGTCCACCGAAGGATGGATTGAGATCGTAGAGATAGTCCGTCGACGTTGGCGACGGCAGTCCGCGCCCCCGCAACTCGGGTGTGATGTTGTTGCTCTGCCACGTCCCGCTCGAGCCGCCCAGGAAGAAGTACCCGCGAAAGGCGTTGCCGCCTTCCTTCGGAACCATGTTGACCCGCACGCCGCCCCCGGAGGTTTCAGAACCAAGCCCGGTCGTCTGATAGGTGACCTCTTCGACCATCGAGAAGTTGGTGTAGGCCTGCGAGGTGGTCCCATTTAGCCTCACCGGCATGCCGTCGACCATCATCATTGTTGTCCTGGTGATTCACCATGCCGCGAGAGACGGGATACGCCTGCTGCACGGCTTGTGTGCCTCCGATATCCGGCTTGGTGAGCCTGATGCCAGGTACAATCGCTCCGGCCGTCGTGTACGTGCGAGACGTCGGCAGGGCGTCGAGCAGCTCGCGCGTCAAGACCGCGGTGCGCGCCGCATTACGGACGTCGACGACGGCCGCCTGTCCGGAGACGGCCAGCGTCTCCTCGAGGCCACCGACGGTGAGCTCGACGTTCACGGGTAACGTGAGATTCGACGACACCAGCAGCCCCTCGCGCCGAAGGGTCGAGAAACCGCTCAACGAGAACGTCACCACGTAGGTGCCTGGTCGGAGATCGACGAGGGTGTAGAGACCCTGCGCGTCGGTAACGGTCGTGCGCACCTTCTCGATGAGCACGGGGCTCGTCGCCTCGACGGTCACCCCAGGCAGTACGGCGCCAGAGGCGTCGGTGAGCAACCCTGAAATCGCGCTCTGCGCGTGGGCTGATCCAGCGACGAGGGCGACGATCGCCAGGGTCAGCGAGGCTGCTCGTAAGGTCCACCGCTGTGACATGGGTGTCTCCTCCACACACGACCGGAGAGTGTTGGGGGCCGAGGCGGCGCGATGCTATCACAGAACGCGACGGCTGATTCGCCATCGTGCAGCGGTCAACGCCGACCGACGACCCTGCAGCCCTGCAGTTGTGTGGCTCAGCTTGGTCTGGGTCCAGGCCGATCGACGCTCGACCATCCTGCTACAGTTGGGGTCAGCTCGTCCCATGCCAGGAGCATCGTGATGACATCCAAGACTGAGCGGGCGGCCGTTCGAGCGGCGGTGTTTGTGTGGTTGTGCGCGACGGCCGCGACGACATCGTCAGCCCAGACACCGCCCGGTGTGGAGCACCGCGTACTCGCCACCAACAAGACCTCGACGATGGAGAAGGAGCTGAACGAGGTGGCCGAGGCAGGTTTCCGCTTCAGAGCGGTGATGGGCGGTGAAACGGCCATCGGCGGAAACGAGGTCGTCGCGGTCCTGGCCAAGAGCGGCACCTCGCGCTCGCGATTCGCCTACAAGCTCTTGGCGACCAACCGTACGTCCACGATGGAGAAAGAGCTCCAGGCCGCCGCACAAGAAGGGTACGAGTATGTCGGCCAGACGGTCTTTGAATCGATGTTCGGTGGCGACGAGGTCGTCTGCATCCTCGAGCGAGACAAAGACAGCAGCGGGCCCCCTTCGCAGTACAGGCTGCTGGCGACCTCCAAGACGTCGACGCTGGAGAGAGAACTGCGGGGCGTCGAAAAGGCCGGCTACGAGGTCATGGGGATGACGGTCGGCAAGACGGCCCTCGGCGGTCGCGAGCTCGTTGCGATCACGCGGCGCGCTTCCGCTCCGAGCCGCCCATGACGGGCAGAACAGGGTCACAGGGTTCACGTGTTCGCAGGTTCAAGGGTCCACGGGTTCGAGGTCAGCTGAGGCATGCCGCGATGGCGAAATCGCGGTAAGCTCTTGATCCATGATGAAATGGGGCTTGGTCCTCGCCTGGGTGCTGGTTGCCATGTCTTCAGCCGTCGCCGCGCAGGACCTTCGGGGTCGTTCCGACCAGCAGATTTTTCGCGAGCTCGAAGAGGTGTGGGCCGCCGCCGTTGAACGCAACGACGTCGAGTTCGTGAACGCCATTCTGGCAGACGAGTACGTCTCGACCTACGAAGACGGTTCGCAAGGCGACAAAGCCAAGGAGCTCGCACTCGTTCGCGAGTTCAACCAGCGCATCGACGAATCGACCATCAAGGACTTCACAGTACGCGCCTACGGTGACACCGCGATCGTACGGTTCGCGCGCACGATGGTCGGCCCGCGCAATGGCGTCCGCCACGAGGTCACGTTTCGCTACATCGACGTCTTCGTGTGGCGCGACGGGCGATGGCAGTGTGTGACGAGTCAGAGCACGAGGGTGAATACGAAGTAAACCCCTGGCACCTGGCGTAACCACGCCACACGCGATTGACACACTCGAGACCCTAGCTAGTCGGGCAACGCAAGGGCAACGAGCGCTCCGGGCTGCTTGCGCCGTGCGCTGCCGGCCTGCACGACGATGTACTGCTTCTTGTCGTGCATGAAGGTCATCATGCCGTACTGGCCCGGAACCGGGAGTTCGACGCTGGCGAGGATCCGCCCGGTCTTCTTGTCGCGGGCGTGAAGGAGCGGCATCCCCTTGTCGTTCGCCTCCGCCTCGCCTCGCAGGTCTTCGGTGGTCTGGACCAAGAGATCGCCGACGACCATCTGAATTGAGTGGCCTGTCCCACCGACGTTCGGCACGTTCACGCCCTTGAGCAGCGGGTGGTTCCTGAGCCGCGCCGGCGTCTGTCCAACCGGAATGTCCCAGAGCTTCTCGCCGGTGTTCATGTCGTAGGCGGCAAGCGCCTGATTGAGCGGCTTGTAGACCGGGACGCCGTCCATCAACGGCAGCACGCCAGTCCGCGGACCGCCCTGCTTGAAACGCGCGACGGTCGTCCCCGTCGTCGGTGTGTGCCGCTCGCGGCCACGCCACTCCTCTTCGCTCTTGCCTGCCAGTCCTCTCTCCTCGTCCTTGCCTTCAGTGGGCACGAGGTACTGAGGCGCACTACACCCACGCTGATGTGACGCGTACATGATGCCCGTGGTCGGATCGGCCACCGGCGGATGGTAGATGTTCAGGCCACCCACGCAGCCGACGTTATTGACGTAGCTATTCGTGTGCGGATAGGGCAACGGCGGCACGTACAGGCCGCCGATGTTGAACTTGCTCAAGATGTCGGTCGCTCTTTTCTTCAGCTCCGGCGTCCAATCCATGACGTACTCGTCTGTGATACCGCCCAGCACGATCTTGTCGAGCGGTTCCGGACGCGTCGGATACGGCTGCGTCTTCGCCGTGTAGTTCCCGGGCACCTGCGTCTGCATCACCGGACGCTCTTCGATCGGCCAGATGGGCTGCCCGGTCTCGCGGTTCAACGCGAAGATGAGCCCTTGCTTCGTGTTCTGGATGAGCGCGGGAATCCTCTTCCCGTCGACCGTGAGGTCCATCAGGATCGGCGCCGTGGGAATGTCGTAGTTCCACTGATCGCTGTGATGAATCTGGTAGTGCCACTTCCGCTGGCCGGTCTTCACATCGAGCGCGAGCACGCTGCCACCGAATAGGTTGTGGCCAGGTCGATGCCCTGTGTAGAACTGGTACGTCGAGGCGTTGGTGACGATATAGACGAGACCACGCTGCGGGTCGGCTGACGCGGGCGCCCACGACGCCATGTTGCCGGAGTGCTTCCACGCGTCGTTCTCCCACGTCTCGTGTCCGACCTCGCCTGGGCGCGGAATCACATGGAATTTCCACAGCCGCTTGCCCGTTTTCGCGTCGTAGCCCTGGATGTCCGCCGGGACGTTCTCGATGCGGGTCTGGTCGTAGCTCGGCTCATGTCCCGCCAGCACCACGACCACCCCGTTGGCGACGATCGGTGGTGAGGAGCAGGTGATCATCCCGAGCTGACGCGGCAAGCCGTAGTCAGGGTCGTAGGCACCGCCCTTCCACTTCAACCACGGGTCCCAGTCACTGACAAGGTCCGGAATCATGTCGATGACGCCGCTCTTCGGAAACTCCTTCAGCGGAACTGGCTTCGTGCCCCAGTTCTCCAGCGGACGACCGGTCTTCGCATCGAGGGCCCACAGGAAGAACGCCGGTGTAGAGACGAAGATCACACCTCGTCCATCGACTTCCGCGTAGGCCACGCCCTTCCCGAAGTCGGTGCGCGGCGAGCGGAGGTACCGCATCGTGTCTGGCTCGCGAAACGTCCAGCGTGTCTCACCGGTCGCGGCATCGATCGCCGCCACTTGCCGGCGCTGTCCCATGACCGTGTAGAGCGTGCCGTTGACATGGATCGGCGTCGACCGTGCGGTGTACTCGACGCCCGGGCCGAAGTTGTCGCCGCGATACACCCAGACCGCCTTGAGCCCCGAGAAATTCGACGCATTGATCTGGTTGAGCGTCGACGAGCGCGTGTGTCCGGCATCGCCACCCAGATATCGCCACTCGCCGTTCGCGGTGCCCGGCAACTGCGCGCTGGGGGTCGATGACAGCGCCAGGAACAGCGCCACTGCCAGAACGCCCGGAGGGCCGACGACACGTTGACCGGATCGGAATGCACGCATGGTCGTCTCCATTCAGCTCTCAGCCTTATCTGCCTCGACTCTCATTTCGACAACGCCACGATCCGCAACTTCGAGAGCTCTGCTTTGTCGACAGGCAGCTCGCGTTCACCCGCAGGGTAGCCGCTCCGGTTCAGGAAGAACGCGATGATGTTCCGGTACTCCTCCGGCGTCAGACTCCCAGGATCACCTTGTGGCATTGCGTTGGAAAGGAAGTCGAAGATATCCCCGGCCGTCTGATCGGCCCAACTCGAGCGAAACCGGGCACCCGCCATCTCGTCGATGTTGTGGCACGCCGCACACACTTCCTTGAACGTCTCTTCGCCGCGAGCGGCTTGGGCCGCGCTGAAGGCACCCGCCAGCAATGCCGGCGGCGGCGCCGCATCCTGTGCGCTCGCGCGTGGTGCGGCGCACGAGATCACAACGGCCCCTACCGCGAGCGGCGTCTTCAACGACAGCACGAATTCCGAGGTCTTGAGTGACGTCCCAACCATGAGCCTCACCCGATCGCGAACACCGCAGCAGTCTACCAAGGCGCCAGTCGCAAGTCACAAGCTACTGTCGCCGGCCCGCCCGACATCGCTCGGACGAGCGGAGGCGAGCGAATTCAGTCTCAAATCGGAGACTGTGACGGGTGCCTGGCTGGCACCTGGCGAGGCCGTGATAACGTACGACGCCATCGTGGACTCGCCCGCCGTCGTCTTCGATCGAGTCTCCTTTGCCTTCGACGGCCAAGTCGTGCTTCGCGACGTCAGCTTCTCCGTACCCAGAGGCACGATGCGCATCCTTCTGGGCGCCAGTGGCGCCGGGAAATCCATCGTCCTGAAACTGATCCTTGGCCTGTTCCGCCCCGACAGCGGAACGATCCACGTGAACGGGCAGCGGATCGATCAGATGTCGGAGCCCGACCTCATGGCGATTCGTGGCGACATCGGCATGTCGTTTCAGGAGACGGCCCTCTTCGATTCGCTCACGGTCGCAGAGAACGTCGGGTACCGGCTGTACGAAGAGGTGCGGCTGCCCCTTGACGAGGTACGCGCGCGGGTCGTCGAGGTGCTCGGGTTTGTCGGGCTCGGCGAGTACATCGACCAGATGCCGTCCGCGCTCTCGGGGGGTCAGCGACGTCGCGTGGCGATCGCCCGCGCGATTGCCGCCCGGCCACGCCTGCTGCTGTTCGATGACCCGACGACGGGGCTCGACCCAATCACGGCGAATTCGGTGAACGACGAAGTCGTTAAACTGCGAGATATCGAGCAGGTCACGGCGATCGTCGTCACCCATCAGATTCGCGACGCGTACTATGTCGCCAAACACGAGGTGGTGCGCGCCAATGGGAACATCAACATCATGGACGTCAGCGGACGCGGCGCCGATCGCGCGCAGTTCATGGTGCTGCACGAGGGGCGTATCTACTTCGAGGGAACTGCCGACGAGCTGCTCGCCCGCGAGGACCCCTATCTGCGGGACTTCCTGTTCATGACGCTCCCACCCTGGTAACGCGACGCGTGGCGAGGTATCGTGAGGCACCATGAAGCCGCTCACCGAGACTCTGTGTAGCGCGTTCCTGCTGCTCGCCTTCGGTTGCGGAGCGCCCGAGCCGGCCGGAGACCGATCGACCGCCCCTGCTTCCGTGTCCGCCCCTGCAGCAGCTCAGCCCCAAGCTCCGACGCAGGGCCAGACCGAACCTGGCTATGCCGTCGTGGGCGCCACGCCCTGCACGCCGGTTGACGGTATCCAGTTCATCTGCGGCATGGCGAGCCCCGAAGACATCGCGGTCCTCCCGGGCGGCGAGTGGGCCATCGCGTCCGGCAACCGCGAGGGCGGACGCCTCCACATCGTGAACGTGAAGAACAAGTCCAGCTCCGCCGTGTTCCCAGCGCCAGGCCAGCGCGAGCGATTCGACGCGGGAGGGTATCCGACCTGCCCGGGTCCGCTCGCGCTCAAGAACGCGGATCAGTTCCGCGCACATGGCTTGTATCTCAAGCCCGGTCCCAACGGGCTTCACGCCTTGTACGTCGTGCATCACGGGACGCGCGAGTCAATCGAGGCGTTCGAGGTCGACGCGCGCGCCGCGCCGCTATCATTGACGTGGGTCGGCTGCGCACCCGCCCTCTCGACGCTCACGTTCAACAGCGTCGTCGCCCTGCCCGAGGGAGGCTTTGCCGCCACCAGCGGTCCCACAGGTGACGTGTGGCAGTACCGGGTCGAAACCGGTTGGCGGCGCGTCCCGGGCTCCGAGAAGACAGCGCCCAACGGTCTGGAGATCTCGAAGGACGGCCGGTGGCTGTTCATCGCCGGATGGGCGGAAGAGAAGCTGACGCGGATCTCACGCGGAGGCACGCCCATTCAGCGAGACGAGGTGAAGCTGGGATTCCGACCGGACAACGTCCGCTTCTCGGCCGACGGGTCCGTCCTCTTCGCGGCCGGCCACAGCGACAAGGACGGGCGCTCGATCGTCGAACCGCGTGAACCGTTGCGGGAGACGTCGAACGTCGCACGGATCGATCAGCAGACCTTGGAGGTCCGCCGGATCTTCCAGCACAAGGCAATCGATGGTTTCGTCGCATCGACGACGGCAGTCCAGATCGGAGACGAGATGTGGCTCGGCGCGCAACGCGGCGATCGGCTCGCCTATTTCCCCGCGCCGAAGTAGAAGGGGCGCGCGGCCTAGCGCGCGAACATGTCGACGTAGTCGTCCATCGAGGCCTGGACCACCTTCACGGCGTGCGACCGGCCGTAGACGCGCGCAATCGTGACCTGCGGTTTCTCGCCAGGCACCAGCTTATAGGTCATGAAGTAGTGTTGGAGACGCTCGACCAGCACGGCGGGTAGATCGCGGAGGTCGCGCGCGTCGCCCCACACGTAGTCGTTGTCGAGCACGCTGATAATCTTGTCGTCGGCCTCTCCGTGATCGACCATCTGCAGTCCGCCGATGACGCGCGCGCGAACGATGATCTCGTTGCGCGTGATCGCCCGCTCGCTCAGCACACAAATGTCGAGCGGATCGCCATCTCCCTGGTCTGCGGTGGGGGCAAGCGTGCGCACGCGGTCGCCACAGTAGGTGCGCGGCACGAATCCGTACAAGGTCGGATGCTGGGCCGACGACCGCTGCGGCCGATCGACCCTCAAGTATCCCGACACCTTGTCGACCTCGTACTTCATCAGGTCGAAGGGCGTGATCTCGATGTACGCGTTGAGCAGGATCGGCGGCTCAGGACCAACGTCCAAGCCGTGCCACGGGTGCGGACGGAAGTGACTGACAGCGACCGGCGCCGCCGCAGGGGGCGGCGCCGGCACGAGGCGGCGTCGGCGTGGCACTAGCTGGAGCTCTTGCCTGCCCAGCGGGTCAGTTCGCCGAGCGTGATGGTGCGATTGTCCGCGGGATAGTGCACGGGGATGATCCTCGCGACGTCCAGCTTCAACCGCTGAATGTTGTCGAACAGGCTCACGGTGTACGGACTCGGAGGCGTGGGCGGTGCAGCGGTCGCCGCCTGCGGGTTGTACGCATCAGCCTGGAACAGGATCTTCTCTTTCGGCAAATACGCGATCAGCGTGCCATCGTGGTGATTGAAGTTCTTCATGTGGTGCAGCTCGAGGATCCGCGTACCGTCGGTGAGCACCCGCTTGTCGCCCACGCCTTCCACGATCGGCTTCTTGCCAGCCGCCTGCGCCTTGTCCGGATTGAGCGTGTGCGGTGCGCTCAGCACGCGTTCTAGATACGACGTGTTGAGCTGATGCGTGAGGATCGTGATCCCCTCGGCCACAAACGCGCGCAGCCCACTCGAGTGATCGATGTGGCTGTGCGTGTTGACGACGTACTTGATGGGCTTATTCGGGATGATCTTGCGGGCCTCCGCGATGACGGCGAGGGCGCGGGCCTCGTTCTGCCCCGACTCGAGGAGCACGATGTGATCCTTGAAGTCAGCCGCGAGCACAGCGTAGCCACCCGTGATCAGGTACATGCCGTCGCCGATCCTCTCTGAGGCGGTTTGCGGTGCCGGCGGAGCGGGCGTTGGCGCGGGCGCATCGATGGTCACCGGCACGTTCAGTCTCAGATCGGTCACGGTCAAGTCGAACGTGGGATGGTCGCCCTGCCGCTGCACGATGTGCAGCGGAAACTGGACGCCGCCGTCGCTCTTGAACTGGTCGTACACCGCCTCGACGTGCATGTCGCCGAGGAATGGGTTGTCGATCCACGTCTCGACGCGTTCCACCAGACCCTGATCGCTCACGTAGCCATTGACCTTGGCCTTGTTGTCACCGATGAAGCTGACGACGCGGTAACGTTTCCCTGCCACGGTCTTCGTCTCGAGCGTCGTCGCCCTCGTCGCGGCTGCCCTGAGGAAGCCATGCGGCAGCATCCAGATTTCGAGCTGCTGCGCCCAGGGCGTGTCGGCCTTCACCACGATGGTCTGACTCTGCTTCTGTTCGCCGATGACCGGCTGCTGCCCACCACCCCGCGGAGGATGCTCGGCCTGGACACGCACGCGGTCCACGCGGGACGCCGGCGCTTCGAAGTTGATGACCCGCGTATAGGTCTTGTTCAGAAACTTCGGCCACGGCGACGAGGGGTTTGGCGCCTGGCCAAGGGCGAAGTCGTGGCCGGTCGCGGAGAACTGAGCCGTCCTGAGCGCGTCGACGCCCATCGCGTTCGACGCGGTGGCGACAACACTCGCGGCATCCTGTGCGGATGGGCCGGACGAGGTGAAAGCGAGGATCAGTGCCACGACAAGGCCGGCAGATGTGGATCGAGTCACGGTACAACCTCCTTGCGGCGTTCGGCGGACACGATGCCCCAGGCCGAGCCGAGAGTCAACTCATCGCGTCTGGGCGCCCCAGGGCCGGCTCTACCTGCTCAAGCGCGCGTTCGCGCCACGCTATGATCTCTCGATTTCGATCGATTGCACGTTCGATACGGCTCTCGAGCGCGCGGTTGCCCGAGCACAAGAGGGGCTGGCACCGGAGGAGACCGTCCATGCCTACCGAACGATGTACTTCCCAGCGCAAGAGATTCATTTCGCTCGAGACGCTCCTCGGGCAGCGGCTAACGCTCGTCGTGCCGAACGATTATCGGCTCGCGCTCTGACCGCGTAGCCCCGAGTCGGAGTAGGAATCATGGTTGCCCATGCCCCCCTCCACAGATCCGGACGAGCGGATTTCCCGCATCCGGCTCTTGCCTTAGGTAATGACGCCAAGCCGCCGCAGAGGATAGGGATGGCATACGCGAGCAGGAGGCA
>VFZL01000004.1 GCA_016871175.1 Acidimicrobiia bacterium | reverse complement strand
AGTGGGCAGATCAAGCTGCGAGTGCTTGATGGCTATCGAGATATGAAGGAGGTGAAGAAGGCAGCGTAGTCACATCACGCCGGATGATGACGCGTCTGAACTTTTCCACCACTTGACAGACACGACCCCATTCGCAGCCTATTGGAACGACCCGAACAGCGTCTTTATGACAATACGCCTCGCCGGATCTGGACTTGATGACTGAGGCCGGCATGTCGAACCCTAGGCTGCCGCATGACCACGCTGGCTCGAGCGATCCAGCGTAGCTGGGCCTCGACACGACCCACCAGGGTCGAGGGAGATCCTAGGCGCATGCGCCCGTACCGATCGCTGAGCGATCCGGCGAACGTGAACGAGATTCTCGAGCGACTGGCGCGTCTGATGCCCAACACCTCGCGCCAATGGGGCACTCTCACTCCGGCCGAGATGCTGAGTCATCTGTCGGACTCGCTCTTGGCTGTCCTTGGAGAGCGAAGCGCATCGTCCGCCGAGTCTTGGTGGTCACGCACCGTTCTCAAGTACATCGCGCTTCACACGTCGATTCCATGGCCACAAGGCATCCAAACGCGACCGGAGGTCGATCCGAAGCGCGCAGGCACGAAACCAGTGGAGTTCGAGCGCGATCGCGAGCAGCTGGTGGCTCTCGTTCGACGTTTTGTTTCACCGGACACGCGATACGGTCGTCACCCCGGCTTTGGCGCGATGACACGTGAAGATGGATGCTCTGGGGATATGGCCACGTCGATCATCACCTCCGCCAGTTCGGTTTGTGATGAACCCTCGAACCTGTGAACCCTGGACCTGTGAGCCCTTGAACCTGTGAATCCTGAAACCCCTGAGTTGGGAGGCTTCGATGACCGTGACCACTACTCCGAGTGTTGATGGCAAACGCATCACGAGATACTGCGGCGTCGTCGCCGGAGAAGCGATCCTTGGCGCGAACATCTTCAAGGACCTCTTCGCGGGCATTCGCGATCTGGTCGGCGGATGATCGGC
This sequence comes from Acidimicrobiia bacterium, assembly GCA_016871175.1. Lineage (GTDB taxonomy): Bacteria > Acidobacteriota > Vicinamibacteria > Vicinamibacterales > CAVVIG01 > VFZL01. The sequence continues at coordinate 190,061 of VFZL01000004.1, read as the reverse complement.
GACCTACGAGCGAGAACTGCAGCGGGCGCGAGACATCGCGTTGACCGAGCTGCAGCAGCGCGCGCAGGAGACGGGGGCCAATGCCGTCGTCGGCGTGGACCTGGACTATGAGGTCCTCGGCAGCGGTAACGGCATGCTCATGGTGTCGGCCAGCGGAACGGCGGTCGTCGTCGAATAGGCTACGGCCTGACCCGCGTGTACTTCTGCAACCGCTTCGGCGCGGGCTCGCCGCCGTAGACGTTCCCATCGCGATCGACGGCCACGAACTCGGCGCCGTTACCGGCGGTTGTGCGGGGATCGCCCCAGGGGAACTGGATGAACGCGGACACCCATCCGCTCTTCACGTCGCCGATCCGGATCCCTTCTTCCCAGCCCGGATTCTGTACGTCGTCGGACTCTGAATCCGCGACGTAAACCTGTCCTCGCGTATCGAAGGCGATGCCACTTGGCTTGCCGAACTGCGTCCATGGCACCGACAGCGACTTGCCGTTCTGGTCGAAGATCTGAATGCGATTGTTGCCTCGGTCCCCGACGAACACGCGGCCCTGTGGATCGATCGCAATCGCGTGAATCGCGTGGAACTCACCAGGCGCCCACCCGCTCTTGCCCCAGGACGAGATGAACTTTCCCTCTTTCGAGAACCTCATGATCCGGTTGTTCCCGACATCATTGTGTCCGTCGGCGATGAACACGTCGCCATTGGCCGCCACGGCGACGTCGCTCGGCGATGTGAAGTGATCCGGTCCGCTCCCTTCGATGCCTGGCGTGCCGAGCGTCAAGAGCACTTTCCCCTCGGGGCTGAACTTGACGACGCTGTGACCGCGTTTGTCGCCTTTGGGGATGCGCGCATTGCCGACAGCATCGGTGACCCAGACGTTGCCGTCCTTGTCGACGTCCAGTCCGTGCGGCCAGATGAACATGCCGCTCCCCATGCTCTTCACAACTCTGCCGTCGGGTCCGAACTTCAGGACGGGATCGGCCTTCGAGTCGCGACACTCGTCGCCGAATCGCTTCGGATCTTCGAGCCGCTCACAACGAACGACCGCCCAGATGTGCCGACCATCCGGATCGACCACAATCTTGCCGACGGCACCCATCGGCCGGCCATTCGGGAGCTGTGCCCAGCCTTCCACGATGCGGTACGGATTGGGATAGTTCTGAGCAGACACGGTTGCCGCCGTCCACGACAACCAGAGAAGAAGTGTGACGCCGATCGCTGCGAAGCGGTTCTCAACACGCATAGCTGCCTCACTTGACGGAAAGACGTTGCCATTCGCTCCACGACGACGCGAACTCAGCCGCCCAGCGGATGTATCGAATGCCGTCGCGATTATACGCTTCTGATAACCGTTGCTCTCGATGGATGGCAGTGGCCAGTTGCTCAGCGCGCACCCTATGCCGAAGTTTGCCTCCGCGGGGTACTTCGGCACCCCGCTCGCCGAGAAGCTGGGGATCAGGGCTTCCAGCCGCGTGGTGCTCGTCAACGAGCCGGCTGACTATCGAGCTCTCGTGGCGCCGCTTCCTCCGGATGTCACGTTCGAGGCGCGAGCGAGCGCCCGCACCGACCTGGTGCACTGCTTCGTCACAGCGGAGGCGGAGCTGCACCGACGACTCGCGACGTTCCGAAAGAGGCTCAAGCCGGATGCCGTGATCTGGATATCGTGGCCGAAGCGGTCGGCCGGCATAGCGACCAGCGTGACGGAGGACGTCATCCGAGCGGTGGCATCGCCGCTGGGCTCCGTCGACGTGAAGGTGTGCGCGGTTGACGCGACGTGGTCGGGCCTCAAGCTCGTCGTGAGGAAACGGCTGCGCTGAAACCCCTCGCCTCACCCGACCGCACCTCGTAACCCTCGTGAAACCCTCGCCGCCTTGGGTCGGCAGGCCTATAATCTCCTCCTCACTCGGCATACCTGCTCCTCAGGAGGCTCACCATGCTCCCTTCGGTCGGTCGCTCCCGGCTCCTCTTGATGCCTCTCGCGCTCGCCCTTGGACTGCTCGCCTCCGGACATGGCTGGACAACCGTGACGGTGGAAGGCCAAACGGCTGCCAGCGGGCAACCGAGCACGACCAGGGGTGAGTGGCCGCACTACACCGCGGATCTCAGCGGCAGTCGCTACTCGCCGCTCGATCAGATCAACGGCACCAACTTCAACAAGCTCGAGGTTGCGTGGCGCTTCAAGACCGACAGTCTCGGTCCGTTCCCCGAGTACAAGTTGGAGGGGACTCCGTTGATGATTGGCGACACGCTCTACACAACGGGCGGCACGCGACGATCGGTCGTCGCGCTCGACGCGCGTACGGGCGAGCTGAAGTGGGTCTACAGCCTGCGCGAGGGCCGGCGTGCGGCGCTCTCTCCGCGCCAGCTATCAGGCCGCGGCGTCTCGTACTGGACGGATGGTAAAGGTGACAACCGGGTGATCTATGTCACGACCGGCTACCAGGTGGTAGAGCTGAACGCCGCGACCGGGCAACCCGTCACATCGTTCGGGCGCAACGGCATCCTCGACTTGAAACAAGGGGTCGTCATCGGCAATGAACAGCCGATCAATCTGGAGAGCGGCGAGATCGGTATTCACGCGACGCCGACGATCGTCGGCGACATCATGATTGTCGGCGCGGCCATGCGTGAGGGCGCGACGGTCTCGACGCACAACAACACGAAGGGCCTGATTCGAGCATTCGACGTGCGCACGGGCAAGAAGCTCTGGCAGTTCGACACGATTCCTCGGCCCGGCTCGTTCGGCGCGGAGACGTGGGAAGAGAGCTCGTGGTCGTTCAACGGCAACACGGGGGTGTGGACCCAGATCAGCGCGGACCCGGTGGCCGGTCTCGCCTACCTCCCGGTAGAGACGCCGACCTCCGACTTCTACGGTGGCCATCGTCCCGGCAACAACTTGTTCGCCGAGTCGATCGTCGCGGTGGACGTCAAGACGGGCCAGCGGAAGTGGCACTACCAACTCGTACACCATCCCCTCTGGAACTTCGACAACTGCTGCGCCTCACTGCTGGCCGACATCGTCGTCGATGGCAAGCCGATCAAGGCGCTGGCGCAGCCGAGCAAGATCGGCTGGCTCTACGTCCTGGACCGGATCACCGGACAGCCCGTGTGGCCGATCGAGGAGCGGGAGGTGCCCCAGTCGGACGTCCCGGGCGAGAAGACCGCGAAGACGCAGCCGCACGTGACGAAGCCGCCACCGTACGCGCGGACATTCATGCGCATTCCCGAGGACGTCATCGACTTCACGCCCGAGCTGCGGCAGCAGGCGCTGGAGCGACTGAAGTTGTACAAGTACGCGTCCTCCCCATTCATGCCGCCAATTCTCGGCAACCTGAACGGCCCGCTGCTCGGCGCAATAGGCGCCTCTACGGCGACGAATTGGCCGGGCTCCGCCTACGATCCCGAGACGCACACCGTCTTCGCGCAGGCCGGAAACCTCGGCGCTCAGGTGAGGTCGCTCGTCGCGCCTCCTCAGGGCTTCTCGGACATCCGCTACGTGTCGGGGTTCGCGGGCCGGCCGTTTCGCGAGGTGATGGGACCGGGCGATTGCTGCGCGGCCGACGCGGGCAAACGGGTGCGCGACGAGGCACCCCCTCCTCCTTCGTCTAGCGGAGGGACGCCACCGCCGGATCCAGGGCTGACCGTGCAAGGATTGCCGATTCCCAAGCCGCCATACGGGGTGCTCTCGGCCGTCAACCTCGATCGGGGCGAGCTGGTGTGGCAGGTGCCGCACGGCGACACGCCGGACAACATCCGCAATCACCCCGCGCTCCGCGGGCTGACCATTCCGAAGACTGGACAGCCGGGAACCCAGGGCGTCGGATTGATGGTGACGAAGACACTGGCGGTGATGGGCGACCCCCAAGTGACGAGTCCGCCCGGACGTCCCCGCGGCTCGATGCTGCGTGCGTACGACAAGAAGAGCGGCGCCGAGGTTGGCGCGGTCTCGATGCCCGCACCGCAGAGCGGCTCGCCGATGACCTATGCCGTCAACGGCAAGCAGTTCATCGTGGTCGCCGTCAGTGGCGGCGCGTACGCAGGCGAGTATCTCGCGTTCACGCTGCCGGAATCATCCGCGCAGTGAAGGGTGGCCATGCTTCAAACACGACGCAGCCTGCGATCCGTCATCGCGGTGGTGGCGCTCGGGGTGGCGGTTCTCGCGGCGACGGCTGCCGTTGACGCACAGACGTCCCCCTTTACCGGTCTGTGGGCAGCCAGCGTTCCCACTCCAGACGGGGGATCGCCCATTCCGTTCCTACTCGCTCTGTCGGTCGAGGGCGAGCGGGTCACCGGTACTCTGAGGATCGGCCGCGCCGAAGCCGTGCCGATCGAGGATGGCCGCCTCCGCGGTGCTGTGCTGTCCTTCCGGCGGACGCTCTCAGACGACGGGAGCAGAATCCAATTCCTCGCACGCATCATCGACGATGGCTTGCGCGTGGGATTCATGCAGCGTCCGCCGGCCGATGCGCCGGCGGGCGGCAACTCGGGCCAGGTGGTCAATTTCACCGCGAAACGCGTACGTGGTCATTAGCGGTTTGGCGTTGGTCTTGGTCCTTGGCTGGCGACGAGCTCAGCCCCCGATGCGCTCGATCGTCCAGTAAAGGGCTACACACGCAATCGCAAGGGACGCGGGAATGGCGACCCGTTCGCGGTACCAGCTACGGCCTTGCGCCTGGAACCCAACCAGGGTGAACGCGATCGCGATCACGGCGAGCTGTGCCATCTCGACTCCCACATTGAACGACACGAGCGCCGTGATGAAATGACCTGGCGGAAGCCCCAGCTCGGTGAGCACGCCCGCAAACCCAAGGCCGTGAAGCAGCCCGCAAGTGAAGACGAGCGCCACTCGCGAACGGGACAGCTCCGACCGCCAGAGGTTCTCGGCCGCCACGTAGCCGATCGAGAGCGCGATCAGCGGCTCGACGATGGACGGCGAGAGCGAGACGAAACCGTAGATCGTGAGACCCAGCGTGATCGAATGAGCCACGGTGAACGCGCTGACCTGCACCAGGAGCGGTCGAGGACGACCGTTCAAGAGGAACAGCCCTAAGACGAAAAGGACGTGGTCGGTACCCAGTGGCAGGATGTGGGTAAACCCGAGCCGCACGTACTGCATCATCGTCCGCCACCAACTGGGAGCAGGGTCGACGCCGACCAGAGGCAGTGGGCGGCTGACTTCGCCGCCTTCGAGCCACTCGACGAGGGGTTCAGCGCTTGGCGCAAAGTGTACCGACAGCGCGTACGTCGTGAAGGTCCACCCGTACTGCCACGTAAAGGTCGTTGCTGCGTCCGGACGCGTGCCCCGAAAGGCGATGTGCGCGGTCGGCGGCGAGCCAGCGTCGCGCGGAGCGACAACGGTCACGCTCACAGCGGGTCGAAACACATCGTGGCCGAACACCAGCTGAGTGCGAGTGACAAACGTCTCGGCCAGTGAGTTGAGTCGGGCTTCCAGCTCCACCGGTGACGCGTCAGGCGAGGTGACAAGTCGATCGGCGACGGCTTTCAGCTTCTCCAAGAGCGCCTGAGCGTCGGTCGTCACGTTCACGGCGAACGAGCGATCCGGGTTGAGCGTGATCGAGACCTGGGTGGTCCCCAGCTCGTGTGCCAGGACCTCGCCCGAGATCGCGGACAGCTAGACGCAAACGAGAGCGACGGCCGAGACCGTACGAAGAAGTGCGCGTCCAGTGGCCATGGCTCAATGCGTCCTGGCGGTTGAGGCGTTCCTGGTGACGGCCGTCGTTGTCTACACCACTCGGCTCTTCCGGCGCGACAAAAGGCACCTCGATGGCGACCTCGGTACCGTGGTTCCACCCACGCCCACTGGGAAGCGAGGCGGGGTGCTGATCGCGCAGGAGGGTGACCGCTGGACGTTGACCCTCATCGCTCACTTCGTCCCTGCAGCCGGTGAGGACATCGAGGCATTCCGGCCATTCGCGGCGCTCCTCCCGTCACGTGACATCGAGGACGTGCTTCGCACGGCGGAACCGATCGGCGAAGCGATGAGCGCCAGATTTCCCGCCAGCATTCGTCGTCGTTATGAACGTCTCCAGCGGTTTCCCGAAGGCTTGGTCGTGATCGGCGACGCCATCTGCAGCTTCAATCCGATCTACGGGCAGGGGATGTCCGTCGCCGCGCTCGAAGCGGAAGCGCTTGGGGCTGTGGTGACGGAGGCTCGCACGCGCATCGGCCTCCGGTTCTTCCGTGCGGCGGCGCGCATCGTCGACACGCCGTGGACAACCGCCGTCGAGAGCGATCTGAGAATGGCCGAAGCCGTCGGCCCACGTAGCGCCATAGGAAACGCCATCAACGCCTACGTGGCCAGGCTACAACAGGCGGCGCACACTGATCCGGTGCTGGCCGTCCGCTTCATGCGGATTACCAACCTCCTGGCACACCCTCTCTCGATGTTCGCACCGGCCCTGATGTGGCGAGTCTTGAAGGGGGCGGTCGCCAGGAAGCTCCGGTCGCTGAACGCGTCACCAGTAGCTGGCGAAGCGACCGTGAGCGCCACCGGCCTGGGGCACTGATCCGCGCAGACTCGTCGGCGGCGCATCGAGAGCCTGGGCTCTCACGGCTCGACGTGTCGTGCGGAGCCGATCAGCGAACGCTCCGATGCGGCGAGGCGGCAGCCGTGGGCGGATACCAGATCACCGTGCGCCGTGTCGCGCAACCCGATAGCCAACCGTCCTCCCGGCGCGAGTGCGCTGCGATATCGCGAGCCGAAGCCGCCCTGCACGACGCCGCCTTGCGTGCGGCCGAGCGCCTCGATCGAGAGAACGGCGGGCTGGTGCTTCACGCCTGGTAGCCCACGTCCGCACCTCCCACGGTGAGGGTCGAGCGCAACGTGATATCCTCGCGGCGAAGCGCGTCATGACACTCAAACGGCTGCAATGTGCGACCGGATCGGGCATGTTCCTGATGCGCATCGGTGCGCTCGCCGCCGCCGGCGTCGGCGCGGTCATCGGTCTCATGGCGCTCAGGGCGATGGATGCCCATGCGCAGGCACCACCGCCCGTGGAATGGCGGTGGTTCGGATCCGACGCAGGCGCGAGCCGGTATTCGCCGCTGAACCAGATCGGCCGTGACAACGTCTCGAGTCTGTCAGTCGCCTGGCGTTGGTCAGCCCGTAACCAAGGCCCGCAGCCGCCGACGCAGATGCAGGTCAGCCCGCTGGTGGTCGACGGGGTCCTCTACACCACTGCCGGTGACCAGCGAAACGTCGTCGCCATCGACGCGGCAACGGGCGAGACCTTGTGGGTCTGGAGGCCAGGCCCGAACGAACGTCGCTGGGCGGACATCATCGAGCCCGTCGCGAGAAGCGCCGGCCGAGGCGTGACCTACTGGACCGACAGGGCTGGAGACGAGCGCATCTTTGTCGTGACTCCGAGCTACCAGTTGGTCGCGTTGGAGGCACGCACGGGGAAGCAGGTGGCAGGGTTCGGCGTTGGCGGCGTCGTCGACATGATCGAGAACCTGCGGTGGGATCAGCGGCCAGGCGCCAACCGCGAAGGCCGGGTGTCGAACACATCACCGCCTGCCATCATCGGCAATGTCCTGGTCGCGTCCATCACCGGACACACCGGCAGCGTTCCCACGCGATCCTCTCCCAACGAGGTCTGGCCGATGAACCTTCCGGGAGACGTCGTGGCCTACGACACGCGGACCGGTAAACGTCTCTGGCGGTTCAACACCATTCCGGAGCCCAGGGCGTACGGATCCGAAACCTGGTTGAAGGCGCAGGAGTTTCTCTGGAACGTGCCTCAAGGCACGCATGATTGGGTTCGCGCGCGCCCGGAATTCCGCGAGTCTTCGTTGCGATACACCGGGAACGCCGGCTTCTGGGCCCCTGTCACCGTCGACGCCGAGCTCGGGTACTTCTTCATCGCCACGGAGAGCCCGACCAACGACTACTTCGGTGGGTACCGGCCCGGAGAGAACCTGTTTGGGAATTCGATCCTCGCGCTCAGGGCCGAGACCGGCGAGCTGGTCTGGCACTACCAGATCACCCATCACGAGCTCTGGGACTATGACCTGCCGACGGCTCCGATTCTAGTCGACGTCGATGTGAACGGAGCCCGAGTCAAGGCGATCGCTCAGATCACCAAACAGGGTTTCGTCTTTCTCCTCGACCGGCGGACCGGGCGCCCGGTCTGGCCAATCGAAGAACGCAAGGTGCCGGCCTCGGACGTTCCAGGCGAGTGGACATCTCCAACACAACCATTCAGCTCTTTGACGTTCGACCGTCAGGGTCTCAGTCAGGACGATCTCATCGACTACACGCCCGAGCTTCGCGCCGCGGCCCAGAAGGCGATCGCGGGTTACCGTCTGGGCTCGCTCTACACGCCGCCGTCGTTGGTCACCGCGGCGGATGGCACCAAGGGCACGCTGATCATTCCTGGCGGTGGCGGCACGGCGAACTGGCCTGGCGGCGGTGTCGATCCCAAGACGGGGGTGCTCTACGTGATCTCGGCGACCAGCGTCGGGTTCTTCGCGCTCATGGACGGGACTGAGCGAACTGGGGTGCGCTACCACATTGCGCGGCCCTTCCCGAACCTGAGCGTTCAAGGGCTCCCGATCACCAAGCCCCCTTACAGCCGCATCACCGCGATCGATCTGAGGACCGGCAAGACGCGCTGGATGGCGCCGAACGGTGAGACACCAGACTTCGTCAAGAACCATCCGGCGCTCGCGAACGTGAAGCTGCCCAAGACCGGGAAGTTCAATCGCAGCTCGGGTCTCCTGGTGACCTCCATGCTGCTCTTCAGCGGCGAAGGCTCCGGCGGGGATCCGCTCCTCTGGGCCTACGACAAGGCCACCGGGGATGCCGTCGCAAAGGTGCAGCTGCCGGGACCAACCACCGGGTTCCCGATCACGTACATGAAGAACGGCCGGCAGTTCATCATGGTCGCTGTTCGTGCTGGGGACGCGGTCGAGCTCGTCGCGCTAGCGTTGCCGAAGAAATAGGTCGTCGCACGACACACGGTAGAGCCGGCGATGTCGACGCTCGAGAGATCGTCGAGCGCGCCAGGCCCGTTGCGTCGGCGCTTCACATGGGACGAGGGTGGTTCCTCACGATGTCGCGAACGTGGCATGAGATTCGTCGGTGCCGCTCCTCGGACGAAGCAGAGACTCTGCGTGCCGCGCTCATCGATTACGGCATCGAGGCAATCGTGCCCGATGCTCACGTCATGGGGGTCCAACCGACGTGCAGCAGAGGCGGCGGCGCGCGCCTTCTCGTGTTCCAAGAGCACGTCGAGCGGGCGGGCGCCGTTCTCCGGAGCTTGATTGACGGCGACAAGAAGCACCCTGACACGACGGACGCCGACGATCGAGATCGGTGACCGCGGGAGCCCTGCGATCGCATTGATGAGAGGACACGATGATCCACCTCACTCACCGTTCCCAGCGGCACGCGGCTCTTGCGAGGGCCTTCATCGGCGGCCTGGCGCTCACGTGCACTGCTAACGCGCAGCAGACGACGCCGACGGCGCGTGTGACTCGCGCGGCCTCGAATCCGCTCATCACCGTGAAGACGCCCGCGTCCCTGGGTGGCAACGTCAACGGCCCGACCGTGATCCGAGTGCCCGCGTGGGTCGAGCGGCCGCTTGGGAAGTACTACATGTACTTTTCGAATCACATGGGTGAGTTCATCCGTCTGGCGTACGCGGATAATCCCACCGGCCCTTGGACGGTTCACGAACCAGGCGTGCTCCACGTCCGTGACACGGCGTTCTTCCGGCCGCAACCCGATCCCAAGGAGGCGCTCGCCGATTTCTACACCCACGTCGCCTCGCCGGAGATCTTCATCGACGAGTCACGCCGGCGCATCGTGATGTGGGCGCACGGTTGGTGGACGAACGGTCAACGCTGGCCCGGTGACCTCGAAGGCGCCCGCGCATGGGCGAAGCAGAAGGGCTTTGGCCAGTTCACGCAGGCTGCCGAGTCGACCGATGGCCTGCGCTTCGACACGCGGCCATCGCTCACCAGGACCAGCTACCTGCGTGTCTTCAGGCACGAGGGATACGCGTACGGTATGTCGCGGCTCGGCCTGTTGTCGCGAACGCGTGATCCACTGACCCCGTTCGCTCTGGGACCGAATCCGTTTCGGGACACGCGATACGCCGGACGTGTGCGTCACGTCGCCTTGCTGCGACGAGGTCCGAGGCTGCACGTGCTGTTCACCGCCATTGGTGACGCGCCGGAACGGATCATGATGTCGACCGTCGATTTGCACGGCGACTGGACCACCTGGCACGCGTCGGAGCCGATTGAGGTCCTGCAGCCGGACGCCCCATACGAGTGCGCCGACCTTTCCGTCGCACCCTCCGAGGCGGGAGATGTCGACGTTCCAGTCCGACAGATCCGCGATCCATTCGTCTTCGAGGAGTCCGAACGCCTCCTGCTCTTCTACACGACGTGCGGCGAGCAGGGAATCGCGGTTGCCGAGCTGTCGCTTCAAGGCGGCTAGGCTAAGATCAATGGGAACGTCGTGCCAGTTGCCCACCACGCGACTCTTGCGTTTCCCGAGGCGTCCGATGAGCGTCGTCTAAGTTCGGCTCACCGGACTGTGCCCATCGCGGCTGACGGCAAGTTCCTGCGGTCCGGGACCGAGCGGTTCCTCGTCAAAGGCGTCACCTACGGCACGTTCGCGCCAGACGCTCACGGCTACCAGTTCCCGTCCAACGCCCGAGTCGCGCAGGACTTCGCGCTGATGGCGAAGCTCGGCATCAACACGGTGCGGGTGTACACGCCACCTCGTCGCGACCTCTTGGATGAGGCCGCGCGACACGGTTTGCGGGTGATGGTTGGGCTCCCGTGGTCACAGCACGTCGCGTTTCTCGACGACCGGAAGCTCGAGAAGACGATTCGCGCCGAAACCCTCGGGCACGTGAAGGCGCTGGCCGATCATCCGGCGCTGCTGATGTTTGCCCTCGGCAACGAGATCCCGCCGGGCGTGGTCCGCTGGCATGGACGACTCCGCATCGAGCGTTTCCTGCGGACCTTGTACGCCAACGCGAAAGCGACGGCGCCGAACCAACTCTTCACCTACGTCAATTTCCCGCCGACCGAATTCCTCGATCTGACGTTCCTGGACGTGTGCGCGTTCAACGTGTACCTCCATCGCGAGCGGGATCTCCGCGCGTACCTGGCTCGGTTGCAGCACGTCGCGGGCCACAAGCCGCTCTTGCTCGCCGAGGCGGGCGTCGACAGCATCCGCGAGAGCGAGCAAGGACAGGCGGAGCTGACGGCGATGCACCTGCGCGCGGCGTTCGAAGAAGGCGCGTGCGGCGCGGTAGCGTTCGCGTGGACCGACGAGTGGTGGCGGGGTGGCCACGACGTGGAGGACTGGTCGTTCGGCCTGGTGGATCGGCAGCGCCAGCCCAAGCCGGCCACCGCCGCCGTGTCCGACGTCTTCAAGACGGCGCCCTTTTCGGAGGAAGCGCGTCGGACATGGCCTCGCGTTTCCATCGTCGTGTGTGCCTACAACGCGGCCGACACTATCGAAGACACTCTCGCTTCCCTCGAGCGGCTCAACTACCCCGACTACGAGATTATCGTCGTCAACGACGGATCGAAGGACCGGACCTGCGAGATCGCGCAACAGCATCCGCGCGTGCACCTCGTCGAAGTGCCGAACGGGGGTCTCAGCGCCGCGCGCAACATCGGTCTGTCGCACGCCACCGGCGACATCGTGGCGTACACGGATGCGGACACGCGCGTCGATCCCGATTGGCTCACCTTCCTCGTGCAACCGTTCCTCCGCTCGGATGTCGTCGGCTCCGGCGGCCCGAACGTGGTTCCGCCGGACGACCCACCGATGGCGCAGTGCATCGCGCGTGCGCCTGGTGGGCCGACGCACGTGCTGCTCGACGATCGCATCGCGGAACACGTTCCCGGCTGCAACATGGCCTTCCGCCGCGAGGCGCTGCTGGCGATCCGCGGATTCAATCCTGTCTACCTCCGTGCAGGCGATGATGTCGACGTCTGCTGGCGGCTGCAGGCCGCTGGCGGCAAGATCGGGTTCGCGGCATCCGCGCTCGTGTGGCATCACCATCGGTCGACGATCAGGGCGTACTGGCGGCAGCAGGTCGGCTATGGCGAAGGCGAGAAGTGGCTCACGGCCCACCACCCGGGTAAGTTCCTGGATGGGCGGATGCTGTGGCGCGGCCGCATCTACAGCCCACTCCCGTTCGTCCGCTCGCTCTGGGATGCACGGATCAACACAGGCGTGTGGGGCAGCGCGGCGTTTCCGTCGGTGTATCGCACCGACGTGCATCCGTTCGCGTTTCTCCCGCACTCGGTTCACTGGCAGGTGTTGTCCATCCTGTTGATGATCGCGGGCGCGAGCGTGACTGCGATTGGCGATCATGCGTGGGCCGCATCACTTCTTCTGGGCACAGGTCTCATCGGGCTCGCCGCCACGATTCAGAAGAACGTGTCGTACGCGAGCCGGTCGGATCTGTCCGGCCTCCCTGGCAGCCGGCTGTGGTACAGGGGAACGGTCGCGTTCCTCCACTTCCTGCAGCCGTTCGCGAGGGCCTTGGGCTTCATCCGCGGCATCCTCGCGCCACCAGAGATCTTGTTGCCACACAGCGAGCCGCAGACCAGTCGCGGACCGACACCCTCGCGGCGCGAGGCCTGGCGCGCCCTCCTCCTCGGTGCCGGAAGCGTCGCCGAGGATCGCTTCTGGAGCGAACAGCGGACCTCCGCGAACCGGCTCCTCACCGAGCTGGTGGATTGGCTGCGACGTTCACGCGCGGTGCGACGCATCGAAGTGGACGAGGGATGGTCGCTCGACCGCGATGTATCGATCCTCGTCGCCCGGTGGGCCTGGGTGGACCTCCGCGCGCTGGTCGAGGAGCACGCGGGCGGCAACGTGCTGGTGCGCATCAGCACGTATCTTCGGCCGACGATCCTCGGCATCGCCACATCCGTTGCGCTGGCCGCGATTCTCGTCGGCTGGATCGCTGCCGGCGTCGCCCTGCGTTATCCCTTGGCGAGTGCGACGGCCGCGCTTCTGGCGGTGGCGACCGTGACATTTGCCGCGTATCGCATCGCGCAGGCGACGGCGATCCTGAATCGCGGTGTCCAGGCGGTGACCGTCGGCCGCGGCATGACGGCCCTGAAGTCCGGTCCGGCCCGACTGCCGCTCCTGTCGCCCTCGCTCCTTCGCGTCTACGGGCTCCGAACGGCGGCGGTGTTCCTGGTTGCGCTGCTCGCAGTGGCCGCCAGCACGTTCATGATTCGCGACGCGGCCTCGGCGCAGATCATCGGCGAGCAGAAAGGCTACGCGGGCGACAACGGACCCGCCATCGAAGCGTGGCTCGACACACCGGGTGGCGTGGCGGTCGCGACCAGCGGCGAGCTCTTCATCGCCGACTCGAACAACCACGTGATCCGACGCGTGGATGCCGAGAATCGAAACATCACGACGGTCATCGGCAATTATGCGCGCGGCTCGGGTTTCTCCGGAGACTTCGGACCGGCGGTCAGCGCACAGCTCAACACCCCAGGCGGGGTCGCGATCGCACCCGATGGCGACCTGATCGTCGCCGATTCGCACAACCACCGGGTGCGCCGCGTCGATCGGGAGACAGGGGACATTCTGACCATCGCCGGTTCCGGAGACGAGGGCTTCGACGGCGACGGAGGCCTCGCGACCAAGGCCAGGCTGAACACGCCAAGTGCCGTGGCCGCCGCGTCGAATGGCGACATTTACATCGCCGACACCCTGAACTACTGCGTCCGCATGATCGATCACACCACCGGCTTCATCCACACGATCGCCGGCACGGGAACGCCAGGTGAGGCAGAGAACGTCGGAGACGGCGGTCCGGCGACGAGCGCGACTCTGAACATGCCGAGCGATGTCGCCGTCGCCCCCAATGGCGATGTGTACATCGCAGACATGCACCACCAACGCGTGCGGCGCGTCGACGCCAAGACTCGCGTCATCTGGACCGTCGCCGGCAACGGCCGGTGGGGCCATACGGGCGACAACGGACCAGCCACGGAGGCAACCCTGGCCGGGCCGGCGGGCATCGCCGTGGTGCCGGAGCCATCAGGCCGTCTGACGATCGTCATCGCCGACTACTACAACGGCTACGTGCGGGCCGTGGGGCCTGACGGCATCATCCGTGAGGTCAGTGACGGCGGACGCGACGCCTTCGGCTCGCCCTCGCGCGTCGCCTACGCGAAACGGCATGGTTGGCTGTACGTCGCCGACTCGAGCCGGGACCGCCTCGTCGTGCTCAACATACAGCAGATTGCGCCGGCGCTCCTGCCGCTGCCCACGCCGCCCGATCCGGTGAGGCGCACGCCCGCGCGTCCACGGGTGACTGGATGACCAACGCCGCGCGCGACGCCACGGCGACGCCGACCGCGGACGTCCGGCCCTCCGCCGTTGACGGAGACAACTGGCAGCAGGAGCTGGGTTCGAAGCGTCCGCTGCTTCCCTGGATTCTCGGCTTCCTGCAGCCCCACCGTGGTCGCGTGACCCTCCTGTCGCTCCTGCTGCTCGCCCAGATCGTCCTGAGCGCGCTGCATCCGTGGCCACTGAAGATCGTCATCGACAACATCCTGAACTATCGAAACCATCCGCTCCCCGAGCCGTACAACGGGTGGATGACCGCGGTCACCGTCGGCAACATGGTCGCCGCGCTGGCCATCGTCGTCCTCGGGGGCGTGCTGCTGCAGTTGGTGTACGAGCTCGCGGCAGCGTACGGGACGAAAGTGCAGACGATCACCGGTCAGCACATGGTGTACGACCTGCGCGCCCGGCTGTTCCAGCACCTCCAGGCGCTCGGGCTCCATCACCACATCACGACCAACACGGGTGACGCCGTGTACCGCATCGACGTGGACTCGTATGCAATCGAGAACCTCGTCATGAGCGGCATCATCCCGCTCGCCTCATCCATCACGACACTCGTGGTGATGTTTGCCATCTTGCTCCGGCTGGACTTCACGGTGGCGATGCTCTCGTTGACCGTGGTGCCATTCCTCTACGTATGCTTGCGCTACTACATGAACACCATCGTGGCCCGTAACGAGCACGTGAAGGAGCTCGAAGCCAAGCTGATGGCCCGGCTGTACGAGGTGTTCAATGCCATCCGGCTTGTAAAGAGCTATGCCCGCGAAGGATTCGAAACCAATCGGTACACGGGCTTTGGCAGCGAAGTGATGAACGCACGGATCGCGATCACGTGGCAGGAATCGCTTTTCGGTGTGGCGGTCGCGTTGGTGACGATTCTTGGCACCGCGCTGGTCATCATCGTCGGTGGCACACACGTGCTGAGGGGCGAGATGACCGTGGGCGAGCTGACGGTCGTCATCTCGTATCTCGGATCCGTCTACGGCCCGCTGTCGTCCATCGCGCACACGACCGGACAACTGAACGGCGCGCTCGCCGGGGCCAAACGCGTGCGCGAGATGTTCAGCAAGATGCCGGAGACCGTCGATGCGCCTGACGCCAAACCCGCCGTCGGGCTCACAGGACACGTGGTCTTCGACCACGTGCACTTCACGTATCCGAACGGGCGGGTCGTGCTCACCGACATCTCGTTCGAGGCCCAGCCGGGCGAGATGGTCGCTCTGGTCGGCTTGACGGGTGCCGGCAAGACGACGCTGGTCAGTTTGATCCCGCGGTTCTACGACGCAACGGCCGGACGGGTCACGATTGACGGCATCGAGGTGCGCGGATTCACGATTCGATCGCTGCGCGAGAAGATCGCCATCGTGCTTCAGGATCCGGTGCTCTTTGCGGGCACCATCGCAGACAACCTCCGCTACGGCAAGCTCGACGCGACTGACGAGGAGGTGCATGAGGCGGCACGCATGGCGCACGCGCACGATTTCGTGTCGCGACTGCCGAAAGGCTACGACACGCCGGTGGCCGAGGCCGGTGGGGGACTCTCGGGTGGCGAGCGTCAGCGGCTCAACATCGCACGGGCTGTGCTGAAGAACGCGCCCATTCTGATCCTCGATGAGCCCACATCGTCGCTCGACGCCATCTCGGAGGAGATCGTCTTCTCGGCGCTCAAGAGCCTTCGACAGGGGCGTACGACGCTCGTGATCGCGCATCGGCTCTCCACCGTCCGCGATGCAGACCGGATCTTGGTTCTGGACCAAGGCCGCATCGTGGCACAGGGGCGTCACGACGAGCTGCTCGAGACGAGCGAGCTCTATCGTCGCATGTGCGCGCGCCTTTCGGTCGGCAAGTCCCTTGACGAGCCCGAGACCATTGACGAGCTGATCGAAGCGGCGAAACGCTGATGAGGATCCTGTTCGCGGGCATCATCGCCCGTTACCCTTTTGGGGGCGTCACGTGGTGTTCCCTGATGTACTTGCTCGGTCTGCGGGCGCTCGGTCACGAGGTCTTCTACATCGAGGATACCGGTGAGTGCGTGTACGACCCGGTACTGAACACACGCGCGATCGACCCCTCGTACGGCACGAACTACATTCACGCCGCTCTGTCGCCATACGGACTCGGAGACCGGTGGGCCTTCGTGAACTACGACGGCACGTATCACGGCCGGACGGGGGAGGATGTCCGACGCTTCTGCGCGGACGCGGACGTGTACCTCAATCTTTCTGGGGGCTCCTGGTTCTGGCGCGACGAATACGCACGGATACCACGCAGCGCGTTCATCGACTCCGACCCGGCCTTCACACAGTTGGCGATCGCAAAGGCCGAGCCTTGGTACGTCGAGTTCTTCAAGCGCTTTGGTTGCCTTTTCACGTTCGGCGCGAACATCGGGACCGCCGCCTCGCCCGTTCCCGTCGGCGACTTCATCTGGCGAAAGACGTGGCAGCCGGTCACGATCGAGGATTGGCGCGTGTCGGTCGAGCCTGGCCCGCATTTCACGACGGTGATGACCTGGCAGATCGAGAGCTTCGCGGACGTCGGTGGAAACAAGGACCAGGAATTCGTGAAGTATCTCGATCTGCCGGCGCGCACGTCGCAGTCGTTCGAGCTCGCGATCAACGGTCCGCAGCGCCTCCTGCGCGAACATGGGTGGGGCACGGTCGCCGCCATGGACGTGTCTCGCACGCCCGGCGAGTATCGAGACTTCATCCACCGATCGCGCGCGGAATTCGGCGTGGCCAAACACACGTACGTTGCCAACCGATCCGGCTGGTTCAGCGACCGCACCGCGTGCTACCTGGCCTCCGGTCGTCCGGCGATCGTTCAGGACACGGGGTGGACGGCGCACCTGCCGTCCGGCGACGGACTGCTCGCGTTCTCGTCTCCGGAGGAAGCGCTAGCGGGCATCGATCGCATCAACGCCGACTATCCGCGCCACGCCCGCTGCGCACGTGAGATCGCGAGCCAGCACTTCGACCCGAGCCGCGTCCTGACGCGCTTGATCGAGACGGTGACCGCGTGAGCGTGGATCCGGTCCAGACCGGGGCAGGATGGAATGCGACGCCGTCTCCCCTGCGAATCGCCCACGTGGCCCCCGTCGCCAGTGCGATCCCACCGACGCGCGCGAGCTCCGTCGAGACGATGACGGCGCTGCTGACGGAGGGTCTCGTCGCCGCCGGGCATCACGTCACCCTGTTCGCCACCGGCGAATCGACAACGCGAGCCAGGCTGCACGCCACGTTCGCGAAGGGCTACTGGCAGGATGGCAGCATGTGGCCATGGGAGCTGTGCGAGCTCTTCAATCTGGCGGCCGCGGTCGAACGCGCTGACGCCTTCGACGTGATCCACTACCAGGCGATGTACTATCCGATGTCGCTGGCCTTCGCGCGCCTGTCTCACGCGCCGATCGTCCAGACGCTGCACCACGCGCCGTCGGACGCGGAGGCGGCGCTGTGGTCCAGGTACCCAGAGGCCCCGTTCATCGCCATCTCACATGAGCAGGCCACGCTCCTACGTGGCCTCAACGTCGTCGCGACCGTGCCGCATGCAATCGACCTCGCCCGCTTCGTCTTCTGCGCACGGCCGGATGACTACCTCCTCTTCCTGGGACGGTTCACGGAGGGGAAGGGAGTGCTACAGGCGATCGAGGTGGCTCGGCGGCTGCGCAAACGGCTCCTCCTCGCGGCGCCTGAAACTGACTACTATCGCGAGCACGTCCGACCGCACGTCGATGGGACTCACGTGGTGTACGTGGGCGAGGTCGATCACGACGAGAAGGTCCGGCTCTTCGGGCGAGCGCAGGCGCTCCTCTATCCCGTGCAGATGCGTGAGCCGTTCGGCTTGGTCCTGGCGGAGTCTATGGCATGTGGAACCCCTGTCGCTGCGCTCGATCGCGGAGCCGTCCGTGAAGTCGTGGATGAGGGTGTGACCGGCGGGGTGTTCGCCACCCTTGACGAGATGGTCGATGGTCTGGCCCGCGTGCTGGCGCTCGATCGCGCCGCCGTGCGGGCACAGGCCGAACGTCGCTTCGGCGTGGCGCGCATGGTGAACGGCTACGTCCACGCCTATCGACGCGTGCTCGGAGAATCCGGTGCCAGTGCCACACGCATCCGATAGCGCAACCTCGCTTGCGGGTCGTCCTGTGCTAGCGGTGTTCGCACATCCAGACGACGAGTCGCTCGCGTGTGGTGGGACGCTGGCCCGCCTCTCCGATCTCGGCGCACGGGTCATCCTGCTCTGTGCCACCCGAGGCGAACGTGGTGGCGCCACCGGTCCGATCAAAGACGAGGGCCTTGGAGTCGTGCGCGTCGGCGAGCTCACCGAAGCCGCCGCGCTCCTCGGGATCCGAGACATCATCCTGATGGATCATCCGGATGGCGAGTTGCGATGGGAAGACGTCCCGCTGCTCCACGCCGAGATCGTGGCGGCGGTGCGGCGGTACGCGCCCGCCTGCGTCATCACGTTTGGCGCGGACGGCTTGTACTGGCACGTGGATCACATTGGCGTCCACGAGCGAACGACCACCGCGCTCCGCTCGCTCGGCCAGGCGGCGCCACCGCTGTACTACGTCACCATGCCACGCGGCATGATGCGGCCGATCTGGGAGGCGGCGATCGCGCGCGGTTGGGCGGCGCCGCCCAAGGGGTTCTGGAGCCTGGTGCCCGACGCGTTCGGACTGAACGCCGAGCCGCCGACTGTTGTCGTCGACGTGGCCCCCTGGGTGGCGCGAAAGGTCGCTGCGATTCGATGCCATCGAACGCAGATGGGCACCGGGCATCCATTCGATCAATTGTCACCCGCCGAGGCCGAGCGATGGCTCGGCATCGAGCACTTCCATCGCGCGCCCAACGATCCGTCACCACTGCAGCCACTCGAGGATCTCGGTGCTGCCTCGGTGCGGCCAACGCGCGACCAGGCTCTTCCCACGACGGAGGATGCGGTGCCGCTCGCTCGTGCATCCGGTGTCGTGGCCACGCCAGGCACTCGCGACTGACAGGCCATATGCGCATCGACACGCTGGAAATCCTTCGGTGTCCTTTCTGCGGCGGTCCTCTCGAGCTGGTCACATCGCTCTTCCACAGCCGAACTGACCTCGAGATTCGCGACGGCGTCCTGGCCTGCGAATGCTGCACATTCCCCGTGGTCGACGGGATTCCGGTGATGCACCTGCGGCCCAACGCCGGCCTGGCTCGATCGCACGTCGAGCAGGGAGATCCGGACCTGGCGCTGCGCGCGATGATCGGCTTGGAGCGACCGCAGGACGCCGAGCGGTTCGAGGCGGCGGCGCGAACCTCATCGTCGACGTTCCGCGACATCGTGGAGGCGATGGGCTCTGGCTTCGAGGGCGGATACTTCCTCTATCGCTTCTCGGATCCGACTTTTGTCGTTTCACAGGCGGTTGTGCGCGCCGTGGCCAGCACGGTCCTGCGTCAAGGCGGCCGTGCGATCGACATGTGCGGCGGATCCGGTCATATCACCCGCTCGCTTCTGGATCTGTCGACGCCGCCACCGGTACTCGCCGACCTGTACTTCTCGAAGATTTGGCTGGCTCGGCGGTTCACCGCACCTGGCTGCGAGCCTGTGTGCTGCGATGGCAATGGCGGCTTCCCGTTCGAGCGCGGCTCGTTCGCCTACGCGATGTGTTCGGATGCGTTCATGTTCATTTGGACCAAGCGTGGCTTCATCGACGAGATGTGTCGTGTGGTCGATCGAGCGGGCTCGCCGGGAACCGTGGTGGTGACGCACACGCACAACCAGCTCGTGTGGAGCCCGTCGCACGGCAACCCACTGACGCCAACGGGATATCGTGGGCTCTTCGAGACGCGGCGTGTGCGCAGCTTCGCAGAGGCCGGGCTGTTCCATGACGTCGTGGCCGGTGGGCCGCTGGATCTCTCGCGCGGCGATTCGGGTGCGGCTCTCGACACGGACCCCGCGCTCACGCTGATCGCCACCGACCATGCACGCGTGTTCTCGAAGCACGCCCTCGAGGCGCCGGGCGCACCGCGCGGCGTCTATCGCATCAACCCGCTCTACGAAACGACAACCGAGGGATCCAGGATTCGCCTGAAGCTGCGATTTCCAAATGAGGCGTACGAAACCGAATACGGCGCGTGTCGAGCGTATCTACCGGATGAGACGTCGATCGAGTCGGCGGCGCTCGGTCGACTGCAGGCGGGCGGATCGACCGATGAGCTGTCGGACCTCATCAAGCGTCGCGCCATCGTCGATTTGCCGCGGCAGTACTACTGAATGCGAGTCTCACGTCGGCGTGGCGTACGAGAGAGTCTGCACTGCGGCACGAGCGTCAGTTGCCAAGATGTCCCCACCGCTGAAGATCTCTCACCGTGTCCAGGATGGTTTCTGCCCCCGGCCGGAAGGTGACGCCGAGCTCGGTGCGTATCTTCGTCGTGTCGTAGCGAGGCACGCGACCCAGGTGGCTCCTCAAGTAGGACCCGGTCCCCTTCTGTTGCGTGACCGCGGCCAGCTTGATAATCGCGGTGGCGATACCTGAGTCGAGTGAGAGCGCGGGCAACTTGTGGCCCCCGTATCCACTCGACTTCAAAAGCGTCACGACCTGCCGCATGCTCATTGCCTCTCCGACGCACAGGTATCGCCCGTGAGCGTCAGCGACCTCCATCGCGCGGACGTGCGCTTCGGCCACATCGCGGACGTCGACAATCCCCCACGTGAGACTCAGGATGCCCGGATACGTCCCCTTCAACAGGTCGATGAGCAGCAGCCGATTGGACGTGTTGAGGCTGGCCGTCACTGAGGGCCCAATCACCATGAACGGGTTGATGGCGACGAGATCGAATGGCGGCTTGCTCTCTTCCATGAAGGCCCACGCTGCGCGCTCGGCCATCGTCTTGGCGTAGTAGTACGGATTGCGGTCGAGCGACGATTTCGTGTTCCAGTCCGCCTCGGTCAGCACACGGTCGTCTGGTTCGTCGGTCACGGCGGCCATCGACGATGTGAGAACCACGCGACGGACCGAGCCGGCACGGCTGGCGGCCGCAAGCACCTCACGCGTTCCGTTCACGGCCGGGTCGACGAGCTCACCCCGCGCGTCCGAGACATCGATGGCGTACGGACTGGCGGTGTGCATGACGACGTCGCATCCGACAGCGGCGGCGTCGAACGACGCCGGCAGTATCAGATCGGACTCGACCAGATCGAGCCGTTCTCGCGCACCCGTCAACTCTCGCAGGCGATCGATATCACCAGGCTTCTTCGGCGATCGCACGGTGCCGCGCACCCTGTGGCCACGAGCGAGAAGACGCTCGATGATTCGGGAAGCAATGAAACCGGTTGCGCCGGTCACGAGGACGGACGAGAGCATCAGCTTGATAGTACTCGCCAACGCCCTTTCTTGGTCGTTGGCGTCACTGGCGGTTGATCATCATGGTCGCAACGGCACCGAAGAACTCGCGCAGCAGCGCCTCTGCGGGCTCGGGCAGCGCGGCCTCCTGCAGCGCACGACCCATCAGCTCGATCCACCGATTACGCGCCGCCTCGTTGATCGAAAAAGGCATGTGGCGCATACGGAGCCGTGGGTGTCCGCGCTCCTCGATGTAGCGAGGAGGGCCACCGAAACGCCCCACCAGGAAGTCGCGCAGCCGCCGTTCCGCTTCCGCGAGGTCGTGTGGTGGATACATAGGACCGAGAATGTCGTCGGTTGGCACCCGACGATAGAACGCGGCCACGAGACGCTGAAAGCCGTCTTCACCGATCAGGGTATAGAGGTCGTGTTCCTCCACAGTATTCCGGGCTCCGTTCCCTCGCCACTCGACATCGCTAGAGGCGTCCCTGAGAGTATCGTCGCGTCGCGTGTGCGCTGTGCGCGCCGCACTGCTCCGTCAGGGCGCCGTGACTGATCCGATTCTAGTGGCATGCGACGTCTTGCTGGCGCTCCTCATCAAGGCTGGCCAGCATCCCGCCCCGCATCTCTTCTGCGAGGACGCATGGCGAACACATGGGGAAGCGAGTCGGGCCACTCGGCACTAGAGCACGTTACGCCGCTCGCTTCGACGATCGCGCGAGCGCGAGCGCGAGGATGCCGAGCCCCCAAGCGAGGAGGGCAAGAGCCTGTGGCCAGAACGTCTCGAGCCCAACGCCCTTGAGGAACAGCGACCGAAGGATCACGAGACAATACCGCAACGGGATCGCATAGGTGATCGGCTGAATCCATTCCGGCATGTTCTCGATCGGAAACACGAAGCCGGACAAGTAGATCATCGGCATCAACAGCATGAAGGTCGTCGTCATCATCGCCCGCTGCTGTGTGGCGCTGACCGTCGAAACGAAAAGGCCGAGACCCAACGTCGTCGTGAGGTAGACCATGGTCATGCCGAACAGGAGGAACGCGCTTCCCCGAAGCGGCACGTGGAACCAGTAGGTCGAGACCATGAGGACGAGGCCGACATCGATGAGCCCGATCATGCCGTAGGGCACCAATTTGCCCACGATCAGCTCCAGGCGGCTCAGTGGTGTCACGTTGAGTTGCTCGAGGGTCCCGAGCTCACGTTCCCTGACAATCGCCATCGACGACAGAATCGTCGTCACGACCAAGAGGAGCAACGCGATGATGCCTGGAATCATGAAATCGCGGCTCTCGAGGCGAGGGTTGAACCAGACGCGCACGCGACCTTCGATCGTTCCCGGTAGGGTGCCACCGGACTGCGCGAGCTCGCGCGCATAGGCTGCGAGGAGGCTGTTCGCGTACCCCAGTGCCACGCCGGCTGAGTTCGCGTCGCTGCCGTCGGCAAGGAGTTGAATCGTCTCCACGCGGCCGCCAGCCAGCCGCTCCCCGAAGCCCGGCGGGATGGCGAGCGCCATCCGCGCACGACCGTTCTCGAGGTAATCGCCCGCCTCGCCAGCGTCGGTGACGACCGACACCAGGGTGAAGCTCTTCGAGGCATCGAAGCGTTGCACCAGTTCACGGCTCGCCCGCGATCGATCGGCGTCGGCGATCACGAGCGGCACGTTCCGAACGTCGGTCGTCGCGGCGTACCCGAGCAGGATGAGCTGAACCATCGGCGTGACGATCACCACCGCCAGCAGGCGGGGATCGCGCCTCAGCTCGATCAGCTCCTTCCACACGAGAAATCGGACGCGACGCATGTCAATGCCACTGGCGCCGCAACCGGATCGACGCCAAGCCGATCATGGCCGCGGCGTAGACGGTCAGTGCGATCAGTTGATCCTGGATGGTCGCCAGACTCGATCCCTTGAGCATGACGCCGCGCAACGCCACCAGGAAGTAGCGCGCGGGCACGATCCGGGTGACGGTCTGCAGCGGTTGCGGCATGCTCGCGATGGGAAAGATGAACCCAGACAGCAGGAGCGTCGGCAGGAGGGACGCCAGCATCGCCACTTGAAACGCGACCTGCTGCGAATCCGCAATACTCGAGATGAGGAGGCCCAGACCCAGCGCGCCCACGAGATACAACGTCAGGGCTAGGAGCAGCACGCCCCACGAGCCGCGCATCGGCAAATCGAACAGCCACATCGCCGCGCCGACGATCGCTAGCTCAGCCACCAGCGAAATGAGCAGATACGGGAGCGTTTTGCCGATGATGAACGACACCGCGTTGAGAGGTGCCATGCGGACCTGCTCGATGGTGCCACGCTCTTTCTCACGCACGATCGACAGCGACGTCGAGATGACCGCCGTGATCATCGCGATGTAGGCGATGAGGCCGGGCACGAGGAACAACGCACTCCTCAGCTGTGGGTTGTACCAGATGCGCGGCTCGACCAGGATCGGCACCGGCACGGTCGCACCGCCTGAGGCGACGCTGAGCCGGCGCGCTGACTCCGCCTCGATGACCGCGTTGACATACCCCATCACCGTCGTCGCCGTGTTGGCGTTGTCTCCGTTGAGCAGGACCTGCACCGGCACGCGCTCACCGCGCGTGAGATCGCGAGCGTAGCCACTTGGGATGACGAGGGCCGCCCGGATGGCGTTGGTGTCCATCAGTCGGGTGAGGTGCTCGTCGCTCTGAATCGTGTTGGCCAGCGTGAAGTACTCGGACTGGACGAAGGCGGACACCAGCGCGCGGCTGTCGACCGTGCGATCGCGGTCGTCGACGGCTAGGCGAACTCCTCGGATGTCCCAGCTGAGCGCGTAGCCGAAGAGAAGCAGGAAGAACACCGGGATGAACAGGAGGATGAACAGCGTGCGGCCATCGCGCGCGATCTGCCGAAACTCCTTGCGAGCCACTGCCGACGCGCGTGCACCAATCATAACGCCCGCCCCGCAACCTCGAGAAACACATCCTCCAGCGACGGCTGAACCATCTCGGCCCCGACGATACTCACGCCAGACGCCTCCAACCGACGTCGCAGATTCGAGACGACATCGGGAGCGCCGTGACCGCGATCGGGGCGAGGCTTGAGCACCGCGTGAACGGCCGTGCCAAACACGCTGGTCTTCTCGACCTCCGGCATGGCGTCGAGTCGCTGCATGACGTCCACGGGTCGGCTCGCCCGAATCTCGACGATGCGTCGGTCGGCGAACGTCGACTTGAGCTCTCGCGTGGTTCCGAGAGCAGCCAGACGTCCCGCGCGGATGATCGCGATCCGATGGCAATGCTCGGCCTCGTCGAGATAGTGGGTAGTCACCAGCACCGTCACGCCGTTCAGCGACAGATTGTCGATGAGCGACCAGGACTGGCGACGCGACAGCGGATCGACGCCGCCGGTCGGCTCGTCGAGAAACAGAATCGGTGGCTCATGCAGGATGGCGCACCCAAGCGCCAGCCGCTGCCGCCACCCCCCAGCGAGCTCGGCGGCGTGCATCCGCTCGCGACCGTGGAGTCCGGCCATCTCGAGCGCAAACGCCCGACGAGCCTCGAACCGCTCGCCGCTCAGGCCGTACAGCCCGCCAAAGAATCGGATGTTCTGATCGACGGTCAGCTGCTCGTACAGCGAGAACTTCTGAGACATGTAGCCAATGCGCCGTTTGACGCCCTCGGGATCGCGGCCCACGTCCAGCCCACCCACTGTCGCCGTCCCACTGGTGGGCTTCAGCAACCCACAGAGCATTCGGATCGTCGTCGACTTCCCCGCGCCGTTGCTGCCGAGAAAGCCGAAGATCTCGCCGGGCCGGACGTCGAAGGACAGCGAGTCGACGGCAACGAAGTCACCGAAGCGTCTCGTCAGATTGACAACGGAGATCGCCTGCATAAGCGCTAGCGGCCCATCGCTCGCGCGAGACCGGCTTCGCTGATGCGGAGAGCCGTGATCGCCTGCGCGCGGTCGAGCTCGGCCTGCAAGATGCTGTGTTCGGCGTCGAGGACGTCGGTGCTGGTCGCCACGCCGGCGGCGAACCGCTCGCGCAGCACACGGTGCGCCTCGGTGACGGCTCGGATTGAGGCGTCCGCAGCGGTCACCACTGCACGCCCTGACGACAGTTCGCTGAGGCGTTGGCGGATCTCGAGCCCCAGCATCGAATCGAACTCGGCCAATCGCGCTTCAGCTGTCAGGCAGGCGGCCACGGCCTCGGCCACTTCAGCGTCGACGCGACCGCCGTCGAACAGCGGCCAGTCGACGTTCACACTCGCATCCCACGATGTTCGCCACGGCGACTGGCGCGGGAAGATTCTCGGATTCGGTGATGCGTAGTCCACGCCGGCACCAACGCCGATCGTGGGCCTTCGACCGGCGGCCACCGCTTGCACACGCACGCCCGCCGCCGACACCCGCTCGCTGAGCGCACGCCGATCTGACCGACGTTCGCGCGCCTCGGTCAAGAGCGTGTCGAACGAAGGCGGACCCGTCTCGGGCGAGGCCAGCGCCTCAGTCGGTCGAATGGAGGTCCCGGGCGGCAATCCGACGAGCCGCGCGAGCGCCGCTTCGGCGACGTCCTGGTTGCCGCGCATCTACTCGAGCAGCATTTGCTGACGCGCCTGCTGAGCCTCGACGGAGAGGACGTCACTCGGCGGCACGAGGCCGGCGTCGAAACGATTGCGCGCGTCGCGCAGGTGCGCCTCGACCTGCGTCAGCGACCGCTCGACCACGCGCAGCGACTCGCTCACCGAGACCAGCGTCCAGTACGCGCGGGCGGTCTCCGCCCTGAGATCCGTCTGCACCGCCTGGATATCGAGCGCCGCGGCGGTCGCGTCGGTCCGGGCGGCGCGCTCGAGCGCCTGCAGACGTCCGCCGGTGTAGATCGGCCACTGCGCGTCGAGCCTCGTGCGGTAGTTGTCCGGAATGTCAGGGTAGATGATTCGGAGCTGACTGTTCGGAAGGGGGACGCCGAAGGGATCGATGTGATTGGTGCGCGTGTAGCCGCCCATGCCATTCAGCCGCGGCAGCTGCACGGCGTGACGTTGGTCGACCACGGCGGACGCGGCCTCGGCTCGCGCCCATCCCTCCTCGAGACGATGGCTTGCGGCGATGGCCCGCTGCATGGCGTCACCGAGCGTCAACGACACAGGCGTGCCGGCCTGGGCATGGAGACGGGACGCGGCCGTGGGGATCAGAAGGGCGATAGAGACGGCCAGCCACCGCGGCGCTGAGCGGGTCACGCCCGTTCCTCACCGAGACGCGCGATGAAGACATCTTCGAGCGACGGCACGACGCGGCGGACGCTGTCGACGTCGACCGAGCGCAGCGCGTCGCGCAACCGGAGCGCCGCATGCGGATCGTCGCCATCGACGCGCACGTGCGCCCGCTCGCCAAACAGCTCGACGCTCGCGACGTCCGGAAGGCGCCGAAGGGCGTCGAAGGCGCCTCGATGATCTGGCGCGATGACCTCGAGCCAGGTGCCCGTGAGGGCTCCCCTCAGCGCGCTGGGTGAGTCGAGGGCCAGCAATGATCCCTCGCTGAGCAGCGCGACACGCGAGCAGCGCTCGGCCTCATCCAAGTAGGGTGTGGCCATGACAATCGTGACACCGAGCGATAGGAACTCGGACAGAAGCTTCCAGAACTCGCGACGCGAGACGGGATCCACCCCTGTGGTCGGCTCGTCGAGCACGATCAGCTCGGGCTCGTGGATCAGGGTGCATGCGAGCGCGAGCTTCTGCTTCATGCCGCCCGACAGCTTGTCCGCTTGCCGGGAGCGGAACGGCGTCAGCTGCGTCATGTCCAGCAAGCGATCGCGTCGGGCCCGGTAGTCGCGAACCTCGTGGATGTCCGCGAAGAAGGCGATGTTCTCGTCGATGGTCAAGTCGCCGTAGAGGCTGAACCGTTGAGACAAGTAGCCAACCGAATGGGTCAACCGTCGGTGGTCGCGCACCGGGTCGAGATTGAGCACCCGCAGACATCCGCCGTCCGAGTGCACGAGCCCGCACACCAGACGGATGGTGGTCGTCTTTCCGGCTCCGTCTGGTCCAATGAGGCCGAACATCTCGCCACGGGCGACCGACAGCGACAGATCTCGAACGGCCGTCGTCCGACCGAAGCGCTTCGTGACCGCTTCGAGCTGAATCGCAGGAGTGTCTGACATGGTGTTCATTGGTAAATCAACTCGGCTTCGACCGGCATGCCGGACTTCAACACACCGGCCGTGTTGTCCACGGCGATCTTGAGTCGATACACGAGCTGGGACCGGTCTTGTGCGGTCTGCACGTTGCGGGGCGTGAACTCGGCCCTGGGCGACACGTAGCTCACGGTTCCGGTCATGGACAGGCCTCCGTCGGTGTAGAGCGTCGCGGATTGCCCGAGCTTCAGCCTCGGCACCGCCGGCTCATCCACGTAGACATTGGCCCACGCGTGATCCAGATCGGTAATCACGACCAGCGGGGCACGGGGCGCGACCGTCTCTCCGGCGTCCGCCACCACCGTCGTAACCACACCCGCGATCGGAGAGGTCAGCGTGGCGTCCGCAATCGCTTTCTCGAAGATCCTGATCTGCGCGTCGGCGGCGGCCACGCGCGCTTCGGCCCAGGCAATCTCCTCGGGCCGAGCGCCGACTTTGAGTCGAGCCACCACGGCGTCGGCGGCGGCGGCGCGGTCCTTGGCGGCTTGGACGCGCCCCCGAGCGACATTGCGGCGAGCGGCGGCATCATCCCGCTGCTTGCGGGAGCCTGAGTTGGAAGCCAGCAGAGACTCGAACCGGTCCACGTCGACCTGAGCAGAGACGAGGTCCGCATCAGCGGCCGCTTGCTCGGAGCGCGCAGCCGCGCTCTGCCATTCCGCCTGATGAATGTCCTCGACCCGTGAACCGGCGCGCAGCAGCCGTACCTGGGCGACGACTTGGCTCCTCTCGGCACGCGCGAGCTCGCGGGCGAGCGCCGCGTCGGCCGTATCCAGGCGAGCAATGAGGTCGCCCGCGGCGACCCGCTGCCCCTCGGTCACGGCGAGCTCGAGGAGCCGGCCGCCCACCTGGCCGGCGATTTGAACCTCGGTGGCCTCGACCTGGCCCGACACGCGTACGCGATCGGTGGGAGGCGTGGCCTGACAGGCCACCAGGCACGTCGCGACGAGGGCGAGCGCCGCGTTCCCTGCACGGTGCCAGACACGCGATATTTGTGGAGTACGCATAGATGCCGTCCTCACGTCGTAATCCCAAGGCTCGGTTCGTTCTCCAGTGCGCGCCGCATCGTCTGCTGGAGGTGTCCGATGAACGCGTCCAGATCCGGTGGCACGACCGGTAGCAGTCGAGACTTGGCGAGCTCACGCCGAATCGGCGCCGCTGCCATGTAGACCATCAGCGGCGCCATCGTGATGAAGTAGGCCACGATCGGGGGGACTGGTCGAAACGCGCCAGCGGCAACGCCTCGGGCGACGATGGCGCTGAAGGCCATGGGGACGGCGCCGAGGGCGGCGAGCGTCTCGCGGTCGAGGTGCGCGCCCCCTTCGGCGATCTCGCGCAGCATCACCGCTGGAAAGAAGGCACGCTCGCGGGCGATCTCTGCGAACGTCGCAATGACGCGGTCCATCATCTGCTCAGGCCTGTCGGAACTCTCGCCGACCTCTCGCAATCTGGCCGCAACGTGCAGAGACGTCGTGCGGAGCAGCGCTCGGTAGAGCTGCCGCTTGCTCCCGAAGTGGTAGTAGAGCATCGCCTTGTTGACGCGGGCGCGTTGGGCGATGCGGTCGACGCGGGCCCCGGCGTAGCCGCGCGAGGCGAACTCGTGGGCTGCCGCCGCGAAAAATGCGCTCCGGAGACACCTTCGCGGGTCGTGCCATAGCAACTAACTAGTCAGTTACTAGGACTCGGAGCGAGGGGATGTCAAGCTCGTCAGTCGCAGGTCACACGGCCATGGCTCGGCTCTCGGCGCTCGCGTTGGGTCACAATGCCCCTATGCGGATCGTGATCGCGGGCGGCAGCGGATTTCTCGGTCAAGCGCTCGCCGTCGCGCTCGGGCACGACGGCCACGACCTCACGATCCTGAGCCGCCGCCAAGCGCTCGAGCCGACCGGCGCCCGCTCTGGCGCGCGCGTGGTGACCTGGAACCCATCCGTCGTCGAGGGAACTTGGGCCGACACGGTCACCGGTGCCAATGTCGTCATCAATCTGGCAGGAGACTCGATCGCGGAGGGCAGGTGGGCCGGGCCCAAGAAGCAGCGCATCCTGCACAGCCGACTGGAGGCCACTCGCAGCCTCGTCGCCGCCATCGAACGAGCGAGCGCTCCCCCAGCGCTCTTCCTCAGCGGCTCGGCGGTGGGCTACTACGGACCGCGCGGCGACGAGATCGTGACGGAGTCGGACGGGGCGGGCCGCGACTTCCTCGCATCGGTCTGCGCCCAGTGGGAGCAGGAAGCGGGGCACGCGGCATCGCCGCGAACGCGCGTCATCTACCTCCGCACAGGTCTCGTGCTGGACGCCAAGGGCGGCGCTCTACCGAAGATGCTTTTGCCCTTCCGCCTAGGACTGGGCGGCCCGTTCGGCTCGGGCCGCCAGTACATGCCGTGGATTCACCGGCAGGACTGGGTCGATCTCGTGAGGTTCTTGTTGTCGGCGCCTGCCGCCTCCGGCGCAGTGAATGCCACGGCCCCATCGCCCGTCACGAACGTGGATTTCGCGAGGATGTTGGGTCGCGTCCTGCGCAGGCCCGCGGTCCTGCCCGCACCACGGTTTGCGTTGCGGCTCGTTCTTGGTGAAATGGCTGACGCGCTCTTGCTCACCGGCCAGCGCGCCATCCCTTCCGAAGCTCGGCGACTGGGGTTCAGTTTCGCCTACGACGATCTCGAGAGCGCTTTACGGGAACTGCTGAAGTCAGGGGATGTGCAGCAGTCTTGAGTCGTGAGTATTGGGGTCGGTCTGCAATCGACTCAGCAGGCGAGCCTCACGACTCAAAACGACGCCTCACGGCTCGAATACGCTCAAACGAACGTCAGGCCTGCGTTGACGAAGTTGCCACGAAGAACGGCCTGCGAGCTGCCGCCGAGCCAGTTGTCGATGATGCGCGCGTATACCGACCGGAAGTCGGTTTCGAACGTCACATCCCCGCCGTTGTTCTCGAGCGTTGGGTTTCCGTTGGGGTTGAGGTTTGGCGCGGTGCCGTAGAGACCACCCTCGACGCGCCCACCCAGCACCAACATCATCGCGGCCGCGCCATGGTCGGTGCCACTGCTGCCGTTCTCGCTGATCCGTCGACCGAACTCGGAGAACGACATGACCAACGTGTCGTCGAGCAGACCCTGATTGCGGACGTCGTTGTAGAAAGCGATCAATCCGTCGTTCAGATTGGCCATCAAGTTGGCATAGCTGCCAACCAGAGGGGTCGCCCCGGCCTGGTTCGAGTGGGTGTCGAACCCGCCCGTGGTGACATAGAACACGCGCGTGCCGATGCCGCGCACCATGGCGCCGGCAACGGCGCGCAAGGCCTGGGCAAACCCGGTGTTCGGATAGGTCACGCTCGGGTTGTAGTTCGCCACCGTTGCCACACGATCCAGGGTGGCCATCGCCGCCTGCGCGCTGCCATAAACGAACGCCAGCTCTGGACGATCCACCGGCACGTGAGAGCTGATCCGAAGTGCCGCCGTGCGTTCGGCCACCGCCTCTGTCCCCGAGTTGGGGCTCGCGAACGCGTATGTCGCGGGATTCTGGATGGCCGGCACCGACACCTTCTCCGAGACCAGCACGCGGGGCAGATCACTCGTCGTGTTCCAGCCGGCCAGCGGATCGACCGGAGAGGGGAGCGAATCGAGGTACCGACCCACCCATCCCGCGCCGGAGGCGTTCGCCGGGCTTGCCGTGGACCAGATATCGGTGCCCAAGAAGTGCGAACGCGTCTGGTTCGGATAGCCCGTTCGCTGAATGATCGCGAGCTTCCCCTGATCGAAGATCTGCTTCAGCCCCGTCAACCGAGGATGGAGCCCCAACTCGATACGCGACGAGTCGGTGCCAACCTGCAGCACGTCCGAGGCCGGAATGGCGACGGTGGGACGACGGCTGTAGTAGAACGCATCGCGATACGGAACGATGGTGCTCAACGCATCGTTGCCGCCCCCGAGGTACAGCACCACGAGGTTCCGGGCGCGTCTCCCCTGCGCGCGCGCAAGATCAGACAGGAGCTCCGGTGCGGCGAACGTCACCGTGAACGCCGCCATTCCGCCTTTGACGAATTGACGTCTGGTGACCTTCATACGAACTGGTACTCCGCGCTGTTGGCCACGAGCCGCACCAGCCCTGGGAGCTTGACCTGCAGCTGGGCGAGGCTCCCGGTCCAGGGGGTGGTTGATCGCAGGTAGTTGAGCAACTCGCCGCGGACGGCTGTGTCGAACTCAGGGCGCGGCAGGCCTTCGAGCACGTACTTGAGCAGCGATTCCGGAGAGTTCCAGGCGGAGGTCGAACGCGCCGCCGTGGCCAAGTTGAAGCGTTGGTTGGCGGCGAGCACCGAGGCGAAGTTCATGCGGGCGAGCATCGCGCCGGTCGAGAACCACGCACGACCGGGTTCCCAGCCCGCTACGTCAGGCGGGTCGTACAGGATCTGGCCCATGTTGTTCAGCGGGCCCAGGGCGTCGTTCAACGAGAAGCCACGCCAGCCGATATCCTTGATCGAACGGACGACGAACTCGACCGGCCATGAGTACCGACTGAAGTACGAAGCCCGATCCCAGAACTCACCCGAGAGCAGCACCGCGCGCACGACCGCGCGCATGTCGTACTGGCTCTGGACGTAGACCCTGGAGATCCGAGTCAGCCACCGCTCGTCGATGTTCCCGGTCTCGGAGATGAAGAACCGATACAGCTTCGCCCCCAGGTAACGTGGCGTCTCCGGATGCGCCACCAACGCCTCGATGAAGTCGAGACCATCTTGCATCCCATCGGCCGCGGGGCGGCTCCGGATGGTCTTGCTCCCGTCCTTGTAAATGGGGAAGCTGAAGGTCTTGTCGCCCGTGTCGTGGTTCTGCGACCGGTACTGGAAAACGCGCCGAGATGACGACCCGCCACCCTCGATGCCAACGTTCCACCCGGTGAAGACGCGCGCGGCGGCGTAGACGTCGGGCTCGGTGAACTTGCCGACTCCCAGCGTGAACAACTCCATGATCTCGCGGGCGTAGTTCTCCTGGGGGCGCAGGCGATTGTTGTTGAACCCGTCCAGCCAATAGAGCATGGCGACATCCTTCGAGATCTCGACCAGGATGTCGCGGAAGTTGCCGAGCGCGTTGTCGCGCAGCATCTCGAGCTGCCCACGCACACCTGCCGGATCCTCAGACGCTTTCGCGGCCAGGTACCGCGCGGCGTCGTTGCCGCCAATCTGCCCGGCGAGTTTCGAGTACGCCGTCGCGAAGTGGTTGTGCCAGAAGAGGGTCATCTTCTCCTGGAGTGGACGGTTGGTATGCACCATCCGGAACAACCATCGCTGTCGCGAGTCGCCGATGATCGTGGTCGGGTTATATCCCGCGCGAATCGCTGCGTAGCCCGGCTGTCCGATCTTCTCGTCGACGTCGTCAGGGATGTCGTCGTAGTCGGTCAGCAGCGCAACCGCGCCACGGATTGACAGCTGGCGGAAACTATCGAGCTCATCGCTCCGTGCACCGAAACCTGCGCGACGCAGCAGGTGCTCGAATTGACGGTCAATAGGAAGCGCCATGGGAGCGCTCTCCAGTCCTGGGTTTTCGGTTCGAGGTGTCCATCAAGGGCCTGGGCGGCCGCCTCGACGGGAAAGAATACGAGACGCTTTCAGGATACGCGCTCGAGCTGGCCCGCGTCAACCGAATCGTCAGAAGCGCGAAAACCCGTGAAGTCCCCGGCTTAGACCGGCGGGAACCTCGATGGGTTTAATCGCCCCGCAAGCTGAGCAGGTTGGCCAACAGTTGGTAGGCCCCAGGCACACCCGCCGGCAGCTCGCGCCACAAACCCAGGCCGACATACGCCCAGCGCCCCTTCCCGTAGCGCGCTGACACCAGCGCGCCCCGCTTCTCACCAGGGTTGTTGGGGAACGGGTCGGTCAAGCTCAGGTGGGCTTGGTACCGCGAGTCTTCGGGCTCGAAGAAGTAGAGGCCGCGCTCTTGGACCCAGCCCTCCCACGCACTGTCGTGGATCCTGTTGGGCGTGTTGAACAGCGGATCGGTCGGATCGATCACTCTGGCGGGGGCGCTTTCGTCCGTGATGCGATCAGACGTCACTTTGGCGGGATATGGACCGTACTGCGCCTCGTTGAACTCGAACTTGTTGTACTGGACGATCACCGTCCCGCCATCTCGAACGTAGTCCAGCAGCCGGCTGTTGTTCGCGCGCAGATCCGGCCGCCGCTCGTACGCGCGCACACCGGTGACGATGGTCTGGAAACGCGAGAGGTTGCCCCACGCGAGCTCGTCTGGCGAGATCATTTCGACCTTCGCGCCAAGCTGCTGGATCGCCTGCGCGACCTCGTCGCCCACGCCCATGATGTAGCCGACCGTGAGATTGGCAGGGATCTTCACGTCGAGAATCTTCAGCGTGGCTTCAGCGTCCCCATAGATGTGTTGACGACGAATATGCGGGTAATCGATTACCTGGAATCCACGCGTGAACGCGCGACCGTTCAGCGACGCGGTGGCGCCGAGCTCGTAGGCGCCGGGCTTGGCGCCCCGTGGCGGCCTGACCTCGAAGCGCACCGTCCGTGACTCATTCTCGCGCGTGAACGCCACGGCCTGCTGCGCCGGCGTCGACGTCCAGCCGTCTGGCACGCTCAGCTTCACCGTGGCGTCCGCCACGCCGGGCGTATCGTTGACCACCGTGACACGAATCTCGCGCTGGCCAGCCACAGGCGACCCCGTCCGCGACGCCGACAGGTTCGACAGCGGCAGGATGGCCACGCTCGGCGAGACCGTGGCAGACAACGCCGGCACCACCAAGAGCTCGCCGCGCTTCTCGCCGCTGAAGATGTCACCTTCGGACCGGTAATGGACCGCGTGACTCGAGTGGATCTCCTCTCCGTCAGCGCCGATGCCCAGTACCACCTGCACGGAGAATGGCGTCGGCCGATACGGCAGACCAAAGGGTGCGTTCGGATCGAACGTGTAGCGCCCGGCTTCGCCGTCGCGGTGCCAGTACGGCTCGGTGATCCGCTCGTCGGGAGAAATCGTCACCGTCGGATCACACCGCCCGACCTGGTCCTTCTTCAGGGTCGAGATCGGCGGGCCCGGGGAGGGTGCTGGTGCTCGCCGTCCGCCGCCCATGAACGAGAACGTCGGCCGTGTGACGGCGGCGAGCGTGCAGGCGGCACCGCCCGAGAACCCCTCGAACGTGACCTGCTTGACTGTGACGTCGCCCATCCCACGATTGGCAACGACAACCGACGCCTTCACCGCCTGTCCTGGCGTGACCACATCGTCGTCAGCCAGCGCCTCAATCAGCACGCCGTTGGCCACGAGCACCGCCCGCTGGAACTCCTGTTCCTTCTGGAGCAGTCGAAAGTCGATCTCGAACCGGCCCGCCGCATCGATCGCCGTAAGCGTGCCGAGCGCCGCGCGCACTCTCCGGACCGACCGCAGTCCTGTGAGGAGCGGCCCGACCGTGTCCGCGTCGTTCCCTTCGTGAAACGCGCGCTGCGCCTGCTGAACCGCCGTCGCAATGGCGCTCAAGCCTTGCGTCAGCTCCTGTGGTGGATTCGGCCCGGCGAATCGCACGAGTCCGCCGATGGACGTGTCGATTCCGTCGAAGAGCGACTGTTCGGCGAGGCGGGCTCCGCCCGGGAGGGTGGACTCCGCGAGCTCGAACGTCGAGGGGGACGGGCCTGGCAGAGACAACAGCTGCGCCATGCCCTGGCACTTGTGCATGCTGCGAGCCTCTGTGCCGATGTCGGCGTAGGTACGGCCGAGCAACGGGTCGTACTGCGCGAGGTCGATGGACAGGAGCGTGGTGTTGGCTGAGGCCCGGGCACCCGGAGGACCGAATCCACCGCGGAAGTAATACTTCACGGGTTGCCAGGGTCGCAGGCCGCCTGTGATTTGATCGGCGTACTTCGTCGGGTCGCCTGCGAGCGTGAACGCGTCACGCGAGATGATGGTCGACGCTTGGTGGTGCTGTCCCCCACCACCGCCATCCGGCCTCAAGCCCAGAATCACGTCCGGCCGAATCATCCGGATGAGCCGCACGTAGTCGGCGGTGATCTCGTCCCGACCCCACTCTTGGAACGTCTCCTCAGTCGAGAACGAGAACCCAAAATCGACCGCGCGCGTGAAGTACTGCTCCGCGCCGTCGAAGCGGTGGAGCGCGGCCAGCTCCTCAGTCCTCAGCACGCCGAGCGCTTCGAAGATCTCGGGTCCGATTTCGTTCTGCCCGCCGTTCCCTCGCGTGGCCGTCGCGAGCGCGGTCCGCACGCCCTGGCCACGACTCAGCATCACCAGCAGGCCGTTGTCTTCGTCGTCGGGGTGAGCCGTGGCGTGCATGAAGATGCCGGTGTTCGACAGCCGCCGGAGCGCCAACCCCAACGCGACATGGCCCTGCTCATCATCAAGCGGATTCACGCGCATCTGTGCGCGCGGGACGGGTGCGCCGACGAGCAGGACGGCGATGACCGCGACCAGGCCGAGACGGCGCCACACGAGAGACATTCTAGAACCTAAGGCGGAAACCCAATTGGAACTTCCGCTGCTCGAAGGAGGCACTCGAGGGATTCGGAAACTGGTACGCATCTGTCGGAATGAGCCCAGCCGGAATGCCCAGCGCATCGGTCACGATCGTGGTGTTCACGGTCTGCAACTGCCGGACGTTGAACGCGTTTTTCAGCTCGGCGATGATCTCGCCTCGCGTCGAGCCGCCCACCGGAATCCACCGCGTGTACCGCAGGTCGACGTTCTTGCGCGCGGGCATGTAGAGTGACCCGCGACCCACGAAGGCCGGGCGGTCGTTGTTCGTGATGCCGTCGCCGTTCAGGTCGCGATTACTCAAGATCGTCGCCGGTAGTCCGCTGTTGAACGCGAAGAGCACGCCGATCTCGTTTCCGGCGAGGAGCTGCCGCGCGAGCGGGTTGCTCGCTCCGCTCGAGGAGATGTAGACGACGCTCCCGGTGAGGTTATTGCGCATGTCCAACGGATTCGGTCCCTTGTCGCGGTCCAGGTTGGTCGGGTCGGAACGGCCGTTCTCGGACTGGACCGTGAGCTGCGTCAGGAGGGGGGCGTTGTCGATCGCCTTGCCCAGCGCGTACTGCGCGTTGAACGTCAGTCCGGCGCCCAGCCGACGCGTCGCCTGCACCGTGAACGACCTGAAGGTGGACGCACCCAGTGACTGGACCTGGTTGATGTGATTGAAGCGCGGGTCCGACCGTGTCACCGCGTTCACGGCGGCTGCGTAGACTGGCCGTCCGTCGGCGAGCGTCCCAATCGGGTTGATCAGGTTGACGTCGGTGACAACGGGAAGCCCCCATCCCCGCGCGTGCATCGCACCGATGGCGACCGTGAATTCGCGTCCGATCGACCGCTCGTACTGCACGTTGGTCTGCCACGTGTGCGCCGCCTCGAAATCAGGGTCTACCGCCCACGGCGACTGTTGCGACAGCGTGCCGGTCGGCACGGGATTCGGGAACGCCGGCGCGCCCGGCGTCACGCCTCCAGGCGCTGCCGCGCCGCTGAAGGTGTAGATCGGCGCGCGTGGAGAGCCTGAGAGCTGCAACGCCTGCTCGTAGCCCCCCAGAATCGGCTGAACGAACATCAGCCCGCTGCTCCCGCGGAGCACGGAGTCGGCCGAGAGCGCCCACGCCACGCCCACGCGAGGAGCGATGTTGTTCCTGTCGACGTTGAAGGATCGCGTTTACGCGAGCGGAGCATCCGCGAGCCCCTCCGGGTACTCGTACAGGTCGTAACGGAGTCCGTACAGCAGCTTGACCCTCGGCGCCAGCTGCCAGTCGTCCTGCACGAACGCACTGAAGAGGTTCGTGCTCATCTCGAATGATCGATCGCCAGTGAGCTGCGTGACGGCCGCGTAGCCGAAGGGCGCGACACCACTGCGGGCCGCCAAGTACGCCGCCGCCGTGGGAAACGTGTAGAGGAACTGCGGCGCGGCGACACGTTCGTCGACGACGTGTTGCCAATCGACGCCGAACTTGTAACTGTGGTTGCCTCGGACGTAGGTGAAGTTGTCGACCACCTGCGTGATCTGCTGTCGGAAGTCGAACCCGGCGCTGTCCTGCCCGGTGCTCGCGTAGGGGCCGCCGAAGGCCACGATGGGGGCAGCGATGTTGATCGCAGGTCCACTGCCGGAATCTCCGTTCAACATCGACTGCTGATGGCGTTGCGCGTACTGCACGCGGAGCTCGTTCAGCCGGTTCGATCCAAGCGTCGTCACCAATTGAGCCGGGGTCGAGTGCATCCCGTCCAGAAAGTTGGTCTGCCGTTCGAGTGTCGCGCCGCCCGCGGTGCCAGCGTTGTAGGGAGCATCGTTCGCGAATCGAATCCAGCGTGCGGTCAGCCGATTCGAGTGGTTCAATTGGTAGTCCACCTTCCCGATGGCGAACTTCGCCGTTTGGACGTTCGGCGCTGCGACAGGCTGCGACTTCAGCCCGAGCTGCTCGACGACCGCCGGCGATGCCGTGATGAGTCTCGATGCGGACAGGTCGCGGCGGGTCTGCTCCCACCCGCCGTAGAAGAACAGTCTGTTGCGGAGGATGGGACCGCCCATCGACGCGGTCCCGGTGTCGACCTTCGTTGCCGGTCGCACGCGATTCGCGATGGACGACAGGTCCGGGCAATTGGCGGCAGGCGTCGTGCTGCCGCAGCCAAAGAAGAAGGGGAACGCGCTGAACGCATTTCGGCGGAACAGATAGCTCGCTTGCCCGCGAAACGCGTTCGTCCCCGATGGCGTGATGGCGTTGTAGACCATCCCCATCGCGTGCCCGAACTCCGGTGCGAACCCCGTGGTCACGACCTTGACCTGCTCGATCATCACCTCGGACATCGGCAACAGGCGCAACCCGGCCCGATCCTTCTCTGTGTTCGTGTTGCCGTCGATCTGGTAGTTGATCCGCATCGCCTGACCGTTCGCAGCCAGGCGAGGGACGCCAAGCTCGATGTTCTCGTACCCGGTGACGCCGGGTTGCACCAGCGCGAAGTTGTAGGGGTTGCGCGCCACGAGCGGGAGCGAATGCACCTCCAGATCGCTCATCGTGTGGCCGATATCGATCCGCGCGAGATCGATGGCGGGCAGATCAGCAGCGCTGACGGTCACAGTCTCGCTCACCGCATCGACATCCAACGTGGCGTTCACCACCGCCGTCGCGCCGACGGCAACTCGAACACCCGTCTGCTCGAAGGTCTTGAACCCAGGGAGCTCGGCCGTGACACGATACGTACCGAGCGGCAGGAGCAGGACCCGATAGAACCCGCTCTCGTTGGTCACCACCGAACGCTGCGAGCCGTTGGCGGTGTGGATGACGGTCACGATGACTCCGGGTAACGTGCCGCTCGACGTGTCGGAGACCGTGCCTTCGATAGCGCCGTTGGCCGCCTGCGACTGAGCGAACGCAGACGACGGGGCCACCAGGCCCAGCACGAGCGCGAAGAGGACTCCGATCATGAGGTGCGGCGCTCCACGGGGACGGTCAGGGGGCAGTATACCCTCGGCGTTCTCGGCGCATCACCTCGGCATAGTAGGCCTCGTAGATCGGGACAATGCGCGCCTCGGAGAACCGCTCTTCGGCCGTCCGCCGAGCGGCCGCGGCCATCCTTGTGTGGGTCACGCGGTCGGCAGCCAGCCTCACCGCAGACGCCGCCATCCCCTCCAGATCGTCTGGCGCGTGGAGGAATCCGTTCACGCCGTCGTCGATGACCTCGGGCAGGCCGCCGACACGCGCGGCGATCACCGGGACCTCGCACGACAGCGCCTCGAGCGCCGCAAGGCCGAAGCTCTCTTGAGAGGAAGGCAAGATGAACGCATCCGCGATGGAGAGCAGCGGCACGACCTGCTCCTGCAAGCCCAGAAACGCCACGTCCTGCGCCACCTGGAGACGCTTGGCGACCCGCGCGGCTTCGTTGACCTCGGGACCATCGCCGACCATCAGGAGCTTTGCCGACATCTCGCGCCGGATGCGCGCGAACACCTCGACGACCACAGGCGCTCGCTTCACCGGTCGGAAGTTCGACACATGGACGAACACGGCCTGCCCATCGGGTGCGAGTTCGGCTCGGAGGCCAGGGACGTTCCGGCGGCGGTTGGCGAGGCAGTCGATAAAATTGGGGATGACTGCGATCGACGTCTTCACGCCGAGGTGCTGGTACGTGTCCGCACGCAGGCCGTCGGACACAGCGGTGACACCGTCTGATTGATCGATGCAGAAGGCGACCGTCTCCTTGAACGTCGGATCGCCGCCGAGCAACGTGATGTCGGTGCCGTGTAGCGTCGTGATGACCCGCGGCACCCGACCGCCGACCGACGACAGAATCTGACGCGCGAGGTACGCGGCCGTCGCATGGGGGATCGCGTAGTGCGCGTGGACGATGTCCAATCCCTCATCCCGCGACACCTGGACAATCTTGTTGGTCAGCGACAAGAGGTACTGCGGCTCACGAAAGGCCGGATACGAGGGCGCCTCCACGCGGTGGAAGGACAGCCCGGGCTGGTAGTCCGTCAAGCGGACAGGGGTGTCGCCGCTCAAGATGTGCACGCGATGACCCCGCCCCGCCAGCACCTTTCCGAGCTCGGTGGCAATGATGCCGCTACCACCGACCGACGCGTAGCAGATGATGCCGACGTTCATGAGGGGGCTCGCAACACGCTGCTGCGCATCAAGATCTCGCGGACGACGAACCCCTCGGCCCATTGGCATCCGCTCAAGGCGCCAAACTGGGCGTCCCGACTCTCGATGAGCTGGCGAAAGAGCGGCGTGTTCAACCGCGTGGCGGTCGTTGACGCGTCCGCTGGTCGGAACTGACTCGCGTGGCAGTCGAGCGCCGCCCGCTTCTTGTCATAGTACTCGGACACGTCAACGACAAACGAAGGCGGCACACTGTCATTGATGAAGTAGTGACAGATCCAATCAACCTTCCACGCGCCACCACTGCCTCCGCCGTATCTCGACAAACCGGCGTTGAAGGCCGCCTCGGTGAGCAGCAGACTAGCCGCGACGTGATCGGGATGGCGATCGGACCAGTACGGAATGGCGATCGTGCGTGGGCGATGCTCGCGAATGAAAGCGACGGCGTGCTCCAAGTGGGCAGGATCCCTGCCAATGCGGCGGTCTGCCCACCGCAGGTTCTCGCGGAACCGTGCGCCCAGCACGACGCGCGCCTCCTCGGACTCCCGCATGCGAACGCCCGGTGTGCCGTTACTGCCCATCTCGCCCGCCGTCAGGTCGCACAAGCCCACGCTCGAACCAGCCGCGACGTGGCGCGCGATCGTGCCAGCCATCCCGATCTCGAGGTCATCGGGGTGCGGACCGAACACCAGGAGATCGATCATCGGATGTGTTCGCGGCCTCGGGCGAACCCGAACACCTCGTCTGCCGGCTCGGTCTCGCCGATGTGATGGCGCAACAGGATGCGGCTGGCGAGGTAGGCTTCGGCGATCGACTGTCCACCGCCGGTGAACGCGAAGAGATGGTGGGGGAAATTCCGGTGTGGCCCGATGTATGGCAAGCCGTCGACGGTGCATCCGTACGTCGCATCCCAGCCGAGCCACGGCGGGATGCCGGAGATATCCGGATACAGCATCGACAGCTCGTACATCAGCTGACCGGTCCGCTGGATGACCGTCTTCTCCCGTAGCTTGTCGGCCACCACGGGACCATCGGCGCCGCTGACAAAGAGCCGTTCGCCGTCGATCCACCGAATGTGGTGTGGCGGCGTCGCCATGTCGGTCGTGAGGGCATCGAGCGACCCGAGAGCCCGGCGGATCTTGACCGGAATCGGTTCCGTCAACGCGAAGTACGCACGCTGGCTGCTCACATGCCGCTCCAGGGCCGCGATCAGCTTGGTCGGCCGGCCCGTGGCCACGACGACGCGTGTGGCGGCGATGGAGGCGTGGGCCGTGGCGGCCTCGACCGACTTCGTTGTGAACCGAATCCGCTCGATTGGCGACCGTTCGAAAATCGCCACACCGCGAGCCGCAGCGGCGGCCGCCAGCGAGAGGCTGGCTCGAAACGGATCCACGACCGCGCCGTCACGAGCCCGAATGGCCGTCTGCACGGTGAATCCGCTGTGGGCCGTGGCATCGCGGGCGGGCGAGAGGACGGCATCGAGTCCCGCGTCTCGCCTGGCGTTGGCTTCGCGCTTCAGGCGGGCGACCTGCTCGGGGGTTCGAGCCACCAGGAGGGAGGGTCTCGATTCCAGACCGCACTTGGCGTCCAACCGTCGGAGGAGCGCGCCGAAGTCAAGCGCCGCTCTCCGCCACGCCTGCCAGGCCCGGCGCGCCGTGCGAAGGCCGACTGCCCGCTCGAGCGCGAGGAAGTCGGCCGAGGGTGTGTCGGCAATCCAGCCGAAGCTCGCCGCGCTGCTCCCGTGTCCCACTTGGCCGGCGTCGATCAGCACAGCTTTCACACCGGCGGCCGCAAACGC
Organism: Acidimicrobiia bacterium; assembly: GCA_016871175.1. GTDB lineage: Bacteria > Acidobacteriota > Vicinamibacteria > Vicinamibacterales > CAVVIG01 > VFZL01. The sequence goes on along the minus strand of VFZL01000004.1, from coordinate 147,825 downwards.
GTACGCAGTCGCGCACCCCGTGAGACCAGCACCCACGATCGCGACATCGGTCACGAGTCTCTGACGGAGCTTTGGGTACGACGGCACGCGCGCGCGCGGGTACCGTTCGAGCCACACCGACCGGCCGTACCTTGTCATGTGTGGTCAATGATACCCTGCCGAGCTACCATCACCATGTGCGGATCGTCGTCCTGGGAAGCGGAGGAGTTGGTGGGTACTTCGGCGGTAGGTTAGCCGCGAAGGGCGTCGACGTGACGTTCATCGCGCGCGGCGCGCATCTGGCGGCGATGCGTGCTCGCGGGCTGCGCGTCGACAGTCCGGGGGGGGGACATACAGCTTCCGTCCGTCGATGTGACTGACGACCCGTCGGCGGCAGCTCCCGCCGACGTCGTCCTGTTCGCGGTCAAGCTGTACGACCTGGCGTCGTCCCTCCCGCTACTGCCGCCACTCATCAGACCCGAGACGCTTGTCGTGCCGCTCCAGAACGGTGTTGAAGCCGTCGACGGCGTCACACGCGCGGTCGGCGCCGGACACACGGCCGGCGGCACATGTTACGTGTCCGCCTTCGTGGCGGAGCCAGGCGTGATCCGGCATATCGCGATGGGTCGATTGTTGTTCGGTCCTCTCAACGGGCCCGCGCCTGGGGTACTACGCGAGTTGGAGACGGTGTGTGAAGGAGCCGGGTTCGAGACGGTGCTCAGCGATCGGATTCAAACCGAGATCTGGGCGAAGTTCGTCCGTCTGACGGCGTTCAGTGGCATGACGACGGTCACCCGAAGTCCGGTGGGGGTGATTGCCGCCGATCCCGACCTACGGAGGATGGCCACCGCGGCCCTCCGTGAATCGTTCGCGGTAGCAGAGGCGAGCGGCGTGAGCCTCGACGCGTCAGTCGTACCGTCGATCGTCGAGTCGTACGCGACGATGCCGTTTGGGACGAAGTCGTCGATGCTGGAGGATCTCGAGCGCGGCCGGCGCCTCGAGCTGCCCTTCCTGAGTGGCAAGGTCGCACAGCTGGGCCAGTCGTTGGGGGTGCCTACGCCTACGCATCAGTTCATCACGACCGTTCTTGGGCCGTTTGTGAATGGCCAGGGGTGACGAGAGCAGAGACTGGCCAGTCACACGTCGCACACTTCTTACTGTGTCGCCTCTTACTGCGTCGCCGGCGTGTCGCCCTTCCTCAGCCGCTCGCGAGCCTTCTCGACGTCACGGTGGAAGACGAACAGGTTGTCGGCTTTGCCGTCTGGGTCGGTGAAGTTGAACTGCTTACCACCCTTCGGCTTGACCTTCAGGTTCTTGTCCAGATAGTCGATCTCGAACGCTTCGAGATCCATCAAGCCCGCTCGGAACGCGTCATCCTTGTCGGTCGTTTCGTAGCGCAGGCCCTGTGGGGTCGCGACGAGTCGCCCTTTGCACGAGCCGATGCGGTGCTTGTGGACCACGTCCATGCTGACGTTGAGTCGTACCTCGCGCAGCCTGATCGTGACGTCGTTCGTGCCTGGGCTGAGCGTCACATCCCGCGCGACGCCCTCGAAGCCAGGAGCGGCCACGTTGATTCTGTGTAAACCGGCTTTCACCTCCGTGGTCGTGAGCGGCGTCTTGCCGACGAAGGTCCGATCGACGAAGACCTGTGCGTCAGGCACGTCGCTCTCGACATGGAGCGTGACCAGCTCCGGATCGGGCGCCGCTGGCGCCGGTTCGGGCGAGACCGGCGCGGGCTCGGGTTTCGGTGCAGCTGGGCGCCGACGCGGCTCGGCGGGCCTGGCCGGGTCGGGCTTGGCCGGTTCAGGCTTCGGCGCCCCGGCAGGCGGCGGCGCGGCGCGCGTTGGGGCTTCCGCGGCGCGGTTGTCCACGGACTTCGCAGGCTCCGGCGACGAGCACGACGCGGTCACCCACGCCGCACCTGCCACCGCACTCAACAGAAGTATCCGAAGGCGTGCGCTCACGACCCCTTCTCCTTGCTCAATCCCGGCTAGCCCACATCGTAACCCGAGCGGATTCTGGCTAGGCGGGGGTCCCGCCCCGAACCCCGACGCGCCATGCGCGTCGTCTTTGTGCCTTGACAACCGGGACCGGGTTCCTTTCGGCGGCCCGCCACAGGTCTAGCGTGGGAAGGACACGCCGCGGGCTCATCCGATCACCGCCTCTTGGACCAAAGTCTTGAACCGACGACGGACGCGGTCGGGATCGGCAGGCACACTCTGGGTCATCACAATGGTGACCAGCTGCGTGCTGGGATCCACCCAGAAGATCGTGCCCGCGCTGCCGTCCCATCCGTACTCGCCGCGGTTGGCCGGATACGGCACCCCGGCAGGATCGAGGACCACGTTGACGTTGGCCAAGCCCCACCCGATGGCTGGGCCCCGCTGGGTCAGGATGGCGGGCGAGAAACCGTTCTCGACCATGCGCGCCACGGTGTCGGTTCGAAGAATCCGCTGCCCGTCGAGCTCGCCTCGATTGAGGAGCATCTGAGCGAATCGCAAGTAGTCGCCGACGGTGGAGACGAGGCCGACTGCGCCTTCGATCAGGGAAGGACGCTCGGTGAACGGAACCGTTTCAATCTCGATCGGGCGAAGCCCGGTCCCCTCGCTCAGCGAGTACACCGTCGTCAAGCGAGGACGCTGATCCGCACGCGCCCAAAAGCCTGTGTCAGGCATCTTGAGGGGACGAAAGACACGCTCGTCCAGGTAGTCATCGAGGTGCTGACCGGACCACACCTCCACCAATCGGCCCAGCACTGTGCTCGATTCGCTGTACCGAAAGCGTGAGCCGGGATCCTCCATCAGGGGCACGCGCACGATGTTCTTGACGAACTGAGGCAACGCGACCTCGCGGGCGCGAACGGCCGCCTGCCGATACTCAGATGAGGTGCGGTGGTTCAGACCAGACGTGTGGAGCAGCAAGTCCTCGATGGTGATCGGTTTCGACGGCGGGCGTGTGGTTCCGTCGGGTTGCGCCACTCGCACCTCGGCGAACTCCGGAAGATAGCGCGACACCGGATCGGTCAGCGCCACGCGACCCTGATCGACGAACTGCATCACCGCCACCGCGGTCACGCTCTTCGTCATCGAGTAGATGCGAAAGAGCGATCGCACCGTCATCGGGACACGTGGCTCGAGCGTCTGCGCGCCGACCGCGGTTAGATACACCAGCTTCCCGCGACGCGCGACACCGGCCACCGCACCCGCGAGCTTGCGGTCGGTCACGAGTTGATTGAGGAGTGCCGTCGCCTCGTCGAGCTTCGACGCTGACAGGCCGACCTCGCGGGGCAGCGCGTACAGGTGCGAGAACGACGGACACGTCCACGAGCGTTTGCAGGAACACACGTCGCATGTTGAGCTCTCCGCCGTCAGCGGTCAGCTAGTAGCCCAGCTGCAACATCCCTTCGGACTTGCCGTTGACGGTGCCGTGCTGCAGCCACTCGAGAGAGGCACGGAACAGCAGAAGACGGTTCTTCTCCCACATCGCGTTGTGCCCCGAGCACGCGAGATCCACGAACACTTTCTGCTTCGCGCCGAGGTCTTCGTACAGGTGACGCACGCGATCGATGGGGACCTGCTTGTCGTGGACCGCGGCCACCATGAGTATGGGCGTCTGCGTCTTGGCGGCCATGGCCTGATTCCAGCCCCAGGTCGTCGTGTTGGGCGCTCGCCTCACGCCGGTGCCCCACGTACGGCCCACGGGATCCGACGCCACCATCTCGGACCAGACGACCCCTGCCACGTTCGGGTCGTACTGAGCCGCGCACCCGACCTGGCAATCCCAATTCGCGTTGAACTCGGCCTTCGACTGCGTGTTGAACGCCACGCCGCTCGCTGGCAGCTTCGGTGTCGCCGAGGGGGCGGTGCGGTTGTACGCCGGCGCGAGCAGCACCAGCTTCTGCACCTTCTCCGGGTGTTGCGCTGCGTACCCAGCCGCGCGTGGTCCGCCCAGCGACCACGCCACCAAGCTCACGCGGTCGACCCGGCGCAGCGTGCGGAGGTGATCGACAACGGCATCGATGTCGTCCCAGTCGCTCTGAATCGTCGTGAGCTGATGTGGATAGGAGGGGGAGCAGGGTGCCGTGAGCAGCGTCGGCATGAGCTCCCTCTGTTCCTCGGGCGAGAGGTTGCAGGGATCGTTCATGGGCGCGGGACGTGCGGATCGACCGTAGCCGGTCGTGTCCATCGCGAATGCGTCGAACCCGGCGTCCGCGAGGTAGGCCATCCAACTGTAGTCGGGCGCGGGCACGTCGAACGCCACTTCGGCCGGTGTCCCCGCGCCGTGGACGAAGAGCACGACGCGATCGGACAAGCTCGTAGCCCGCAACACCGTGCCCGCTCGCACACGCTCGCGCACGTAGATCTGCGATGGCTGTCCGGCGATGGCCGGTACCGTCGACTTCGTGCGGACGTAGTGGTCGACACTCAAGAGCGGATCAGGATCCGCTCCCGACCGCGCCGAGAGCGGCTCGAGTGCGGCCATGGCAAGGCACGCCGCCGACGCGAAGGCGATGGCGAGATGCGCGACGAGGCGCGACTGCCCGGGCGACGACATCTGCGGCATGATGGCGATCTTTTCTTCTTCTGAGACGCCACGAGCGCTCTGCCGCCTAGTCTACGCGATCATCACGCTCTCACCGCCACCCCGTAGCGCTCAGACAGTGCCTGCGCGTGGTGTCGCACGTGTCCGGCCATGATGAACGCCATCGCCAACGTGGACATGGGCTGGCCGTTTACGACACCTCGGCGCGACCAGGCCTCGTCGTCCAAGTGGGTCAGCATCAGCACGTGGCTCCGCCGAAGCGTGGCGAACTCTTCGGCGAGCTGGTCAATTGGCACCCGGTCGTGCCGGGCGATCCCGGCGTAGGCCTTCTCATCGAAGGGGGGCAGCGACGAGAGCTCGCCCCGCGCGATCGACAGTGCGCGAATCCAAACACCCGTTCGGTGTCGATGACGTGCCCGAGGAGCTCGCGCACGCTCCACTTCTCGGGTGCGTAGCGCCACGACGCGCGCTCGTCGCTGAGCCCGCTCAACGCGTCGTGCACCGCCTTGGCCTGCGCGTTCAGGACGGGTACGACGCGGTCCTGAGTGAGCAAGGACACATAGCGTTCGTAGATGTCCGGATATTCACCTGGAGCTGGCCGCATGCCTCCCCCCGATCCTCGCGCGCTCTTTGCTCGCGCCCTGACATGATGTGTGGCTTGAGCCGATAAGCATATCGCGAGCCTCACGTTTGCGGTACGCTTGTGGCGCGTGCGCGCCGTTGATCTCGCACCCGTCGCCAGATACGAGCAGACCCAACGGCCATTCGATCTCTTCTTGATTTTCGTCGGCGTCAACATCGTCGCGTCCACGTTGCAGGCGGGCGCGAGCCTGCCGCCGTCATTGACGCTCGGCGCGGCGCTGTCGATGGTCGCGCTCGGCGCGTGCGGTGGGGCGGCATTGGTCGGCGTGCTCGCGCCCATCGGATCGCGGCTCGGCGTGCCGTCGATTGTCGCCGCGCGGGCGGCACTCGGCGTGAGTGGTGCGCGATGGCTCGCGTGGCTGCTCGTCATCACCAACTTCGCGTGGATTGCGATCAACAACGTCGTGGCTGCGTCGATCACCGTGCGGCTCACGTCGACCGGGCTCACCGAGATCTGGGCCGTCGTCTTGGGGATCGCCGCGACGATCGTCGTCTGGCAGGGACCGCGAGCGGTGGCGCTCGCCGATCGCATCGCCGTGCCGCTGCTTGTCGCATCGGGAATCATCCTGACCGCGGCGTGCCTGCGCGCGCCGATCGCCGCAGGCCCTCGCACCGCAGCGGCCGGCGGTTCGGCCGGGCTCGCCGAGGCGTTCGCCGCCTTCGACATCGTCGCCGGCTACCAGGTGTCGTGGCTTCTAATGTTCGCGGACTATCCGCGCTACGTGGCCTCGCCCCGACAGGCGGGCCTGGCGGTGTTCTTCGGCCTCGCACTAACCGCCCTCTGGTTCATGCCGCTGGGCCTGCTGGCGTCGACCGCCGCCGGATCCGCAGACCCTGGCGCGATGGTCTACGCCGTCGGCATCGGATGGTGGGGCGCGGCCCTCCTGACGCTCGCGACAGTCACCACCAACTTCGTGAACATCTACATGTCCGCGTTGGCGTTCAGGGCACTGTTCCCATCTGCGAGTGATCGGTCGACGGTCTGGCTCATCGGCGGCATCGGCGCGGCGCTCAGCCTCCTGTCGACGACATGGATCGAGCGTTTCGCGAGCTTCACCTATCTGTTGGCTGCCGCGTTGGTCCCCATCGGCGGCATCCTCCTCGCGCACTACGTGGTGCTGAAGACAGCGGTGCGCGTGCCGGACTTGTACGCTTCCGACGGGCCATATCACGCGAATCGAGGCTGGTCGCTGGCTGGCGCCAGTGCATGGCTCGCCGGCGCAGCCGTCTTCGTCGCCTCCACGACGATTGGTGCGACGTTGCCGAGCCTCGCCACGGCGGTGATCGTCTACAGCGCGATCACACGCTGGTGGCGAAGACCCTGACTTGGTCGTTCACCGAGACGACGAGCGTCCGTGCAGGAGAACCCACCGCGACGCGCGTGATATCGTTTGATTCGTGGTCGGTCGCTGCCTTGTGATCGTGTGCGCCGTCGCGCTGCTTGGTCGAGAAGATGTGCGCGCCCAGCCGGCGACGTTGGATGTGACGCTTGCGCGCGCGGCCGCTTATGTCGAGACCTTCATCGATCGCTTCGGTCACGTCGTCTCAGAAGAGCGGTACCGGCAGGAGTCCGTGCCGCCGCTCCGCGCGAGCCAGCTGGGTAGCCGCGGCTCGATACCCAACGTTCCGCCGACCGAACGGCGGACACTTCGGTCGGACTTTCTGCTCATCAAGCCGGAGTCATCGGCGGACTGGTATCCGTTCCGTGACACCTTCGAGGTGGACGGGCAGGCGGTGCGCGACCGCGAGAATCGGCTGGCGATGCTGTTTCTCCGGAGCCCCACGGACAGCTCGCTCGAGCAGGCACGGCTCATCGCCCAAGAAAGCTCTCGCTACAACATCGGCGACGTCGTCCGGACGATCAACAACCCGGTCATCGCACTGGCGTTCCTCGAGCGCGCCTACCAGAAGCGCTTCGCCTTCACCTACGGTGGAGCTGACAGCGCCGTCGGGTCGTCGGTCTGGCTTGTGGAATATCAAGAGCACGAGCGCCCGACCCTGATTCGGGGCGAGAACAACAGCAACCTCCCCACGCGCGGTCGAACGTGGATTGACGTGGAAACCGGTCGGGTCCACAAGACGGAGTTCGTCGTCGACGCCCCGCTCATCACCGCTCGTGTGACCACGACCTTCAAACAGGACTCGCGACTGGACATTCTCGTACCGGCGGAGATGATCGAGGAGTATCGACCCGCGGCCGGTGGTCGCATCAGCGGCAGGGCCACCTACGGTCGCTTCCGGCAGTTCGCTGTCAGGACAGACGAGCAGATCGAGAAACCGATCGAACAGCGGTAGCCGTCGGTCGAGACAGGTTCAGACCTTGAGCCCGAACGCCGGCCGCAGTCGCGTGCCGACGGTGTTCCCCAGGAATGCGGCGGCAAACCAGAGCCATCCGTGCAGGCTCGTCGACGCGATGCCGCTGAAGTAGGCGCCGATGTTGCACCCGTAGGCGATACGAGCGCCGTACCCGAGCAGCAAGCCTCCGACGACCGCGGCCAGAAGCGAGCGAAGCGGGACTCTCCACGAGGGGGCAAACCGTCCCGCCAGGCCGGCGGCGATGAGCGCGCCCAACATGATTCCAACGTTCATCACCGTCGTCACGTCGTTCAGCAGGCTGCCGTTCAGCTCGGCCGCACGCGCCGCGGATCGCCAATACGGCCAGCTCGCGACGTCTACCCCGACGGCGGCCAGCATCTTCGATCCCCACAAGGCGAACGCCGAGGTCACGCCCCAGGGCCGACCCGCGATGCCGAGCGTGGCAATGTTCACCACGGCGAGGCCGATTGCGCCGGCCACAACCGGCCAAGGCCCTCGAAGCCACGAGTCGTTGTCACGCCACGACAGGAACGGCACCCGCAGACCGTGTGTGCGGCGCTCCACGTTGAACGACACCAGCGCCACCGCCCCAAACAGGATCAAGCTCACGAGCAGCGATCCACCGGAGCCGAACGTCTGCATAAAGGACACGCTGCCGAGCGTCGGCGCCTGCTCCCAGGTGGGCATGTGCAGCACACCCAGCACCGATCCGGCGATGAACGCGGCCAGCGTCACCAACATCCGAGGATTGCCACCGCCCGCGGTGTAGAGCGTGCCCGACGCACATCCACCACCAAGCTGCATGCCGACGCCGAACAGGAACGCACCGACGGCCACCGACATGCCGAAGGGCGATACCGACCCGCGCACGGGCTGTCCGAACACGTGGCCCATCGAGATGAGCGGGACGAACACGACGCAGGTCAGCGCGAGCATCACCATCTGGGCGCGCAGGCCCTCGCCGCGTTTCTCGGCAATCATCGCGCGCCATGAGGAGGTGAAGCCGAAGGCCGCGTGATACAAGACGATGCCCGCCATCGTGCCCACGAGGAACAGCGCGCCCTGTCGCCAGGTCACCGCGGCGGACAAATACACGACGCCAGCAGCGACGAGCAGCCCAGCCACCGCCACCGGTGGCACGTTGACAGGTCGGAGGATGCTGAGCGACGAATGACGCGAGGCGACGACTGTACTCATAGGGTCCAGTATTACTCGTCCCAGCGAAACCGCGCCAGTGCCACGGTGCCGAAGAGGACTGAAAAGCCCAACAACATCAGCGTCGGCAAGAGTGCCTGTAGGCCCAGTCCCCGCCAGGTCACGACGTCGAGCCCGTCCACCGCCCACCGGCCGGGACGACGACGGTCAGGCGCTGAAGCCAGGCGGGGAAGATGAAGGTCGGCACCCAGGCGCCGCCGAGCATGACCACCATGAGCACGGCGAGCAGGAAGCCGAGGACGCTGCCCTAATCCTCACGCCGAACACGACGATCGCGAACGTGAACGACACGAGCAGCGTGGCCAACGCCGTCAGCGACCGGCTGACATCAAGAGCTGGCACGTTACTGCTTCGGCAGGATCTTCTCCATCTCGTCCATGACCCGGTTCATCTCTTTCATCGTCAGCGCCAGCGGCTCGTCCGTCGTCATGTCGACGCCCGCGTCCTTTAGCAAGTCGATGGGGTACTTCGAGCCGCCTGCCGAGAGAAAGGTGAGGTAGCGCTTGATCGCCGCCTGGTCACCCGACTTCACCTTCTGCGCGAGCGCCTCGGACGCCGTGAACGACGTGGCGTATTGGAAGACGTAGAAGCCCCGGTAGAAGTGCGGGATGTAGCTCCATTCGTGCTTGATGTAGTCGTCGACGATGCAGACCTTTTGATCGTGGCCGTAGTACTTCTTGGTGATGTCGAAGTAGAGGGCCGCGAGTGCCTCGCCGGTGAGCGGCTGCCCCTGCTGTAGCCGCTCGTGCATGCGGAGCTCGAACTCGGCAAACTGCGTCTGCCGGAAGACCGTGCTCTTGATGTTCTCGAGGTAGTTGCCCAGGATCGCCAGCCGCGCGTTGTCGTCTTTCACGGTCTTCAGCATGTGATCGATGAGCAGCGACTCGTTGAACGTGGACGCGACCTCGGCGACGAAGATCGGGTAGCCCGCCGTCGGATACGGCTGCGTCTTGTTCGAGAAGTAGCTCTGCATCGTGTGGCCGAGCTCGTGCGCGAGCGTGCTCATGTCGTCGTACTTGCCGTTGTAGTTGATGAGCATGTACGGGTGGACATCGTAGGCGCCGCCGTTCGAGTAGGCGCCGGAGCGCTTGCCGGGGCTCGGGTAGAGATCGATCCATCGGTCGTCGAAGGCGCGCCTGATCACCGAGGTGTATTCGGTGCCGAGCGGCTTGACCGCCTCCAGGATGTGCGCCTGCGCCTGCTCGGGCGTGTAGGTCAGGCTCACGGATCCCACAAGCGGCGCGTAGAGGTCGTAGTAGTGCAGTTCGGAAACGCCCATCATCCGCTTGCGGAGGTTCAGGTAGCGGTGGAAGGTTGGCAGATTCTTGTTCACGCCGTCGATGAGGCGCATGTACACGGACTCGGGGATGTTCGGTCCATCGAGCTGCATCGCCAGAGACGACGGGTAGCGGCGTGCCTTGGCGAGGAACTGCAGCCTTTGCGCCTCCCCGCTCATCGTCGTGCCGTACGTGCGACTGAAGGACCCGAGCGATGAGAAGAACGCCGACATGACTCTCTCGCGGTCGGCGCGATTCGACCCGCCGCGATAGGCTGTGAAGTTCGCCTGGTTCAAGACGACCGATTTCCCGTCGCTGAGCGTCGCCGTTGGGTATGGAAAGTCGGCGTTGGACAGAATGCCGTAGACGCTGGAGGGCGAGCTCGCCAACGGCCCAACAGAGGCCAGCAAGCGCTCTTCCGGCTCGCTCAGCGTGTGAGGCGCGCGACGCGCGATGTCTTCGAGATAGAACCGATACGGCTTGAGCCGCGGTTCATCCGCCAGGTACTTCTGGATCGTGCCACTGGGCAACCGCAGGACTTCAGGCTCGAAAAATGCGCCCTTGGCGCCGAGGTCCGACGCCAGCTGCAGCATCTCGGCGCGCATGCCCTGGTTCGTCGCGTCGCGGGTGTCCTGGTCCGCGAGCATGCTGGAATAGACAAACAAACGTGAGAGTTCCTTGTCGAGCGCGAAGTACACCTCCATCGCGTTGGCCAGCGTCGCGGCCGACGTCTCGAGCTTGCCGTTGAAGGCGTCGAGCTCGGGCAACCGCTTTGCGACACCGTCCTTCGCGGTCCTCCACGCGGCGGTGGACGGATAGATGTCGGCCAAGTTCCACTTGTACTTGTCCGGGATCTGACTTCGGTCGCGCTCTTGTGCGGTAAGCGGGGCCAAAACGAGAACGAACGAGGCGAGGGCAGCAACGACGAGGCGGGATTTGACGGTCGTGCTCATACACGGATCTTACGCGGGTCACACGGCCGGTCGACTGGTGTTCGTCACAGGTTTTGTCACGACATCCTTCCACTGGCGCTGGGGTCTCCCAACGCGAACTGCCGCTGATGCCGCAGGTGCTCCTGCCTGCCTCACGGGCTCCCTTCCAGTCCCACCCGGCCTCCCTGCCCTTAAGATCCAGCAGTGATCCCCAACGCGCAGTCGGGCCTTGTCCGTGGACTTGGGCTCCTGGCGACCACGTCGATTGTCGTAGGCACGGTCATCGGAACCGGGATCTTCCTCAAGACCCGCGTGATGATGTGCAACGTGGAGGCGCCGTGGCTTGTGCTCGCCGCCTGGATCATCGCGGGCCTGTTGAGCCTGGCCGGCGCACTCACTTACGCCGAGCTGGCGGCGATGATGCCGGAAGCCGGCGGCGAGTACGTCTTCATCCGCGAGAGCTACGGACCGCGCATCGCGTTCCTCTATGGCTGGACGCAGTTCGCGGTCGCGTTCTCGGGCAGTCAAGCGGCCAAAGGCGTCGGCTTCGCCATCTTCCTCGACGCGTTGCTGTCGGGCGGGCTCCAGCGGTCCTTCTTCTCGGTGTATCCCTTTGGCGTCGAGGTGTCGTTCGGCATGCTGCAGCTCGTCGCGCTGGTGACGATCCTCGCTGGCACAGCCGTCAATTGTCTGGCTGTGTCGATTGGCGGCCGCATTTCGGTGTTCATCACCGTGCTCAAGCTGGCGATCGTCGCCGCCGTCGGGCTCGGCGCGTTCTTCTTCGCCAACGGCGATTGGCATCACTTCGAGCTCACGTCGGCAGATGCGACCTGCACGGGAGTTGACGCAACCGCGCGCGGTGGCTTGGCCGGCTTCGGCGCCGCGCTCGTCGGCGCGCTCTGGGCCTACGACGGATGGAGCAACGCGACTACTGTCGCGGGCGAGGTTCGCCATCCGCAGCGCGTCCTGCCGCTCGCCCTGATTGGGGGGACGGCAATCGTTGGTGCGCTTTACGTGTTCGTCAACGCGGCGTATCTCTACGTCCTGACACCTCGAGCGATCGCCGACGTCAGCGAGGCCTCGTCGGTCGCCACCGAGCTCGTACGACAGTTTCTCGGACCGACCGCCGTCGCCTTCGTCGCGATGGCGATGATGATCTCAACGCTGGGCAGCCTGCACACCGGGACGATGGCTGGCGCGCGCATTTCGTACGCCATGGCCAAGGACGGGTTGTTCTTCGCGCCACTGGCGCGTGTGAGCGCATCGACACACGTGCCCGTGAACGCACTGCTCCTTCAGGGAGTCTGGTCGTGTGCGCTCGCGCTATCCGGCTCCTACGATCGCCTGACGGACTACGTGATCTTCGCGGCGTGGATCTTCTACGCCATGAATGCGGTCGGGGTCATCCTTCTTCGTCGCCGGCGGCCGGACGCCAAGCGCCCCTACAAGACGGTCGGCTATCCAGTCGTGCCGATCGTGTTCGTGGTGGTCGCCGTCTGGCTGATCGTGAACACCCTCACCGCGACACCGCGGCAGGCGTTGGCGGGACTCGGCATCATTTTGCTGGGGCTACCGGTCCACATGTACTGGGCGAGGCGGGGAAGCGGTTCATGACGCGAGCGCTCTGACTGAGTGCACGCTGACCTCAGGACGCCCCGACACCATCACTCTCCGACAAGCCGGGCCAACCGACGGCCACGGCTGAACGTGGCCAGCGTGAATACCGTCGCAATCATGGCGGGCACGATCAGGAGGAACGTGCCCCAGGAGAGCGCTGCCTGCCCCGTCACCGGATCGTAATCGAAGCACCGCCACCGCGAGGCGCCGGGCAGCGGATAGCTCGCGACGCTCAGACGTCAGCGCCGTCGCAAGGTGATAGACGGCACCGAGGATCATCAGCACGACGCCCATCAGGTAGTACGTATGGAAATGAGCGGGAACCCAGAGCGTATTGTGGAACTGCTGGTTCACGGTGATCGTGGAATCGATCATCGCGCCCACGCCGCCGATGGCCCAGCCCATCACCCCGAGGTACAGCAACGTCGGGGCAAGCGACCAGCGCTCCTGCGAGTGGTAGACCAGGACGAGTGCGCTGAAGATCGTGACCACCGCCGCGGGCACCGAGATGAGATAGGAGGACACCTGGCCGACGACCTGCAGCCATCGCGGCTGGGCGAAGTCCATGTACAGGTGGTGAAAGTACGCGAACATTACCAGCGCGAGGACCGTGTTCCATGAGATGACGACGAGCGCGTTGATCTTCCACGGTCGTCCCGTGTACGCGGGCATGATCTCGTACACCAGGCCCACGCCGAAGTACATCGTAATGTTGACGAGCATGTGACCGAAGTAGAACGTCAGGTTCTTGATGAGCAACGCATCGCTCGGAGCCGTCCCGCCGATGACCTCGATCGCGACCAGGAGCAAGATCACCACAGCGGCCACCAACCCGGCCAGAACACCGATGCAGCTGACCCAGGCGATGACCACGACCGGCGGTGCCTCGACGTCCGTGCGTCCTGACAGGTAGGACCACCCCAGCGCCTCACTCAATCGATAGCGCGCGGCGATCGCGCGAAGAATGTCGGCCGCCCAGAGGGTCCACCCCACGCCGAGGATGGCCAAAGCGCCGAAGAGCGCACCGGTGGCCCACGCCGGCCAGGTGTCGGTGGAATGGAACGGAAGGGGATGCAGGAAGTACCACCCCACACCGAGCCGCCCCACGAGCGTCGCGACAAGCAGCAGGATGACGCCGAGAGCGGTCATGGCAAGGGCGAGCTTGGACACGGTCAGGCTCGGGCGCACGTATGCCGACAGCACGAAGCTCAGCGCCGCCAGTCCCGCAACGAACCACACGCCGACCATGCCGAGACCGTGGAGCGTCATCACCGCATCGAACCACTCCGGCGGTGTCGCTCGAAAGTAACCGGCCTGGAGCGTCCGCATCACCAGGCCGAGCAGCGCGAGGATCGGGAAGAGCACAAGCCCGACGGCGACCCACACGAGCGTGAGGCGCGTCATCTGCCTGGCGTACGCGTCAGGAGTGGCCGTGGGAGGGTTCGCGAGCGCGGTCATGGCTTCACCTCGATCACGGCACGCATCGCGTGGTGCGACATGCCACAGAGTTCCAAACACATCGCGGGATACGTGCCGGCTGGTCGAACTGCACGCGCAATCGATTCACGTAACCCGGCATCGCCTGCGTCTGGGCAAGAAGGGCGCCTTGAGGCGTGTAGATGCCCAATCCATGGTTGACATCCAACGTGCGGACACGGAACTCCACGAGCGCGCCCTGCAGCACCTCGACGACTGGCGAGAACTCTGCCTCCCACGTCGCCAGCGACTGAGGCCCGGGGCTCTCGCTCACCGAGAACGCGTACTGTTTCCCGACCACGTTCACGACGTGCGCAGGTGCCGCGGCCTCGACGGGATACGGCAGGCGCGGCAGCGTGAGCACGAGAAAGATGGCGAGGATGACGCCCAACGACACGCCGAACACGCCACGCAGTCGATTCGCTCGCGCGTAGTCGATCGCGCCGGGTTCGGATGTCGAACGCGCGACCCACAGGAAGGTCGCGGCAATGACCAGTGTCGAGACCAGGAAGATCGCAAGTGAAGGGTTCACGATGGGAGTCTCCGATGCTGTGCGTGGGTCGAGTCGGCGCGCGATTATCGCAGAACGCGCGGCGGATGAACGAGGGATCTGCCGTCGTCGTCGGCTCCCCTTTCCCGGCAGTGCCGGACTCTCGGCAAGCCCGTGCACGGCGGGGCGTCGGGAGCCACGCGCACCGCAAGCGACTCAGGGTATTCTGTGAGCGGACCCATGGCCAAGCAGACGTCCGTGATCCATGCGTCGATCGTCGCGGCGCTCTTCGCTGTGCTCGGCATCGGTGGCGTCGTCTACGGATCTCGCGTCGCGTTGCCCGGTCTCGCCAGTCGGCACGGCGCGGGCATCGACGCGATGCTCGACTACTTGCTCATCACGACCGGCGTGCTCTTTGCTGTCGGCTATTGCGCGCTGGCGTACTTCATCTGGACCGGCGCACGACGCGGTCGCATCGGTCAACGCCTCGCGAGCCGCCGGACGGAGCTGTGGGTATCAGGCACCATTGGCATCGCGGTCGCGCTCGTGGCCGAGGGTGGCGTATTGGCCATCGGCATGCCCGTGTGGTCGGAATACTTCGACGCAACGCCTCCGGCCGACGCCGTCACCGTCGAAGTGTTGGCTCAGCAGTTCTTGTGGAACGTGCGCTACGCCGGCCCCGACGGGCAGTTCGGACGCACGTCCTCGGATCGGATTGACGACGTGAGCAATCCGATGGGGATGGACCGCACCGACCCAGCCGGCCGCGACGACATCATCACGCAGAACGCGATCACCGTGCCGTCCGGCCGCGCTGTTCGACTCCGCCTGCGATCGCGAGACATGATCCATAGCTTCTTCCTGCCCCACTTCCGCGTAAAACAGGACATCGTCCCGGGCATGACACCCGAGGTGATCTTCTTCCCGACGCGCGAGGGCAGCTTCGAGATGGCGTGCACGGAGCTGTGCGGGCTCGCGCACTACCGGATGCGTGGGTTCTTCGACGTCGTGTCGCCCGAGGCGTACGAGAAGTGGCTCACCGACCAGTCGACGCCACCGCCCGCGCGACGGTGAACGAGGTCCGGGAAACATGGCGCAGACGACGGAGCAGACGACGGATATGAGGCACGGCTCAGACGCAGAGCACGCGCACGAGCCGGGTTTCATCCGGAAGTACGTCTTCAGCTTCGATCACAAAGTGATCGGCATCCAGTACATCATCACGGGCCTCTTGATGGCGCTGGTGGGCGCAACGCTTGCGATGCTCATCCGGCTGCAGCTGGGTTGGCCAGATCGGGTGTGGCCGCTGCTCTCTCAGATCTTCCCGAAGGGCTACGTCAGCGGCGTGATGACACCGGAGTTCTATCTGGCTGTCGTCACGATGCACGGGACGATCATGGTGTTCTTCTTCATGTCGTACGTGCTCGTCAGCGGGTTCGGGAACTATCTCGTGCCGCTGCAGATCGGCGCGCGCGACATGGCGTTTCCCTTCTTGAACATGCTGTCGTTCTGGGTGGGCTCGATATCGGCGCTCCTGATGATCTCGTCCTTCTTCGTTGAGGGGGGTGCCGCGGCGGCGGGATGGACCGCCTATCCCCCACTGAGCGCGGTCGCGTCTGCCGTGCCAGGCTCACGGAACGGTCAGACCGTGTGGCTCGTGAGCATGGCGTTCTTCATTGCGTCGTTCACCCTGAGCGGGCTCAACATCGTCGCCACGGTGTTCAGCGAACGGGCCCGTGGGATGTCGATGTGGCGAATGCCGCTCACCGTGTGGTCGTACTTCATCGCGTCGATCCTGGGACTGCTGGCGTTTCCGGCGCTCACGGCTGCGGCGGTGATGTTGATTCTCGATCGTCACACAGGTACGAGCTTCTTCATACCGATCGGACTCGTCGTCGCGGGTCAGCATCTGAGCCACACGGGCGGGTCGCCGCTGCTGTGGCAGCATCTCTTTTGGTTCCTCGGACACCCTGAGGTATACGTGCTGATCTTGCCGGCGCTCGGCATCGCGTGCGACGTGATCCCGGCGTTCACTCGCAAGCCAGTCTTTGGCTACAAGCTGTCCGTCTGGTGCCTGATTGCCGTGGGCGCGCTCAGCATGGTCGTCTGGGGCCATCACATGTTCGTGAGCGGGATGAGCCCATTCACCGGCGAGTACTTCTCCGTAGCCACTTTGACCATCACACTGCCCATGACTGTGTTCGGCGTGAACATGCTGGCCAGTCTGTGGGGCGGCTCGATCCGCTTGCGCGTGCCGATGATGTTCGCGTGCGCGGTCTTGGCGCTCTTCGGGAGCGGCGGCCTGGGCGGGCTGTATTTGGGCAACGCGACCGCCGACATGCAGCTGACCGACACCTACTTCGTCGTCGGGCACTTTCACATGATGATCGGCGGTGTCACGCTGATGGCGACATTCGGTGGGCTGTACTACTGGTACCCGAAGATGTTCGGCCGGATGATGAACGAGAAGCTCGGCACGGCCCATTTCTGGCTGACGTTCACCCCGTTCTTCGTCATCTTTTTCATGCAGCACTTCCTCGGCATCCAGGGTGCGCCACGTCGGTACTATGCCTTCACGGCGTACGACTTCCTGCGCGAGACACGATTGCAGAACACGATCATCAGCTCAGCCGCGATGGTGCTCATCTCGGGCCAGTTGCTGTTTCTGATCAACTTCATCTGGAGCCTGTTCAAGGGTCGAAAGGCGGCGGACAACCCCTGGGAGGCGACTACCCTTGAGTGGACGACCAGCTCGCCGCCACCGCACGACAACTTCGGCCCGCACCCGTTGACCGTGCACCGTTGGGCCTACGAATACGGCGTGCCGAGCGATGTCGGCGATTACGCCGATCAGCGTGTGCCCAAGGAACGAGTCGCGGTCACGGCCTAGGTCGGGGTTGGAGGTTTCACGACGTGCACATAGCCCTCCAGCGAGAGCGTGAGTCGCGGCGCGAGGAGTCCGTCCGGCTCCTTCTGTGGATGTTCTTGGCCACCATCACGATGTTGTTCGCTGCGTTCTCGAGTGCATACATCGTCCGGAGCAGTGGTAGCGACTGGACTCGGATCGACCTCCCGGACGCGCTCTTGGGGAACACGATCGTGTTGTGCGCGAGCAGCATCACCCTCGAGCTCGGCTCCTGGTGCGGTGCAAGGCGGCGATGGAACCTGGCACTGTGCGGCCTGGGTGGTGCGCTGGTGTTGGGGATCGGCTTTCTGGTCGGCCAGCTCCAGGCGTGGCGGCAGCTGCAGGGTGCCGGCATCTTCCTGCCCTCCAGCCCTCACAGCTCGTTCTTCTACCTGCTGACCGGTGCTCACGGGGTTCATGTCGGGGGAGCGCTGGCGGTCCTCGGCTACGCGTCCTTAGTCGCCACGGGACCGGGCCGAGTCGAGGCGCGACACTGGAGCCGCGCGATGGCCCTTTCGCGCACGTTCTGGCACTTCCTCCTTGGTGTTTGGTTGGTGGTTCTCCTGCTGCTCACGCAGTACTGAGCGTCTATGAGTCTTCAGGCATCGGCCGCGGTCCAGCAGGCTAATCGGTGGGACGGTGGAGTGTGTCCATTCGGTGCGGGCTGGCGGACGGTGATGCTGTGGTGGTTCATCATCTCCGATGGGCTGCTCTTCGCCGGCTTCCTTGCGGCGTACGGGTACGCTCGGCTCTCGGTCAGCAATTGGCCCGACGCCAGCCAGGTTTTCAGCCTTCCGTTTCTTACGGCCATGACGGTCGTTCTCCTGGCTAGTGGCGCGACGATGACCCTGGCTGTGGAGGCGGCCAGGCGGGAAGAGTGGTCGACGTGTTCCACGTTCATCCTGGTCACGGGTCTCATTGGGCTGGCGTTTCTCGGCCTTCAAGCGTGGGAGTGGCGGCATCTGATCGCCGACGGCGCGCGGATGAACACCAACCCGTGGGGCGCGGTAGCCTTTGGCGCGTACTTCTTCGTCATCACTGGATTCCACGGTCTGCACGTGTTCACCGGAACGGTCGTCCTCGCCACCGCGGCTCGACGCGTCTGGGCACGGCGCGCGACCGCGGTCGGCGTCGAGATGGTCGGCCTGTACTGGCACTTCGTCGAGATGGTCTGGGTGTTCATCTTCACGTTGTTCTATCTGCTGTAGGCATCGGTCATGAGCCACGCGTCGAGAGACACTGTCAGTTCCGCGAAGCCCTGGATCACCACCGGCGCCCTCCTGCTGCTGACGTTCCTCATGCTCGCGCTGGCGAACGCGTCGCTGCCGCGTGCGCTGGAGATCATGGCACTCACGATGCTCATGCTCATGCAGGTCGCACTGATTGCGGGGAACTCCATGCGTCTCCGCCACGCGCACCCGGGAATTCTCTGGACGTTCGTGGGCGGGCTGCTTGTCACGAGCGTGCTGCTCTACGTCCTCATCGCGCCAGACGCGATGCGCATTCGCGAGATGGTGACCCGTCCATGATCGAAATGGCTCCGCCCGATTGTCGTCGCTCTCGAGCAGCGATAGTCGGGCTCGTGGCCGGACTCGTCGCGGTCGGGCTGAGCGTCGACGTATCGGCGCAGTGTGCGATGTGCCGGACGCTGCTCGGCTCACCTGAGGGGCAGCGGATGATTGCGGCCCTCCGCAGCGGCATCCTGCTCCTGCTTCTGGCGCCGTTCGTCGTCTTCGGGACCGTGGCGACGCTGGCGATTCGTCTTCAACGGCGGCGACTCGCCAAGGAGGATCTCGCGCATGAGTGAACCGGAAGTGTGGCTCCGTGGACCGCTACCCGAGTATCCCCCGCTGCTCCTTCCGGTCGCGTACGCCCTCCTTCAGGCGCGCGAGGACATCGAGCGGCTCGCGCAGACGGTGAAGCCCGAGCAGCTCTGGCTGAAACCCGGCGGAGCGGCATCGATTGGCTTCCACATCGTCCACCTCGCCGGCAGCATGGATCGCCTGACCACGTACGCGCGCGGGGAGGCATTGAGCGAGGGGCAGGTGGCGGCGCTGCGAGCCGAGCGGGAGATCGAGCAGCGCGCCGCACCGATGGCGGCAATCGTGCCGGCCGTGTTGGCAACAATCGATCGCGCCCTCGCGCAAGTGCGTGCGACGTCGAGCGACACCCTCCTCGAGGCCCGAAAAGTGGGTCGAGCTAACCTCCCCTCAACGGTGATCGGCCTGCTCGTCCACACCGCCGAGCACACGACTCGACATGTCGGGCAAGCCATCACGACGGCCGCGATACTTCGAGGGTCGGGGACGAGATGAGGACAAACTAGGCAGGATCGTCGTGGAAGACGATCCTGCCGTGTGTTAGCGATGGCCGCTCGTGAGCGCGTCGCGGGCCGTCAAGACCATCCGGCGGGCTTCGGCGGTGGACGACGCCAGCGCCGTGAGGTGACCCATTTTTCGGCCCAGACGTGCCTGCGATTTCCCATACAGGTGCAGTTTGACGTTGGGCACACTCAGTGCGGCGGCCCAATGAGGCGTGCCGGCGCTCCACAGCTCGCCGAGGAGATTGGCCATCGCGGCCGGCTGCAGAAGATCCGGTGATCCGAGCGGCAGACCGCAGATGGCCCGGAGCTGCTGCTCGAACTGGCTGGTTCGGCAGGCGTCGAACGTCAGATGCCCCGAGTTGTGGGGCCGCGGCGCGAGCTCGTTGATGAGCAGCTGCCCATCTCGTGTCACGAAGAACTCGATGCACAGGATGCCGATGTACTCAAGCGCATCCATCACCGCCTTGGTCGCGTCGATCGCCTGAGCGGCGACGGGCGGCCGCACATCCGATGGCGCAGTGGACACATCGAGGATGTGGTTGCGATGCGCGTTGTCGATGGGTCCGAAGTACGACCAGCCTCCATCGACGCCGCGGGCCCCGATCACCGAGATCTCGCGTTCGAGATCGACGAACCGCTCGAGGATTGCCTCGCGTTCGCCGAGCGTTCGCCAGGCATCATGCGGATCCACACCGCCGTCGAGGCGCGCCTGCCCTTTCCCGTCGTAGCCAAGCGCCGCTGTTTTCAGGACGGACGGCCGACCGACCTGACTGACAGCGGTTTCGAGATCATGGGCTGTTCGCACCTCGGCAAACGGCGCGACCGGTAGCCCGTGCCGCACGAGAAAGGCCTTCTCTCGAATGCGATGCTGCGCGATCTCGAGCGCACGCCCACTCGGACGCACGAGCGCGTGCTCAGCCGCGGCCGCAGCCGTCGCCGCCGGGACGTTCTCGAACTCGAACGTCACCACGTCGACGCCGCGCGCGAACTGCCGCACCTTGTCGAGGTCATCGTACGGCGCGAACAACTCGACGTCCGCGATCTGACCGGTCGGCGTGTCATGCTCAGGCGCAAGCGTGTGGACGCGATATCCGAGACGACGAGCGGCCAGGGCGAACATGCGACCGAGCTGGCCGCCGCCGAGAACGCCGATGGTGGCTCCAGGAAGGATGGGTTGCGTGGCGGGTCCAGCAACGAGCGACGTTCGGGTCACGACGGAAAAGACGCGCGGCGGACGGCCTCAGTCGCCTCCGCCCGATAGGCCACGAGCTGTGCGCGTAGCTCCGACCGTGACGTGGCGAGAATGGCGATCGCGAGGAGACCCGCATTCAACGCACCAGCCGCGCCAATCGCGACCGTCGCCACCGGCACACCCTTCGGCATCTGGACAATCGACAGGAGCGAGTCGAGGCCATTCAGTGCCGCGCTCTGCACCGGCACGCCGATGACCGGCAGCACGGTGTGGGCCGCGACCATCCCGGGCAGATGCGCCGCGCCGCCTGCCCCTGCAATGATCACCTCGAGGCCGCGATCCACGGCCCCGCTGGCGTACTCGGCCATCCACGCGGGCGTCCGGTGGGCAGACACGACGCGACACTCGTGCGGCACACCGAACTTCGTGAGCACTTCGTCTGCCTGCTTCATCGTGTCCCAGTCAGACTGGCTGCCCATGATCACGCCAACCAGCGGACGTACCTCGGCCATTGGGCTATTGTAGTCAGTCACAAGTCCCCAGTCGCCAGTCACGAGTCACGAACTTGCCCACGTCGCTCGACGAGCGAAGGCGGGTCGCCATGGCGGCCGAGCCGCCATGTCTTCATCCTCAATCTTCAATTTCCCTTAAGATCTCGTTCATGAGACGCCTGGCTTTCCTCCTCTTCCTGACCGCGCCGGCGACGCTGGCTGCCGCGCAAGCTCCTGCCGCACAGGCGGCGCCCGCGACTGCCTCCCCCGCCGCGCCGAAGCCGATCGAGGTGCCCTACACTCACTTCCGGCTCCCGAACGGCATGAACGTCATCCTGCACGAGGACCACAGCGTGCCGGTGATCTCGGTCAACGTGCACTACGACGTCGGCTCCGCGCGCGAACGCACCGGACGCACCGGATTCGCTCACCTCTTCGAGCATCTGATGTTCATGGGGTCGGGCCATGTGAAGCCGGGCGAGTTCGACTCGTGGCTCGAGGGCGCCGGTGGGATGAACAATGGCTCGACCAGCAACGACCGTACGAACTACTGGATCAACGTGCCGTCCAACGCGCTCGAGCTGGCGCTCTTCCTCGAATCCGACCGCATGGGCTACTTGCTCGACACCATGACGCCGCAAACGGTGGACGCTCAGCGCGACGTGGTCAAGAACGAGCGGCGCGAACGTGTCGAAAACGAGCCGTACGGCATGGCAGACGTCGTCTTGAACGAGATGCTCTATCCGGAAGGCCACCCGTATCACTGGCCCGTGATCGGCTACATGCCGGACCTCACCGCGGCGAGCTACGACGATGTGGTCGCGTTCTTCAGGAAGTTCTACGCGCCGGCGAACGCGAGTCTGGTCGTGGCGGGAGATATCGACCCGAAGGCGACTCGCGCCCTCGTGGAGAAGTGGTTCAGCGACGTGAAACCTGGGGCGACCGTCGAGCCGATGACCATCCCAGGCGTTGCGCTGACGAGCGTCACGAAGAAGACGATCACCGATCGCGTGCAACTCCCTCGCTTGTTCCTGGCGTGGCTGACCCCGAAGCGGCTCGCCCCCGGTGACGCGGCGCTCGACCTCGTCGCCGACGTGCTCGCGGGTGGCAAGAACTCACGGCTCTACAAACGGCTCGTCTACGACATGCAGATTGCGCAAAGCGTCACGGCCTATCAGAGCTCGATGGCGCTCGGGTCGTCCTTCATCATCGACGCGATGCCGCGACCGGGACACACCGTGGAGGAGCTGCAGAAGGTCATCGACGAGGAGATCGTGACGCTGCAGAACGAGCCACCATCAGCGTTCGAGGTCCAGCGGGCGCTGAACCAGATCGAGTCGTCTTTCTATAACCGCATGGAGCGCATGGGGGGATTCGGCGGCAAAGCCGACCAGTTGAACGGGTACTTCGTGGCCACCGGCAACCCCGACTGGTTCAACGAGGATCTGGCCCGCTACCGGGCCCTCAGTCCGTCCGATGTCCGCGCGGCAGCCGATGCGTTCCTCCCCCTGGGTCGACGGGTGGAGCTGGCGGTGCTGCCGGAGGGGAAGACCAATGGCCAGCAGTAGAAGGGACGGCGGCCACGTGGCCTCATCGACCCGAGCAGGCGTCTTCGCGTGCCTCACGTGCATGATGGCGGCGGCTGCCGCCCTGCCTGCCCAGGCACCCGATCGATTGAAGCCGCCTGCAGTCGGCTCTGCACCGGCCTTGACGCTCCCGTCGATCCAGAAACGGCAGTTGTCGAACGGCCTTCCGGTGTGGATCGTCGAGCTGCACGAAGTGCCGGTCGCGCAGGTGAACCTCGTGGTGCTCAGCGGCACCGCCGACGACCCGGTAGGCAAGTTCGGCATTGCGAGCCTGACCACGGCGATGCTGACCGAAGGGGCGGGGACGCGATCGTCCCTCGAGATCGCGGATGCGGTCGACTTCCTCGGCGCGGACCTGGGCGCCTCGAGCGGCTTTGACTCTTCGGCGATTCGGCTGCACGTGCCGGTGGCTCGACTTGCCGAAGCGCTGCCGATCATGGCGGACGTCGCGATGCGTCCCACCTTCCCGCGTGAGGAGCTCGAGCGACAGCGCCAGCAGCGGCTGACGAACCTGATTCAGGCACGTGACGACCCGTCAACGATCGCCGGCCTCACGTTCGCGCGCTTGCTGTACGGTTCGACACACCGGTATGGCACCGCCGCGATGGGCACCAATGAAACCATTCGCGCCTTCACGGTGGACGATCTGCGGTCGTTCTACGCGAGCGCGTTTCGTCCCGACAATGCCACACTGCTCGTCGTCGGCGACGTGACCCCGGACGCCGTCCTCAAGCTCCTCGAGGCGAGCTTCGGGTCCTGGAAGGCACCGGCCGGTGCGCCAGCTCGCGCCACGCTGCCCGACGCGGCACAACATGCCACCCGCACGGTATACCTCGTCGACAAGCCCGGAGCACCGCAGTCGCAGATCCGCATCGGTTGGATCGGTGTGCCGCGTTCCACTCCGGACTTCTTTCCGCTGCAAGTCCTGAACACGATCCTGGGTGGGGCGTTCAGCTCGCGGCTGAACTTGAACCTGCGCGAGAAGCATGGCTACACGTACGGCGCCGCTTCGTCATTCGACATGCGCCTGACGGCTGGGCCCTTCTCTGCGATGGCTGGGGTGCAGACCGACAAGACGAAGGAATCGCTGCGGGAGTTCTTCAACGAGCTCAACGGGATCCTGCAACCGGTGCCGCCCGACGAGCTGACGCGCGCGAAGAATTACGTGGCGCTGCGCTTTCCAGGAGGATTCGAAACCACCGGCGACATCTCCCGCCGCCTCGAGGACGCGATCACGTACAGATTCCCTGATGACTACTTCTCCAGTTATGTCCGCCGGATTCAGGCTGTGACGGCCGCGGACGTCCAGCGTGTGGCCAAAAAGCACCTCGATCCCTCCAAGCTGGCGGTGGTGGTGGTCGGAGACGGGAAGACGATCGAGGCGGGGATCGCCACGCTGAAGCTGGGGCCGGCGAAGACGCTGACAATCGACAGCGTCTTTCACTAACCGGGGCTCAGCCCAGAACCCGGGCTCCGTCGCCACGGGGGGCTGCCCCCCGCTCCGTACCGTCGCCCTTCGACCTGGGTGATCCTGAGCCTGTCGCGGGCGCGCCCGGCGCGCCGCCGTTGTGCCCCGACGGTCCCCCGCGGGTCGCACAACGGCTTCGAGTCGTCTGTAGAACGCTACTGGTTCGGCCGGAGGATCTGACGGAACTGCAGCGTGTTCACGTCACGGAACATGGGTGTCCCTGGCGGCAGCAGCGACGGCGTCAGGAAGTTGATGTCGAACGAGAACGCGCGCGCGCCTGCGTTGTATACGTTGTTGAAGCCGCCGCCTGAACCGAACTTGTAGGTGCCGGTCGCCTGCCTGTTGACGTGGAGCGAGATCAGCGATCCACGGTAAGCGGTCTGCTGGCCGCCCCAGTTCTCGAGCATCCGCAGGAAGTTGGCCGCTCCACCGTCGGTGCCGAACAGGTCGCCTGGGTTCCCGCACGCGGCACCGCAATGCGGGAACGACAGCCCCTTGCCCGCCAGGGCGGCGAACCGCTACGTGGTGGTGGTTGCCGGCCGCGATGCGTTGCTGTTCGGAACTTCGAACGACCGCGTCGCTCCAGTTGTTCGAGAGCAGCGTGATCGCGTCTCCGACGACGGACGCCGGCGCGCTGGCCTGACTGTTCCACGCCGTGGTCCACTGCGCAGAATTCGTGGGGACGGTCCCCGGAACAATCGCGTTGTAGTTACCGTGCACGTAGACAGGATTCTCGGCCGCGACAGTCAAGCCTGTGGCGGGCAGGCTCACCAACCCGGCGTTCACGAGCTTCAATGCACGTCGGAATAGCATGACCCTGTTCACGCGCATGGCCCCAGCCGTTGGTGTGACGGCGCCGGCGTTGTTGCTGTTCGGAATCGTCGCGAACGGCGCCACACCGGCCGTCGCCATACCAGCCGGAGCACCGATGGTCGAGGGCGTTCCCCCGTACGTCTCTTGTGTGATCACCGTCGGCGTCCGCGCATCCCAGTTGACGTCTTCGCCCGGTTGCAGAGCACCGTCGGGCAAGCCGTTGGTGACCGTGGAGTTCACGTGATCCTCGAAACCACACTCACCAGTCTCGTCACCAGCCGCGTTGTGATTGCCGCGACGATCGGAGAAGTACACGATGAAGCCGTTGCCGCTTGCGGCCTGAGCCGTCTGCGTTCCGGTGGTACCGATCGTCCCATCAAGCCAGCGCCTGAGGTTGTTCACGTCAAGGGCGATGTACAGCATCACCCCTGCGTAGCCCATCGGATCCGTGGTGGTCGCGTCACGCACCGTCCCTTCTCGAGGGTCATACAGCCCCTGCGGCCGCCGGTCCCAAGGGTTCAGGCTCTGGAAATAGGTACAGGACCCGCCGCCGTTGTCGCGTAGGCGTTGAATCCTGAGGACGGCGTTCGGGTTCGGAACGCCACACGCGGCACCGCCGGAGTTCCCCGCGCCGATGCCCAGGTTCAGGATCTCCATCGTCACATCGGTCCATGTGGCGGGCGATCCGGCGGGAACGATGTTGCGCCGTTCGATCTTGATGTAGCCGCCGATCGTCGAGGTGTCCGTGTCGGCCAACGCCTTGGTCGCGTTGTACGTGCCGGCGGCGACGGCCGCCGTAACTCCTCGGCAGTTGAAGAATCGCCGGCTGGCGGGGGCTCCAATCGTCGCGTCTGCGTAGCCCTCGCACGTGACCGGCACGTCGACGCCAGCCCTATTGGGAAGCCACAACAGGTTAGGTGAAAACGGCGCGGTCCCGTTGTTGACGACGTTGATCGCGTTGGCGGTGTTCGTGGTGATGGTGGTGCTGACCGGCACCCCGTTGACGGTCGTGGAGGTCAGGGTTGCACCATTGAGCGAATTCGCGACCAGGGGGCCGACAAACAAGGGTGGAGCGGTGACTGTACATCCGGCGAACGAATTGGCATTCCAGTTCGCGATGCCTGTCGCTTGCGGCCCAACCTCGCCCTGACACGAGATGGTACGCGTGACGCCGCCGACCGTGACGGACAGCGGTTGGAGCTGGTACACCGCGGGGATGGCCGATACGAGGAGCTAGGCGAACGGTGCTGCATAGGTGGAGCTGGTCACGGTGACGTTTGCGTTAGGACCGAACACGCGCGCAATGGGCGGATGTGTGGCGTCCACCGGACCGTAGCCGGTCGGCGTACCCTCGAGCAACACGGGCGTGTCCGCCGTGATGTCAGGAAGCGTCGAGTAGTCCGCGATGCGATCGGACAGCAGGATCCGAAGGCTTGCTTGCGTGTAGAAACGCTGCGCGTACACGTTGCGGTTGAGGGTGTCCTCGTCCTGCGGTGCCCGGCGGATCAGGTCGACCGGCATCGCACCTTGACGCACGAGCGGCAGGTTCAGCACATTGGCGCCCGTGTTGCCTGACATGATGTACTTCTTGTACGTCCCCGGCGAGAGCGTCACCCATTGACTGTACGCCGTCGAACCCGGCATGCCGACGACGCTCCCCTCGGTTCGCAGCAGGTCGCGGGTGGTCGAGGCAGACGTCGGGACCCACAGGTTTCCGCTCAAGGAACGCAGAGAGAAGCGTCGACCTCTCTCACGTCCTGGCGACGTCATCGGTCTGGTGAGCGCGGCGTTCGGCGCCGGCGGCGGCGAACACGCCCAGGTGAGAAGGATTCACGCCTCTGCACCCGGTGTTCCGTTTCGGACACGCGATTTCCTAGAGAAATCGGCATGTGTCCGCCTCCCTGCTCGCAAATCGAACACGCTTGCACGTCAAGCGTTGCCACTTTCGCGCGAATTCCAGTGGAACAGCACGTTTCGGCGCTGGTGCCCCGCTCTTGCAAGAGGGAAAGGCATGAGACACACGAGTTGCGCCTTCGTGGCTTTCACTGTCGTATTTGCCCTCTCCTCGCCTCTGGCCGAGGCCGGGGATGGCCGAAAAGGACGGGACAAGGAGTCGTCCGCGATCAACGTTGCCTGACGCCTGGTAAGGTACCGCGCCTGGTAGCCGGGCCGTGCGGACCAAACTCGATCGCAGCTCCGCTCAACACAATCTTCGGCCAGCAGGGGTCTCGAGAAACCCTGGGTCCGGCAGGACCCGCGGGGCCAGCAGGTCCGGCGGGACCGCAGGGGCCGGCGGGGCCAGCGGGACCCCAGGGTCAAGTTGGACCGGCGGGTCCAATGGGTCTCCGGGGAGCTGCGGGACCGCAGGGCCCCCAACGGCAGCAGGGTCCGGAAGGGCCGCGCGGGGCTGATGGCGCGGCGGGACCGCAGGGACCACAAGGCCCCCAGGGTCCGCAAGGGCCGCAAGGACCGGCTGGTGCCGCCGGACACGGCCTGACGCTGGTCGACGCCAACGGCGTCCCGGTGGGCACGCTGCTCGATGGCTACAACGGTGGCGTGATGCGGCAGGTCGGTCCGGATCGGGTGTACTTTCAGGCCACGGCGGCCGGCATCCCGGTTCCCTCGGTGCAGTTCCTCCACACATCGCTGGACTGCAGCGGTCCGCGATATTTGAACAATCAGAACGGCGCGGGCCTGGTCTTCTTCGCCCAGGTGCACGGGTCTCAGCTCGCGTACACGCGCCTGGTCGATCCCGGGTACACCGTGGGGCTCGTGGCGAAGTCGATTGAGGTGGTGGCGCCCAGTCAAGACATGACGGCACCGGGCACGTGCTATCAGCAGCCTGAGAACGAGGCCGCGCAGTCGATGGGTGTCGCGGTGATTGCGAACGACCCGACGGTGGGATCGCTCGTGGTGCCGTTCCGCATTCAGGAATAGCCAACACGCACGTGACGTGCGCCGCCGCGACAGCGACGCGCGTGTGAGGCCGGGCAACGCCTCCTGCTGCCCGGCCTTCTCTATTGCGCGGTCCGTGGCGGCAGCAGGCTGATCGTCATGCCGACGGCCACGACGACGACGGCACCAATCAGGTTGTGCCAGAGGAACGCGACCGAGGTGCCGAACGCGAAAGCCAGCACGACCGCCATGCCGGCAATCAAGCCGTAAAACGCGCCAGCGGCCGTCGCGCGCTTGGTCAAGATGGCCAGCATGAAGACACCAAGGAGCGATCCGTAAAAGAAGGAACCGTACCGGTTCACGACCTCGATGAGCGACCCCTGATTCGAAGCCGACATGGCGACCACACAGGCGAAGAGCCCCCAACCGATCGTCGCAAGCTTCGACACACGGAGGTAGTGGGCGTCCGCCGCCTGCTTCACGAGGTGGCGACGGTAGAAGTCGATGATCGTCACGCTGGCGAGCGAGCTGAGCTCACCGGCGGCGGTCGACATGGCGGCCGCGAACATCGCGGCAATCATGAGCCCGACGAGGCCGACCGGCATCTGTGTCGTGATGAACGTCGGGAATACGTAGTTGACGTCGGTGTACTGCACATCCCCACTCACGGCTCTGACCAGGTCAACAGCCTTCGCGCGGATCGCGTTGACCTCACGATCGCGATCGAGGAAGGCCGCTCGATTCCGGGCTTCCGCCGCCACGCGGCGCTCCGCGATGGCCGCCTGGAAGTCACGTTCGAGTGCGCGGTACTCCTCGGCGCGGGGGCCGGCTGCCACCGCCGCCTCGTGCGCACGATTGAACAGCATGGGTGGCGCGTGGAACAGGTAGAACACGAACACGAGCACGCCTGTGGTCAAGATCAAGAGCTGCAATGGG
Organism: Acidimicrobiia bacterium; assembly: GCA_016871175.1. Taxonomy (GTDB): domain Bacteria; phylum Acidobacteriota; class Vicinamibacteria; order Vicinamibacterales; family CAVVIG01; genus VFZL01. The sequence goes on along the minus strand of VFZL01000004.1, from coordinate 118,730 downwards.
ATCTTGTAGTACGCGCTCATCAGGAGCGAATGCCCGGCTTCATCCACTGACTTCGCGGTCAGGTAGCGCTGCACCTGGCTGTGATCGCACCCAAAGTACGCCAGCATCAGGAACAAACCGCCGATGAACCCCGACCAGACCGTGTATGTCTCACTGAAGCTGAAGCGGTAGTCGAGTGCCTGCAGTCGCCCCGTCGCTCCCGCCAGACTGAGCGCATCACCGAAACCCACCTGCTCGGGAAGGCTCGCGACGAGCACGACGACCGCGGCCACGACGCCGGCGACGATGATGAACATCTGTTTGACGTCGGTCCACGCCACGGCCTGCACGCCGCCGAATGCCGTGTACACGACCATCGGCACCGCGAGTACAAGGACGGTCGTGGGCACGCTCCACCCAACGATGGCCGAGATGACAACGGATGGGGCCGCGAGCACGACGCCGAGCGAGAACGTCCTTCCGAGCAGGAAGAGCAAGGCCGCGAGCGTTCGGGTCCGCGTGTCGAAACGCTGCTCCAGGTACTCGTACGCGGTGTACACGCCCGCACGGTGGAAGAACGGAACCACGGTCACCGACAGCAGGATCATCGCAAGCGGGAGGCCGAGGTAGAACTGAATGAACCGGAAGCCGGTGGCGTACGCCTGACCAGTCGTGCCCACCAGGGTGATGGCACTGAGTTGCGTCGCCATCACAGACAGGCCGACAGCCCACCACGGCAGCGATCGTCCGGCCAAGAAGTAGCCCTCGACTTCGTCGGTGCGGTTCGAGCGCTTGAGCCCATCCCAGACCATCCAGGCGAGGTAGGCAACGACGATCGCCCAGTCCAGCGCGTGCATCAGTCCCCGATCAGGAGTACGCTCGACCGAACCACCAGAGCCCCAGCACGATCGCGGCCTCGAGCAGCAGGATCTGGACGAATACCCGAAGATTGGTCGTTGATCGTTGGTCGTTCATTCGTCCCAGGTCGTCGGTCGAATGTCGTTGGTCACGGTCGTTGGTCACAACCGCGCACATCGATCGGACAGACGTTGCTGCGCTTGCGTTAGGCGGCCGGTACGATCATGCCACCAGGCCTGGTCGGAATCGAGGGCTGCGCGCGCACCGGTTGTCGCGCGAGCAACTTCCTCGGGCGCCGGACCGCCGAGCGTCCGTCGTACCTGGACGAAATGACGGGGGCTCACGACCTCGGTGAGCGGGGCCTCGCTGTAGCGCAGCGCCGTACCCAGGAGCGACTCGGACACCTCCGCGAGGAGATACGAGAGCGGTGCGGTCGACTCTCGACCGCGCACCTCGATCAGGCGCGCCGCGATTCGGTGGGCGGTCGTGAACGGCACATCGTGGTCGCGGACAAGGCGGTCGGCCAACTCGGTCAACGTGGCCCAGCCTTCTGCGGCCCTCGCCTCGAGCGCCGTGGCGTCGAACGTCGCGGTTGCCAGCGCGGCGGCCAGCAGCTTCACCGCCCGCGTCGCATCACGAAACATCGTGAACACCAACGGCTGCAGATCGTCTTCGGTGTCGACGATGTCACCAAAGGGGGTATTGTGGACCGCCAGGACGACCGCGTGGGCCTGCCCAACCGCCTTGCTGCCGATCGAACGCACATGCTCGAGCGCCACGGGGTTTCGTTTCTGCGGCATGATGCTGCTCGACTGCACGAAGCCATCGCCCAGTCGAAGGTAGTCGAATTCCTCTGTCGACCACAGCAGCAGATCCTGAGTGAAGCGGCCCAGACCGGTGAGCAACACCGATGCCGCCGAGACGCTCTCGAGCAAGTAGTCGACGGTGGCGATACTGCCGTACGTGTTGCCGGTCGGTCCATCGAAGCCGAGCAGGTCAGCCGTGAGATCGCGGTCGATCGGGAAGCCAGTGCCGGTGATGGCGCACGAGCCGAGAGGCGATCGATTCGTGTCATCGTACGCGGCTTTGAGTCGAGTCGCATCGCGCTCCAGTTGCTCGGCGACGGCCAACATGTAGTGGGCCACGGTCGTCGGTTGCGCGCGCTGCGTGTGCGTGTGCACGAGGAACACCGTGTCGCGGTGCCGTTCCGCCAGCTCCAGCACAGATCGTCGCAGATCCAGGCTTGCCGCCATCAAGCCGAGCACGAACTCCCGCAGTCGCATCCGATACATCGTCATCGCGATGTCGTTCCGACTGCGCGCGGTGTGTAGGCGTCCGGCGGCGTCCTCTCCCGCTTCGCGGACAATCAGCCGATCGATGTAGAAGAAGAGATCCTCATACGTTCCGTCGTACCGAATCGCGCACACGTTCTCGCGTGAGACGACGTCCAGCGCCACGCGCAAGCGATGGGGTGTGTCCGACGCGATGATCCGGGTCTCCGCGAGCATCGCGAGATGGGCATAGTGGATCGCCAAGAGGGGTCCGACGAACAACCGCTTCGCGTCCTCGAAGTTTTCGTTGAGAACGTGGGTCACGTACTCGGGCGCGAACCGCATCGCGACACGAGTATACGACGGGCGTTGGGCGCTGGCTCCGTCCAGCGAAGCCTGGCGCTCAACGGTGGGTGGTTGGCTTGCCCCGCTCAAGCGCGAAGGTGGGCCGCGCGCTAGCCGAACAGCACATGTTTGGCGGCAGGCCCGATGACGAACACGCGCTCGTCTTCGCTCTGCGGATCCAGCGGCTGCACGAAGAATCCGGGCGCACTGCGGCGGTAGCTGTCGGTCGTGCCCTCAAGGTGCTCACCATCGCCGAAGGTGATACGCAACTTCCGCCCCTTGGGAGCAGAACCCCCACCCCTCCACCGGCACCGCTGCCTCCTCGCGCGGGATCCTTGACGAAGTGGATCGTCTTGAGCTCGGTGAATGGAATCAGCACCGCCTTGGTGGAAGACGTTGGCTTCGACGTCAACTCCAGGTGGCCCGTGCTCGCGGTGAACTCGGTCGTAAAGCCTTTGCGAGTTTGACCGTTCGCGAAGCACACCACGACGCGACTCCACCCGTCAGGCAGCGGCTCGGGTCCGCGGACGTGCAGCGGTCGATCGGCCCCAGTCAGGCGACCGAGCTCGCGCGCCAACGCGATGAGCTGAACCGCAGCCTTCAAGAGCTGAAGGTGCACTCCTTGCGGTTCGGCTCCGTCCGGAAACTCGACGCTCAGTCGGGCAGCCGGTGCGTCAGCAGACAGGCGCGGAATCGAGATGAGGATCGCTTCAGCGCCTGACGCCGTTGCCGAAGTACCGAGTTCCCACACGTGGATTCCGTGGCCCGGCACGACCCGGCAGAGATGTTCCTGGACTGCGGTCTGCAATGAGGCGGGTGTGGGCGTCCGCTCGAGTGCGCTGGCGATCTCGTGAAAGAGGAGCGCAAGCTCTCGTTCGAGCTCAATACCTGCTCCACGACCGGCCGGCGTCTCGCGCGTCGCGTCCGCCGCATTCAGCGCGCCCAAAAGTGCCGTCATCACCGGTTCCGGCGTGGGCCCCCCACCCTCTCCAATGGCGAGGCGCTCAATGGCCCGGCGAAGGCACCCCAGCTCCGTCGCTGGATTCAGCTCCATCGCCGGCTCCGCCTCCGCTGGCACGCCCAATGAACGCACGTCGAAATCGCGCCTGAATGCCAAGGCCCCGCGATAGATCGGCTCCGGAAGCAGATTCGCCAATTGGCAGCGCAGGACGGTGGCCGGAATCGCCAGCTCGCCCTGTGGGCCGGCGATTTCGAGCATCACCGCCGAGCCAGGCTGGATACGGTAGTTCGTGGTCTCGATCTGCGCGCCGCTATTCGAGATGTCGATGACGGTCACGACCGGGCCGAACCTCAGACGGGCCTTGCACGTAAAGGGCAGAGGGTCGAGGGCGTGGAGCTGGTCTGCGCGACCTTCGTCGGACGAAGACTCCTCCTGCTGAGGGGTGGAGGCCGATTCGACCTGAGCGACCGGCTCCGACGCGATCGGAGGGGGCAACGAAGGTGCAGCGGCGACGGCGGCTCTTGACATGGGCGGCTCTGGGGCGCCAACAGGGCGATGCAACTTCCGAACCCGAAGGACTGCTGTCAATCAAAGATAGGCAGATGAACGAGATAGCGGCCGTTCCGTGAAGCGGTGTGCAGGCCGCCGTGTGGCAAGGCGGGACACCGCGAGCGGACCGACCGTCAGATCTGTCATTCGAGTGCCTCGGCGAGGCGTGGCCCCGCGCGTGACCGAGCGGGGGGTTTTGTGCGGAGGCCCGAATCAGGAAGACGCCGCGCGGCCGAAGATGCGACCGACCTTTTCGCGAGCCTCATTGGGTGTGAACGGCTTCGGGAGGAGCGCCACGCGATCCTCGAGCTCGCCGAGTCGCGGCAGATCCTCGGTATAGCCAGACATCACGATGGCCGCGAGGAAGGGACGGCGCTCGAGGAGCTCACGCACGAGCTGGATACCGCTCATGCCCGGCCTGTTGGCGTCCGAGCCGAGCTATCCGTACGTCGACAGGTGCCGCGTCAGGTAGTCGTTGAAGGTCAGCGCGAGAAGAATGAGCAGCCAGAACACGCTGCTCGCCACGACGGCCCATGTGAGCTTCGTGCTGTACCTCACGTGCATGAAATAGAGGATCACGAGTGTCGCCTTGGTGCAGGCAATCGCCAGGGCGGCCACGGTATTGAGCACACCCAGGTCGATGAACGCCACCCACACCGTGATCGCGGTCCCAACCATCAATGCGGCGAAGATCGCGTAGTAGACCGAGAGCGGAACGATGTGCTGCGCTTGCGTGTGCTGATGATCTGACATCTCGATGCGGCCTTGCGTCAGTGCGCCGTGGTCCCGTGCCGTCCAATCAAGTACAGCAGTGGAAATAGGAAGATCCAGACGATGTCGACGAAGTGCCAGTAGAGCCCGGCAATCTCGATAGGGCTGTTGTAGTCTCGGTCGATGGTCCCGTTGTGGGCCCAGACATACATCCAGACCATGATCCCCAGGCCCACCAGCATGTGCAGGGCGTGCAGCCCCGTGAGCACGAAGTAGATCGAGAAGAAGATCTGCGCGTGCGCGAAGAACTGCGGCTCCTCCTGATAGTTGAACGGGAACAAGCCTGGAATGTGTCCCTCGACGTACTTCTCGTGATACTCGAAGCCCTTCACAACCAGGAACGTCGCGCCGAGGGCCATGGTGAGGATGAGGAACAGCTTCAGCTTCGGAATCTGGCCCAGCTGTGCTGCATGCACGGCGAGCGCCATGGTCAAGCTGCTGAAGATCAAGACAGCTGTATTGAACGCGCCCAGGGTGATGTCAAGGTGATGACTGGCCGACGCGAATGCCTCGGGGTACCAGCTTCGGTAGACCGAGTACGCCATCAGCGCGCCGCCGAAGAAGAGAACCTCGGTCACCAGGAAGGTCCACATGCCGAGGCTCGCAGCCTCGTGCTGCTCGGCGAGGCTGTCGAAGTGATGGACCAGCGCCGGGTGGTGCCCTCGATGGGATTCCGCTGCCGCGGAGGTGTCAGGCGACATGGCTCTCCACTCCCTCCGGGTACTCGTAGGCTTCCCAGGTCACGGAGGGTGTCTTCTCGAAGTTGAAGGTGGGCGGCGGCGAGCTTGTTCTCCACTCGAGGCCGACGGCGCCCCAGGGGTTGGCGCCCGCAATCCTCCCGTTCTTCAACGAGTACAGCAGGTAGATGATCGGGAAGATGTAGCCGACCGCCAAAATGGAAGCGCCGGCCGACGACAGCACGTTTAGCATCTGGAATTCGGGTGGGTACGCGTGATATCGCCTCGGCATGCCTAGGTAGCCGAGGACGAACTGCGGGAAGAACGTCAGGTTGAAGCCGAAGAAGATCAGCGCCGCCGCCACCTTGGCCGCGTTCTCGTTATAGAGCTTCCCGGTCATCTTCGGCCACCAGTAATGCAGGCCGCCGAGGTACCCCATGATCGTGCCGCCCACCATCACGTAGTGGAAATGCGCCACGATGAAGTACGTATCGGTCACGTGAATGTCGAGGCCGACCGCCGCGAGGAAAAGCCCCGTGAGCCCGCCGATCGTGAACAGCCCGATGAAGCCCATCGCGTACCACATCGGCGTGGCATGCGTCACCGACCCCTTGTACATCGTTGCCGTCCAGTTGAAGACCTTCACGGCCGACGGGATGGCGACCAGGAAGCTCAGGATCGAGAAGATGAGCGCCGCGTACACGGACTGGCCGGCCACGAACATGTGGTGGCCCCACACGAAGAACCCGATGATGGCGATCGCCAGGCTCGAGAACGCCACGAAATGATAGCCGAACACCGACTTGCGACAGCTGCCGGCAACGAGCTCGCTGATCACACCCATCGCCGGCAGCACCATGATGTACACCGCGGGATGTGAGTAGAACCAAAAGAGGTGCTGGAAGAGCACGGGATCGCCGCCGCGCTTCGGATCGAAGATCCCGAACGAGAAGACACGCTCGGCGGCGACGAGCACGATGGTGATGGCGATGACCGGCGTGCCCAGGATCATGATCAAGCTCGTCGCATAGTGCGCCCACACGAAGAGCGGCAAGCGGAACCACGTCAAGCCGGGTGCCCGCATCCGATGGATCGTGACGATGAAGTTCAGGCCCGTGAGGATCGACGAGAATCCACTGATGAACACGCCGAGCGCGGCCGGCACGACGGCACTGGTCGACGCCACGGTGCTGAAGGGCGTGTAGAACGTCCAGCCGGTGTCGAGGCCGCCGGTGAGAATCGCCCACGAGCCGAACGAGGCGCCCAGCATGTAGATGTACCAACTGAGCAGGTTGATCTTCGGGAACGCGAGGTCCTTCGCGCCCACCATCAGCGGAATGAGGAAGTTGCCGAGCGTCGCCGGAATCGCGGGGATGAGGAAGAAGAACACCATCAGCACGCCGTGCATGGTGAACGACTTGTTGTAGTTGTCCGATGTGAGCAGGTCGCCCGCTGGCGTGGCGAGCTCGAGCCGCACCACCACCGCGAACAATCCGCCCAACAAGAAGAAGAAGGACACCGAGAGCAGGTAGAGAATCGCGATGCGCTTGTGGTCGCGCGTGAGGAGCCACGACTTGAGCCCATACCCGTTGTTCAGGTAGTGATGCTCGGGCATGACTGGGGAAATCGCCGGAAGCGTCGGCTTGGCTGACAGCGTGGATTGGGCAGGCGTGGCAGACATGGCTTACCTATTGACCTCACTCTTCGGAGGCAACGGCGGGGTCTCGCCTGGCGCGGGACCGCCGGACGCCGGGCGAACGGGCTGCGTTTGCGGCTCGGTGCCAAGCGACTTCACGTACTCGATGAGCTGGAGTACGCCTTCTTCCGTGATGAGCCCTTGATACGCCGGCATCACGGGCTGGAACCCTTGCGTGACCTTCTCGGCCGGCCGCAGGATCGACTCGCGCAAGTACGCTTCGTCCACCACCTGCCGAGCGCCGTTCTGAAGCGTGATCGTGCGACCGAAGAGACCCGGCAGCACCGGTCCGCGTCCGGTCTGATCGGGGCGATGGCACGTGTGGCACGCCAGATCCTGGAACAGCTTCCCACCCGCCGAGGCCAGCGATCCCTCCGCTCGACCGGTCAAGAGCCAGGCCTCGAATTCCGCGGGCTCTTGCACGATCACCTCGCCAATCATCCCCGAGTGCTTCGTCCCGCAGTACTCCGCGCAGAACAGGTGGTAGCGGCCGGCCTTGGTCGCGTTGAACCACAGCTGCGTGTAGCGCCCCGGCAGCACGTCCGCCTTCACGCGGAACGCCGGCACGAACACGTCGTGAATCACGTCCTCCGAGGTCATGATCAGCTTCACCGCGCGGCCGACCGGCACGTGCAGTTCGTTGATCTCGCGGTGGCCATTCAGGTGCTGGAACTTCCACATCCACTGCTTGCCGACGACGTAGATGTTGAGGGTCTCAGCCGGCGGACGCGTGTACGTGAGAAAGAGCGACGTGCTCCAACCGAAGATGACCATCACGATGATCAGCGGGATCACGGACCACGCAATCTCGAGCGCCATGCCTCCTTCGATGTGGACACCCACTTCGTCCGGCGACCGGCGGCGGTATTTCACGAAGAAGTAGAAGAACGCGACCGCGATCAGAATCGACATGAACGCGGTCAGGCTGACCAGGAAGAAGTAGAACGCGTCTACCCGAGGGGCGATCGTTGAGGCGGCTTCCGGAAAGAGCGGAGAAGTCCACATGTCAGTTACGGTGCACAGGCCTGGGCGCAAAATGAGTAGACGGCACGACCCGCGCGTGCGCCGTGCGCCTCTCGCGGCGAACCATGACGACGATATAAGCCACGAGCGCAAGCACGATCGCGATGGCGGCGAGACGCAGCACGCGCATGATCACGATCCCGTACCGACCGGTCATCGGATCGTAGTGGTAACAGAACAGCAGCAATTGGTCGGCGGGTGATCCGATCCTGCCCGCCGACGCCTCGACCAACGCGAGTCGTACGTCACGAGGACCGTACTCGATCCCGAACAGGTACCGTGCCGGACGGCCGTCCGGCGTGACGATGATGATGCCCGAGGGGTGCGCGAACTGCTTGGTCTCCTCGTCCCACACGTAACGGAATCCGGCGGCGTGCGTCAGGCGCTTGATCGACGCTTCGTCGCCAGTCAGGAAGTGCCACCCCGTGGCGGTGTCCGGACGACCGTACCGGGCGATGGCTTCTGCTTTCTTCTGCTTGGCGAGCGCGGGTGTCTCACGCGGGTCGAAGCTCACCAGCACGACGTCGAACTCTTCGCCCGGCGTCAGCGACAAAGGCCGTAGCGCCGCGGCCAGGGCGTTCACGATCTGCGTGCAGAGCATGGGGCAATCGAAGTACACGAACGCCAGCACGGCTGGTTTCTTCCCGAGGTACTCGCCGATCTGAACGGTCCGCCCGTCTTCGTCTTGAAACGTCGCGTCGAGTGGCAACGGCGCGTCGAGCCTCTGGTCGAAGCCGATCTCTCGCAACGCCTGGGGCAGCGTCGACGCCGGAATGCCAGGCATCGGCCGGTACCCGGGCGTCGGGGCGCCAGTCATCTGAGCGGCGAGCGGCGGGGTCACCGTGCCGAGGAAGAGCAGGACGCCGAGAACGATCCTCATGGCTGTTTCGTCGCAGTCCTTAGCGCCCCGCCGGTGCGCCGGCGGGCTTCGTGGCGTCGGGAGGCCTCAACGTGGCGGGTGCAGGCGTCGCTGGGCTCGATTCGGCGGCCCGCGCCGGTAACCCACGCTCGAGCACGCGCCTCATCGCAAGCTCGATGGGCATGCGCACGGTTCCCGCGCTCTTGTCCACCCAGCTGTACCCCTCGAGGTCCCGTCTCCACGCCTCGCGCAGAGCCGCCAGCTCCTCCTTGGGCAGCGTCTGGAGACGCGGGGCCGGCGGCAAACGCTCGCCCTGCTCGGCCAAGAGCGGATACCGGATCTCCTGGTTGGCCACCATCCGGTTGTCGATGCTCCGCATCACGTAGAAGGTGAACACCTGGACGATCGCGACGAATATCGCCAGGTAGATCACGAACTTGAAGATGGCGCCGAAATAGATATCGCCCTCTTCGTGGTGGGGCATGGGCGGCTGCTGAGTCTGCTGAGATTCTGTTAACGACATTTCGCGCCTCAGTGCGCCTGGTGATGGTGCCCCTCGCCCTGCACGGCGAGCCGGGGCACAGCCTCCGCAAACTGCGGGTCGTAGTACGGCAGCAGCGGGTTGCCCCGCAGCTGCCAGACGAAACAGCCGATCCAGACCGCCACGAGCCCCAGCGGGAGCACGATGTCCAGCCAGCTCAGCGACAACCGTTCGTGGAACGTCGGCGCAACGAGCCAGAAGAGATCGATGAAGCGGACCACGAGCAGGAAGGCGGCAATCGGCACGAGACGTTCAGCCACACGCTTGTTTCGACGGAACAGCAGCAGCAGGAACGGGACAGCAAAGTGCGCCAGGATGAGGAACCGGCCCACGTTGATCCAGGTCGTGTCGAGACGACGGGTGTACCAGGTGATCTCTTCGGGCAGGTTGCCCGCATAGATGATCAAGTACTGCGAGAACGAGAAGTAGGTCCACAGGATCACGAACGCCAGCATCAAGTTCGCCAGGTCGTGGAAGTACTGTGGCACCACTGCCACGTTCATCGGTTCGCGCTTGCTCAACCAGTGCAGCGCGATGATCGTCAGGGCCATCGTCGTCAGCCCTTGGCCGCCCAAGATCAGGAACCCGTAGATGGTCGAGAACCAGTGCGGATCGAGCGACATGAGCCAGTCGAAGGACGCGAAGGTGACTGTGATGCCGAAGACGAGCAATCCGCCGCCGCTCAGCCGCTCCATTCGCTTGGCGACCGCGGGATCGCCGGTGCGATCCTGCTCGACCGTCCACTTGTTCAGGAAGAAGGCGAGTGCGTTCCACACGGCGAAGTACAGCAAGGCCCGGAGCAGAAAGAACGGCACGTTCAGGTACAGGGACTTCGCCTGCAGGATCTCGTCTTGCGCGACTGCGTCCGCGTGAGTCCAGTGGTACAGGTGCGGCATCCCGACGACGATCGGCAGGAACAGGGCCGTCATGACCGGCAGCACGCGCGAGGCGGCGCCCAGGATGCTCCGAATCACCACGCCCCATTTGCCGCCGGACTGCTGGTGAATCATCCCTAGAGCAAGCGGGCCGAGCGTCGCGCTCAGCACGAGCATGTACGCCGTCAGGTACGACTGAAAGAACTGCGCGGGATTGAGGAACCAGCCGACCAGCGACACAAGCAGGAGAAGGCCTCCGGCCATGAGAAACACACGCTGGTACCCGGCGAGCTCGGGAATCAGTTGGTCGGCCGCTTGCCGAAAACGCATGATCGGTCCAGCCACTCCTGTCGACTTCCTCCTTCCGACACGCTAGCGCGCCGTCTGGCTGGCCGCGCCAGCCCCGGGCGCGTCCACGGCTCGGTCCAACTGCTCGCGCTGCTCGGGCGGCACGTCGCTGACCGTGCCTGACGTGCTCGCTTGCAAAGCCCGCACGTACGCAGCGATGGCCCAGCGATCGTTCACCTTCACTTGCGCCGCGTGATCGGGCATCGCACCAAACCCGTTGGTGATGACGTCGAAGATGTGGCCCACGGGCTTCTGGCTCACCTTTTCATCGTACAGCGCCAAGGGCTTCGTGTAGCCGCGTTGCACCACCATCCCGTCGCCCGCGCCCGTCTGGCCGTGACAGTGGGAACAGTACGCGGTGAACGCCTCCTGACCGCGGGCCATCACCTGCTCGGTCACAGGAAACGGGAACTGGTCGACCGGCTCGTTCCCGACCTTGCCGGTGTAGAGCAGGATGTCGTCTCGTAACTGTCCACGCGCGACCGTGCCCGCCGGCAGCGGACGGGCTGAGCTGCCGTCGGCGAAGAAGGTCGACTCCCGCAGCGGGACATACTTCGGCTGATTGTGCATGTCCTGGCGGCAGGAGACGCCGAACAGGAGCAACCCGACCAACGCGAGCCACGTTCGCGCCGAGCTGCGCGAGACCACCGAGGACAGGCCACTAGCCCTCAACGGCAGCGACCTCGAGCGCCCCGAGCGTGTCCATAAAGGCCCGCGTCCGCTTCAGGTCGAACTTGGGATCCCGTGCCTCGATGCACAGAAAGAATCGATCGGTCGAGGCTGCCGAGAATCGCGCGTGATTGAACACGGGGTGATAGGGCTGTGGGAGCCTGTTCAGGGCGAGCATCCCGACCACGGCCGAGAGAGACGCGAACAAGACGGTCGTCTCGAACGTCACCGGGATGAACATCGGCCACGAAATGTAGGGCTTGCCAGCCACGTTCAGGGGATACGCCACCGCGTTCGCCCACGACTCGAGCGAAAAGCCCGCCGCCGCACCAATCAGCCCGCCGATGAAGACGATGACCGGGAGCCTCGACGCCGGCGCGCCGAGTGCGTGGCGCAGCTCCTCGATGGGGTACGGCGAATAGGCGTCCATCTTGCGATAGCCGTCGCGATGTGCCTTGGCGGTCGCCGCCACCAGCGCGTTCGGGTTGTCGAACTCGGCGATCAAGCCGTGCACGGCGGGCTGGCTGGACTGGGTCATGTGTGTGGCCATCGATCGCCGTCCTCAGTGACCGTGTCCGTGCGCCTCGTCGACCTTGGCCGACGGCAGGAGCGTCCTCATCTCGAAGATAGAGATCATCGGCAGGAACCGCACGAACAGCAGGAGCAGCATCAGGAAGAAGCCGAGTGTGCCGATATAAGTCGAGAAATCCCAGATCGTCGGGCTGAATCGACCCCACGATGAGGGCACGAAATCGCGGTGCAGACTGGTCACGACGATCACGAACCGCTCGAGCCACATCCCGATGTTCACGACGATCGAAATCACGAACAGCGCGCCGACGCTGGTCCGCACCTTTTTCGACCAGAGGAACGCCGGCGTGACGACGTTACACAGGATGAGGAGCGCGTAGGACCACCAGTACGGGCCTGTCATGCGGTTCCACATCATGAAGGTCTCGTACCTGTTGCCGCTGTACCAGGCCATGAAGGCTTCGAGCGAGTACCCGTAGCCGACGATGAGCCCGGTGGCGAGCATGACCTTGGCCATGTTTTCGATGTGGCGCATCGTGATGAAGTCCTGCAGGCCGTACGCGGCACGGATCGGAATCATCAACGTCAGGACCATCGCGAATCCCGAGTAGATCGCGCCGGCAACGAAGTATGGCGGGAAGACCGTCGTGTGCCAGCCCGGCAGCACTGACACCGCGAAATCCAAGCTGACCACGCTGTGCACCGACACGACGAGCGGGGTCGATAGGCCCGCGAGTAGCAGGTAGGCGACTTCGTAGTGCTGCCAGTGATAGGCGGAGTTTCGCCAGCCCATGGCTAGCAGCCCGTACACGCGCCGTCCGATCCTCGACTTCGCATTGTCCCGCATCGTGGCAAGATCGGGGATGAGTCCCGTGTACCAGAAAAGCGCCGACACGGTCAGATAGGTGGACACCGCGAACACGTCCCAGACGAGCGGGCTCTTGAAGTTCGGCCACATTCCCATCGTATTCGGGTACGGCAGCAGCCAGTACGCGAGCCAAGGACGACCCGTGTGGAACAGTGGGAAAAGGCCCGCGCACGCGACCGCGGCCAGCGTCATCGCTTCGGCGAAGCGGTTGATCGAGGTGCGCCACTGCTGGCGGAAGAGCAGCAGAATCGCCGAGATCAGCGTGCCGGCGTGGCCGATTCCGATCCACCAGACGAAGTTCGTGATGTCGAAAGCCCAGCCTACCGGTTGGTTGTTCCCCCAGATGCCGATCCCCATGAACACCAGGTAGCCGAGCGACGTCGCCAGGAGGCCGGAGACGCCCAGGGTCAGGGCGAACAAGAGGAACCAGCCAATCGGCGTGTCCTTCCGCAGGACAATCTTGGAGATCTTCTCGGTGACCGACACGAACGAGTGCCCTGGCGTGATGACCGGAACCAGCTCCGTGGTCGCCCGGGCGTCAGGAACCGCTTGAACCCCGTTTGCCATCGCTCTCCCTACGCCCCCACCTCGGGATTCGCGTTCCGTACCACGGCCAAGTAAGTGGTCCGCGGTCGCGTGTTCAGGTCGGCCAGCATCGCGTAGTTCCGCTGCTCCGCTTGCAGCCGGGACACACGGCTTTGCGGGTCGTTCAGATCGCCGAACACGATCGCCTCGGTCGGGCACGCCGCTTCGCACGCGGTCTGAATCTCGCCGTCGCGCACCTTACGACGCTCCTTCTCTGAGGTGATCTTCGCCTCGTTGATTCGCTGCACGCAGTACGTACACTTCTCCATCACGCCGCGGCTGCGGACCGTGACATCGGGATTACGGCCCAACTTCAAGCTGGGCGTGTCCCAATCCTGGTACAGCAGGTAATTGAACCGGCGCACCTTGTACGGGCAGTTGTTCGAGCAGTAGCGGGTTCCGACACACCGGTTGTACACCTGGTCGTTCAGCCCCTCATGGCTGTGGACGGTGGCATTGACCGGACAGACGACCTCGCACGGCGCGTTCTCGCACTGCTGGCACGGGACAGGCTGGAAGAACGTTTCCGGATTCTCGGGGGCGCCTCGGTGGTACTGGTCGACACGCAGCCAGTGCATCTCGCGACCGCGAAGCACCTGCGCCTTCCCCACCACCGGGATGTTGTTCTCGGCCTGGCAGCCAATGACGCACGCGTTGCACCCCGTGCAGACGTTGACGTCGATCGCCATGCCCCACTTGTAGCCCTCGTACTTGTACTCGGGGACCAGCGTCAAGGTGCGTGGCGGCGATTCGAAGCCTTCATGCACGGCTTCCGGATGGCGGAGGAACTCCTCCTTCGTGAGCGCACGGACCATGCCGCGGCCTTGCATGGAGTGATGCCCTTGTGTGCACGCCAGCGAGTAGCCGTCGCCGGTGCGCGTAATCTCGACGCCGCGACCTACATAGAGTGCGTCGGAGGTTCGAATCGCGTTTGCGTCGAATCCAGCCCCACGGAGCAGACTGCCGCCGCGCCGACGACCGTAACCCAGGTGAACCGTCACCACGGCGTCGGGGTGGCCAACCACCGGAAACAACGCACCCCGGACCGACCGGCCGTTGTAGCGTACCTCGACGATCTCGCTGAGCGTCTGGCCGCGTTCGCCACCTTGATAAGAGAACGATGTCTCGACCCCGATCTGCTGAGCCATGGTCGGCGACACGATGACGGCGTTGTCCCACACCAATTTCGTGAGCGGCTTCGGCAGCTCCTGCAGCCATCCGTTGTTGGCGAAGCGGCCATCGAGCACACACGGGTCCGTGCGGAACTGGATGTCAGCGCCAGAACCAGACAGCGCAGCCGCTGCGGCGGTCGCATCCGCTCGGAGCGTGACCGCTCTGGGGGCGAACGCCGTGCCCTCCATCACCCCGTCGTGCAACCACCGGCGCCAGCGGCTCTCGAACTCCGGCGTCGCGTCCGATTCATCGTCCGGTCGGCCGAGGCCGGTTGTCTTGATCCAGTGCTCGCGTACGATCTCGTAGCCGGACTTCTCAGGCGTGTCGCTGAAGACCGCAAGCAGCTCGTGAGGCGAGCGCGTCGCATAGAGCGGCGCGATGAGCGGCTGAATGATCGACACTGTTCCGTCGAGCGCTCGTACATCGCTCCAGCTCTCGAGAAAGTGTGACTGCGGCACGTGCCAGTGCGACTGTCCCGCGGTCTCATCGTCGTGCGAACCGTAGTAGATCCGCAGCGGCACTTTCGCCATCGCGGCACCGAAGGTGAGGTCCGCTGGCGACGAGTACACCGGGTTGCCGCCCATCATGAGCAAGATGTCGACGCGGCCTGCGGTCATGTCGGCCACGAGATCCTTGATGGACTCCGAGTGGTCGACCGGCGACGTCACGACCGGCTCGGTATACACAACCGTCGTACCGACGCTTCCGAGGGCGGCGTTCATCGCGTGGGCAAGTGCATGCACGCTCGCCGGCTGTGAGGGACCCGCGATCACCACCGACGCGCCCTTGTGCCCTTGAAGATCCTTGGCGACCGCGGCGATCCACCTGGAGACATGCTCGGCCGCCGTCCCCGCGAAGCTGCCGCCTGTCGGCACGCCCGCCACGCCCACGGCCACCGCCAGCTGGCGAGCGATGAGGTCTACTTCGCTCGGCTTCACGGGCAGACGATGGTCGGCTCGTGCGCCCGTCGAGGTCGGCATCGCCTCGGCAACATAGAGCCGGTTCATCCGCTCCGCCTCAGACGGACGACGACGCCCCGCGAATTGCCGCGCGTAGCGGAGCGAACCGGGACCGCAGGTGAGGAAATCGGCGTCGAGCGCCACGATGACGTCGGCCCGGTCAATCTGGTAGAGGGTTTCGACCGGCTCGCCAAACGCCAGCCGCGCCCCCGAATAGGCGGTGTCACGGCCAGCTGGATCCCACTGGTGCCACTTGGCCTCCGGATACTGCGTCAGGATGCCTTGGAGTTGGGCGCTGAGCGTGGGTGAGCTGATCGACTCGGTCAGAATCCTCAAGCCGGCGCCTCGCAGCCGCTGTTGACCGGCCAGTGCGGCTCGAAGCGTCGCCAGAAACGTCGGCCACGGCCGAATCTCGCCGACGTTGGTCACGACGCGGGCGCGGTCGGGGTCGTACAGATCGAGCACAGCGGCCTGCGCGAACACGTCGGTCGCACCGAGGCTGTCGGGATGCGTCGGATTGCCCTCGACTTTCGTGGGACGACCCTCGTGGCTCTCGACGAGCACGCCGACGCCAGCGCCACCAAGCGGCATCGCTGTCGCAAAGAAGAGCGGCTTGCCGGGCACCACTTCTTCCGGCTGGCGCACGTAAGGGACGATCTTCTCGACCGGCTGCTTCGTGCACGCCGTCACACCCGCCAGGCCGAGTGACGCCCCCATCAACTTCAGGAACGACCGGCGTTCGAGCGGATCCGTCACGGCTTCCACCGGCGTGGGGAACTCGCGGTGAAGGCGTTCGCGAAAGGCGGGATCGTCCGCCAGTTCATCGAGCGATCGCCAGAGCTCTCGGGCGTCTTGCGTCATTGATGACACGTCGAGCAACTCGTCAACTTCTGGATCTCGTAGTCCGCCACCAGCCGGGCGCCCAGCTCGAGCTGGTCGGGCGGTGCTTGATAGTTGACGGAAAACACCGCACTTCTCGGCCGGACGTAGCGATCCGGGTTGCGGTGGCAATTCAGGCACCATTCCATCTGAAGCGATTGCTCCTGCCACATGAGCGGCATCCGGTCCACTTGGCCATGGCAGGTGGTACAGCCCACGCCCTTGCTCACATGAATGCTGTGATCGAAGTGGACGAAGTCCGGCAGGTCGTGCACGCGGTTCCATTTGATCGCGCGATTGCTTTCGAAGGCGTCGCGCACCGGCTTGAGGTACTGGCTTTGAGCGAACACTTCGGAGTGGCAGTTCATGCAGGTCTTCACCGGCGGGATTCCTGCAGACGAGGACTCCTCCACCGATGTGTGGCAGTACCGGCAATCAATGCCATTGCCGCCGACGTGGCGCTCGTGGCTGAACTGAATGGGCTGTTCGCGAGCGACGCGCTGGTCCGTGTACCACCCTGAACGCTGGAGCACCCAGAGCAGTGTCAGTCCTGCGCCCACAAGAAGGACGACGGCCAGGATGCTCAGACGGGCGACGGCGTTCGAGCTGCGACGAAAGATCTGCGGCATCGGTTTCACAGCCAACTGACCGCGTCCACTCGAGGCCGGGCGTGACGTGTGATCGCCCGGCACCACGGTGAGGCCAGAATACCTCCTTCCAGGTAGGGCTGCAACCTATTTTGTGAAATGTTTCACGTAATCTGTGGATTCAGGCCACAACTGTCGAGGTTTCAGTCAATAAGTATATTCTGTCGTGTGACCTAATTCATCCGCGGTTCCTGCCCCGCGTGCGTCGTCGCGACGCGACAACCCTTAGTGCACGGGCGCCCTTGCGCCGCCCGTGCCATCTACTGCAGGATGCCCGCATGAGCGAGCGCAAGTACCGTCAACGAGGCTATCAAGACGAACCGCGAGACAAACAGCCCCGACCACCGAAACGTGCGCCGGAGCCCCGTGCACCGGGACGCCCACTTCAGGACGCCTCCGGGCCACGGACCCCGAACCTGATGGCCTCACACGAGGTCTTCCGCTGCGCGCGCTGCGGCAATCGCCTGTCAACCGACGTCGCCCTCGACACGCGGTGTGCTCGATGCGGTGTCGACGTCCACAGTTGCATCAATTGCGTGTCGTTCGACACGAGCGCGCGCTGGCAGTGTACGCAGACTGGGCTTCCCGAGCGAGTCGCCCCGAAGGACGAGCGCAATGCCTGCACGTTCTTCAGTGCGCGCACCACCGTCGAGCGTCAAACAGGCACCGCCACGGCCACCGATCAACATAGTGCACGTCGTGCGTTCGATGAGCTGTTCAAGTAACGGACATCATCTCAGTCCATAATGGCGGTATGTCGCTGCTCGGCTCCGCTGACCAAACGCGATTGCGCACCGAATTCGAACAGTTGACGCGACCAGTACACCTGCTGTTCTTCACGCAGTCGCTGGGGTGCGAGACCTGCGCACAGACGCGGCAGGTGCTGAACGAGCTCCCGGCCCTGTCCAGCCGCGTCATCATCGACGAGGTCAACTTCGTCCTGGAACCTGACCGCGCTCGGCGGTACGGCATCGACCGGGTGCCGGCCATCGCGGTGGCGTACGCACAGATCGATCACGTGTCTGCCGCCGATGGCTCGGCTGACTCCGGGGATCTCGTCGACACGCGCATCCGCTTTCTCGGGACGCCGGCTGGATACGAGTTCGTGTCGCTGGTGCAGGCTGTGCTGCTGGCGGGCGGCGGTGAGTCGCAGCTCTCGGAAGCGTCTCGTCAGCGCTTGGCATCCGTCCAGCGTCCGGTGACGCTGCACGTGTTCACTACACCCACGTGACCGCACTGCCCGCGAGCCGTGACGCTCGCGCATGAGATGGCGTTCGCCAGCCCCCACATCACGGCCTACGCGGTCGAGGCCACCGAGCACCCGGACCTGGCGCGGAAGTACCGCGTCACCGGAGTCCCCAAGACGATCGTCGACAACACAATCGAAATCCTGGGAGCACTGCCAGAAGACGCGTTCATCGAACAGGCGCTCTTCTCTCAGGCCGAGTAGGCCAGGTGGGCCTGTGAGACGTCCCTTCGCGATGTGCCTGCTCGGCTCGGTCGTGTTCGCCAGCGGGCTCTTCAGTGGCATCGCGCAGACAGCGAGGCCCATCGAGTATCGGCTCTCGTTCCCGGCCCTCGAACACCATTGGATGCAGGTGGAGGTGACCTTCCCAGACATCGGGTCAGGCGCGCTCGACGTCCGCATGAGCCGCTCGTCTCCCGGCCGGTATACCGTTCACGATTTCGCAAAGAACGTGTACGACGTGCACGCCTTCGGGGCCGATGGCCGCGAGATCCGGGCCACCGAACCAGACGCACATGGCTGGCGCATCGAGGGCCACGGTGGGTCGGTCACGTTCAAGTACAAGGTGTTCGGGGACCGCGTGGATGGAACGTACCTTGGCCTGGACCCGGCCCACGCGCACATCAACATGCCGGCCGCGCTCGTGTTCTCGCGCGGATTGGAGGACCGGCCGTCAGTGGTGATCTTCCTCGCACCGCCCGGGCGGAATCGCTGGCACGTCGCGACACAGTTGCTCGCGACCGGCGACCCACTCCGGTTCACCGCTCCGAACCTACAGTACTTGATGGACAGCCCGACCGAGTTCGGGCCCGTCGCGCTGCGCACGTTCGTCCTCGACGGCCGGACGTTTCGTTTCGCTGCGCACCACAACGGCACCAACGAGGAGCTCGATCGATTCGTCGAGGACGTCAAGGCAATCGTCGCCGAACAGCGGACGATCTACGGCGAATATCCGACCTACGAGCCAGGGCACTATACGTTTCTGGCGGACTACCTCCCGTACGCCAACGGCGACGGGATGGAGCATCGCAACAGCACCGTCGTCACGGCGCCTGGCGCGATCCGCGCCGACCGCCTGCGCTTGCTTGGCACTGTCTCCCACGAGTTCTTCCACAACTGGAACGTGGAGCGGATCCGACCCCGCTCGCTCGAGCCCTTCGACTTCGAAGCGGCCAACGTCTCGAGCGAACTGTGGCTCGCCGAGGGTTTCACGGAGTACTACGGAGCACTGACGCTCGCGCGCGCCGGCCTGGAGGACGTCGCAGCAACGGCGCAGGCCGTGACCCAGTTCGTCGGGGCGGTGGCGCTCAGCCCGGCCCGATTCGCGCGGACCGCCGACGACATGAGCCGGATGGCGGTCTTCACCGACGGGGGCAAGCCCGTGGATCCGACGAACTGGTCGTCCACCTATGTCTCCTACTACCCGCACGGCGCGGCCCTCGCCCTCGCTCTCGATCTGACGCTACGAGACCGGTTTGACGGCCGGGTGACACTCGACGACTTCATGCGGGCGATGTGGCGCGTACACGGGAAGCCGGGTGGAAGCCGACCAGGCTACGTCGACCGCCCATACACGCTGGCCGACGTCGAAGCCCGGCTTGCCGAGGTCAGCGGATCAGCGGAGTTCGCTGACGAATTCTTCAAGCGCTACATCCTCGGTCATGAGATCGCCGACTACGACCGATTGCTGCGGTCCGCCGGGCTCGTGCTCCGGCGCCAGCGGCCCGACGCCGCGTGGGCGGGGAGCGTGGAGTTCACGCAGAGCTCACATGGCCTCCGCATTGAAAGCGCCACGCTGCCCGGCACCCCGCTGCACCAAGCTGGCCTCGATCGCGGCGACGAGATCCTCGAAATCGATGGCCATCGCGCAGCGACCGAGGCCGACCTGGTGCGGCGAATCGCGGCGCACCGACCACGTGACACGGTCACGGTGCGAGCCGCCGATCGTGCCGGCATCGAGCGTAGCGTCGCGCTCACGCTCGCCGCGGATCCATCATTTGAGGTCGTGCCCGCGGAGTCGGCAGGCCAGCGGCTGTCGGACGGTCAGCGGGCGTTTCGCCAGCGTTGGCTGGGTTCTCAACAGTAGGGCCATACGGAGCAGACATGCCGTTCCCTTGGTTGCGCGTGCTCAACGCGGTTCTTGGAGTGGCGGAAGTGGTCAGCAAGGTGACTCGTGGCGGCGCCGTCGGCTCGAGCCGTGCCGCTGGCACCATGCAGCTGGCCGACGCCCCGGTCGAAGCCAAGCTCGCGGGCGCCGCCGTCGCGGCGCTCAGGGAGGCGTTCCACCGGGATGATCAGCGGCTGTCCTACGATCGAGAGCAGCGCGAGGCGGACCGTAAGCGCGCGGAGCGGCTGCTTCGACTCGACCTCGCTCGTCAGAGCGGCGATCGCGAGCTGACCCACCTTCGGTGGCTCGCGTCATTGGCGCTCGTCGGTTGGATGGGCACGCTGCTGTCGGTGGTCGCCTCGGGTGGATGGGGCGTCGGTCTGCGCCTGGCGCTGGGTGTCGGATTGTGTTGTCTGCTCGCCGCGCTCGCGACGGCGTTCGTGGCGCAATCTCGCCTCGTGCAGGCGTTGACGCGCCTGCGCGAGAAAGGCGAGATACCCGCTCTGCCAGCCAGCGACGCGGCCGCCACCACCGCGACCTAGCTGCTCGTGTCCGGTCTCGGCGTGGTCGCCGTCGCGACGCTCGTTCGCTGACGGGGTCCCGGAGTTCCTGGTCAGAGACCCAGCACGCCCGGCGCGAGGATGCCGCGCGGATCCAAGGCCCGTTTGACGCGTCGCATCGCCTCCATTCCCACCGGACCGACCAATTCCCGCATCAATTGCTGTTTGATCGGATTGCGACCGACGCCGTGCTCGGCGCAGGGAGCGCCGCCAAGCGTGAGTGCCACGCGACCGAATTCAAGGATGGCGGCCTTGCCGGCCCGGAGCTCTTCGGTGCTCCGCGGGATGACGTTCGCGTGCAAGTTACCGTCGGAGATGTGCCCCCACGCGGCGCCATCGAGATGACGGGAGCGGAACCCAGCGTCAAACGCGTCAAGAAGGATCGGCAGCCGGTCGAACGGCACGATGACATCAGCGGCGATCTTCTCGATGGTCGGGTCGATGTCGTGTTGGCCGCGCGCCACTCGTTGGTTGACGGCCGTCGGCACCGCCTCGCGGCACGCGACGAAGGCGGCCTGCCGTCGGTCACCGGGAAGAGCGATCTCCGCGCGATCCAACAGCGTCTCGTCTGCCAGCATGCGACAGAAGCGCGTCAGTGAGGTGCTCGGAGCGCCCGCATCGAGCGCTCGACCGATCTCGCTGAAGGCCATGTCGGCCGTCAGGCCCGGATCCAGCTCCAACGCGATGAGCAGCGCGAGATCGCTGTCACCGGGCAGCGCGATATCGAGCGAGCGCTCAACGCCGTCCTCACGCAGCAGGTCCAGACTCCGCCGATCCATGTGCTCGATGGCGCTCACGTCGAGCCCATGGGTCTGCCGGGAGCACCAGGTCTCCTGCGAAGCGGAACGCAATCGGTCCACGAGCCTCAGGCCCGTCGCGCGAGACGGACAGGTGACCCACACGAGAACCGTTGACGGACGCGGTGTCACGACTCGAAGCGTCGCGGAGGTCACGACTCCGAGAGTGCCTTCAGCGCCGATGAACAGGTCGACCAGATCCATCCCCGGTGCGGCGTAGTAGCCACACGACACCTTCGGCACGGCCGGTCGGCGGTACGCCGGAACGTCCACGCGCACCCGGCGATCGCGCAGCTCGAATTCGAAGAATCCGTCGGGGTGCGCGCGGACCTCGCCCCGTCGCAGGTCGAGCACGTCTCCAGTCGCCAGCACGACCGTCAGCGCCTCGACCCAATCGCGTGTGGTCCCGTACTTGAAGGTGGCCGCTCCGGCGGCATTCGTGGCGATCACGCCGCCGACAGTCGCGCCCAGATACGTGGGCGCGGGCGGATACCATCGTCGGTCGGGGGCCAGCGCGCTCTCGATCTCAGTCAGCGTGACACCGGATCCAACGATGACGCGATGGCTCGACGTGATCAGCGCCTTCATCCGCGCCGTGCTCAGCACCAGGCCGCCCGTGGGCGTCGCGCCGCCCGTCAGCGAGGATTGCGCCCCGACGGCCAGCACGTGAGACCGCTCGCGGAGCAGGGTGGCCACCTCAGCCTCGGTCGTCGGGTAGGCGACGGCCTCGGCGTGCCCGCCAGGCATGCGGGCGGCGTCGGACAGGTAGGCGTGGACGCCGTCTGGGCTAGGGTCAAAACGGGGTGGCGTGGCCGGACCGGCCGGCTCCCGGCCACGGACAACGTGCCACGGTATGGGCCAGGCGCGGGACGAAGCGCCCGAGGCACGCGACTCGGACATGTCTCATCATAAACGGCTCAGACTACGCTTGCGCTTGGTCGGCCTGTTCGTTCACTCTATGGGGCCTGATCCTAGGTTTCCAGCTCTGGAGGGCTGCATGCATAGAATTCGACCCCTCGTCCTGTCCCTCGTCGCGGTGCTCGCATCAGCGGCCCTGTCGTTCGCTCAACAGCAGGCGCCTGCGAAGCCATTCGAGCCCTCCGTGGGCCAAGCCGGTAAGGACGTCGTCTGGGTGCCGTCGCCGCAAACGCTCGTCGACAAAATGCTCGACATGGCGAAGGTGACGGCGCAGGACATCGTGATGGACCTCGGATCCGGTGATGGCCGGACGGTGATCACGGCCGCCAAGCGTGGTGCGACCGCCATCGGCATCGAATACAACCCCGACATGGTGGCGATCTCCCAGAAGAACGCCGCGGCCGCCGGCGTCGGTGGCAAGGCGACCTTCATGAAGGCCGACCTCTTCGAGACCGACCTCTCGAAGGCCACCGTCATCACGATGTTCTTGTTGCCCTCCATCAACGTCAAGCTGCGACCGAAACTGTTGGATCTGAAGCCGGGCACGCGAGTCGTGTCGAACACGTTCACGATGGAGGACTGGACGCCGGACGATACCTTCACGGTGTCGTCGCCAGAGGGGGCGAACACCACCGAGCAGTGCACCAGCTGGTGCACGGCGCTTCTCTGGATCATCCCCGCGAAGGTGCAGGGCACTTGGAAGCTTGCGCAAGGCGAGCTCGCGCTCACCCAGACCTACCAGAACATCAGCGGCACGCTCAAGAGCGGCGGGACGAGCGCGGCGGTGTCCGGCAAGTTGAACGGGAGCGAGATTACGTTCAACGCGGGCTCGGTGGAATACCGTGGTCGAGTGAACGGGAACGCAATGCAAGGCACGATGTCTGCGGGCGGGTCGTTCTCGGCGTCGAAGGTTCGGTGAGCCGGGAGGGCTGGGTGTGCCAGCCCACCTGGCCTCCCAGGGCCTGTCAGGCGGCACCTAGCGGTGCGGTTTCGATACCCATCGCCGTGAGGCGATGGCGGAGCACCTTCAGGGTGCGATCCAGACGCCGGTAGAGCGGCTTGGGATCGGTTCCCATCTCGTCCCCGATTGCACGAACCGTAAGCGAGCGGCGGCCAAAGCGGAGTGCGATGAGCCGTCGATCCTCAGCAGCCAGTGTCGAGCACGCCATTCGCAGCGCACCGCGTATCCGACGCCGCTCCGCGCGCACCTCCGCCGCGGCGATAGGATCGTGGAACTCCAGCCGGCCGAGCGTGTCATCCGGCACGTCACGGATGAAAACCCGACGTGGACGAGGAGCGAGTTGATCGGCAAGTGCTGCCACCTGGGCCTCCGTGCCCGAGGGGCGTCGGGAGGAAACGGTTGCAATCGCCTCGGCGCGGGTCAGGCCGTCACGGCTCATCAAGCGCTCCAGGAGGACCGCATCGGGTCCCAGCCGCGTCGCCAGCGCTGAAGGGCGCCACTTCCCACGCGTCGCGTTCCAGTCGAGTAGCAGACGGGTGACGACCACGGTCAGATACGTCGACAGGGAGCAGCGGCCTTCGTAGCTGCTGAACGCGTCGTATTGGCGCTCCAGCAGCTTCACCTGAACAGTCTGGGCGAAATCCTCCGCGTCTTCCGCGCTCAACCGATTGTTTCGGGCGACTGTGCGGGTCACCCGCTGGAGGAGCGCGAAGTGGTCAGCCGGCAGGGCAGGGGGACGGGCATGTCGTGTATGACTCCTTGCCCTGTGTAAACGCCGACGGGTGCAATTCCGAACACGACGTCGGGAAGATCCCGCTCCCTGCTAGACTGGCGGTTCCGCCCCGACTGGGTACCGTGGTGTTCACGAACGCAGGCGGGCGGCATCAAGGGCGTTGACTGCACGCGGTCCGTCTCTGGGGATTCCCTTTTTTTTCGCTATCTGTTTGCTCGAGGCGGGACGCTCCGCGTCGGCGCAGGACCCACCAAGAGCCCGCATCTCGGACGTGGGGTCTGCGGCCCTGACGGCTGTGTTCACGCGGGAGAGCTCCGACCGCGCGACCGTCCGGGCCACGCGCATCGTGGAGCCCATCGTCGTCGACGGCCGGCTCGAGGAGGGCGTGTACGCCCACACCGAGGCGATCGCCGGCTTCGTCCAACAGGAACCACACGAAGGCGAACCGAGCACGGAGAAGACCGAGGTCTGGGTCCTTTACGACGACAAGAACGTCTACATCGCCGCGCGGTGCTGGGACTCAGAGCCGGATCGTGAGATTGCGACCGAAATGCGTCGCGACGGCAACAGCATCAACGACAACGAGAGCTTCGCGGTGCTGTTGGACACGTTTCACGACCGCCGCAACGGATTCCTGTTCCAGGCGGCGCTCGCCGGCGGCATGTCCGACGCGTACATCACCGACGAACGTGACTTCAATCGCGACTGGAACACCGTCTGGGACGCACATGCCGACCGCGTCGAGGACGGTTACACCGTCGAGATGGTGATTCCGTTCAAGTCGCTCCGCTATGCGGCCGGCAACGATCAGATTTGGGGCATCAACTTCAAGCGCGTCATCCGGTGGAAGAACGAAACCACCTTCCTGATGCCCATTCCCGCGGCGTTGGGACGCCGCGGCATGAACAAGGTGTCGGCCGCGGCCACGCTCGTCGGCATCCAAACGCCGCGCAACAGCCGGACGCTGGAGCTCAAACCCTACGCCATCTCCGGCGTCACGACGCTCCGACCGAGGGGGAGCTTGGCGTTGAACGATCCGCGTTTCGACAGAGGATTCGACGCGAAGGTCGGCGTCGCGGGCGGGCTAATCGCCGATCTCAGCTACAACACCGATTTCGCCCAAGTCGAGGAGGATGAGCAACAGGTCAACCTGACCCGCTTTAATCAGGTCTTCCCCGAGAAGCGCGAGTTCTTTCTCGAAGGGCAGGGGATTTTTTCGTTCGGCGGGCTGCAGAATCAGCCGCGCAGCGCTGGTGGCGGAGGTTCAGGTGCGGCGGGGAGCACACAGGCGAATCCGAACCCGAACGACGTGCCGGTGATGTTCTTCAGCCGTCGCATCGGCCTGGGTCCGGCGGGACCCGTGCCGATTAACGTCGGCGCCCGCATGTCGGGTAAGGTTGGGCGCTACAGCATCGGCCTCATCGACATCAAGACCGGCGACGCACAGGGAGCTCCCGGCCAAGCGGCACTCCCATCCACGAACTTCGGCGTCGTCCGCGTGAAGCGCGACATCCTTAGCCGCAGTGCCATCGGTGTCCTCTTCACCGATCGGTCGACATCCACCTTGGGCCAGGGTCGGGCCCAATCATTCGGTGCCGACGGAGTGTTCTCGCTTTACCAGAACGTCACCATCAGCACGTTCGCCGCCAAGACGACGCAACCGGACCGCAGCGGTGACTCGCTGAGCTATCGGGGCCAGTTCGACTACAACGCCGATCGCTATGGCCTGCAGGTCGAGCGGTTGTTCGTCGACACGAATTTCAATCCAGACATCGGATTCCTCCGACGTCAGGCGTTTAGCCGGGACTCGGCGTTCGTCCGCTTCAGCCCGCGGCCCAAATCGATCAGGTCTGTACGCAAGTTCACCTGGGATGGGCAGTTCGACTACACGACATCGCCAAGCGGCCAGCTCGAGTCGCGCCTCGCACAGGTCGGCTTCCGGTCCGAGTTCCAAAACGGCGATGTGATCGGCCTCGAATACGCGGAGAGCTACGAGCTGATTCGCGTGCCGTTCGCGCTGTCAAGCGGTGTGTCGGTGCCGGCAGGCGGCTACAGTTGGCCCGAGCTTCACATCGGGTATCTGTTCTCGCCCCTGCGTCGGATGTCAGGTTGGGTGAATGTCGACACCGGGTCTTTCTACGACGGCAAGCGGACGGGCTTCAGCAGCGGACGCGGACGGCTCGAGATCACGCCGCAGACCTCCTTCGAACCCAGCCTCCAGCTGAATTGGGTCGAGCTGCCGGTCGGCTCGTTTGCCAGCGCCCTGCTGACCACCCGCACGACGTATTCGATCTCGCCGCGCATGTCGGCCGCCGCGCTCATTCAGTTCAACACGGGCACGTCGGCCATGAACACGAACATCCGGTACCGCTGGGAGTACCAGCCGGGCAGCGACCTGTTCGTCGTTTACTCGGACAATCGCGACATGACGGTCCGCGGATTCCCTGAAATCCGGAACCGCGGATTCGTGGTCAAGTTCACGCGCTTGTTCAGGCTGTAGGCAGTTCCACAAGGAATTAAGTTTTTAGTTGACGCTCACGAGGAACCGGCATATCGTCATCTTGTTTCTCCTAAATTCTTAGGATATTAACTGAGGTGTTTTCCGGTCTTACCAATGGCTCGACGGCAATCCCCAGCGCTGACTGACGCAGAGCTACGCATCATGCGCGTGCTTTGGAATGGCAACAGCGCCACCGTTGGCGAAGTCGTTGAGCTCATCGAGGGGCCGGACAAGCCGGCCTACAACTCCATCCTGACGGTGCTGCGCATTCTGGAGCGAAAGGGGTACGTCAGACACGAAAAAGATGGGCGCGCGTTCGTCTACTTGCCGGTCATCAATCGCTCACAGGCACGACGGCGGGCAGTGTCGCAACTCGTGTCGCGGTTCTTCGACGGCTCGGAGGAGGCGCTGATGCTGAACCTGCTCGGGCACGAGCACCCGACGGAAGACGAGCGAAACCGTGTCCGAGCCCTCGTCGCTGGCCACACCGCCGAGGGCGATCGATGACGTCGCTCCTGCAGTGGCTCTGGCAGGGGTCGGCTGTCGCGGTCACGTTGTGGCTTGCGCTGCGCTGCGCTCCCCGAATCAACGCCGCCACGCGCTACGCGCTCTGGTGGGCGGTGCTGGTCGCGGTGCTGCTCCTTCCGCTTATCACCCACTCCACGATGTTCGGCAACGGGTCGATGGCACTGCCGCGCGTTGACGCGGAATCACTCGCGCCGGGTGCGTCGCTTGTCTCTAGGCCACTTATCGAACTCCCCGCGCCACCGGACTGGTTGGTTGCGTGCGGCATCGGCGCCTGGCTTGGCTCGGTGCTGCTCGGGTTCGGGCGGCTGACGCGCGGCCTGGTCACAGTCCGTCAGCTGGAACGACGCTCGCGTCGGCTGGCCCGCGCAGTGGAGCGATCGCTGTCGCTGCGGCGGCAGTGGCGAAGGGCTGGGCGCCGACACGCCGCGCTCCGCATGTCATCGAGCGTTTCTGGCGCCTGCGCGCTAGGCCTCCTGGGTCGGCCGGCCATCGTGGTCTCCGACCGGCTCGTGACTACGCTGGATCGCGAGGACCTCGATTTGATCATCCTGCACGAGCAGGTGCATCTCGCACGCTACGACGATTGGGCCACGCTGCTCCAGTCGTGCATCAGCGTCCTCGTCGGCTGGCACCCCGCCGTCCGCGTCATTACGGCGGCGCTCGACGCTGAACGGGAAGCGGCCTGCGATGATGCGGTCGCCGCCCGCATCGGAAACGCTGTGCGATACGCCACGTGTCTGGCCGACGCCGCGGACGCCATCGCGGCTCGGCGTCTCTCGTCCGTCGCAGCGATAGTCCCGCACGCAGCGGGAACCGGGTCGTTGCTGCTCCGCGTACGGCGGTTGCTCGATCCGCGGGTTCGCCGTCGTGCTGCCGTGCAGCGCTTGGTACTCGGCTCGGGTATCGCCGGTCTGGCGGCGGCCTCGGCTGTTGCGATCGCGGTCGGTCCGATCGTCGGCACGCGGGCGGCTGAAACCGTGGCGCGTCGTTCGACGCCGGACGCGGTGCCGAGGCCCGTCGACCTTTCGAATGCCGTGATTCCAACGGGCGTCGGGCACACGACGGCCCCCGACCCGGCACGAGTCGTTGATCGGCATGTGGCCAGACCGGCGCCCGTCGATGTGAACGGGCGCTCCGCGAGTGCGAGGAGGACAATGACGTGGGGCACGACGTCCCTGAGGCGGCCGCTCTCGAGCGTGGCGTCTCCGATACAGATCGCTCGAGTCGAGGTTCGCCGAGACGATACGGATTCGAGCGGCGCACCGGTGGTCGCGCTCGCGGCGAACAACGCGGCCGGCGAGGCAGCACCGCCACCGATTCCTGGTCGTGTCCTCGTCGGCCCGCCGGCTGGCCTCATTGACGTTTCGTCCCCGGAGGCAGGTGGCACCGAGTCGAACGCCGCGCTGGACGCTGAACCAGGCCTATGGGCCACCGTCGGCCGGCACGTCGCACGAGAGGTTGTCACCGTCGGACAGCAACTCGCACAACGGAGCACCGCCTTTGGCCGCCATGTGGCGCGTCGGGGTAATGCTCTTGGCGGCTTCTTCGGCCGCACAGGAAAGGCGGTTGCCGAGCAATTCTAGCCGCCGGCTCTTCCGCGTTCTTCGTTCATCGGTTGTTCTTCGTTCATCGGTTTCTGTCAACGCTCATCATTCGCGGCGCTCTAGACGCCATCAGCGGCTGCATCGGGCGGGTTGTTTGGCTTCGGGGCCTAGTGGGAGGCATCGCATGCGCGTTTTTCTCGTCAACCCCAGTCACGTCTCCTTCGGCACGGCTGTCATCACGCCGCGGTGGCTCTACGTGCTGGCCGCCGCCACGCCGCGGGAGTACGGCGACCCCATCATCTGTGACGAGACGCTGGATCCGCTGGACGTGACGCGCATCCAGGAGGGTGACGTGGTCGGTATCGGCATCCACACAGGGAACGCGCTGCGCGGATACGAGGTCGGCAGCGCCCTCCGGGCGCGCGGAGCGATCGTCGTGTTCGGAGGAATTCACGCAACCCTGTATCCGAACGAACCGCACGCCCTCGGTGGCGCGCACGCGGTCGTTCGGGGCGACGGCGACGCCATGTGGGGCACCGTGATCAAAGACTGCATCGAGGGTCAGGTGAAGTTGGTGTACGAGGCGGGACGCATCGGCGGCGACTCGTTCAAGCCCGCTCGGTGGGATCTGCTGCCCAAGGACCGATACATGTGGGCGTCGATTCAGACGGTTCGCGGATGCCCGAAACACTGCTCCTTCTGTTCCGTGTGGCGCACCGACGGTCAGCAGCCTCGCCAATCGATCGTCGACAACGTGGTTCGAGAGGCGGTGGAGCTGCGACGAATCGGCTTCAAGTTCGTCGCGCTGGCCGACGACAACTTCTACCCGGTATCGCTTGCCGACCTCGCACAAGCCGAGCGGCGACAGGACAAGACGCGTCTTCACGAGCTGCAAGCGATTCGTGCACAGCGCTTCGAGTTGATGGCCAAGCTGGCAAAGCTCCCGTCGGACATGGTGTTCTACACGCAGATCACCATGGAAGCGGCTGAGGATCCGGAGTTCCTTCAAGCCATGTCCAAGGCTCGCATCAAGGGGGCGCTCATCGGGGTGG
Source organism: Acidimicrobiia bacterium (assembly GCA_016871175.1). Classification (GTDB taxonomy): domain Bacteria; phylum Acidobacteriota; class Vicinamibacteria; order Vicinamibacterales; family CAVVIG01; genus VFZL01. Next base: position 88,720 of record VFZL01000004.1, on the reverse strand, counting down.
AATCCGTAACCCCCGAGGGCCTGAAGGATGTGTACAAGGGCTTCAATCTTCATGGCGACGCGCTCGTTGAGCGACTGCAGGCGTTCAAGCAGCACGGCATTCACGTCCTGGGCTCGTTCATTTTCGGGCTCCCGAGCGACAGACCGGAGACCTTTGAAGCCACGGCATCGCTCGCCGAGCGCGCTGGCGTGACCTTCGCGCAGTTCGTTATGCTCACGCCGTTCCCCGGCACAGTCGACTTCGAGAAGTGGGAGCGTGAGCAACAAGGGAAGGGACTCCAGGTGGGGGGTGTGCCGATCACCCGGCACTGGCTGATCCCGCAGGCCAATCGACCCAAGGTCTACACTCCGCATCCCGTGATGTCGCCTGACGAGATCCGCCGGCGGACCCAGGCGACCTGGGACCGCTTCTACTCACTGCCCAGCATCTGGGCGCGCGCGCGGGTCGTCAAGTCGCTCAAGGGTCGGCTCGCCTTCGTGCTGATCTCCAAGCTCTATCGTCAGATGTACGCCAACACCGGCATAGCGACCGACTCAGCGCGCGTGGCGCGCTCCGTCGCCGTGGCCCGTTTGATCGCGAAGCCGTCTCGTCGGTTGTTCGTCGCGGCACCAATGCCACACCTACAGGTGCCCAAGCTCGACGTCGCACCCTCGCAGGCCTGATCGCCCCGCTAGAGGAGGACCATGTTCGGACATCGCATACCTGGCGTGATCGCCGGGACAGGACTTGTCTTCTCAATCGCCGTCCTCCACGTCGGCGCCACGGCTCGCTTCACCGTGTCGCACCCGATCACGCTCTCGGAACGCACACCGTTCCCGGGTGAGGGTTGCCACACGACGATGGTGCGTCGCTACCGCATGGCCGGACGCATCCGTCCGTTGCTCTTCTGGTTCGGCAAGGATGACGTTGGGTTCGCACGCATCACGTGGCGGTCGGCGGACGAGGGATGTCGCGCGTATGAGCTACTGGTGGGCACTGATCCGAACAGGGCGCCGCGCGGCCTGAACAAGTGGGGCTTCATTGCGTAGCAGGCCGATGACATCGGCGGTCTCCTGCTGGCGTTGATGACCGGCGATGACACGGCCTCCTATGACGAGGCCGCCGCCGACGTCGAGCGACGGCAGCGCACGGGTGACTTCCGAGCGATCGCGGGTTAAGTTGTGGGCGGGCGCTCTGCTTGGAGAACTGCGCGCATCGCAACGACCAGGGCCTTCTCCGTTCACGACGTCGACGCCACCCTCGATCGCGTGCGAGCGGCGTCCGCAGCTGCCGCTCCGCGTGAGCAGGTCGTGTCCGCAGGCGTCCGGCCAGGCTTCCTCGTCGCCCTGGCGGACCTCATAGCGCGGGACGTGAGTCGCACCCGAGCCGGGCTCGCACGATCCGCACGCGAGGATCTGCGTGTGCAGTACGTGTTCGGTCAGGGCCTGTACGAGTTGCGCCGGCGTGAGCTGCAGCCAACGACCGTGCATCTCGGCGATCAGGTGGTCTCGGCCGTCCGATCGTCCTTTGAGATCACCACGCTGGCGACCGATGCCCGGACGCGCTTCGACGTCTACGTTGGCACCAACGGCGCGCTCGCCGGTGTGCCGGTTGCAGCCGAGTGGCAGCCGCGCTGGTGGTTGAAGGTCGCGCTCACGCTTCAGGAATCGACCGTGCCGTGACAGCCGGCTCGAACGGCTCCATGTGCACGAGCACGTCCTGCACGTGTGGCATGGCCACGCGGATCGCGCTCTTCACGCGGCCTCCCAGGATGTGCGCGTCGTGCAGGGAAAGAGACGCGTCGGCCTGCACGTGGATGATTACGCGGTACACGATGCCGCTCTTCCGCACGGCGAGCTTCTCGATAGCCCTGACTCCCGTGACACCGGACGCTACGCCTCGAATGGCGTCGACGACTTCTGGACCAGGCATGCGGTCCATCAGGTCGGCAAGGGCCGGTCGCAGGATCCCCGTGCCGTTGAACACGATGATCGCCGATGCGGCGAGCGCCGCCCAGTCGTCCGCGGACTCCCAGCCAGGTCCACCCGCAATGGCGATGGCGATGCCGACGAACGCCGCTGCCGACGTCAACGCGTCGCTCAGGTGATGCCAGGCGTCCGCACGCACGACGGTACTGTCGATCGCCGCACCGACCTCGCCGACACGCCTCGACAATACGGTCTTGGCGATCATGACGACGACCAGGACTGCCAGCGTCCACGGCGCGGGTGCGTGATGCGGCGTGCGAATCTCGGTCACGGCTTCCACGGCGATGCCCACTCCGGCAGCAACGAGCATCAGTGCGACAACTGTCGCGGCCAATGGCTCCGCCTTGCCGTAACCGAACGGATACTGGTCGCTATGGTCGCGAACCGAAAGGCGGAGTTCACCCCACACGATGAGTGAAGAGAAGATGTCCGCGATCGACTCGACGGCGTCGGCCACGAGGGCATAGCTGTCGCCGAGCAGCCCAGCGATCAGCTTCACCACGGCGAGCGCGGCGTTGGCGAGGATCCCGAACTGGGCGGACCGGATCCCACGCCGAGCCGACTCAGACATTCATCTCGGTTTGGCCTTGAGCGTCTCGAGACGGGCCCTCAGGCGCGCATTGGTTGGGAACGCCTCGACGATCGGCTGGAGCACGGCGATCGCGGCATCCTTCTGCCCCGCCGCCTCGAATGCGTCCGCCTGCAACGTCCCGCGGCGTATGCGCAGAACGCGATCGTCATCGGAGACCTGAATCACGTTCAACGCCTCGATGGCGGCCTGCGGGTCTTTCTTGTCGACGAGCTTCGACTCCGCCGCCAGCAGTTGCACCTCGGAGTCCTGAGGAAATCGACGAGCTGCCGTCTCAATCAGATCTGCGGCGTCCTGTGCTCTCCCTGCCTCGCGATCCAGTTGGGACTGGTGTACAGCCCGGCGAGCAGCAGCCGCCCCACATCCTGGGGTTCCCCTGATCGAATCCCAACCCCGCCAGCGTAGCGATAAACCAACGCGCCGCCGTGCTCCCCTGCCTCGTAGACGGCGAACACGGCCAGCACACCGACGACTGCCGAGACCACGTGGAGGTACCGCACCCTGGGTGAACGGCGTAGCAACAGTGCGATCACTTCCACGGCAGCTATGACGATGAGGATGTTGTGTGCCCGCTCGCCCCACTCCTCGTGCGCGATTACCGCGGCTCTGGCCCCCGGTGCACGCTCGACGGGCCCATGGGCGTCCAAGCCGCTCCGCACCGACAGGGCGGCACTCATCGTCGCCAGCAGCAGTAATGTCGCGGCCGCGGGCGAGGCGAAGGCGGGCCGCCCGAAGAGCGAGATCAGACGAAACATCACTCCGACCATCACCAGCACAATGGTGAAGTGGACGATCTGAGGATGAAGCGCGGCCATCGATCCGATCAATTCGCGTTCAGCCAATCTTCGAAAGCTGTGAAGCTATACGGTCGGTCGAGGAAGTGGCGCACGAGATCCGCGGCCGGTTGCGAGCCGCCAGGCTCCAACACCCGAGACCGGTACCGCAGCGCCGCGTCGCGATTCATCAACCCCGCACGGTTGAAGACTGTGAACATGTCCTTGGCAATGACGAGCGACCACATGTAGGTGTAGTAGACCGCCGAGTAGCCGTTGAGGTGCGTGAACGACTCCTCGAAGTACGTATCTTCCACAAAGCGATACGGTGTGAGTCGTTCCTGGAACTCGGCCACAAGCTTCGGCATGTCTATGCTCTTCGGCTCCCGGCTGTGTAGCTGGAGGCTGAGCGAGGCGTAGAACATCTGTTGCCGGACGAAGAGGCCCTTGCCGAATTCATCGGCCGCACGCATCCGCTTGACCAGGTCCGCCGGAATTGGCTCGCCCGTCTTGTAATGCGTCGCGAACGTCTGGAGCGTTTCGGGAGTCCAGACCCACTCCTCGAGCATCTGCGACGGCGCTTCGACGAAGTCCCACTCGGTCGCGACACCCGCGATACCGGCCCATCTGGTATGGCCGCCCAGCACGTGGTGGAGGAGGTGGCCGAACTCATGAAAGAAGGTCTCGACGTCGGAGTGCTGCATCAGCGCTGGCTCCGCGCCAGGCCTCGGGAAGTTGCACACCAACACACCCTCGGGCAGGGTGCGACCGCTCTTGCCGTTCGTCAATGTGAACTGCGCGTAGTGCTTGTACTTGTTGTCGCGCGGGAACATATCAAGGTAGATGCGACCCAGAAGCGTCGTTCCCTCGAGGACATCGTACACGTCGACATCCGCGTGCCAGACGGCGGCGTCCTTCACCGGACGGTAGGTGATGCCGAACATCCGACTTGTAATGTCCATCACGCCTGTCTTCACACGCGAGTACTCGAAGAACGGCCGTACGGACTGCGAGTCGAAATTGTACTGCTCGGCCTTCACTTTCTCCTGGTAGTAGCTGCTGTCCCACGCGTCGACGGCGGCGGCCCCTCGCACGTCTCGCTGTCGGCGGGCGAGCAAAGCCGCGTAGTCCGATTTCATACGCGTGTCCGCAGCCTTGACGATGCGGTCGATGAAGTCGCTGACGTTCTGCTTGGTGCCGATCATCTTGTCGCCGGTGATGTAATCGGCCCAGGTCGGAAAGCCCAGAAGCGTCGCAAGCTCCTGTCGTGCCTCGAGCATCCCCTTGAGCACCGTGACGTTCTTTGGGTGCGCGCGCTGGCGGTACAACTTCCAGATGGCGGCCCGCGCGGTCGCCGACGTCGAATAGGTCAAGAACGGCTGATAGTCCGTGTTGTTGGTCGTGAGGCGCACCTTGCCGTTGGGCTGGACCGGATGCGACCGCTTGAAGTCTTCCGGTAACCCGTCCAAGTCGGTCGGATCCACCTCCAGCGTGCGCACGTCGCTCGCGATGTTCTCGTCGAACTGCTGGCCCAACTTCACGAGCTCGTCGCGCAGGGTTCTGATCCTCGCGCGGGTCGCGTCGTCCTTGTCCACGCCGGCGCGGCGGAAATCGCGAAGCGTCTTCTGCACGTAGTGCTTGGTGGCCGCATCAGCCGTGGCGATCGTGAGGGAAGCCATGCGGTCGTAGATGGCGCGGTTGAGCGTAAGCTCGGTGGTCGCCTTCTCGACCTCGGTCTCGCAGGACGCCGCGGCGTCGCGCATCGCCTCGTCCGGATGCACGCTGCGAGCCAGGCTGGCACGTGCCGACGCGTCGGCGAGCAGGGCCACGGCCGAGTCGTATTCGTCAAGTGCCGCCACACCATCGATGACGCCCTGCGATCCCATGAATTTCGCGGCTCGCTCCTTCGCCTGAGCGATGTCCGCCAGACACGTCTCCTTGAACACTTGAGGAGAGACCACGAGCAGCTTCGAGGCACCAGGGGTGAGTTCAGCAGCCGACGGCAGCGAGGGCATAGACAGGGTAAAAAGGCCCGTGAACCCGCCGATCGTCAACAGGTGCTTTAGGCGCACGTGCACGGCCAACCTCCTCGCTGATGATACCAGTAGCGCCGATGGCGGAGAGAAGAAGCGCCGAGAGCCGACCTCAGAGCGCGCACGCCCATTCGCCGCCGCGCATGATCGGCTCGGTGGTGCCGTCCTCTCGCACACCGTCGATGTCCAGCGTCTCGTGACCGATCATGAAGTCGACGTGGATCATGCTGCGATTCCCGCCGGCGTCCGCGAACGCCTCGTCGGACATGCGCTCGCCGCCTTGGAGCGTGAACCGATAGGCGGAGCCCACGGCGAGGTGGCTGGCGGCATTCTCGTCGAACAGGGTGTTGTAGAAGAGCCGCCCAGACTGCGAGATAGGCGACGAATGCGGGACGAGCGCCAGCTCGCCGAGGCGCGCCGCGCCATCATCGGACGCGATCATGTTACGCAAGACGGCTTCGCCCGTCGCGGCGCAGGCTTCGACGATGCGACCTGAGACGAACCGGAGGGTGAAGTCCTCGATGGTGACGCCACCGTAGCTCAGCGGCTTACTCGAGCGCACGACACCATCCGCGCGCTCCTTGTGCGGCATCGTGAACAGCTCCTCGGTCGGCATGTTCGGGGCAAAGGCGACGCCGCGGGCGCTGGTCGAGCGTCCGCTCACCCAGACATGGTCGCCTGGGAGACCGACCGAAAGGTTGGTGCCTCCACCGCGATATCGCAGAGTGCTGTAGTGCCGAGCGTTCAAGTGCCCGCACCGACGCGCCAGCGCCTCCAGGTGCGCCGACCACCCCGACACACCATCGCTCGTTTCGACACGACACATGCGAAAGATCGCGTCCCACAGCCGATCGGTCGCTGCGTGAGGCGGGTCCTCGGGGAAGACCTTCGTCGCCCAGCGTTCAGCGGCACCCGACACCACCAGCCAGTTCGTGCTGTTCTTGCCAATGAGCTCCGAGAACTGTTGCAGGCCGCGCGACGCCGCCTGTTGCAGGGCGCTCACGCGGTCCGCGGGAAGTCCCGCGAGGAGATCGGGATCGTTTGCATAAATGGACAGCAAGGCATGACCACCCTCGATGTGATCGACCAGTGCTTTGGGGAGCCACGCCGAGTACTGCGCGAAGGACTCCGGTATCGCGTCGCGGAACCGTAGGAGCTGCAACGCCTCGTCTCCCCACAACACCTCCACGAGCGGCGACCCGGCGCGGTACGCCGTGGCCGCCAGGGCGCGCACCAGTGGCGTTGCCTCGGGGGCGACACCACCAGTCAAGCGCGGCCCGATCATCATGAGCCGTTGACCGCGCTGCAGGTTGAGCCCCGCGTGGATGGCTGCGTCGGCGTAGCGCTCCAGCCGTGCCTCGAAGTTGGACACCATGGAGAGAGGCCTCCTGACGTTCGCCCGTGCGACCCTGTCCCGATGGCACGGGCGAATACCTTGATTATCGGGCCGAATCAAGGTCCAGTACACTTCGGACAGTATGCCGCTCCTCCTTCACTCGCTCGAACCTTGGCACTGGGCCGTCGCCGGTTTCCCGATCGCGGTTGTCGCGCTCATCGGCGGTTCGTTCGTCGGCTTCGGGTACGCGCGTGGCCGGTGGGTGCACGAGCATTGACGGTGTCTTCGGTGTAGCGAACCTCTAACGCGCGACATCGTCTCAACGCTGAGCTTCATGGCCGGTGGCATGCTGACGACCAACCTGATCTTTCGCGTCTGGCTGAGAGGACAGGGCTCTCGGAGGTGACGATGACGTTGGTGTACTTAGGGCTCGGCACGGCGTTCGGGTTCGTGCTGAGTCGCTCTGGCGCGACGGTGTTCCGTGAACCGATCCGCGTCGAGACCAAGCCGCAGCACCTTGGCAATGTTCTGGGTGGCCTCTTGTTCGGCTTGGGCTGGCCGATGTCCGGCCTGTGCCCGGGACCCCTCTTGGTCAAGCTGCAGCCACGCATGCCGCTCCCGCCACTCGAAGTGGGACCAGGCGAAGGGTAGCGGCCTCACGCTCGTGCCGTACTCGGACGTCGACCCGCAGACCGGCGAGTACTATGACCGGCTCTCCGCGTGGACACGCGTCGGGCAGTGGTTCGGGTACGGCGGCGGTCATGCGACGCAGACGGTGCACCGTGCGTTGATTGACCCACGTGCCGCGGGTCGGCCGACAGCCACTCGGCTCCACGATCTGTTGCTCGAAACGCTGCCACCGTTGCTCAGTCCTCGGGTCCTCGACGCGGGCTGTGGAATGGGTGGCACGATGATCGAGCTGGCCTTGAGAATCGGCGGCGAGTACGTCGGCGTGACGCTGAGTGAGCGTCAGGCCCGCATCGGTCGGGGGGCCGTCGGGCGGGCTGGGCTGTCCGGTCGTGTGCAGTTGCTCGTGCGCAGCTACGACTCGCCTCCTGTCGGCCCGTTCGACCTGATCATCGCGATCGAATCTCTCGCTCACTCACCCGGCCCTGGCACGTCGGTCACGGCACTCGCTCGCCGCCTCACGCCGGGGGGGCTTCTGGCCATTGTCGACGACATGCCGCGGCCGGACATCGCGTTAGACGCGGCGGCCGCGCGAGATCTTGCGGCCTTCAAGCGGGGATGGCGGTGCCCGGTACTGGCGACGGTCGCCCAGCACCGATCGTCGCTTGAAGCCTGCGGTCTGGACCTCATCGCGGACCGCGATCTCACCCCGTCGGTCGCGCCACGCACGCTGACTCGGATCGCCATCCTAGAGGGGGTGAACCGAGCAGCCGCGGCAGTGCTGACCTTCCACGACGGGTGGTGCAGCGTGCTGGACTCGTACCACGGAGGGTTGGCCCTTGAACGCCTCTATCGTGGCGGGTACATGAAGTACCGCATGCTGGTCGCGCGGCGTTCCGCCGCTACGTCGGCCGGGTGAGCCCGGTGCGCGCGCACACGGGCGTTTCTCGTCGCCCGCTGATCACTCCTGACCTACTCGACGCGCGGTATAGTCGGATCGGAGACTTCGCCGCAATGTCGAGCGCCGATCCGATTACCGCGTTCCTCGATGCCGCCGAGCGGGCGCGCGTGCGAAACATCGACACCCTTCCCGTGGCGCTGGCCACGGTCGGATCGGACGGCCGTCCCTCAGTGCGCATCGTGCTCTGCAGGCACGTGGACGCGCGGGGGTTCGTCTTTCACACGAACTACAACAGTCGAAAAGGGCGCGAGCTCACCGACAACCCGCACGCCGCGCTCTGCTTCCACTGGCCCGATCTGGAGGAACAGATTCGCGTCGAAGGCGCAGTGGAGACGCTGCCTCCGGAAGAGTCGAACCGCTACTTCCGGGAACGGCCCAGGGGCAGCCAGATCAGCGCGTGGGCCTCGCTACAGAGCGCCGAGCTGCTGGCGCGCGAGGTGTTGGAGGAGGCGTATCGGACTGTCGAGCGACGTTTCGCGGAACAGGAGGTGCCGCGCCCGCCGTTCTGGGGCGGGTACCGCGTCGTGCCAGCGCGCGTCGAGTTCTGGTACGGACGCCCGGATCGGTTACACGATCGCGTCCTCTACACGCTGGAAGGCGATCGATGGCGCATCACACGGCTCTATCCGTGAGCTGGCGTGCTTCGCACGGTCTCGTCGAGGAACACCGAGTTCGCAAACCTGACGACGCCTTGCTCCTACTCAATCAGCGTTTGGGTGGCGGTGATGCCCTTAATGACCCCTCGATGGCCGAGAATCTCCACGGGATCGCCCGGTTGAAACAGCTTCCGCGCGTAGAAGCCTGCGAGGATATTGCGCGTGATGTCGCGCGTACCCAAGCCGAACGACAGCCCAAAGGCGAGCGCGAACCCCGCCAATAGAGAGACGGTGAAAATCCGCACCATGTCGGTATCGAATCGCAGTTGCCCGACCGCCATGATGCCCACGACGAAGACGATGAGCCCGGTGACGATGGACCCGAGCGACTTGGCGAATTCGATGCCTGACTCGTCAGCTGCCTGTGTCACCGTTTGACCGGCGAACTGGGCGGCCGATGTGCCAACCGTGAGAATGAGCGCCGCCGCAACCACGTTGGGCAGGTAGGCGAACACCGACGAGACCGCTTGCGATACAGCGGTGATGCCGAAAACATCGGCTCCGACCTGGGCGAAAAACAGCAGTAACAGGTAATAGGCCAGCCTCGGGAGCACTTCCGTCGGCGACTGCCGCCGGCCCAGGCGCTGCAGGGTCTGATCGACGCCGACACTCTTGAGGAGCGCATCCAACTGGATCCGGCGCAAGAGCGAGCGGATCACCCGTTCGATCAGCCGGGCCACGATGAGCAGAGCGATGACGATCGCGATGCCCGTCGCCACTCGCGGTAACACGTCGAGCACCGCGCGCTGCAATGCTGTGATGACCACGTTCAGTTGCTCTTGGATGTTCATCGGGTTCCCTCCGCTTCGCTACCGAGGGTTCATTTCGCTCGCCGGCTTCTTGAGAACAACTCGAGCGGCGCACGCAAGAGCTCCAGAATCACCATGAGCGGGGCAGACTACGCCATGTCGAGGAGCCGACCTGTGAGCAGACGGCGCTCGATGCGACCGCCAACTCTGCGGCCAAAGTCTTCGCGCGGTTGCCACCCAAGATTCTGTAACTCGGCAAGCGGTTGGCCGAGATCGGTGTCGGAGAGCTCCACGAGCTCCCCTTCCTCATCGGGCGGAAGTTCCGCCTGATCAGCCATTCACGGCTCCACGGTTCGCGGGTGGTCGAGTGAGATTCGCCGAGCGGTCCGATCCGACCGTGCCCTCGCTCCCAGTGTCGAGCAACCGGCGAAACTCCTCGCGCCCACGCTTGATGCGCATCTTCACCGCGGGCAACCTGATCCCAAGGCGTTCCGCGATTTCCTCGTACGACATGCCGTCGGCGTCTCGAAGGCTCAGTGGCACTCGGAGCGTGTCCGACATCGAATCGAGAGCACGAGCAATCTGCTGACGCTGCTCGGCCTGTTCGAGCTTCGTTGATGCGACCGCGGGCTGCTCGAGTCGCGGGTCGTCGGCCAACGCGGGGTCGTCGACATCAACCATGGACACACCCCGGTTCTTCCGGAGGAAGTTCAGACAGTGGTTGACCTTGATGCGCTGAATCCAGCTGCGAAACTGCGCGCGACCCTCGAACCGCCGAATCGCGAAGTACGCCTTTACGAAGACTTCCTGCGCAAGGTCCTCCGCCTCGCCGCTGGACCGCGTCAAGAAGCGACAATTCCCCACCACGAAGTGTTGGTGGCGCTTGAGCAGGATGTCGAAAGGGCGGGTGTCCCCAGTCTTGTCGTGCTGGAGCCGCTCCACCAACCGCGCGTCGGGCTCTTCATCGAAAGGATGCACTATGGGCACGTCCCTGAAACAAGGCACCGGGGGCAGTGTCACGTCCCCCCGGCACTCCGACCAAGCGAGCTCAGGAATAACCACGGAGTATACAGGCAGCTGGTGGCGTCGCTCTGTGTCTGACAAACGGGCATGAAGCGGGCACATCGGACAGGCCTCGACGGCTCAGTTCGCTCGCTGCTCAAGATGGCGCAGCGCTGCGCCCGCTCTGAGGTATGTTGAGGGGGTATGGACGCGGCGGCACGGTACGAGCAGTTGATTGCTTTCTTGAACGCGCACCTTCCCAGGCCGGTGCAGCAGGAAGAGCTCGCCGATGGGACGTTCCAATTCACGGGTGGGTCGCCCGGCGAGGTCGTCGCTCGATTGACAAAGGCCTCCGTGGCCATCGAGCAGTACGCGGTGCGCTGGGAAACTCCCTACACGCCGGTGATGCGGCCGCGTCGTGTTGGGCTCGTGCGGTGGCGAAGACTGCCCGAGTCGACGGTCATGAATGTCGTTGGTCAACTGATTCGCGGTGCGCGCGATGCACGGCTGTCACGGTACGTCATGTGTCAGCTCTGCGGTGAAACAAAACCGCCTGAGTGGATGGAAGACCATGACGTCTGCCAACAGTGCTCTGCGAGTGTACTAGGGCCGGTGCACTGAGTTTCGCCAGGGTCCCCCCGAACCCCGACTCATCACGCCGTGCGCTGTGCGCGGGCTTCGACACCGGCGGCAGGCACGGTGTCGACGTGTCAACGATCGCTTTGATCGCGCGCCAAGCCTGCCACCCACGCCGCGACCACTTGCATGAGCGCAATCTCCCACTCTGTGGACCGGCGACCGCGGCGATCGACCACTTCAATGGTCCCTTCGACCTGGCCGGCCTGAACGACCGGTACCGTAATAAGCGACGAGGTTCCTTCTGGCCAGCTCAGAAAGCTCTTTTCTGCGACACGTGCCGGGTCGTTCTGCACGAACACCACGCGAGAGGTAGAGTCACCTGGCACGTTCGCTAAGGCGCGCTCGGAGAGCCCTGCCGGATGCAGCCCGTCCGGCGTGGAATAGACGCGTGGCGCGCCCGCACCCCGCATGAGAACAAGAGCGATGCCGTCCGCACGCACAACGCCGCGCAGCCGCTCCAGCAACTCGGAGATCAAGCGCGGCGGTGCGAACTCATTGAGCGTTGGGTCCGTGACCAACTGCAGCGCGGCGAGCTGACGGTGAGCCACGTCCGCTTCATCTCGAAGGGCGCGATGCCGTTCGCCATCATCTCCTTGGCGAAATGCGAGCGTGAGTGACTTTCGACATAGTTTGGTCGACACCCCCGACACGTAATCAGTTCTGGTGATGGGCGTACCACCGGCCCGGCGTCGCATCGCGCGGCGCAAAAGCATGGAGACCGAGTGATCGGTCGCAAGGAGGCGCCCGGTATAATCAGCCGGTGGACGCCAACGCTCTCGCGAAGATTGCCGAGCGACATGGCCTCGCCTTGGTCGTCCGATTCGGATCGACGGTGACTGGCCTCACGCATCCCGGCAGCGACATCGATCTCGGGATCCTCTTCGAGCGGGTGCCCGTCAGCCTCGAGGCCGAAGTCACCGCAATTGCCGACCTACAGTCGCTCGGGCAAGGTAGGCCTGTCGATGTGGTGGTTCTCAATCGGGCCGATCCGCTTTTATTGAAACAGGTCTCCACTCGTGCGGTTCTCGAGCACGGGACCGAACGGCGATTCGACGCATTCCGGCGGTACGCATTCAAGCGTTATCAGGATCATCGCCGTTTCCTGGAGATGGAGCGCGCATACGTCCAGCGTGCCGTCAAGGCGACCCGTCGATGACGCTCGACTCCGAGCTCGTCACGCGTAAGCTTCTGCTCATCACCGCCGACCTGGATCAGCTCCGGGACATCCACAGCGGTGGCGAGACCGCCTACCTGGCGAGTCGAGTCGATCAAGTGGTCTGCGAGCGACTGCTCGAGCGGATCGTAACGCGGATGATCGACATCAACTATCACGTCCTGACTGCGAGCGGTCATCCACCGCCGAGCGACTACCACTCGTCGTTCCAGCAACTCGGAGTCGTGGGGATTCTCGACCCCGTATTCGCGAGCGGCATTGCCAAGGCCGCCGGCCTGAGAAACCGATTGGTGCACGACTACGACGATATCGATCAGCGACTGCTCTTCGCCGCCGTGACGGGGGCCCTCGAAGATGTCAAGACCTAGACGGCCGCGATCCATACACTCGTACGCCGCTCTGGCGGCTGACCGGTGGAGGTTCGGCCGGGGCCTGCGTAGTTCGTCGACACCCCAGCGCGGAGTGTAGTCAATTCTGGTGATGGGCATCCACTCGCTCTTCCCTCTAGCATCCGATCATTCCGGCTCGATCGTCGTCCGTCGACTGATGCCACGGAGCGCGCGATGAACGTTCACACTGTTGGTGCTACTACGACTGAGATTCGGCGTGTCTAGAACGGGATGATCGGTTTGCCTCGCGCTCATTGCGCGGGGTTCCGTCCGAAGAGGAGGCTCGAGAAGGCGCTCACCATGAGGCGAATGGGTATGGCGGCGCTCGTGTCTGTCGGACTGACGGCGCGCGATCGCGAGCCGGATGAGGGTACCCGGTCAGGCGCGCCGCACGTCCGCGCCGATCCGGCCAGCGATTGGAACGCAATCACGACGCGTGTCATGGACGCCAATGGTCTCTCGCCGGCCACGGCTGCGCTGGGTCTCGCGATGGTGCACGCCTCGACCTACGACGCGATGATCAACATCGACGGTGGATTCGCGCCGTATCACGTCGTCCTGCGCGAGGCCACAGGATCCTCGACCTCCGCGGGCGCCAGGGCTGCGCGCGACACGCTCGTGCAGCTCCTTCCGGATCAGACGGCCTCGATCGAGAAGGAGTACGTCAACTATCTGGCGCTCCACAAACTGACGGCGGATGACCCAGGGGTGGCGGTCGGCGCCGAGGCGGCGCCAGAGATCATCGCCCTGCGCCGGGCCGATGGTCGATTCCTGTCCCCGGAGGTGCCGCCCTATCTCGGCAAAACCGAGATGGGACAGTGGCGGCCCACGCCATCGCTCGAACCCGGTCGAGCAGGCCCTGAAAACGCCTCCCCCAGATCTCACCGCCATCGCACAGCGCCATGGAGGCCTGCCGGCCACTCCCGCCGCGCACGGGTCGTCCGCGATGCCGGTGTGGGGGCCGATCTTTCGCGGGCTCGACGCCAATGACAAGGCCAACCGCGTGCGGCTCGCGAATCTGGTCCGACACCTCGAGTCGATTCAGCAGGTCAACTGAACGTCACATGTGAGGCGTGGGATGGTGCCATGCCCCTCACATCGGCCCGGCCCCTCACACCATCGGCGACAGTCATTCTCGCGCTCTCAACGCTCGGAGCCTCAGGATGCGTGACCGGCCCGCCGCCGAGCCTGACCGCGGTGTCATCGCAAACGGTAATTGGGCCGGCGACCAATGCGAAGCGCCCGATCATCATCGGCCACCGCGGTGCCAGCGGGCATCGCCCCGAGCACACGCTGGAGTCGTACACGCTGGCGATCGAGCAAGGCCCGGACTACATCGAGCCAGACCTGGTCGCCATCAAGGACGGTGTGCTCATCGCGCGTCACGAGAACGAGATCGGATCGACGACAGACGTCGCGGAGAGGTCTCCCAACCGCAAGCGAACGGTGAACATCGACGGGGAACTGGTGACCGGGTGGTTCACCGAGGGCTTCACGATCGCGGAGATCCGAACCCTTCGCGCGAAAGAACGGCTCGTGTCGCGCTCCCAGTCGTTCAACGGGCAGTTCGCGATTCCCACATTCGAACAAGTCGTGGCGCTCGCCAAGTCGAAGAGCACCGATCTGGGCCGGCCGATTGGCGTGTACCCAGAGACGAAGCACCCGTCACACTTCAGGCGCTTGGGACTGCCGCTCCGTCCGGATACGGCGGCGATCCGATCCGCGAGCACGTGCAGTTTACCGAGTTCGGCGTCGATGGCATCTTCACGGACTTCCCGGATACGGCCCGGCTCGCGCAGCAGCGGCTCGGCCTCAGGTGACGTGGACGTCGTTAAGCGACAAGTCATGCCGAACGGCGCACCATTCACCGGATCGGGCTCGCCAGGGGCCCCGCGACAGGACAGTATCAGCGTTCAGCTCATGCGTACGGTCCAGCACATCGCAAGGCGTCGCCCCGAGCCGCAAGAGGCACTCGCCGGACGTCGTGTCCGACTCATCGCGCCGCCAGTGTCCGCGGCGGCTCTGTTTAATCTCATCCCGAGCAGCCCACATGTCTTCGTCGTCGACGGCGCGGGCACAGGGCCGTCCGCAGACGGCATCGATCTCACACTGCTAGTGCTCGAGGACGACTCCCGGGTGGCGCCGCCCCGCGCACCGTGGATCGCGTGGAATCGCACCGCACGGGACGCCGTGGCGCTCGCGGCGTACGAGCAAGGCGCACGGCTCGTGCTGCCGGCGGACGTCGATGGCGCCCGTCTCATCTCGGCGATCGAACATGCCGGAGGCCTCATCCCCAGCGCAGCGTCGCCGGCCGGACGCCGATCGTATGTCGACGGCGCGCGGATCACGGTCGGCGAGCACCACGTCCTGCGCATCGAGTCGGGCGTCGTGGCGCAGCGGGTGATCCATTCAGACGGGACGGCAGTCTTGATCGGCCTCTTCGGCGCCGACCATCTGATCGTCGGGCATCCAGACGATGGCTGCTGTCTGGAGCTCGTCGCGCTGGCGGACACCAACGCCGTGTGCGTGTCGTGGGCGCAGGTCGTTGCCTCGCCCGGCTTCGCGGAGTCCTTGCGCGCCAGGCTCCGCCATCTGGAAGCGTGGGCCGCCGCGCAGGCACGCCCTCACCTGGACGAACGCCTGCTCGGCGTGCTGTCGGTGGCCGCCGAGCAACTCGGGCGGCCTTCGCTCAGAGGCACGCTCATCGACGTCCGGCTCACGCACGGTCTGCTGGCGGCTGCCACGGCGTCGACACGTGCCACGGTCACACGCGCCATGGGCCGACTGCGCCGGCGTGGCATCGTCTGGACCGTGGCGACCGGGTCCGGCCCGCGCGTCTGCCTCGACCCGGCGCGGGCCCATCAGCACGCGAGCTAGTCAGCCGCCATGTGAGCGCTCCACAGCATGCCGATAGCGGCGACGTCCTCGCGGGTGACCTCGCTCACGGCCTTGTGGAGCGACCGCTTCCACTGACCGCCGGCTCCGTCCAGCACCGCAATCACCGTCTCGAGCGGCGGGCACCCCGGCTCCTTGCAGGCGAGCTCCGTGACGAGGATCGTTGCGCCGTCGGAGAGCCCGAACAGCTCGCCCACCCACGCCTTCACGGCCGCGATGCGTTCTGGAGCCGGCTTTGGCTTGCCCAAAAGGAGATCCATGCGGCGATCCTGCGCCCAGGCAGCCCAAGGATGGCGTGTTCGCCGGCACCACATGTCGGTGTCGGATCGCACACAAACGACCGTACGCACGGACACCGCCTCGGCTCGAGTCGCTGCTCTACAGTCGCCCAGGGTCGTCATGCACATCGCCGACGGGTTCCTACCCGCCAGTCATGCCGTCGCGTGGAGCGCCACGGCACTGCCGTTCGTCGTCCACGGGACGCGCCGTCTATCGGCCGCGATCGCGGCGTCACCGGCGGCAGCGCTGCGTGTCGGCGCCGTTGGCGGCTTCACGCTGCTCATGTCGTCGTTGAAGCTGCCATCGGTGGCCGGCAGTTCCTCTCATCCCAGCGGCACCAGCTTGGGCGCGATGGCGTGCGGACCGGCAGTGATGTCCGCACTGGGCGTTCCCGTGCTCGTCCTGCAGGCGTTGCTCATGGCCCACGGCGGTCTGACCAC
Organism: Acidimicrobiia bacterium; assembly: GCA_016871175.1. Taxonomy (GTDB): domain Bacteria; phylum Acidobacteriota; class Vicinamibacteria; order Vicinamibacterales; family CAVVIG01; genus VFZL01. The sequence continues at coordinate 72,211 of VFZL01000004.1, read as the reverse complement.
GCTCGGCGCCAATGTCTTCTCAATGTGCGTCGCCGGACCCTGGGCGGCGTGGCTCTGCTGCCGCGCCACGAGCCACGTCCTCCCGCGCCGCTGGGCCATCGGCGTCGCGACAGCGGTCGGCGTGCTGGCGACCTATGGGGTCACTGCGTGCCAGCTCGCGCTCGCGTTTCCCGATCCTGTCTCGGGCGTGCCCGGCGCGCTGCTGAAGTTCGGCGCGATCTTTCTGCCGGCACAGGCCCCGCTCGCGGTCGCCGAAGCTGTCTTCACCGTCGCCGCTTGGGAAACGCTTGCCGCGCACGTGCAGCCAGGACTGGTGCGTCGTGCGTGAACGGCGACTCGCGCTCATCTTCGGCGCGGTGGCGCTCTTGGCCACTGGACTGAGCACGGCATGTCCGCGCCCGGGCACCGACGATCGCGCCATAGAACATGTCCGCCTGACACATCCGGCATTTGGCCTGCCGCCCACCGAGGAACGCGATTCGCCACGTGAGGCAGACACGGGATCGCAGTGGTTACTGGTCCAAGGCATCGCTGGTGCGTGGCTCTTCTGGGTGGCGGGCGCGCACTTACGCAAGAGGACCGACTAGCGATGTATCGTCCGACCCTCGTCGAGCACTGGGCACGGCGGAACCGGTGGGCCCATCGCCACCCCGGCGAGAAGGCGTTCGTAGCACTGCTGGCCGTGGCACTCGCCGTCACGCATCCCTCGCCGCTGGTGTCTCTCCTCGTCGCGGGAACGGCAGTGGCTATCGTGACTGCGGCGCCCATCCCCGTTCGAGTGTCCGCACGCGTGGTCCTCGGGCCGCTTCTCTTCCTCCTGGCGTTGTCTGTGCCCGTGGCCGTCACGATGTCCTTCGAGGGCGGTGTCCGTCTCGCCGTGACGGGTGACGACGCCCGCAAGGCCATGGAAGCGATGGCGCGGGCCTCGGGAGCATTGATGGCGACCTCGGCCTTCGCGCTGACGACGCCAGTGCAAGATCTCGGGTGGCTGCTACGCCGGGTCGGCGTATCGCCAACCCTCGTCGACGTCCTGCTAGGGATTGTCCGCTTCATGTTCTCGATGGAAGCGACGCTCCACACGCTCGTCGCCGCGCAGCGCGCTCGAGCGGGCTTCCGCGGGTGGCACGGGCGAGTCCGCTCGACGGGTTGTGTGGCCGGTGCCCTCTTCGCGCGGACCCTTCAGCGCGCGAGCGGCATGGAGCTCGGCATGCGCGCGCGTGGAGGCGTGCCGCTCGACCGGGGCGATGGCCCCCCACCGTCCTGGCGCCTCTGCGGCATCGTGTCGGCCGGCCTGGGCGCGATGGCCGTGCTGCCGAGGATCCTGGGATGACGGCGTTGCTCGCCATCCGCGAACTCGCGTACCGCCGAGACGACCGCGAGATTCTCAGCGGACTCTCGCTGCATCTCGCGCGCGGCGAGCGGGTCGCGCTCCTGGGCGCAAACGGCGTCGGCAAGACCACGCTGCTCCATCTTCTGGCGGGGCTCCTGGAACCGGCCGCGGGCGAACGCGTCCTCGGTGACCGTTCCGAGCCTGCGTCCGCGGCACCAGCTCCGTCAAGGATCGGCCTGCTATTCCAGAATCCGGACGATCAGCTCTTCGGGCCCACGGTCCTCGACGACGTGGCCATCTCACTTCGGAACGATGGCGTCCCCGTTGCCGCGGCGCGATGGCGCGCTGCCGCCGGGCTCCAACGACTCGGCATCCACGGGCTCGCCGACCGCCCGATCCACGCGTTGAGCGCCGGGGAGCGTCGGATGGTGGCCCTCGCCGGCGTGTTGGTGATGGAGCCAGCCGTGCTGCTGCTCGACGAGCCGACGCTCGGCCTGGACGCCGTCGCCGAGGACGCGCTGCTCTCGGCCGTCGACGATGCGGTCAGCCGTGGCGCCGGCGCGATCATGGCCACCCACGACGTGGACCTCGTCTTTGGCTGGGCGAATCGCGTCGTGCTGTTGGCCGGTGGGCGAATCGCGGCAAGTGGACCACCCGATGAGCGGATGGCGACGCTGGCGAGCACGCACGCGTCGCTTCGCCGACCGTGGGTGTTGGACGTGACGCGGGCTTTGATCGACACGGGCGTCTTGCCGGACGGGGAGCGCCCGCGATCGGGTGCCGACCTCGCGACCGCCGTACGCCGTGCTGCGACGCGTCGGGTGCGCGAGACGGCCATGGTGATGCCATGAGTCGTGCGCTGTTCACCAAGCGACAAACCCTCGCGCACATATCCGTATGCCTCGGGTGCTGCTGCGGGCGCACGGACAAGGGCCATCCAGACGTGCCCGTGCAGTGGCTGAAGGATCAATGGAAGGCCCGCCGGTTGCTGAAGCACGTCCAGCTGACGATCAGCGGCTGTCTCGGTCCGTGCGATCTCACCAACGTCGTTTCGATCGGCTCGTCTCGAGGGACCACCTGGCTGGGCGGCCTCTCTCGCCACGTCGACTACGAGCACCTGCTGCAGTGGGCAACGCAGGTGGCCGAGACGCAGCGCCTACTGCCCCTACCGAAGAGCTTCGAACCGTTCGTGTTCGAGCGTTTCCGCGCGGCCAGTGGTGTCGCGCTGGAGGACTACCGATGAGCACCGCCACTGAACGCGTCCCTGTCACCGTCCTCACCGGCTTCCTCGGATCCGGCAAGACAACGCTGCTCAACCGCATCCTCACCGAGAACCACGGCAAACGGATCGCGGTCATCGAGAACGAGTTCGGCGAGATTGGCGTCGACCAGGAACTGGTGATCGGCGCCGAGGAAGAAATCTTCGAGATGAACAACGGGTGCATCTGCTGCACCGTGCGCGGTGACCTGATCCGCATCCTCGGCAATCTGATGAAGCGAAAGGACAAGTTCGATCACATCCTCATCGAGACCACCGGTATGGCCGATCCGGGCCCCGTGGCGCAGACCTTCTTCGTCGACGACGAAATGCAGGGCGTGCTCAAGCTCGATGCGATTGTGACGCTCGTCGACGCGAGGCACGTGTGGCAACACATCGACGAGGCCAGTGAGGTCAAGGAGCAGATCGCCTTCGCGGACGTCATCCTGCTGAACAAGGTCGACTTGGTGGCCCCGGCCGACTTGGACCGCCTCGAAGCGCGACTGCGAGTCATGAATCCCGCCGCCAAGATCGTACGCACGGAGAACGCCGTCGTCGACATGGATCGGATTCTCAACCAAGGTGGCTTCGATCTCGACCGCGCGCTCAAAGTGGATCCGCAGTTCCTCGAGCCGGAGTACCCCTTTGAGTGGGGCGGCATCCTGGACATTCCGGCCGGCGGATGCGAATTCGTCGTTCAGGCGGGACCCGATCCCACGATGGGCGTCGTCGTCCTGCCAGTGTCGGCGGAGGCGAAGAATCCGCTGGAGTCCGTGTTGATGGATGCCGTGCTGACGTTCTCGAGCGACGAGGTGCCGGCGGCGCCAGGGGCGGCGTTGACGCCGGGCCCGACGCTGCACGTGCTCGACCTGTCGGGTGGCGCCGCACGCTTCGTCGTCCCAGCGGCCGGACGCATCGCCGTGTTCACCGAGCACCATCCCGACGAGTTCAGCGCGACGTTCCAGGCCGGAGGCACGACGCTCACCGCGCGCGCCGACCGACACTACAAACCCGATCACGAGCACGATGAAGAGGTCACCTCCGTCGGCATCTCCGACATGGGTGCACTGGACGTCAAGCGGTTCAACTCGTGGCTGAGCACGTTGCTCCAGACACAAGGGCAAGACATCTTCCGGATGAAGGGCGTGCTCAACCTTTATGGTAAGGACGAGCGGTATGTGTTCCAGGGCGTGCACATGCTGTTCGACGGTCGGCCGGATCGCGCGTGGGGAACGGAGCCGCGGCACAACAGCCTCATCTTCATCGGCCGGAAGCTTGATCGCGCCGCATTGACCTCCGGGTTCCGGCAATGTCTGGTGTAACGGGGCTCTCCGCACGACCGACACGCATGCTGAACGCTCGGTGCAGCCTGGACGTCGCCGACCACGTGATCGCGGCGGGCTGGCTGCCCGACGGGCTGCACGTCGCGATCGGTGACGTGAGCGGCGGCCTGACCGTGGTCGAGCGCGAACGCGGCGTCAGGGCCTTCGAGACGCGCGCGCACGCCCACGGGCTCACGTCGGCCGCCTCTGACCCGCGCGGGGGCACGATCGCCACGTGCGGACAGGATGGAAAGGTGCGCCTGTGGGAGGTGCCGCAGGGTCGCCAGGCCCAAGAGCTGGACGCGGGCGCGCCGTGGGCCGAGCGCGTGGCCTGGAGCGCGGATGGCACGCGACTGGCCTGCGCGGCCGGGCGGGCGGTCCGCATCTGGGACCGCGACGGGCACTTGGTGCGTGAGTATCCCAAGCACCGGGCGACCGTCACCGACGTCCAGTGGCATCCGCACGAGATGCTCCTCTGCTCGACCAGCTACGGTGGCGTCACGGTGCTGGATCCGGAACACGAGACGCCGATCAAAACGCTGACATGGCAGGGATCGTCGCTGTCGGCTCGGTGGAGCCCGAGCGGCAAGTACATCGCGACGGGCGAGCAGGACTCGACGGTGCACTTCTGGATTGTCGAGCGCGGCAAGGACCTGCAGATGTCGGGCTATCCCCTCAAGGTGCGCGCGTTGGCGTGGAGCCACAAGAGTCGATGGCTCGCCACGGGCGGCGGCTCTGAGGTCACGCTCTGGGATTGCACCGGGCGCGGACCGGCAGGAACGAAACCCACGGTGCTGCGCGGCCACAAGGAGGCGGTCGCCACGCTCGAGTTCCGCCGTTTCGACGATGTGCTCGCGAGCGGGGGCGCCGATGGGCGTGTCATCGTGTGGCACCCGGGTCGATCGAAAACCCAGCTGGCATCCGCGCGCTTGACGCAACCCGTCAGCACGTTGGCCTGGTCGCCCGACGGGCGCTATTTGTTGACCGGCGGAGCTCGCGGCGAGGTTCGTGTCTTCGAGGCGCCCGAAGCGTAGCGACTCGTCGACTCGGGATTTGCGACTTGCGATCGCCGCTCAGCGGCCTCCGACGCCCAGACACAGGCGTCCATGTGCCTTTCGTTGAATTGTGGTCCCTGTCGCCGGTCGGACCGCTAAGAATCCGCGAGATGTCGAGCCTCTCGGGTGTCCGGCACGATACACACAACTGGCCGGCGTCCGCGGACCACGTCGAATCACCGGCGGAACGCCGAACGATGTGGGTGGCGACGCTGGCCGCGGTCACCATGGTGGCTGAGGTCGTCGGTGGCTGGCTCCTCGGCTCCATGGCCGTGTTGGCAGACGGCCTCCACATGGCGGCACACACTGCGGCGATGGGCATCGCGGTGTTTGCCTACGCGTATGCGCGGCGTCACGCGAGCAGCCCGCAGTTCGCCTTCGGCACAGGCAAGGTGAACGCGCTTGGCGGCTACACGGGTGCGACCGTGCTCGGTATCACCGCAATCTGGATGATCTGGGAGAGCCTGGCACGCGCGTGGCATCCAACCCCAATTCTCTACGGCCCCGCGGCCGCCGTGGCGGTTCTTGGTCTCGTCGTCAACGGCATCAGCGCGTGGATGCTGCACGACGACCACTCGAGCGGCTGCTCGCACGCGCACGACCACAACCTGCGTGCCGCGTACCTGCACGTCGTCGCAGACATGGCCACCTCGGTGCTCGCGATCCTCGCGCTCATCGCCGCCCGACAGTGGGACGTCGGGTGGATCGACCCAGCGGCGGGACTCGTGGGCGCGGTGATCGTCGCGTGGTGGTCGGTGGGTCTGGTGAAGACGTCCGCGTCGGTGTTGCTCGATCACCAAGGGCCGATGGCGTTGCGCCAGATCGTCCGCGAGCGGCTCGAGGCCGACGGCGCCGTGGTCTCGGACTTGCGCTGCTGGGCCGTCGCTCCGAATCGGTACGCCGTGGCGGTCGCTCTGAGGACGCGCAGCCCGTCACCAGGCCGCGGCTATCGAGAACGCCTCGCGAGCGAAGGGCGGATCGCCTGGATGATGGTGGAGGCCGAGGAACCGCATGCGCCATGAGGGGATCTCGCGGCGCTCGCGCAGCGCAACGGGGTCACGGTCCCCGCCTCAGGCTACTCGTCCGCGGCCTCGGCGACCAGGGCCTCGAACTTCGCGGCCAGATGTGCCGCGTGCGTCGACAGATAGGTCGAGACTCTGGCCGTGTCGATGCCCGCCTTGACCAGCTCGACGACGTCCACCGCATCTTTGCGCCGCGGGGACTTGAGCTTCATGCCGACCAAGGCCTCGATCGGAAGGATGGGGACTCCGCCTCGGACGAAGGACCGCGCGAGGGCCTCGATGAGATGACGTTCATCGGACCCAACTGAAATAGGATCCACGGCGACGCTACCCACTCGAATGGGAACGTCGGGGTTGATCGTGACGATGCCGTCCTCGTGCACCGTGAACGCCTCATCGCCCACGACGAAGTCCACACCCTTGCTGGCTCGCGGATATCCATGAGCACCGACCGCCAGCGCCCCCGTGAGGGCGTGCCGGCGCTGCTGGCATCCCTGGTGACGACGCTGGAGACCGACCGAGTCGATCTGGTCGATCTCGAACGCGCGAGTGGCTTGCTGCGGTTTCGTGCGGCCAGCGAAGGCCAGCTGATCTTCGAAGCCGTCGACGGATTGGCCGACCGCTTTCGTTTGGAGGCCGCAACCTTCTGGTTCGATGCTGAACCCGTGCTCCGAAGGGGGTACGAGCGCCTCCTCGCGGAGCTGCCCCGATGAGCGGCCTGGATCGAGCCGTCCTCGCCGAGCGGACAATGGCAGTGGAGCGGCACCTGGATCGAGTGGCGGCCAGACTGCCGGCCTCGCCGGACGAGTTGTTCCCGGCCACTGACGCCTCCGACGCGGTGATTCTCCACCTCTGGCAGGCCACGCAGATCGTCATCGACCTCGCGATGTCGGCATGTCTTGCGCTTCGGCTTGGCACGCCCACCAGTTACGCGGACGCATTCAAGCGATTGTCCGCCGCTGACGTCATGGACGGCGAGCTGTCGAGTCGCCTCGTGCGCGCGGCGGGATTCCGGAGCGTGGTGGCGCATGCCTACGACACGCTCGACATGAAGCGCGTCCATCTGGCCGCCACGAATGGACCCCTGGACTTGCGCAGGTTCCTCGGTCGCCTACGCGACCACGCGACGGTGGCCTAGAAGCCCCGCGGCACCGCAAACGCACAGCGCTGGCCGCATACACAGCACCCCTGGCGTTTCTCGGGCTGCAGGCGCTGCTGACCGTGGGCGGCGCGATCGCGCTCGCCGTCCTGCTGCACCGCAAGCTCCCGGCAACATGGACCAGTTGGCTGTGGGGCGGCGCCGCATGGGTCGGGTCGCAGGCCAGGCTCTCGGTCCTGTGTTCTTCGGCCACAATTCCAACGTGGACCGCTCCAAGTCGCACACGACCGTCTGGTACCGATGGCCTTTGCGAAACGCCTGTTCATCGACCCCGATGTACGCGCGCGGGCGCGACGGCGCGCTGCATGTTGCCCCAGGCTTCGTCCCAGCTGCGGCCGGCGATCGCGCACGCGCCTTTCACCGTGCGGCACTGCAGGATCAAGTCAATCACGAGCCGCTCCATCAGCAGCGTGAAGCGACTGCGCGGCTCCGCCCACGGTACGCACACTTGTCTGACGTCGTGGGTCGGGCACTGGACACGGGGAATCTCCGCGTGGAGATGCGTCTGAAACTGGCACGTGTCGAGATGGCGCCACGTCCGCTCCTCGGCCTGATCAAATCCGGCCAGCTCGACGTCGCAGTCCGGACACGGCCAGCGTGTCGGCTCGTGCGCCAACCACAGATCGACGCGCTGCTCGTCCGTCTTCAAATCGGCCCGCGCAATATGCCACGGCGCGGTAATTCCGAGAATCGTTTCGAACAGCTTCGTGTCCTGCAATGCCGCTCCCCCCGGAGCGGTTCGTACCAGCAGGACTCGTCGACTTCAACCCGCCGCAGAACGAATCACCCGGATCCCGTATGACCCACGGAGATTCCGGAAGGACCTCCTTCACTATCGCACTCGTGAGGACCGAGCAGCCGATCCTCAAGGTCCTGAGCCGTGCCGATGTTTGTGGCGCGGTGGTCGGATAGGATCCGCAGGCCGGCAGGCGATATCGCGGACGGAATGAGATCATCGGGCTCGTCGCCCTTCAGCTCGGTGATCCAGTTGAGCCGGTCGGCACGATGAATTCGACCGAAGTGCATTGGCGTTGTCCTTACGCGCGGTTCGATAGGGTAACTTCTGGGGAAGCGCGAGCCCTCCGATGCCACCCGAGAAAGATTGACCGGCCGTAACTCGTTGATGTGGCGGAGGGAGAGGGATTCGAACCCCCGGTACCGTTCCCGGTACAGTGGTTTTCAAGACCACCGCCATCGACCACTCGGCCATCCCTCCGCGCGCGGACGGTCCCGCCTAGCCCGTGACCGTCGCGACCACGCTTCATTGTAACGAACCGTCGTGATCGCCGCACAGGCCGCAACGGCGAGCGGGTCCGGCCGCAGCTGAAAACGGACGACCTCGTTCGTGCGCCCCCGCCCGCCCTCGATGTGGTGCAACGCGCCTGTATCGTAGCTCGCCCACAAGCCGCGCCCTTTCCAGCCAGTCCTTGGATCGTCGATACGACCGTTCATCCCGCGGCTGTAGAAGCCGAGCGGATACGGCACGCGGCGGAGGCGCGCAACGCCACATCAATCGACCTCCCGCTGCCCTCCCGGCCCACCGGTATTCCGGCTGATTTCGAGGAGCACATCAAGCTGATGTACGACCTCCAGGCGCTCGCGTTCCAGGCTGACCTGACGCGCGTCATCACGTTCCTCGCCGGACGTGAAACGAGCCAGCGGACGCATCCGCTGATCGGCGTCCCCGACCCGCATCACTCCACGTCGCATCACCAGGACGATCCGCAGAAGATCGCGAAGCTCGTCAAGATCAACACGTACCATGTCGATCTGCTGCGCTATTTCCTGGAGCGGCTGCGCGCCACGCCAGATGGCGACGGCACACTGCTCGACCACTCGCCGCTGCCGCTCGTGCTGGCTGGAGGCGGCGCCGGCCGTGTCAGGGGTGGCCGACATCTCGCGTACAGGAAGGACACGCCGCTCACCAACCTACTGATCGCGCTGCTCGACAAGTCCGGCGTTCGGGCACCGGAGCAGCTGGGGGACTGCACCGGACCGCTCAATCTCGAGGATCTGCCAGGCGTGTAGACGTGGACATGAGGGGCCCGTCGAGCCCCGCCGCGGCGTCGTCGGCCGACCTGCGGTAAGCTCCCATGCGTACATCTGCTCCGGAGTCTCTGACCATGCGCCATTCCCTCAAACCGTCCGCCCACGCGTTCACGCTTCTTGCGCTCCTCTTCGTCACCTTTGCGGCCGGAGCTTGGATGACGACACGAACCGTCCAGGCCCAGGCCGGCGGTGCCGCGCGGAAGAGGGTGCTGATCTTCACGTATCCCGGCGTTGGCGCGCCCGGATCCCATGGGCACGCCAGCCTTCCCGCAGCCGAACAGCAGACGCTCGAGTGGGGCAAGTCGGCGGGGTTCGACGTCACCGCGCTCCAAGGCTACGAGCCGGGCGTCGGGAAACAGGACCTGACGTTCTTCACCCCAGCGTACTTGAATCAATTCGACGGCCTCATCATGATGGCCAACGGCGACATCGGCCTGACTGCCGTGCAGAAGAAAGCGATTGTGGATTTCGTGCGCGGCGGGAAAGCCTTCATCGGCATCCACTGCGCCACGGTGATGATGTACGACTTCCCTGAGTACGGGGAGATGCTCGGCGCCTACTACTTCAATTCCATCTTCACGCCGCTCCTGGGCAGCGACGTGCCGGTCAACCAGCGTCGTATTGGCGTGCTGAAGGTCGAGGATACCAAGCATCCGGCGACGCGAATGCTGGGAACGACATGGCCCGTGGCCGAAGAGTTCTACGTGTTTGCCTCGGCACCGTGGAACGAGAAGACACCCGAGCTGAACATCTCACAGCCCGGCAGCTTCAAGGCGCCGATGGGCTTCTCGCGTGAGCGTGTGCACGTGCTGTTGAGCCTGGATACCGAGCGTACGAACCTGGAAGGCGCCTCGCCTCGCGCCGCGGTACGGAAGGGCGGTGACTACCCGCAATCCTGGTGGCGTAACTGGGGGAAGGGTCGCGTGTTCTACACGTCGCTCGGACACTTGGCGGAGACGTTCACCAACGACTCCGTGTTTAAAGCGCATCTCACCGGTGGCATCCGGTGGGCGCTCGGGCTCGAGAACTGATTCCATCGAAGACCCTCGGGCTACTGAGGGGACCGATTCGCGCCGGCAACTCCTCATCGGTCGACCATGGTGCCTTGCAGATATACCGAGGAGATGCGACGCGTGTTCGTGACGGCCTCGAGCGGATTGGCGTCGAGGACGATGAAATCCGCTCGCTTGCCGACGTCGAGGACGCCCGCGTCGGTCAAGCCCATGAACTCGGCACCGGCGCTGGTCGCCGCGACGATGACCTGCGCGGCCGTCATGCCGGACGCGACCATGTCCGCCATCTCGACGTGCGGCGCCCACGGGGTGTTGCCGTCGGACCCGAGTGCAATCCGGACGCCGGCCTGCGCGAGCCGCGCCAGGTTGCGCGCCTGGATCCCGAACGCTTTCTGCGCCTCGGGACGATCGACCGCCGCTTGTTGCAGCTTCGTCAGCTCCTCGTCGGGCAGGCTTCCGCGCAGCCAACTCATGTCGGTCGCGACGCCGCGGTCGGGCAGGTTGGGCACAACGACCACCCTGGGCCGCTCCTTGAACAGCGCCATCACTTCATCATCCACATCGACATCGCGAATCCCGTGCGCGAAGGCGTCGACACCGGCACGCAACAGCTCTTTGGCGTCGGACAGGTTGAAGATGTGGGCCGTCACCCTGAGACCGGCCTTGTGCGCTTCGTCGATGATCGGTCCGTAGAGCGAGCGCGGTAGCTTCTTGAACTTTCCATCGCGGTCGTCGACCCAGATCTTCACGATGTCGACTTTCTTGGCGGCGAGCTCCTGGACCGCCTTGCGGCCTTCCGCTTCGGTAGTAATCCAATACGGTGCCTCAGTGCGGCCCGGCTCTGGCATCGTAATGCCACGACCAGCGGTGCGGAAGAGCGCGGCGCCTGGGATCGGCTCGACCCGCACCTGGAACGGCACATCCGTGTTGTCCTGCCCGAGGCTCATCGCCGCGCTGACGCCGTAGTGCGCGCGGCGGCGAAGGTCGGTGGTCAGCGCCTCGCGCGTCTGACTGAGGTGTGTGTGCGTGTCGATGATTGTCGGCATGACGGTCTTGCCGGTGAGGTCCGCGCGCCTGACGCCTCCGGGCGCGCGCACTTGATCGGCGCTCCCGATCTGGGAGATACGACCGCCGTCCACGACGAACGTCGCGCGTTCGAGCGGCGGCCGCGCATCCCCGTGTATCACGCGCGCACCTTCGAAGACGGTGGCTGTCGACGTCTGGGCCGTACCGGCGGGCGGCGCGGCGGGCCCCTGAATTGAACAGGCGCTGGCCGAGAGCAGCACGAACGCGCCGACCATCGTTACCGTGGAATGTAGACGAGCGACGACAGAGCGCATGCGATCCTCCTCCCACGGTCAACCTGGACGAGACCCCACGTCACGGTGCGGGCCCGCTTTACGGGCAGGTCCGAGTCCCGCTGGGCCGTCAGCTCATGGCGCGGTCGCACCGGGCCGTGGCGCTGGCTTCGGCGGCATCCCGTCCTTGGAGAAGCGCGGCAGCCGCTGCTCTCGGGTGGCGAGGTGCGCGACAGCGGCGGCGATCGTCGTCACGGCCTGTCGCACGTCGCTTTCGACCACGCGCTCAAGCGTGTCGAGATTCGTGTGCCACGTGTGCGAGTCGTACTCGATGGGATCCTGACCCACCGAGATGCCGGGCAACCCGACCTCGTTGAACGAGGCGTGATCGGATCCGCCCCGGACGCGGCTGCGCGTGGTCGTCGCGCCCATGACGCCGTCGTTCTCGAACAGCGCGAGGACCAGCCGAAGAACGCGCGCCGCAGCGGGCGGACCGAAGACCGTCATACCACGCGCTCGACCCGTTCCGCTATCCAGATTGAAGTACCCGCTGAACGTCTCGTACTCGGGCTTCGGGTCCTTCACCGTCCCGAAGTGCTGCGCAACGTAGGCGGCAGAACCGCGCAGACCCTGTTCCTCGCCGCTCCACAACGCCACGCGGATCGTACGCCGCGGCTTGAAGTCGATGGCCTTCAACGCCCGCATGACCTCGAGCATGACCGCAACACCGACCGCGTTGTCCGTCGCACCAGTCGCCGCATGCCACGAGTCGAGGTGAGCGCCGAGCATGACCACTTCGTTCGCCTTGTCCGTGCCCGGAATCTCGGCGATCACGTTGTGCTGCGTCTTCCCCTCTGGATACGTCCGATTGACGATGGTCGCGTCGAGCGTCACGGTCTGGCCGTTTGTCATCAATCGTGCAATGCGTCCGTAGTCTTCGTTGCGCAACACGATTGTCGGGACGGCCTTGGCCAGGTCGAACGTGCGGTTGTTGAACGCGCGAATCTGGCCATGCAGACGGCCCGCGTCATTGATCCGAAGCGCGGCGCCTTCCTTCACCAGGAACACGTTCAGCTGCTCGGCGGCCTGATCGATCGTCAGCCGTTTCGCAGCGCCGTCGGGAGCGCCAGCCGCTGGCGGAGTCGCCGCCGGCGGCTGCGGCTGCGGCCCGGAGGGCGGATCGTCAAGGCCGAATCGGGTCCGCATCTGCGCATCGTCTCGCCGCTTGACCGGCACCTCGAACGACACGCCCGGCCGCGCGGGTTGACCAAGGAGGACCGCACGACCCTTCAGCTTGCCGCGCCATTCGTCGAAGAACGTGTCGAGGTCGGCCTGCGTCGGGCGAAGCGGCGGGTCGACCAGGATCGCTTGCGCGGTCACCGTACCAGTCGTGCTGGGAGTCCAGGCCAGCACTTCCACGACGAGCGGATCTTGGACGGGCGAGACGAGGTGGACCGAGGCGCGCTCGTTCTGCCAGCCGTCATGACCGAAATCCCAGGCCTCGAGATGCGGATTGGCGAGTCCCCACGACCTCGCTTGTTGGACGATCCAATCCTGCGAGCCCCGGAGGTTCGGCGATCCCGTCAGCCTCGGACCGTAGAGATCCGTGAGCACCTGCAGCGTCCGCATCACTTGCGAGCTGTCCGTGGCTTCGCGTCGGATTCGCCAGACGATCTCTCTGTCTACACTCTCGGTCTGACGATCGGACGCTCGATCGCGGGCGCCGGCGCCATTGGTCGCCGTCTGCACCTGTGCCAGGAGACGAGGGAAGACGACTGCGACAGCTGAGTCCCACGCGCCTTCGAATCCCACTGGGGCCAGAACGGCTAGCGTCAGGGGCAGCGACAAGAGTCTGAGCATGAGCGTGGACATCTCTCGGACTATACACCTCCTGGTGTGTATACTTTCGCATCGTGGCAACCCGGTCTCAGGAGAAGCATCCGATGAACATTCGCGCTTTGTTGGCCGTCGCGCTCTCGGCTTCGGTCGCTGCATGCGCAGCGCAACCGGCTGCTGAGCCCGCTGCGCCGACGTCGGCACCGGCTGCCGATCAGAAGCCGGCTCCCACCCCGGCGCCACCGGTGGGTGGCGGCATGGCGGGCACAACCGAACAACGTGAGAAACAGGCTGCGCTCGAGAAGAGCACGCCGCAGCTCAAGGTCACCGAAGAAGTGCTTCGACTGCACGTGCCGGGCCAGACGATCGGCGAGGCGGTGGGTGTAGCGAAGAACTCGAGGGGTAACCTCTTCGTATACACGCGCACGGGCAAGACCGCCACCGTCAAGGGAAGCGCCGCCTCGATGCTGTTCGAGTTCGGTCCCGACCTCACGTTCATGAGGGAGTGGGGTCCCAACAACTACGCGGCGGGCTTCGCGCATACGGTCCGCGTAGACAAAGACGACAACGTGTGGGTGGTCGACGAAGGCGCCAACATGGTCGTGAAGTACCGGCCAGACTCCGGCGTGGCGATGGTCCTCGGACGCAAGGAGGAGCCACTCGACTGGCTCGAGAAGTTCATCGAAGAGGGTGAACACCTCGAGCACACTCCACCGGCACGCAACGGCGTGTTCAATCGGCCGACCGATGTCACCTGGGACAAGGACGGCAATATCTACGTGTCCGACGGTTACAACAACTCCCGCCTGACCAAGTTCGACAAGAACGGCAACTGGGTCGGAGCGATTGGCGAGCGCGGCGCCGAGCCCGATCAGTTCAACACGCCGCACGGCATCACGTCGGACAACAACAACAACATCTACGTCGCCGATCGGGGCAACCGGCGCGTGCAGGTTTACACTCCGGAGCTAAAGCGCGTGCGGATCATCGAGGGCATGGGTGCGCCGTGGACCCTCTGCACGAACCCAGGTCAGAAGCAGTATCTGTTCTCGGGCGATGGCAACGGCAAGCTGTACAAGTTCGATCTCGACGGCAAGCTGGTGGGCTGGGCGCAGACGTCTCGCAATCTCGGTCAGAGCGGCTGCCTGATCCACGAGCTACACTGCGAATCCGAGAACGTGCTCTACAAAGGCGACTGCTCCACGTGGACGGTCGAGAAGATCACGATCAGCCAGTAGAGTTTCGCAGCCGCCGACAGCGTCTCGTTCTTCTTCACTCTCACCTGTCGTGGGCGCCAGGCGACCTGGCTCGCCGAGCGCCCACGAGCAACCGACGCCCTCACAGGGCCCAGGGCGAGAGCCGCGTCCGCCCTGCTAGAATGACGGTTTCATATGCAGATTCCGATTTGGCGTTGGGGACAACCGTACAGCAGCCTCGAGGTCGACCAGGTCGTTCATTTCAGGTCAGGGACGCCGATCGCCTCGGTCGGCCGCGCCAACGGCGGCCTCATCCAGCGCGACATGCGGAAGGCGCAGCACGCTCGAGACGCGCTCCGCGAGCTGAGCATCACCGAGATCATCGCCCGCGTGAAGAAGGCTGGCGACCTGTACATGAACGCCGAGCTCCAGATGGGCGACGCCGCGCAAACCCCCGACGAGTTCGTCCGCGCGCAGTCGGGTACGACCGGAATCCCCGAGCGTCTCTGCCGAGCCAACATGAAGAAGAACGCCTTCGTGCTGGCCGAGATGGGTCGCATCCTCGAGTCGCTGACGCGCGGGCTCGATTTGAACGTCCTGACGCGCGGGTTTGGCGAGGAGCGGGGGGTCCCTATCAGCTTCCAGGCCGAGAGCCCAGTCCTGGGACTGGTGCTCCCGTCGAACTCACCCGGTGTCCACACCTTGTGGCTCCCGGTGATTCCGATGCAGATCGGCCTCGTGCTCAAGCCCGGGCCGCAGGAGCCCTGGACGCCCTACCGCATGGCGGCGGCGTATCTCCAGGCCGGCATCCCGCCGGAAGCAATCGCGATTTATCCCGGCGCTGGTGACGTCGGCGCGGCGGTGCTCGAAGGGTGCGCACGCAGCTTGATCTTCGGTGGATCGGCAACGGTCGAGCGCTATCGCGGGAACCCCCGCGTCCAGCCGCACGGTCCGGGCTTCTCGAAGATCCTGATCGGCGACGACCAGGTCGATCACTGGGAGAAGTACCTCGACGCGATGGTGGACAGCGTGTTTGCCAATAGCGGGCGCGGCTGCATCAACTGCTCGGGCATCTGGGTGAGCCGGCACGGCAAGGCGATCGCCGAAGCGCTGGCAGCGCGGCTCGCGCACGTCCGTCCGCTGCCACCGGAGGATCCGGAGTCCAGCCTGGCGGCGTTCACCGTGCCTGGGACAGCAGACGCGATCTCGGCCGCCATCGACGGTGACCTCAAGGCACCGGGCGTAACCGATGTCACAGCGAAGCTCCGTGGCGGCAACGCCAGAGTCGTCAAGGACGGCAACGCCGAGTACGTGTTGCCCACCGTGCTGCACTGCGAGTCGCCCGAGGCGGCGGCAGCGAATCGTGAGTACATGTTCCCGTTCGTCACGGTCGTGGACTGCCCCGAGTCGAAGATGCTCGCGTCGATTGGCCCGACGCTGGTGTGCTCGGCGATCACCTCCAACGCGGCGCTTCGCCGTTCGCTCCTCGATGCGGTTCACATCGACCGGCTGAATCTCGGCCCGGTGCCGACCATTCAGCTCAACTGGCTCCAGCCGCACGAGGGCAACATCGTCGAATTCCTGTTCCGCGAGCGCGCGTATCAGACGGCCGGGGTCTAGCCAGGCTTCGCCTCAAACCGACGAGCATGTAGCTGCGCCTCGCTCGGTCGCGTATCACCGCCCGCGTCGCCGGGCGAGGGGCACGTCCTACCTGTCGAGCGCGCGCGCACCGGCCAGGATGTTTGGCAGTCCGTAGTTGCCCTCGTGGCACGCATACTCGAAGAGCGGACCGTCGAATCGGCGCAGCGGGACTTCACCTGACCAAGTGCTCGTCCAGGTCGCGGGGTCGTCGACCGTGAACTGGTATCGAATGTGATTCGGACCGACGCGCGTGAACCGCTCGATCACGTGAAGTGCGTCGCTCGCGAAGATGTCCCGCCGCGTGGATCGGGGCGCCCCTCTGAAGTTCGTCTTGTCCGTGAAGTTCGTGGTGTCGACGACGAGAGTGTCCCCCTCCCAGCGGCCGACGGAATCGCCGGCAAGCTTGCGGACGCCAGCCGGCAGGTGAGCGCTCCCGTCCAATCGAATGAAACGCACGTCGTGAATCATCTCGTGAAAAATGACGACGTGTCCACGCGTCTGCAGGATCTGGAGGTTTGCGTTGTAGGTGGGTGGCAGCATTGGAGGCCCGACATTGCCCCATGAAATGCAGCGCTCCGCCAGGGAGCGGCTCTGGGCCTCATCAGCTGGCGCCTGCTTCTGCGCGGCCGTGAGCGCGGCGAGGCGTCGTGTCGCTTCCGCCGTCAGCGGCGGGATTCTCCCGTTTGGCGGATCGAAGATCAGCGACGTCCTGAGGTCGACTTCCTTCTCGTAGTTTTCCGCCTGCCAGATGGCATCGTCGTAGTGAATGTCGTTCTTCGGCTGTCCCAGATAACGATCCTGGCGTCTCTTGAACTCGGCCGCCGCCTCGTCCTTGGTGAAGAACTCCTTGGTGCCGAGCTCCGGCGCACGCTCGAGAGGGGTGAAGGTATCGTTCGTCCAGTACCCTTGCAGATCAGGGTGACCGTCGATGGTCCGGGAGGGCACGTGCGAGCGCGCCGCCTGCGCGCCAGTGGCCGCCACGGTGGTCAGTGCCGCTCGCAGGCCAGTCGCAGCGACGACGATCCCCAGGAGCGACATGACGATGACTCGGGACATACTCCGCCTCCACGGATAGAGATATACGTTAACACCCCAGGCATGCCAAACGATTACCGTGTTGGGGAAGGACTCGCGGCGATTCGCCACACCACGAACCACACCAGCACGGCAACCACGAGCAAGACCTGCCGTGTCGTCGCCGGATCGAACGGATCTCCGGCCACCTTCAGTAGCAGCCGTCGTCGGGTCCAGCCACCGGCGTTGAAGGCGTCGTCGTAGCGCCGGACCTCAGCGTCGCGCGCCTCGACGAGCAAGGGGTCATCGCCCAGACCCATGCCGAGCTGCGGAGGAAGGGTCGGAAGCTGATTGCTCGGATCGACGGCCCAGTTGACGAACGTCAGCGCCAGGCTCTTGCCGCTCTGAGGAGGCCAGACCAGGACGATTGCCAAGGTCGTGATCAGCAGCGTCCACCAGGCCGCCCGCGCCCGGGGTTGCGCGCCGCGCACTCCGTCTTGCGCCACCGCGCCATTCTATGCGGACTGTTCTAGCTCAGGTGTGGCGCGGGCACGCACTACCTGGTCTGAGGCAGGGCGAAGACGAAGATGGCGTTGCCGCCGCTCGGACGCTTGATGTCCGGCGCGAGGACAATCGGAATGCTCGTCCCCCAGCTCGCGGCGCCGATGCCGACAGGCACCGCGATGTACTGCCGGCCGTTGACCGCGTACGTCATCGGGAATCCTTGTGGTGAGGTGGTCAGGCGATTCTGCCAGAGGACTTTGCCGCTCGTGACGTCATAGGCGTTGAAGTACCGGTTCCAGTCACCGGCAAACACCAGACCACCCGCCGTCGTGAGTGCGGCCGTATTGATCGGCGCGCGCTGTTTGGCGACCCACAGCAGGCGACCGGACGTGCTGTCCATGGCGACGAACTGCGCCAGGTTGTCCGGGCTCTCGGGATGATAGGAGTCCTGTCTTCGGCCGAGTCCCAACCCTCCACCACCCTCGACCTTCTTCACCTCGATGAATGAGCCCTTCTCACACGTCATGAGCATCGGGATGTAGAAGGCCTTGGTCTCCGGGTGGTACGCCATCGCCCGCCAGCTCTTGAAGCCGGCCGTGCTCGGACAGAACTCCATAAGCTGACCGAGCGTCGGGATCATGCCCGGCCGATAGGTCACCTTCCCGGTCGTCCGATCGACTCGCACGATGTTCTGATAGCCCATGTCCTCAGCGCTGACGAACCTGCCGGTTTGGCGATCGAGTTGCCACAGGATCCCGAGCTTCCCCATCTTGAAGAGCGATTTGCGCGCACCCACATCGATCAAGATGTTTTCGAACACCTCGTCCATATCGTGCGTCTCGCCTGGCAGGAGCTGGTAGTGCCAGACGATTTTGCCCGTTTCGGGGTCGAGCGCAAGGACCGTGTTCGTGTAAAGTGCGTCGCCGTCGGTGCCGCGTGCGGCTCGCGACCACGGTTTGGCCTGCGCGGTCGACCAGTACGTGAGATTGAGCGTGGGATCGTAGGCGCCGGTGATCCACACGTCTGAGCCTGCGCGGTAGAGAAGCGGCACATCACCCCACGAGTCGCCGCCGGGCGTACCCGGATGCGCGATTGTCGATGTGCGCCAGAGCTCTTTCCCCGTCCGTGCGTCATGGGCGACGATCGCGCACTTCGTCTGATAGAAGTACTCGCACCCTTGCAGCCCTGAGATCACCTTCCCTCGCGCGACGAGCGCGGGCGCCGAGAAATACAGCCGCTGCTCCGAATTCGCCGCCTCGACGTCCCACACCACGCGGCCAGTGCGCGCCTCGAGCGCGACGACGTGGGCGTCAGCCGTGTTGAGGAACACTTTGTCTTCGTACACGCTGAGCCCGCGGATGGCGCGCATCTCGGTTTGTGCTCTGCGCGCCTCGGGAAACTCGCGACGGTACTCCCAAAGGAGATCGCCTGTCACGGCGTTGAGGGCCTGGACCGTGCTCCCAGGGTTCGCGAGGAACATCACACCGTCGTGCACGATGGGGCTCGCCTGTTGATTGCCGGGGTACATCGCCCAGGACCACGCGAGCTGGAGCTGTCCGACGTTCTGCCGGTTGATCTGGTCGAGTGGGCTGTAGCTCCAGCCCTCATAGGTGCGGCGCGAGTGTAGCCAATCCCCTGCAGGCGGATTACGTAGCAGCTCGTCGGTGACCGGCGAGATCGCCGGCATGACCGCACCGCGGGCTGCAGGCGGCACGTTGCCGACCTGGGCGGATCCGGTCAGACCCGCGAGCACAAGAGCGGCGACGAACACGAAACCGCGTGGGCATGAGTCCATGGCGTTCCTCGCGCGCGTCACAGGCACGGCGGTGTCACCGTGTCAGGCGGACGGAGGGAGTATACGCCGCCCTGCCGACGCCTGCGCTATCATCGGGCCATGTGCACGAGCAGCTCGACCCCCTGGCGTCACCTGCGGGCGTGCGGTCCGTTCGTTGGAGCGCTGGCAATCTGGATTGCCGCAATCTCAGCGGTGGGCCACGGCGCCCAGGACGCACCTCGCACCATCTGGGGCGGCGTCTTCACGGAAGCCCAGGCGAAGCGCGGCGGCGAGCTGTACAAGACGCACTGCGGGTACTGCCATCGCGACAATCTCACCGGTGGGGGCAGTGAGGCCGGTGCGCCGGCCCTGGCCGGCCCGATCTTCGTGCACCGCTGGCGCGACTTGCCCGTCGCCGATCTCTTCGTGACGATCGGGACGACCATGCCGCAGGACAAGCCGGATACGCTCGATCCCCAGACGGTGGTCGACATCGTCAGCTTCTTGTTGGCGTCCAACCGCGCGCCCACGGGATCGGCGGAGCTGCCGCCGAGCGTCGACGCCCTGAAGGCCGTGACGATGACCGTTCAGCCGGCGCGGTGATCGAACGACGGCGGCGCGCACCATGCCTCCTCTCGATCGAGCAGCGTTCGATGGCAAGGACCTCGAGTCGATAGACTCCGGTCCGTTCTCGTCGCGACGAAGCGGCGCGGTGTTCTACGTGGTCGTCGCGCAAGCTGCGTTCTGCCGGCAGCAGCTGCACACGGCTGGCTTGTCCCCTGGCGTGATCGACGATAGCGGTTTGAGTTCTGAGTAGCATCGCCCGACAGAGAGCTCTTCGGAGTAAAGCGTCACGACGTCGCGCATCGCTTTGCGTCAAAGCGTGCCACGCTCCTTTGGACGCTCAGAAGACGCGCCTGAGGACTCGCCCGCGGGCCGAAGATGATGGGCTACTTCTGCTGGGCCTTCGTGTCTCCCGTGGGCTGAACCAGACGACGACCTTCCGCATCCCGCCGGATACCGTCGTTACGGCCGCAATCGAAGCACGTCTTCCCATCGTCGGCCATGCCCTCGGTGGAGATGCCGCGTTCCGCCATCAGCTTGGCGAGAAGCGATGCCGTCTCGCGCTGCTCCTTGAAGAACAGCGAGTAGAACACGCCGTTGGCGATGGTCCACGGCGTCCAGCCTTGGGTGCTACGCGTGTCGAGCTTCGCGCCCTTGGAGACGAGGTGCTCGATGATGGAGTTGGCTCCACGATACGCGGCGCCGTGCAACGCGGTTTCACCGCGATCGTTGGCGGCGTTCACGTCGTGGCCGAGGTCAACGAGGATCTTTACCGCTTCGAGCGCTTCGCCTTCGTAGCCCGGCGCCGAGCCGCCGTCTTCGCCCGGATTCCAGATGTCGACACCAGCCGCCACATGGAGCGCATTGGTCTTATCCGCGTTGGCGGTCATCGGATCCGCACCAGCCGCAAGATAGATCTTCATCAATTCGGTATCAACGTTCTTGGCGGCGAGCAGGAACGGCGTCGCACCGACCCGATTCAACCGGTTGCGGTAGCCGTCGCGGAAGTCGCGCGTCATCCTGGCGTTCACGTCGGCGCCCTTGGCGATCAGCTTGCGGACGAGGTCCGTGCTGCTCATGTTGCCCTTGCCCACCGGCGGCGGCGCAAAACCAATGTTCGTGCGGCGGACCCGCGTGATCTGATGGAGCGCGGAGAATCCCGACCCGGCGGCGTTCACGTTCGCGCCGCGATCGACGAGCAGACTCGCGAGCTCCCACTGTCCGTTCTGGACCGCGAGGACGAGCGCGCTCGTACCGTCCGGCAGCGCCTCGTCGATCTTCGAACCAGCGTCGAGCAAGGCCTTCACGGCCTCGGCCTGACCACGCTGAACCGCGAACAGATACGCCGTGAACGAGGGACGCGTCGAGTTGGCGCGCCCCACGCCTGCGGCTTGTGAGAACGATCCGCCCCCAGGGGCGGCCGGGGCGGACTGATCCCCAGTTCGCGCGTCGCGTTCGGCGCCGCCGACCAGAAGGACGGGAATCACGGCCGCGTTGTTCTCCGCGGCGGCCCACATCAGCGCCGTCTGACCTCGGGACTTCTCGCGGGCATTCGGGTATGCGCTCTTGGCGAGCAGCGCAGAGACGACGTCGGTGCGTCCGGTCTTGGCGGCGGTCATGAGCGGCGTCTCGCCGTTCTGCAACGTCGCGTTCGGGTCCGCGCCCGCCGCGAGCAGACGATTCACGATCACGAGGTTGCCGTTCGTGCACGCGAGCGACAGCGGTGTGGCGCCATAGCGGTTTGCCACGTTGACCTTCGCGCCAGCCGTGAGGAGCGCGTCGACCAGATCGGCGACGTCGCGGTGCACCGCCCAGTGAAGGGCGGTGGAACCGTCCGAGGCCAGCGCGTTCAGATCGGTCTTCTGGCCGATCAGTCGTTTCAGGGCGACCGCGTCGCCAGCCTTGGCCGCCTCGATGAGTGGGGACTCCACTGCCGCGTGGATCGCGCTGCCCGACAGGGTCAACGCGCCGACAATCCCGAGCGCCGCGAGAGGCGTGAGCTTCATGTTCGCGCTCCTGGGCTAGAGGTCCGTCAGCCGACCGGTGCTGTCGCCCACGCGGTCGACCTGCACGCCAACCTTGTCGAGAATCGTCATCCCCAAGTTCATCATCGGCGTGTCGGCCGGATAGCGGAGATAAAGCCCGCCCTCGAGGCGTCCGCACGCGCCGCCCGCCAACATCGTCGGGATGTTGACTGGGGTGTGATGATCGCTATCGCCCATTCCGGTGCCGTACATGATCAGCACGTGATCGAGCAGCGACCCGTCACCGTCCGGCGTGTCGCGCATCCGCTCGAGCAGCCGCGCGAAAAGTGACACGTGATACGTGTTGATCTTGGTGGCGCGGGCGATCTTCTCGGGATCGAGCTGATGGTGCGAGACGGAGTGATGCCCGTCCGCCACGCCGATCCACGGATACGCGCGACCGTTCAGCTCGCGCGAAATCTGGAACGCCACGACGCGCGTGATGTCCGCCTGATAGGACAGCAGCATCAGATCGAACATGAGCTTCGCGTGCTCGTCCCATGAGTCGGGCACACCGACCGGGGTCGGCATGTCGGGCAGGCGGGTCGGATCCGTGCTCTTTTCTGCGCGTTGGATCCGCTGTTCGACGTCGCGCACGGCCGTCAGGTAGTCCTCGACGGTGGAGCGATCCTTGATGCCGAGCCGGCGTTTCAGCCGGGACATGTCCTCGCGGGCGAGGTCGAGGACGCTCCGGTCCTGCTTCAGGCGAGCCATCCGCTCAGCGGCTGTGCCGCCTTCACCGAACAGCCGCTCGAACACCGAGCGCGGATTGCTTTCCATCGGCATCGGTGTCGTCGGCGACTTCCACGAGAACGTGTGTTGGTAGACGCAGCTGTACCCGTTCTCGCAGCTCCCGACGATGATGTCGTGGTCGAGCGTGATCTGAAGCGACTGCAGCGGGGTCTCCGTCCCGATCTTCGCTGCCGCGATCTGATCGATGGACGTCCCCGCCTCGAGGTCCGCGCCCTCGGTCTTCTTGGGCCGCACACCGCTCAGCCAGGCAGTTCCGACCCGTGTGTGGACGCCACCGCCCTCGCTCAAGTTCTCGGCGCCCTTGTTCGCCAGGCCGCTGAGCACGACGACGCGATCGCGGACCTTCTCGAGCGGCGTGAGAATCGGCGTCAACTGGAAGTCGCGGCCCGGTTGCGCGGGGAAGAAGTTCGGGAGAAACGATCCGTTGGGCGCGTAGATGAAGCCGAGGCGCGGAACGGCAGGCGTTCCAGCCGACGGCGCCGCGCTGAGCGCCGGCACCATCGCGTCGAGCACTGGGAGGGCGAGCGACACGCCCAACCCGCGCAGGAACGTCCGCCGAGGCAGCGCCTTCTTCGTGATGATCATGAGGACACTCTCCTAAACTGGAACGGCACGCTCTTGACGATGCCGAGCACGATCGACTGAAGGCCGTACTGCTGTTCGGCGGCGCCGCGCACGACCGCCCGGACGGCGGGCATGTCGTTGGGTTCGAGACCGCGGCCGAGCGCGTACGTCATCAACTTCTCCGTGAGCGCCGTGGCGAACCGACTGGGCTTGCGGACAAGCGCCGCGGTCATCTCGTTCGCGTTCGCGAACGTCGTGCCGTCGGGCAGCTTGCCTGACGCATCAATGGGCTTGTAGAGCTCGTCGACCTCGCGCCAACGACCGACCGGATCGTACTGTTCCAGGCCGAATCCGAGCGGGTCAATCATCGCGTGGCAAGCGGCGCACACCGGATTGGCGCGGTGCTGCGACATCCGCTCGCGCATGGACGGCAGCCGATCGGCGTACACACCGCCCTTTTCCGGCAGCGCCGGGACGTTGGGCGGCGGTGGTGGTGGCGGCGTGCCGAGCACGTTCTCGAGAATCCACTTGCCGCGGAACACCGGCGAGGTGCGAGTCGGATGCGACGTGATGGTGAGGATGCTTCCCTGTCCAAGCAGACCGCGCCGGCGATTGTCCGGCAGCGACACCCGCCGGAAGTGATCGCCGTTGACGTTCGGGATGCCGTAATGCCGTGCGACTCGATCGTTCACGAACGTGTAGTTCGCCGTGAGCAGATCGACAACGGTGCGGTTCTCGCGCAACACGCTGTCGAAGAACAGCTCCGTCTCACGCCTGAACCCCGCCTTCAGCGCGTCGTCAAAGTCAGGGAAGAGCACCTCCGAGGGTTCCGTGGATGTGAGATTCCGCAGCTGCAGCCATTGACCGGCGAAGTTCGTCGTGAACGCTTCCGAGCGGCGGTCCGCCAGCATGCGGCGCACCTGTGCGTCGAGCACGCTCGGCTCGTGAAGCCGACCCTTGGTCGCAACGCTCAGCAGCTCTTCGTCTGGCACGCTGCTCCACAGGAAGAACGAGAGGCGAGACGCGAGCTCGAGATCGCTGATCCGGTAGAAGCCATCCGCCGGAGCCTTGGGTGGATCGAGTTCGAGCCGGAACAGGAACTCCGGACTCACGAGCATCTGCTGCACGCCGCGCTCGATCCCGCGCTCGAAGCCGCCGTCCGCGGCACCGCTGCGATAGGCGATGAGGAGCGTTTCGAGGTCCGCTCCATCGACGGGACGCCGATATGCGTGCCGCGCGAGGTTGGACAGAATCTTCGTCGCGCACGCCAGTCCCTGGTCGGCTTGTCCTGGACGACACGAGAGGATGCGCCGCCGGCTCGGCGTATCGCCGGCGCCGGTAGCCGCAAAGGGCCCAGTGACCGTGATGCTCCGCAGCACGGCCAGTTGCGGACGGCTGACGGTCGGATTCGAAAACGGCCGCCGGTTGGCCTCGGCGATCGGAGCCGATCCACCAAGAAAAGTCGCGGCCACATCACGGCGTCCCGCCTTCACCGGCAGTC
Organism: Acidimicrobiia bacterium; assembly: GCA_016871175.1. GTDB lineage: Bacteria > Acidobacteriota > Vicinamibacteria > Vicinamibacterales > CAVVIG01 > VFZL01. The sequence goes on along the minus strand of VFZL01000004.1, from coordinate 47,334 downwards.
GAACTTCGAGCTTCTGGTTGATTTCGTTGCCATCCTGATCCACCGCGCGCTGTCCGCGGGCGATCGCGAAGTGGTGCACCGACTCTCCGTCGATGAGCAACTCGAGGTCTGCGCCGGCGGTGGCGTAAGCGAGCTCGAAGCGGAATGTGTACTCCGCATCCTGGGGGAACGCGTGCTGGACCACCCCGCCGCCTCGTGTGCCAAAGGGGAGCCCATCAAGCTGAGCGTCCTGCGGAATCGCCGGGGAGATCTTGTGAGTCTGGGCAACCGGTGCACCCGGCGGAGACCCGAGCGCCATCCGGCTGACTTGCCGTGCGGCGAGGAGGTACCGCTCCATCAGCGACTCGGACACCTTCATGCCGCCGGCCACGTTGTCGAATCCGTGGCTCGCCGTATCGGCGGGGAGCAACCCATCGACGTCAACGTCCAGAGCCAGGACGTCACGCACCGCGTTGCGATACTCGGCGCGATTCAAGCGATGGAAGGTCTCAGTGCGACCAGGATCGGGCCGCGTCGCCGCGACGCGATCGAGCTCGGTCTCGAACCACGCCGCGAGGCCCTCCGTCGTCGCCTCGTCTGGCCGCGGTGCGCCGGCTGGCGGCATCAACCCGGCTCGCAGCTTCCGGACGACCTTCTCCCACGTCTGGGCATGAGACGCCACGTTCGCCGTGTCCAGCGCGGTAAGCGTGAGACCGCCCGTCTTCAAACGATCGTTGTGGCAGGAGACACAATACCTGTCGAGCACGGTGCGCGGTGTGGAAGGGGTGGCTCCAGTGGCTTGTGCTCTGGAGCCGGACTGCTCCGCGTGGCCCGGCGAGGGCGCCAGCCAGATGGCGCCGACCAGCACGGTCAGCCCGACAAGTCTGCGACAGCGAACGGCAAGCCGGCCTCTCCACATCCGCCTCATACTGCCCCGCTTATCTGACCCTCTCAGCCTAGCCGATGATGGCGGAAATGCAAGCAATTTCAGCGGATTCGGGGGTGTGCGGGATCGGCGGGTCCGGCTGACGAAGCCGGCCCCCCCGAAGGCCGCGGGGAAAGGCGTGGACTAGTCCCCGGTAATCAGCCGGATGTTGGTGGGCGGCGCCGGCGCCGACGGACCGCTCGAACCGACACCAATGTAGGTCGTGCTCAGCTTGAAATCGTCGTAGTACACCGACTGATCGCGCGAGGCGGTGCTGCCCGGATAGTTGCTGATCATCGCGAAGTTGGTGCTGTAGTTGAAGTTTGCGCCGTAGGTGCCATCGAACGGCACGCGGTATCGCACGTTTCGGTACTCGGACATCAACGTCCCGTCGATCCAGAGCTGGAAGATCCCGTTGTCAACGCCGGAGTCGTTCAGCCGACGTCGGACCTCGACCGTGTACCAGCGGCCGGTCTGAATCACGAGCGGATTCGACTGACTGTAGCCACTCTGGTTCTGGGAGAATCCGATCCACGGACCCGTCGCGGCTTGCTTGTTGTTCACTTCGCCAAGCAGGCCGCGCAAGCTGGGGTGTGGCGGATAGATCGTCAGGTAGTGTGCCACCCACGGATTGCAGCACGGCTAGTCGTGCCGCCGGTCATCCTGCGTGCCGATGATGACCTGCTTGATGCCGGTGCCGAAGTCGAAGCCGGGTGAGTAGGCGACCTTGTATTGAACGTAGCGGTCGTCGAAGCGCTGCCCCCGGCCCGCAGCCAGGACAGGGCCGGCTATCGAATCGCCGAAGTGCTGGGTCGCGTATTGGACGAGGCCCGGTGTCAGCCCTGTCGTGAAGCGCTGCTCGAAGGCCCAGCTACCGCCGCCCGCGAAGGCGTTCTGCGTCTGGTACTGTGAGCCGGCCGCCGTACCGTAGAACTGGCTGTTGAACGACTGCGTCCGCGTGCCGGACTCCCATCCTTCGTTGAAGAACACGCCGCTGACGCCGGTCTGCGCGTGAGTCAGGAGCACGCTCAACGTCACACCGACGCCGCACGCGACTACACCAAAGCGTGTAATCGACTAGAAACTCCTTCAGAAGGGGGAGGCTACGGAAGCGCGGGTGTCGGCTGCAGGGAGCAGCCGACTCCGAGTACTCGTTACCTGCTATTCTCGCCCGAGTCGACCTTGATCCGGCGTCGCTCGAGAATCTCTTGTGCAGTTGTGTCACTTCGCGGAAGACCGCTGCGCCCTCCTACGCCGTGACGGACGGAACCCCCGTTGTCTTACTTACCTCGTCCGTTCGATGGCTTCGAGGCCGTGCATGTACGGTCGCAAGGCCGCGGGCACCACGACCGATCCGTCCTTCTGCTGAAAATTCTCGAGGATCGCGACAAGCGTGCGGCCCACCGCAAGGCCAGATCCATTCAGCGTGTGTGCTAGCTCGGCCTTTCCCGATCCGCCAGCTCGATACTTGATCCCCGCGCGGCGGGCCTGGAACGCCTCCGTGTTGCTGCAGGACGAGATCTCGCGATACGTTTGCTGACCTGGCAGCCAGACTTCGATATCGTAGGTTTTGGCTGACGCGAAACTCATGTCGCCCGTGCACAAGAGCACAGTGCGGTACGGAAGCTCGAGGCGCTTGAGCACTTCTTCGGCGTTCGCGACGAGGGACTCCAGCTCGTCGTACGACTGTTCGGGGGCCGTGATCTTCACCAGCTCGACCTTGTCGAACTGGTGCTGGCGAATCAGCCCTCGGACATCCTGTCCGTAAGACCCGGCCTCGCTGCGGAAGCACGGCGTGTAGGCCGTATACTTGATGGGCAGCAGTCGACCATCGACGATCTCCTCCCGATGGAGGTTCGTGAGGGGCACCTCGGCCGTCGGGATCAAGAACAAATCCCACTCTCCGCTTATCTTGAAGAGATCAGCTTCGAACTTCGGCAGGTTCCCCGTACCGGTGAGCGCTGCGCGATTCGCCAGGAACGGTGGCTCGACCTCCCGGTAGCCGTGCTCGCGGGTGTGAAGGTCGAGCATGAAGTTGATCAACGCGCGCGCGAGCCGCGCACCTGCACCGCTCAACACGGCGAACCGCGCCCGAGCGATCCGCGCCGCTCGTTCGAAATCGAGGATGCCGAGCGCGGGACCAAGATCCCAATGCGCCTGTGGCTCGAAGTCGAACGTCGGCGGATCGCCGTGCCGACGGACCTCTATGTTGTCGGCGCTCGCCTTCCCCAACGGAACGCTCGCGTGGGGAAGGTTGGGCACCACCATGAGCGCCTGCAGTCGTCGCTCTTCGACGACGTCGAGGTCTGCGCTGAGCTGCTTGATGCGCTGAGCGCGCTGCTTGTTTGCCTCTTGAATCGCGCTGGTATCGATACCTTGCCGCTTGGCCTGTGCGATCTGCTCGCCGGCGCTGTTCTGTTCTCGCTTGAGCCCCTCGACCTCCGGGATGAGTCGTCGCCGTTCGGCATCGAGAGCCGCCACGCCTTGCAGCGCGGCATCAGGGTCGAGGCCCCGGTTCCGCAGGCCTGCCCGAACCACCTCAGGATTGTCACGCACGAGCGTCGGGTCAATCATCGGTCGCGTCCGCCTTTCTCAGCCTACACGCAAACGCGCCGAACGGGACGCCGTCTCAGGCGCGTCAGGGTGTCACAGGACCCGTCGAGCCCGCGTCAACATGGATTCCGATGGACGGTTTCCACGCAGCACTTTGCCGTGGCGGCGATACAGGCACGGAATCCTCTGTTACGATGCGATCGTGACCGCACCCGTTCGCAAAGCCGTGTTCCCCGCAGCCGGGCTCGGTACCCGGTTTCTTCCAGCCACAAAAGCGCAGCCCAAAGAGATGCTTCCGCTAGTCGACAAGCCGATCATTCAGTACGGCGTCGAAGAAGCCACCGCCTCTGGCATCCCGAACATCATCCTCGTTACCGGCCGCGGCAAGAATGCGATCGAGGACCACTTCGACGTCTCGGTGGAACTCGAGACGTTTCTCGAGGCCCGTGGCAGACGCGACCAGCTCGAGGAGATTCGCAAGATCTCAGACCTGGTCAATTTCGCGTACGTGCGCCAAGGCGAGCCACTCGGCCTCGGTCACGCGGTCCTCGTCACGCGAGATCTCGTCGGAGACGAGTCGTTCGCGGTCATCTTGGCCGACGATGTCATCGACGCCACGCCACCGGCGACACAGCAACTCATCGAGGTCTTCAGTCGCGTCGGCGGGCCTGTGCTCGCGGTCGAGCGAGTGCCGCGAGAAACGATCTCGAGCTATGGCGTCATCGCTCCTGACGTGTCGGCCGAGTCCCTTGGCCCTGGCGTGTACAGAGTCAGTGACCTCGTCGAGAAACCGGCCGCGCAGGAGGCCCCTTCGGATCTGGCGATCATCGGCCGCTACATCCTCACGCCGGACATCTTTCCGGCGCTTGCCCGTACGAAGAGCGACCTCACCGGGGAGATTCAGTTGACCAATGGACTCCGCGAGCTCCTCAAGAGCAGGCCGATCTACGCCTGCGAGGTCAAAGGCGTCCGACACGACACCGGTAACAAGCTCGGATTCCTGAAAGCCGTCGTCGCCTTTGCGCTCAGACGACCCGACCTCGCGGCGCCGTTTGCGGACTACCTGACGTCGCTGGGCCTGCCCACGGCGGCCCGTCGTTAGTCTCTGAAGGACGCGGTTCGGGAGGGAGCCGCGACGAGCCTACTGTCCTGACTTGGTCGCCGTTGTCGACGACGAAGCGGTTGACGTGGACCCGACGTTCGACGGCGAGGGGTTGGACGTCGACGTCTCGCCACCGCTTTTGGCCTCACCGGGCTTGGCGTCGCCCGAGGCGCTGCCTGCGCCTGCGTCGGTCTTCCCGCCTGTGGCACCGTCGGGCTTCTCACCCTCCTTCTTCTTCTCACCGTCCTTCTTCGCGTAGTCGGTGATGTACCACCCGTCGCCCTTGAACTGAAAGGCCGGCGCAGATTGAAGCTTGCGCACGGACGCACCGCACTTCGGGCAAGACTCGAGCGGCGGATCGGAGAACTTCTGAATCGCTTCGAATCGATGGCGGCAACTACCGCACTGGTACTCGTAAAGCGGCATATAGGGCGTTACTCGATCACGTCACCGGTGTCGTCCACGCCGAGCATCAGTTGCCGATGCAGCCAGAAAGGCGCGGTGCCGTTGCCCAGCAGCGTGTCATGGAACGTCTTCAGGCTGAACGCTTTCCCTTGCTGCTGCTTGTAGTCCTGCCTCAGCTTCAGCAACATCAGCTTGCCGACGCTATAGACCAGATAGGTCGGATCGAAAGTGCCGCGCTCCGCCTCACGACGGGCGCTCGCCTCCTCGAGGTACGCCTCGTCGCGGAACATGCGGACGCCCTGCTCCACGGAGAGGTCTTCCGCGTGCAGGCGGATGCCGACGATAACGCGGACAAGGCGGATGAGCGCTTCTGCCAACTGGCCCAGCTTGAATCCGGTGTTCTGTCGCTCGAATCCGACCTCGACCATCATCTGCTCGCAGTAGTGCGCCCATCCCTCGACGAAGGATCCGGGCGCGAACATGATCGACTTCCGAACCTTCGAGTCGACCTTCCGCAGATGCTGATAGTGCAGGAAGTGCCCGGGATAGACCTCGTGAATCGAGATCGACCACAGCATGGGCGTGGCGTAGTCGCGGAGGTATTCGTTCTGGCGCTCAACGGGCCACGACGGATCGGCGTCGGTCACGTAGTAGTACGCCTTGGTCGGCTTCGACTCGAATGGACCGGGCGTCCACATGCTGGCGAATGACCAGCGGTAGAACTCCGGCGTCGGCGCGACGACGACGGGCTCACCGTTCGGAACGCTGATGATCGGCTGGCGCTCGAGAAAGGTCTTGACGGCCTCCGCCTGTTCGCGCGCGACGTGGACGAGCTGCCCTGGCTGCGGGTGCTCCGACTTCACCTTGGCCCAAGTCTCCAAGGCGTTCCCACCGTGGATCTTCTCCGCAAGCTGGCGAAACGCCGCCTGCGTGGCGTTGAGCTCTCGCAGGGCGATCGTCAGCAGTCGATCGACCGGAATCGTGATCCCCTCTTCCCACTTCAGCTTCTGCTCGAACCGCTCGCGTCCGAGACGAAACGATGCGCGGGCCCGTGGGGCGACGTCCGTCTCCAGATACTCGATGTATGACGCCACGGCCTGTGAGGCTTCGAGCTGCGCGTCCGCCAAGTCGCCCAGCAGGTGCATGTCGTCGAGGCTGGAGAACGCACGCGGCAGGTCGTGGTCGATGAACTTCAGCGCCCCCCGCATCGTCTCGATGCCAACTTTGACGAAGATGCCGGGCGGGTCCTTGATGTTGTCTCGTGCCGCCTGGATAACTCGCGGGGTCTGCCGAAGTTTCGACAGCACACGGCGCGCGCGATCAGCCACGGGCGCGTGAGTGAAGAGTGCCTGGCCCGCGAGACTCGAGGCGATGATGTCGGCGTAGTACTGCGGGTTGCGCTCCCAGGTCCGAACCTCTTCGAGTTCGAACATGCGTCCGCGCAGACTCGCGCCGAGCATCTTGTGTTCGAGCCGTTCGATCTCGGTGAGGCCAGCCGGGTCGATCGCGTCGAGGCGCCTCAAGTACCCGCTCAGCGCTCGCGTTTCCGCGTCAATGCCGTGGCGACTGAGATCCTCGAGTAGATCGTCGTGAACGTGGATGCCGTCGAGCGCGGCGTGCGTCGGATGCGTCTCATGCAGGTAGCCGAGCAGGTCGTCGACGAAATGCGGAAGTGGTTCGGAAACGGGCATGGCTCCTATAGCAGTTATCTGGCACCAGACGTCGCGCTACCGCTCTCACGATCTGTCAATGGTACAATATCATCCCGTTTTTCATGCCCGGCACAGCCGGCCCGGCCGGAGCTTCCGGCACGCTCTACGTAGTCGCCACGCCCATCGGCAATCTCGAGGATGTCAGCGCGCGAGCGCTCCGCGTCCTGCGGGAGGTCACGCTCATCGCTGCCGAAGATACGCGGCGTACCGCGCACTTGCTGGCGCGGTACGACATCCGGACGCCAACTACGAGCCTGAACCGGCACAACGAGGCGCAGAAGTCCCAGGCGCTCCTCGATCGCATCGTCGAGGGGGCGTCGGTGGCTCTGGTTTCCGATGCGGGCACGCCCACTGTGTCGGATCCTGGAGGGCATCTCATTCGTCAGGCTATCGCGTCAGGGGTGCGCGTGGAGGCGATTCCCGGTCCCAGCGCCGTGCTGACGCTCTTAGCGGTGGCTGGACTACCCACAGATTCGTTCGCTTTTCTGGGATATCCCCCAATTGGGTCAAACGAAAGAAACGAATGGTTCAGAGCATTGTCTCAAGAGCCTCGAACGGTTGTCTTCTTCGAGGCCCCGCATCGAATCGTCGAGACACTCCATCGGATCCGACATGATTTTGGCAATTGCCAGATTATTGTCGGCCGCGAGTTGACGAAAGTTCACGAGACGGTGCTCCGAGGTACCGTCGAAGACGTCATGGCTGCTCTCAGGGAACCCGTGGGAGAGTTCTGCGTAGGATTGAATTTGGCTATTCGACATAACGAACGCTTATTTGTCGAGCGGTCTGATGACCAAATAGTGGCTGAGCATGAGCGGATCAAACAGGATCCAGCGGTGTCCAAGCGGAAGGCGATCCAGGCGACGGCAAGGATCCTCGGTCTTTCGACAAATTCAGTCTACAGCGCCTTGGAGCGGCACAAGAAATCTGTCAAATGACAGAGCGAGGCCAAGGGCCTCGACGCTCGGTGGGGGGCCCCGGCTTGACCGCTCAGAAGCGTTTCTGTTAGTTTACGGCCGATTCGTGCCCCGGATACCGGGATCGACATGGCCAAGCGACCTCAGCCGCGATCGAAAGGTCATTCCTCTGCGCCAGGTGGCTCAGCAGCGCCTCGTGGCAGCGCAAAGCCCAGCGGCGGACCAGCCTCAAAGGCTCGCACGTCGGCCACAAGCTCTGCCGCGGCGGGAAAGCCGCCGGCCGGCCGCCCGCCCAAGTCGGCCGCGGCCGAGCCAAACGGCACGCGCGCTCCCCGCCGATCAACCTACGTCGAAGCCGTCGCCGTGTACGAGCAGGGCGTTCAGGCGCTCCAGCGTCACCGGTACCGGGAAGCGGAGCAGCTCCTGGAGTCTGTCCTTTCTCGATTCCCCGAAGAAAAGGAACTTCACGAGCGCGTCCGACTTTACTTGAACGTCTGCCGGCGCCAAGCAACGCCCAAGCAGCACGCGCCCGAGACGGTGGATCGAAGGCTGTACGCCGCCACCCTCTCGATCAACGCGGGGCGCTACGATGACGCGATCGCGCACCTCCGGTTGGTGCGCGACGAGGATCCCGACAACGACTACGCGCTGTATATGCTCGCGGTGGCGCACGCACAACGGGGCGAGCATACGGAGGCAGTGGCGCACCTCGAGCGAGCGATCGCGTTGAACCCTAAGAACAGGGCGCTCGCTCGACAGGATCCGGATTTGGATTCGCTGCGTGAGGACGAGTCGTTTCAAGCCACCCTGGAACCCCCAGCTCGACCGCTCGACCTGAAGCGCCCCGCACGCCCAAAGTTCCTTCGCTAGTCCGAGCAACTCGCCTCGGACCCGGTCCAATCGCGAAACTGCGAATAGACGATAATTGAGGCGTTGTGTCGGACGTGCACATCGTGGTCCTCGCCGCTGGGAAGGGCACCCGCATGAAGTCATCGCGGCCCAAGGTGCTCCACCATGTGGCCGGGGCGCCGATGATCGAATACGTGCTTCGGGCAGCGGTAGAGCTCGCACCCAAGACCGTGACGGTCGTCGTTGGGCACCAGGCCGATGAGGTCGTGTCCGCCCTCGACCATCCGGGCCTGACTTTCGTCACCCAGGAGCCGCAGCTCGGCACCGCACACGCCCTGCTGATGGCGGAGCCCCTGTTCAAGGACAAGACTGGCGTGCTCATTCTGCTGTCTGGCGATGTGCCGCTGCTGACGGCTGGCACGCTCGAGCGGCTGGTAGCCCGGCATACGACGACAGACACAGCGGCCACGATCATCACGGCGGTCGTGGAGGAACCCTACGGCTACGGTCGGATCGTACGCCTCGACGATCGGGTCGAGCGCATCGTCGAGGAGCGCGACGCCACCGAGGAGCAGCGCGCCATTCGGGAAATCAACTCCGGAATCTATGCGTTCGCGCTCGAGGGCCTGTTCGACGCGGTGCGCAGCATCGCGGCAGAGAATACGCAGCGTGAGTACTACCTGCCGGACCTGGTCGCGATCTACCGCACTCTCGGTCGCGGGGTCGAGACGGTCAGACTGGTCGATCCCAACGAGATCCTGGGTGTCAACAGCCGATCCGACCTCGCAGCGATCAGCCGCATCGTCCGTGACGCGAAGTGCGCAGCGCTCATGGCGAACGGCGTCACCATCGAGGACCCGGCCACGACCTACGTGGATTATGACGTCGAGGTCGGGCAGGACACGATCATTGACCCTGGCGTGTCGCTGGAGGGACGCACGGTCATCGGGCGCGCCTGCCGGATTCACGGCGGTACGCGCATTGTCGACTCGCACATCGGCGACGGCGTCACGATCCTCGACCACTGTGTGATTCACGATTCGATGCTGGAGGCCGGTGCGCAGGCGGGCCCCTTCGCGCACCTCCGCCAGCGCACTGAGCTCGGTGCCGGCGCCAAGGTGGGTAACTTCGTCGAGGTGAAGAAGTCGTCGCTCGGGCCGGGCACCAAAGCCATGCACCTCACCTACCTCGGCGACGCGGTGATCGGCGCGAAGGTCAACGTCGGGGCAGGCACCATCACCTGCAATTACGACGGCACCGACAAGCACACCACGACCATCGAAGACGGAGCTTTCATCGGCAGCGACACGCAACTCATCGCTCCGGTGACCGTCGGCCAGGAGGCCTACGTGGGAACGGGCACGACCGTTCGTGAGAATGTCCCACCAGGCGCGCTCGCCGTGAGCGCCGGCAAGCAGCGCAACATCGACGGCTGGGTTCAGGCACGGAAGAAGCCTAGGACCGAAGTGGAAGCGAAGCGGAGCTGAAAATGTGCGGCATCGTCGGGTACATCGGATCGAAGGACGTCGTGTCGGTGTTGGTGGAGGGCCTCCGGATGCTGGAGTACCGAGGCTATGACTCCGCAGGCGTGGCGATCGTTCGCGACGGGCGCGTGGACCTGCGGCGCAGCGCCGGCAAGCTCTCAAACCTCGAGTCGGTCATCGTCGCACAGCCGATCGCCGGCGACTACGGCGTCGGCCACACACGCTGGGCCACCCACGGACGTCCGACCGAAGAGAACGCGCACCCGCATCGGGACTGCACCGGCCGGATCGTCGTCGTGCACAACGGGATCATCGAGAACTACCTCGATCTGAAGCACGAGCTGCAGCTGCAGGGCCACAAGTTCGTCACGGAGACCGATACGGAGATCGTCGCGCACCTGGTCGAGCGCGAGATGAAGGGCGACGGACTCGAGAACGCCGTGCGGCGAGCGCTCATGTTCATGCGCGGGTTGTTTGCGCTCGTGCTGATCTCCGCCGACGATCCCGAGAAGATCGTCACTGTGCGGAACGGCCCGCCCATCGTTGTCGGTCTCGGCGACGGCGAGTTCTTCGTCGCCTCGGACATCCCCGCCATCCTGAACCACACGCGCGACGTGGTGTTCCTGGGTGACGAGGAGATGGGCGTGATCACGCGACACGGCGTCTCGTTCACGGATTTCTTTGGCCGGCCGGTCTCGAAAGCGACGCAGCGGGTGCTGTGGGATCCGATCATGGCGGAGAAGGCCGGTTACAAGCATTTCATGCTCAAGGAGATCTTCGAGCAGCCGACGGCCGTCCGCGAAACCATCCTCGGGCGCGTGTCTCAGGATTCCGGCCGTGTGTTCCTCGAGGAGATGGCGATCTCGGAAGAGCGGCTGGCGACAGTGGATCGCGTGACCATCCTGGCGTGCGGCACGTCGTGGCACTCGGCGCTCGTGGGGAAGTTCATCATCGAACAGCTCGCCCGACTGCCGGTCGAAGTGGACTACGGATCGGAGTATCGCTACCGGCATCCGATTGTCGACAAGCGGTCCCTCGCGGTGGTGATCACGCAGTCGGGTGAGACCGCGGACTCGCTGGCCGCGTTGCGCGAGGCCAAACGCGAGGGGGCATGCAGCATCGCGATCTGCAACGTGGTGGGCAGCATGGCCACGCGTGAGACCGAGGGCACCATCTACACGCACGCGGGGCCAGAGATCGGCGTGGCCTCGACGAAGGCCTTCACATCACAACTGGTGGCGCTCTACCTCTTGGGACTGCGTCTGGGTCAGGTGCGACACGCGTTGTCGCTCGCGGATTCGCGTCCGCATGTGAACGCGTTGCTGCAACTCCCGCTCCTCCTCGAACTGGCCCTGAAGCTGGCCCCTCAGGTCGAAGAAGTCGCAGCCCGGTTCCTCACGCGCACCGATTTCTTGTATCTGGGACGGGGCATCAACTACCCGATCGCCCTCGAAGGCGCGCTCAAACTGAAAGAGATCTCCTACATCCACGCCGAAGGCTATCCTGCCGGTGAGATGAAGCACGGACCGATTGCCCTCATCGACGAGCGGATGCCGGTGGTCAGCATCGCCCCACACGATGCCGTGTTCGAGAAGATGATCAGCAACATGCAGGAAGTCAAGGCTCGCGGCGGCTCCGTGGTCGCACTCACGACGCGCGGCGACGACAAGCTCTGGTCGATTCTGGACCGATCGCACGACTTCGTCCTCGAGCTTCCGCCGGCGCCTCGGTTGCTGTCACCGATCGTGAACGTGGTGCCGCTTCAGCTGCTGGCGTACGACATTGCCGTCCGACGAGGGTGCGACGTCGATCAACCGCGCAACCTGGCGAAGTCGGTCACCGTCGAGTAGCACCCTCCAGTCGCCGGAGCGTGCCTCGCGCATGCAACCTTCCATCAATCGTCGTGCGACGGTGCCGGCCGAGGTGATAAGCTGTGTTGGCCGTCTGTCCCTGTGTACGTGACCGTCTGGGCGCGGTGCCGCCAGTTCATCTCTGACCACGGCCGCTGGATCGTCGGATGCAGTTTCTCGAAGCGCTCAATCCTGAGCAGCGCGAAGCGGTTCTCCGTGTCAACGGGCCGCTGCTGATCCTCGCCGGTGCGGGATCCGGTAAGACGAAAGTCATCACGAGCCGAATCGCCTATCTGGTCGGAAGCGGCGAAGCCGAACCGCGAGAAATCCTCGCCGTCACGTTCACGAACAAGGCGGCGGAGGAGATGCGGGGGCGTGTGGAGTCGCTCCTTGGATCGGACTGCGGCAGTCTGTGGATGTCGACGTTTCATTCGCTGTGCGCGCGGCTCCTCCGTCGAGAGGCGCCAGCGATCGGCTTGTCTCGCGATTTCGTCATCTACGACTCCTCCGACCAGCTGGTGGTGATCAAGCAGGCGATGAAGGCGCTCCACGTCGACGACGGCATTCTTCAGCCTCGGGCGGCACTCTCACGGATCAGTCATGCCAAGAACATGATGGAGTCCCCGGCCCAGATGGCGGCATCCGCCGGGTGGAACCGCCGCGAGGAACAGATCGCCAAGATCTACGAGTTCTACGTCAAGACGCTGAAGGACGCTAGCGCCCTCGACTTCGATGACCTACTGCTGAAGACGGTCGATCTGGTCGAACTATCGGCGACGGTCCGCGCCAAGTACGCTCAGCAGTTCCGCTTCGTGATGGTCGACGAGTACCAGGACACGAATCGTCCGCAGTACCTCTTGATTCGACGACTCTCTGAGATCCACCGCAATCTCTGTGTGGTCGGCGACCCCGACCAGTCCATCTACAAGTGGCGCGGCGCGGACCTCCGAAACATCCTGGACTTCGAGCAGGACTTCCCGGAAGCCGCCACGGTCAAGCTCGAGCGAAACTACCGCTCGACGCAGGTCATCCTGGACGCGGCGTCCGCGGTCATCAGCCGCAACCGCAATCGAAAGGACAAACACCTCTGGACCGATCGCAGCGGGGGAGGGCGCATCGTCTACTTCCGCGGTGGGGACGAGCTGGAAGAAGCCGACTTCATCATGCGCACGGCCCGGAGCGGCCTGGCGGACGATGTGGATGCGACGGTCGCGGTACTGTATCGCACGAACTCACAGTCGCGCGTGATTGAAGACGCGCTCATGCGCGAGGGGTTGGCCTACAAGATCATCGGTGGTGTCCGCTTCTACGAGCGCAAGGAGATCAAGGACGCCCTCGCGTACATGCGGCTCGTGATCAACCCCCACGACGATGTCAGCCTGCGCCGCGTGATCAACGTCCCGGCCCGCGGCATCGGCAAAGGGGTCATGGAGGCACTGGAAGCGCTGGCACCGGGCGATGCGATCACCGCTGGAGAGGACTTCGCCAACTTGCCCCTTCTAGCGGCGGGTCTGCAGCCCACGCCGGCGGCGAACTCGCTCTGGTCGAGGTTGGTGCGCGGCCTGAAGGACCGGGCGATCTCGGGCCGAGGCGCGGCCTCCCTGGCAACGTTCCGGGATCTGATCGTCGATCTCACGGGGATCGCGCGCCAGGATCCGGTTTCCATCGCCATCGGCAAGCTGCTCGACCGCACGGGCTACCTGCACGCCTTGCGTGAGGACCGCAGCGAAGATGGGGAAGCGCGCCTCGCGAACCTCGCCGAGCTGGTGTCGGCCGCCCGAGAGTACGAGTTCCGAGAGCCTGAACCGTCTCTCGGAGGGTTCGTCGACCGGCTGTCGCTGTTGTCCGACGCCGACGAGGAGCAGGGTCAGCGCGAGGCGCGTATCTGGCTGATGACACTTCACAGCGCCAAGGGCCTCGAGTTCCCCATGGTGATTCTTGCGGGGATGGAGGAGGGCCTGTTCCCGCATTCTCGGTCGAGTGACGACGAGGAGCAGCTGGAGGAAGAACGTCGCCTGTGCTATGTCGGTATGACCAGAGCACGCCAGCACCTGATCCTCACCGGCGCCGCGCGGCGTCGCGTGTTCGGCGACTATCAATCCACCGAACCGTCTCGCTTCATCGACGAGGTGCCCTTTGATCTCGTCGATCGCAAGGAACCGTCGTTCTCAACGTCGCCGTACCAGTCCAACTTTCGTGACTCGGACTTTCGCTCGGTCTATGCGCGCGGTCGCAGCCGGTTCGGCGGTACTCGAGAGCAAAGGCCTCCGTTCACCTACGAAGACGAAGATCAGTCCACCGGCATGGTGCTGCGGACCGGGATGAAGGTGCGACACCCGACTTTCGGCGTCGGGTCAGTTGTCTCGGTTGAGCCGCTCGACGACGACGTGAAACTCGCGGTTCGGTTCGGCAGCGTCGGCCTCAAGACGCTGCGAGCCAAGTTCGCGAAGCTCGAGCCCGCGTAACCAGGCCGGGCGACTCCGGTTCACACCCCGGGCCATGCCCGGCTGAGCGACGGTGCCGCTCACGCGGTCGCCTCCGTGCCGTCGTCCGGTGACCCGTCAGCCGCAGGGAATGGCCCATCGGCGGCTGACGGCCGCCCACTCTCCGAGCCAGGGTCACCATTCTCTCCGTCCTCTTCCTTCTCAAGCCTCGCGACGGAGACGACTTTGTCGCCCTCTTCGATATCGATGAGGCGTACGCCTTGCGTCGCCCGTCCGATGGCGCGGACGTCGTTTGCGGGCATGCGGAGGATCATGCCTTCTTGGGTGATCAGCAGGATCTCGTCCGTGTCCTGCACGTAGAGCACACCAACCACCTTGCCGTTGCGCTCCGACTTCGCGATGTTGATGACGCCGACACCACCACGTGTCTGGACTCGGTACTCCTCGATCTCGGTGCGCTTGCCGTACCCGTGTTCCGTGACGCTCAGCAACGTGCCGCCAGGGCGGACCACTTCCATGGCGACGACGTAGTCGTCGTCTCGAAGCGTGATGCCGCGCACGCCGTAGGCGGTACGACCCATCGACCGGACGTCGGTTTCCTCGAATCGGATCGCCATGCCATGGCGCGTGCCGAGGAACAGCTGCCCACCGCCGCCGGAGAGCTGCACTGCGATCACGGAATCGCCATCCTCGACGCCCATCGCGATGATGCCGCCGGCCCGCGGGTTGCTGAAGGCGGACAAGACCGTCTTCTTCACCACGCCACGCCTGGTGCCCATCACGACGAAACGGTTCTCGTCGAACTCCTTCACGGCCAACAACGCCGCGATACGTTCACCCTCCTCGAGCGAGACGAGGTTCGCGATCGACTTACCCTTGCCGCCTGGCCCGACGTCGGGGATCTCGTGCACCTTCAACCAGTAGGCGCGTCCCTTGTCGGTGAAGATCATGATGTACGCGTGTGTGGACGCCACGAACAGCCGCTCGACGAAGTCCTCGTCCTTCGTCCGCATGCCGATCCGACCCTTGCCGCCCCGCCGCTGATTGCGGTACGTGGAAATCGCCGTACGCTTGATGTAGCCGGTGTTGCTCACGGTGATCGCCATGTCCTCTTCGGCGATCAAGTCTTCGATGCCGAGCTCTCCCGATTCGCCGTCGATGATTTCGGTGCGTCGCTCATCACCGTAGCGAGACTGCACGTCCCTGAGCTCGTCGACAATGATCTGCATCAGTAGCCGATCGCTGCCCAGGATCGCTCGCAGCCGCTCAATCGTCTTCAGGAGCTCGGCCAACTCGTCGAGGATGCGCTGCCGCTCGAGACCGGTGAGGCGCTGGAGCGGCATATCTAGAATCGCCTGTGCCTGGATCTGTGACAGATCGAAGTTCGTCATCAAGCCGTCGCGCGCTTCGGAAACGGTCTTCGAGGCGCGAATGAGCGCGATCACCGCATCGAGGTGGTCGAGCGCGATCTTCAGTCCTTCGAGGATGTGATAGCGCCCCTCGGCCTTCCGGAACTCGAACTCGGTACGGCGTCGAACCACGTCCCGTCGGAACTCGGTGAAGCTCTCGACCAGCTCCAGCAGCGTCAAGACCTTCGGCCGTCCACCAACGATGGCGAGCATGATGATGCCGAAACTCGATTGGAGCGGCGTGTGCTTGTAGAGGTTGTTCAGGATCACCTCTGGCACTTCGCCTCGCTTCAGCTCCACGACGATGCGCATGCCGTCCCGGTCGGACTCATCACGGAGATCGGAGATGCCCTCGATCGTCTTTTCCCGAACGAGCTCGGCGATCCGTTCAATCAACTTGGCTTTGTTGACCTGGTAGGGGATCTCCGTGAACACGATCGACTGGCGGTCGCCTTTCTTGCTGGTTTCGACTTCCGACTTGGCGCGCATCAACACGGAGCCTCGTCCCGTCGAGTAGGCCTGCACGATTCCGCTGCGACCGACGATGTAGCCTCCGGTGGGGAAGTCGGGTCCGGGAATGAGCCGAATCAACTGCCTGAGTTTTTCGCCGCGCGACGGGGCCGCGGCCTGGTCGGCGTCGGCCAGATGGGTGTTCTCGATTACCCAGATACAGCCGGCGATCACCTCCCTGAGGTTGTGCGGCGGAACATTGGTGGCCATCCCGACGGCGATACCGGCGGAGCCGTTGACGAGGAGGTTGGGAAACGGAGCCGGGAGAACAGTCGGCTCCTCAGTAGTCTCGTCGTAGTTCGGCGTGAAGTCGACGGTCTCCTTGTCGAGATCCGCCATCATGTCGTCGGAGAGCGCCTTGAGCCGCGCCTCCGTGTACCGCATCGCCGCTGGTGGATCGCCATCGAGGGATCCGAAGTTCCCCTGGCCGTCCACCAGGGGATAGCGCATGTTGAAGTCCTGTGCGAGGCGCACCAACGTGTCGTAGATCGAGGCGTCCCCGTGAGGGTGGAAGTTGCCCATCACCTCGCCGACCATCTTGGCGCACTTGCGGTAACCACGCGTGGACGACAGCCCCATCGTCTTCATGCCGTACAACACACGTCGATGCGCCGGCTTGAGCCCATCGCGTGCGTCTGGCAACGCTCGTCCGATGATCACGCTCATGGCGTAATCCATGTACGAGCGCTTCATTTCGTCTTCGATGTTGACCGGATGAAGCGAGGGAACGAGATCGGACATAGGCCTGTTTCAGATTGAAGGACGAGGTGCCCTTCAATTCTCGATCTTCAAAACGTCAGACGTCGAGATTCTTGACATCGAGCGCGTTGTCTTCGATGAACTTCCGACGCGGTTCGACTTGATCGCCCATCAACGTCGTGAACATCTGGTCCGCCTCGGTGTGATCCTCCGCACGCACTTTCAGAAGCGTGCGGACCTTGGGATCCATCGTCGTCTCCCACAGCTGCTCCGGGTTCATCTCGCCGAGCCCCTTGTAGCGATTGATCGCGATGCCCTTCTTCCCGGCGGTGAGGAAGTAGTCAACTAACTCGTCGAGCGAGCGCAGCACCACATCGGGCTGTTTGCTGAGAGGCTTGCGCACGCGATCCCTGGGCTCGGCTGCGGCCAGCGTGGCGGCGTCATGGGGCGCGCCCCCAATGCCCGTGGCATCGGCCGCGGCCGCTCCATCGCCTGCGACTGCCGCATCCTCGACCGCTGGGGTGCCGTCCGCCTCTTCCGCGCGCTCGGGCTCGCCACCGGCAGCGGCCGAGTCGCCCAACGTCGAGACGACGACGTCACCGGACAGGACGGGCATGTCGCGCCGGACAGCCAGAAGGGTTCGATACTCAGCGGTGGTGACGAAATCGAAGCCGAACGCGTGCTGGCGCGGATACCCGTTCGTCCGATCCTCGATGTGGAGCTGGTAGCAGTTGTGCTCCTCGTCGGGCTGGCTCGTGGCGGTGCGACCAGCGCCCGAGAGCGCTCCGGCCACGTGGTCCAGACGCGTCGCGTTGGTCAGCACGTCGCGGTCGACGCCATGCGAGGCGAGCGCCTCGACAATCGACTTGGGGTGTCCACGCCGCTCCATCATGTGCAGCAGCTTCTGGTACCCGATGGTCCGGTGAAGCAGACGCTCGAGTTCTTGTCCCGAGATCTCCTGCCCGCTTGCGGCGATCCGCACGACGCGTGCTTCGGCGGCACGATGAATCAGGAACGAGTCGAGATCGCGCTCGTCTTTGATGTAGTTCTCGGCCTTGCCGCGCTTCACACGAAAGAGCGGTGGTTGGGCGATGTAGATGTAGCCGTTCTCGATCAGCGCCGGGAACTGCCGGTAAAAAAATGTCAGCAGGAGCGTTCGGATGTGCGAGCCGTCGACGTCGGCGTCGGTCATGATGATGATGCGGTGATACCGGACCTTCGCCAGGTCGAAGTCTTCGGCACCAATTCCGCAGCCAAGCGCCGCAATGAGCGTCTTGATCTCGTCGCTGCTCAGCATCTTGTCGAAGCGCGCCTTTTCGACGTTCAGGATCTTCCCTTTGAGCGGCAAGATGGCTTGGAAGCGTCGGTCGCGGCCCTGCTTCGCCGAGCCGCCGGCCGACTCGCCCTCGACGATGTACAACTCGCTCTGAGCGGGGTCACGTTCTTGGCAGTCTGCGAGCTTGCCGGGCAGTGAGCTACCGTCGAGGGCGCCTTTGCGGCGCACGAGATCGCGCGCCTTGCGGGCGGCCTCGCGCGCTCGGGCAGCATCAATCGCCTTGCCGACGATCCGCTTGGCAATGCTGGGGTTCTCCTCGAGAAAGGCGCCGAGCTTATCGTTCACGATCGTCTCGACAATACCCTTGACCTCGGTGTTGCCAAGCTTTGTCTTCGTCTGCCCCTCGAACTGCGGATGCGGGATCTTGACCGAGATGACGGCGGTCAATCCTTCCCGAATGTCGTCGCCTGAAACGCTCTCTTTGAGATCCTTCGCGAGATTGTTCTTGGTGGCGTAGCTGTTCACCGTCCGCGTGAGGGCCGCACGAAAGCCGGAGAGATGCGTGCCACCCTCGTGCGTGTTGATGTTGTTGGCGAAGGAGTACAAGGTCTCGGCGTAGCCGTCGTTCCACTGGAGCGCGATCTCGGCATCGGTGCCGTCTTTCTCTCCGCGCATGAAGATCGGCTTCTCGTTGACCGCAGCCTTGTTCTTGTTCAAGTGCTGGACGAATGAGGCGATCCCGCCCTCGTAGTGGAACCGGTGCGATTTGCCGTCACGTTCGTCGTCCAGGGTGATGACGATGCCACCGTTCAGGAACGCGAGCTCACGAAGCCGTTGCGCGAGGACGTCGAAGCTGAAGATCGTGGTTTCGAAGATCTCCCCGTCCGGCTTGAACGTGACTTTCGTGCCCCGGCGCTTCGTGGTCCCCGTCTGCGCCAGATCGGCGCTCGGGGTCCCTCGGTGATAGCTCTGCTGGTACGCGAGACCGTTGCGCCAGATCTCGAGCTCGAGGGTTTCGGACAACGCGTTGACTACCGACACCCCGACGCCGTGCAGTCCGCCGGAGACTTTGTAGCTGTCGTTGTCGAACTTGCCGCCGGCGTGCAGGACTGTCAGCACCACCTCAGCGGCAGACCTGCCGCTGGCATGCCGGTCAACAGGGATACCACGTCCGTTGTCGACCACTGTCACGGATCCGTCGATGTGAATCGTGACGTTCACCTGATCGCAGAAGCCGGCGAGCGCCTCGTCGATGGAGTTGTCGACAACTTCGTACACCAAGTGGTGCAACCCTGCCGGGCCGGTAGAGCCAATATACATGGCGGGGCGTTTCCGAACCGCCTCGAGGCCCTCGAGGACCTTGATCTTGTCGGCTGAGTAATCGTCGACGTCCGCCGCTGACCCGTGACCATTGGTTGACTCGACGATCTCTTCGTCAAACCTCTTCTCTGGTGTGCGGTCCTGATCGAGTTGTGTCACTCCGGTTCCTGCCCTCAACAGAAGAACGCGATCACGCAAATTACGAGCTCACACGCGCATCGGCATGATCACGTACGTGTAGTCGTATCCTTCCGCGCCCACTGGCCGCATCACCGCCTGGCTCACCTCGTCCTTCAGATCGAGTGCGACGACGTCTGTCGTCACGGCAGCCAGGAAGTCGAGCACGTACTGGGCGTTGAAGCAGATCTGCATCGGCGTGCCCGAGTAGTCGACGAGCAGCGTTTCGTGCGCCTCGCCAAGCTCAGGGCTGCTGGAAGTCACGGCCACCTTACCCTTGTCGATGTGGAACTTTACGGCGCGCGATCGCTCGTTGGAGAGAAGGGCCACGCGTTTCACCGCGTTCGACAACCGATCGCGCTCGAACTCGATGTGTTTGTCGTTTCCCTTCGGGATCACTCGTTCGTAGGCTGGGAACTGCCCGTCGATCATCCGCGAGATGAGCAGCCGATTGCCAACATCGAAAAAGAGATGATTCTCCCCGCGCTCGTAGCGGATGTCTCCATCGCCTTCCGCGAGGAGCCGCGACAGCTCGCTGAGCGTCTTTTTCGGGAGGATGGCCTTGATCTCATCCGGGTCCGTCTCGCCGCCGGTGCGGGGAGCGGTCACCAGCGCCAGGCGGTGACCGTCCGTGGCGACAAGGCTCATCGAGTCAGGCTTCAGGACGAAAAGAGCGCCGTTGAGGAAATACCGCGTGTCCTCCCCGGTGATCGCAAACTGCGTCTTCCCAACCATCTCCTTCAGCGCCGCTCGCGGAATCGTGGTGGCTTGCGCGCCTGCCGATTCCGGCAACGCCGGGAAATCCTCACGCGGCAGCGTCTGAATGCGCGAGTCGAAGCGATCGGCGGCAACCTTGACGGCCCCCTTCTCCTCGGTAATCCGCACGTCGGTTTCGGGAAGCGACTTGATGATCTCGTAGAACTTCTTCGCAGGCAGTGTGAGCGAGCCCCCTTTAGCCACGGAAGCCGCACACCTGCTGCGCAACCCGACCTCGAGATCTGTCGCCAGGAACTTGACTTCCTCTCCCTTCGCTTCTATCAGCACGTTCGCCAGGATAGGAATCGTGTTCTTGCGTTCCACGATCCCCTGGAAAAGTTGCAGTTCTCGCAGGAGGTCGTTCTTGCGGACGACTAGTTCCATAGCTGTGCTGACCTCGAAAAGGGCTGGGTTTGGCCCGCGATCCCCTTATAAGAGAGGGAAGATTCGAGAATGAGAAAGTATATAGGAGAACAGGGTGTGTTGAAAAATGAAACCTGTCTCTTAGTGCTTTTTATTCAATTACTTACCCTGTGTAAAAACATGGATCTCGGATGGGCTTCGGCGGCACTCCTGCTGAGTCTCTGGGACATGCACAGGATTTCGACGGATAGTGTGGAAAACGGGTGTGGACAGCTGTGGAAGCTACTTGAAACCCTCCATAAATGTGCCGATCAGGTTGTTGAAAGCGGTGTCCCGTTTTCGCAGGTCCTCGACCTTGCGGATGGAGTGGATCACGGTCGAGTGGTGCTTCCCACCAAAACTGCGGCCGATCTCGGGCAGGGAGGCGTACGTCAGCGACTTGCACAGGTACATCGCCACCTGCCGAGGCATCGCGATCGACTTGGAGTTGTTGCGAGACTTCAGCTCAGTCAGCTTCAAATTGTAATACTCGGCGACGAACTTCTGGATCGCCTCGATGGTCACAGCCTTCTCCTCGCGGTCGAGGATGTTGCGCAGGACCTCCTGGGCGAGCGGGAGGGACACAAGAGCCCCCGTTAACGATGCGTAGGCGATGAGGCGGATGAGCGACCCCTCCAACTCGCGGATGTTCGACTTGATCTTACCTGCGATGTAGATCGCAACATCGTCAGGGAGCGGGACCGCCTCGGCCTCCGCTTTCTTCTTCAGGATCGCCACCTTGGTCTCGAGGTCGGGCGATTGAATGTCCGCAATGAGGCCCCATTCGAACCGCGACCGCAGCCGCTCCTCGAGCGATGGGATCTCTTGAGGTGGGCGGTCACTGCTGATCACGATCTGCTTCTGTGAGTCGTACAAAGCGTTGAACGTGTGAAAGAACTCGGTCTGTGTTCCCTCTTTGCCGGCGAGGAACTGGATGTCGTCGACCAGCAGCACGTCCACCGACCGATATCGCTCGCGGAAGTCGAGCACGCGGTCGAATCGGACGGCGTTGATCATCTCGTTCATGAAACGCTCTGACGAGATGTACGTGAGCTTCAACTGACGATCATGCCGAAGGACCCAGTGCCCAACGGCGTGCATCAAGTGCGTCTTGCCAAGACCCACGCCGCCGTAAATGAAGAGCGGGTTGTAGGACCGCGAAGGGGCTTCGGCAACCGCGCGCGAAGCGGCATGTGCAAACTGATTCGACGAACCGACGATGAATGTGTCGAAGGTGTAACGGGGATTCAGTCCGGCGGAACCCGTTTGCGGGGCAATCGCTGAGGCCTGATCGAGCCAGGTGCCCCGGTCCGAGGCCATGTGGATCTCAGTGCCCTCCTGAGGCGCATCCGCCACGAAATCGATGGCCGACGAGGCACGGCCGACATCCGCAAGCGCCTCGCTGATGACGGAAGAGTAGTGCTTGTTGAGCCAGTCCTTGAACAGAGGACTGGGGACTCGGACCGTGAGCTGCGAGTCCTGCTCTGACACGAAGCTGGTCGGCTTGAACCAGGTATAGAAGCTGTGCCGATTTACCTTGGTTTCGATGTGGGCCAGCAACTGTTCCCAGAGATTCATGTGCCTCAAAAAGCCCAAGGAGGAGAAGAACTCGCCACCACGCGCATCGCGTCCGCGTTGCAAGATCTCGTCAAAAAATGAGATAAGTATTTTATTAACAGAAACTTACATAAGTCCAATCGCGCGTCTCCTGGGGCGGTCTCGCGAAAGGGCCCAGAACGCTAGGAATTCCCACAGTTTTTTCCACAGCTGTGGAAAAGTTTGGGGAGAGACCAAATGAGCACATGGAATCGTCGATGTCTTTCAGCAGCGAGATCGATCGCGGAAAGCTGTGAACTCTAGCACACCTGGCGCTCGTTGACACCCCATGGAGCGGTTGACTAACATACTCGTTTCGTTTTTCTCGGAACCGAGGAGCCATGAAAGGGAAGCGGACGTTCCAGCCCAACAGACGCCATCGAGCCAAAACTCATGGATTCCTGGTGCGTATGAGCACCAAGAACGGGCGGCTCGTACTCAAGCGGCGCCGAGCCAAGGGCCGCAAGCGGCTTACAGTCAGCAGCGAGTAGCCGTTTGGCCCAGGATGGATGCCCACCGAGGCCACCCTTCGACCCCGTGAGCGGATTCTTCGCCGAGAGGAGTTCGAGCGGATCTACGATCGGGGAAGGAAGGTGCATGCCAAGTTCGGCATCATCTTCTTGTCAGACAACGGGTTAGCCGTCGCACGGCTCGGGATTGCGGCCACGCGAAAGTTCGGCGGCGCGGTTGAACGCAATCGGGCCAAACGACGGATTCGAGATGTGTTCCGACGAAATAAGATCGCCCCTGGGTTCGACATCGTCGTCATCCCGAAACGCGCCATACTCGACGTCACCCTGGACACCTTTGAAGCTGAATTCCGTGGCGTTCTCGAGCGTTTCACCCGCTAGGCCGGGATTCGGGGGCGCTTTGTCCCAGCTGGCCGACCGGGTCATCCTGGGCGGCCTGACAGCTTACAAGCGGGTGCTGTCACCCCACTTCGCCGGTTCCTGCCGTTTCCTTCCCAGTTGCGCCGACTATGCTCGCGAGGCTGTCCTACGTCATGGTGCTGCCCATGGGAGTTGGCTGGCGCTGAGGCGGCTCGCTCGCTGCCATCCACTGTGCACGGCAGGATACGATCCGGTGCCCTTGACCTTTACGTTCGGCTGGCGGAAAAGACACACGCAGCCGACCTCCTCGAGCACGCCCGGCCGACCCGTGGCGGGCTCTGAGAGCGTCCGACGCCTGAAGGCGCAGACAACGACATGGAACGACGCGTTCTCGTCGCAGTGATTCTCTCGTTCTTGGTGCTGTATGGGTACCAAGCGCTGTTCATCACGCCGACACAGCCGCCGTCAGGCGACGGTGCAACTGCGGGCGGTCAGGCCAGCGCCACACCCGACAAGACTCCAGCGGCCGCGATTCCGGCGAGTCCCTCGTCAGCTCCGAGTCCGGTGGGGCCTGCCGCGGGCAGCCCGGTCACGAGCGAATCGAGCGAACGAGATGTACGCATTGAAACGGATCGCTTCATCGCCACCTTCACGAACCGCGGAGCCCGCCTCAAGAGTTGGCGACTGAAACGATACCTGGACGACGCACAGCAGCCGCTCGAGCTCGTGGCGCACGACATTTCCGCCGACGTCGTATTGCCGTTCACGCTCCAGCTCGAAGACGTCGCGGTCACGCGTACGCTCGATAGCGCGCTGTACGTGGCGAGCGGCGCGCCCGGCGCGGACGCCATTACCGGCCCCACGACGCTGACGTTCGAGTACAGCGACAGCACGGGGCTACGCGCCTTGAAGTCGTTTGCTTTCTTGCCCGCGAGCTACGTCGTCACGGTGACCGCGACGGTGACCGCAGGCGATCGCGCCCTCGCGCCGGCAATCGTCTGGGGCCCTGCACTCGGGGATCACGACTCGACGTCCGGCAGCTACTCGGTGAAGCCGCGCGGCGTGTTCTCCAGCGCGGACAGTGTCACCCGTCTCACTGGTTCCGAAGTCGGCACCCAGCCCACCTATAGCGGCGACTTCCAGTTTGCCGGCGTCGACGATCACTACTTCATCACGACGGCCGTCAAGCCAGGTCCGGCCTCGATCACCTACCAGCACGTGTCGATTCCGGCGCCGACGGGCGGCTCGGAGGCGGCCCGTGAGCTGATGTCGTACTCGCTGAAGCCCCAGGGCACTGGTGCCGTGGATTTCTTCGTGGGGCCCAAGGATTTCGATCAGCTCGCGGCCGTTGACCGTTCTCTCGTGCGCGCCATCGACTTTGGTTACTTCGCGTTCGTGATCGTCCCTCTGCTACGTGCGCTGAACTGGGTCTACGGCTACGTCGGCAACTACGGGTGGGCGATCATCGTCCTGACCGTGCTCATCAACGCGGCAATGTTTCCGCTGCGACACAAGAGCGTGGTGTCGATGCGGAAGATGCAGGAGCTTCAGCCCGAGGCCAAGGCGATTCAGGATCACTACGCGAAGTTCAAGTCCACCGATCCGGAAAAGCAGAAGATGAACCAGGAGCTGATGGCGCTCTATCGGGATCGCGGTGTGAACCCCGCGAGCGGCTGCATCCCAATGCTGCTGACCCTCCCTGTGCTCATCGCCTTCTACAACATGCTGACTACGGCTATCGAGCTGAGAGGCGCCCCGTTCGTCGGCTGGATCCAGGACTTGTCGCTGTACGACCGGTACTACGTGACGCCGATCCTCATGCTGCTCAGCCAAGTCTGGCAGACGAGGATCACACCGACCGCGGGTGCCGATCCGGCCCAGCAGAAGATGATGATGTTCATGCCCGTCATCATGATGTTCTTCTTCCTGTGGGCGCCGGCGGGCGTGGCGATCTACTGGTTCGTGTCGAACCTGTGGGGCATCGGACAGCAATATCTCACCAATTACCTGATCGGCCCACCGAACGTGCGCCCACCACGGCATGCGGCCGAACGGCGAGTGAAGCGCGTCGGGGGCGGCAAGACGGAAGGCGCCGCGCGGGAGAGCTGACATGGCAGACGCAACGCTACCCATCGTCGAGTTCCTGAAGGGGTTTTGCAGCGCGCTGGGGCTCAAAGCGACGGTTGACGTCGAGAACAGTCCGGACGGTCCGCGCCTCAACATCGGGGGCGAGGAAGCCGAGCTCCTCGTGCGTCACCGGGGCGAACCGCTGAAGGCGCTCCAGCACGTCGTTGATATGTCATTCGGGCGTCACGGCGCCGACGACAAGCGCGTGTTCGTCGATGCGCTCTTCTACCGGAGGGGGAAGGATCTCGAGCTTCGGCATATGGCGCGGCTGCTCGCCGAGAAGGTGAAGTCGACCAGGCTCGACCAGCAGCTCGGTCCGCTGAACCCGTACGAGCGCCGGCTCGTGCACATGGCGGTCGCAGAGGTACCCGGCGTGGCCACCGAGAGCATCGGTGACGCGTTCTCGAAGACGGTCCATATTTCGTTGCGTAAGTGAGGTCCGGTCGCCCGCGATGGCGAGCTCCATGTTTTCAACCGAGGACACGATCGTGGCCGTGGCCACGCCGCCCGGACGGGGTGGACTTGGTGTGGTCCGGCTTAGCGGACCTCGTGCACTCGAGTTCGCCACAGGTCTCATCACGTATCCCGGTCCACTGACGCCGCGACACGCCACCTTCACGACGATCCGTGTATCCACCGCGCACGGTGGCACAGAGATCTCCAGGGTCGTCGATCACGCCGTCGCCACATTCTTTCCGGGGCCCGCCTCTTACACAGGCGACGATGTGGTCGAGTTGAGCGCGCACGGGAGCCCAGTGGTGCTGCAGGCGATCGTGGCTGCGGCTGCACGCGCCGGCGCGCGGCTCGCGAGACCGGGGGAATTCACGCTGCGCGCATTCCTTAACGGCCGGATCGATCTCCCCCAGGCCGAAGCCGTCGCCGATCTCATCGACGCGGTCACACCACTACAGGCCCAAGCGGCCTTCGATCAGTTGCAGGGCACACTCACGCGCGCGATCGCTGACATCGACGCCGAGCTGTTCGATCTGGTCGCGCGCCTCGAGGCCAGCGTTGACTTCCCAGAGGAGGGGTACCACTTCATCGAGCCAGGTGCGCTGGTCGATGCACTTGTCCAGGTGCGCACGCGGCTCACGGCTCTGGTGGCGCGCGGTCGGCAGGGTCGCGTGATCCGTGAGGGCCGCGTGGTGGCGCTCGTCGGCGGTCCGAACGTCGGGAAGTCGAGCTTGTTCAACGCGCTCGTGGGCGCGAGCCGTGCCATCGTGACGCCACTGCCGGGCACGACGCGAGACTTGGTGAGCGAAGCGGTCGACATCGAAGGCATTCGCGTGACGCTCGTGGACACTGCGGGGTTGCGCGAAACGACCGACGCGATCGAGCGAGAGGGTGTGTCGCGATCACGAGAAGCGGCGCGCGTGGCCGATCTCGTGGTGGTCGTGCGCGACGGCACTGTCCCAGAAGTCCCCGCCCACTGCGCTGATTCGATGTACGAGGCACCAAGCGCGCCCATGTTGCGCGTGGACAACAAGTGCGACCTTCCTGGGTTCGTGGCGTGCGCCGGCGCGCTGGCGGTATCCGCCATCGAAGGGACCGGGCAGCGGGAGCTCCGGATGCGGATCGCGGGAGAGCTCGGCGCCACATTTTCTGGCGATTGCCCTGAAATAACCAACACGCGACATCTCGAGCTTCTCGAGCGGGCGGACCTGAGCGTCGGCCGAGCGCTGCTGGCCGTGCAGCGGGCCGGAGGAGCTCTGTCCGAGGAGTTCGTCCTGGCCGATCTTCAAGAGGCTCGGCTGTGTTTGGAGGAGATCACTGGTCGCCGGACGAGCACAGATCTGTTGGAGCACATTTTTACGCGGTTTTGTATCGGGAAGTGATGCCCGCTGGCTTTGACGTGATTGTGATTGGAGCCGGGCACGCGGGCTGCGAGGCAGCGTACGCGGCCGCCCGGCTTGGCCTGAGCGTCGGGGTCTGCACGTTGTCTTCGGACTCGGTCGCCCGGATGCCGTGCAACCCAGCCGTCGGGGGGACCGCCAAGGGGCATCTCGTCCGCGAGATCGATGCCATGGGCGGGCTGATGGGCCGGGCGATCGACGCGACCGGTATCCAGTTCAAGCTTCTGAACAGGAGTCGCGGACCAGCCGTTTGGTCTCCTCGTGCACAAGCTGACAAGGCGATCTACTCGCAATGGATGCGGGCGGCGCTGGAAGCGGTGCCGAACATCCACTGGATCTTGGGACGCGCCGGGCAGATTCTTACTGAGCACGGCCGAGTCACAGGCCTGTCGCTCGAGGACGGCGACAGCTACTCGTGCGCCGCGCTGGTGGTGACGACCGGTACATTCCTCAACGGCCTAGTCCACGTGGGACCTGAGCAGCGGCCCGCCGGCCGGGCCGACGAACCGCCCTCCGTCGAGCTCGCAGAGAGTCTGAAGGCGCTTGGCTTCACCTGGGGTCGGCTCAAGACCGGCACCCCGCCGCGATTGGATCGTGACTCGATCGACTTCTCGCGTCTCGTGCAGGAGGGCACCTTCGTCGAGGAGTACGGCGATCCAGATCCGGTTCCGTTCTCCTTCTTGACGACCGAGATTCGACGTTCGCAGATCTCCTGTTACCTCCTGTATACCAACGAGCGCGTGCGCGATCTCGTGCGGTCCAACGTGGGCCGTTCGCCGCTGTTCAATGGTCAGATCAAAGGGATCGGACCCAGGTACTGTCCTTCGCTCGAGGACAAGATCATCCGCTTTCCGGACAAGGAGCGGCACCAGCTTTTCCTAGAGCCGGAAGGGCTTACTGCACGCGAGATCTACGTCAACGGGTTCTCGATGAGTCTCCCGGCCGACGTCCAGCGTCAGCTGGTGCAGGCGCTGCCCGGCTTGGAAGAGGCCAAGATGCTGCGGCCCGGCTATGCCGTGGAGTACGACTTCATCCAGCCAACCGAGCTGACGTATGGCCTCGAGGCGAAGAGAGTCGAAGGTCTGTTCCTCGCCGGGCAGATCAACGGAACGTCAGGATACGAAGAGGCGGCGGCCCAAGGCTTGATTGCGGGCCTCAACGCCGCGCTGGCTGTGCTTGGACGCAGCCCACTGCACCTTCGACGCGACCAGGCGTATGTTGGCGTGCTCGTCGACGATTTGATCACGAAGGGCTGCCTCGAGCCGTACCGGATGTTCACCTCGCGAGCGGAACACAGGTTGCTCCTCAGGATCGACAACGCAGACCTAAGGTTGACACCGATGAGCCGGTCCGCCGGTCTCGTTGACGATGCGCGATGGGATCGGTTCCGGGCGAGGCAGTCCCGCTTCGAACAGAATCTTCGGACGCTTGAGCGGACGTTATTGCGCAGCCAGAGCGGCGATCGCGTGCCAGCTGCCCAACTGCTCCGTCAGCCTGAAGTGACCCTCAACGCACTTATGGGAGAACAGTCGATCGGTCTCGAGGTCGACGCCGGGTCCCGCCAACTCGATCTGGCCAGTGTCGAGGTTACGATCAAGTACGAAGGTTATCTGAGACGTCAACAGAGGGAGGTCGAGGTTGCGCAGAGGCACGAGCAGCGCCTCATCCCTGAGGGGTTTCCGTTCGACCGCGTGCCGGGATTGTCCCGCGAGGTCGTCCAGCGTCTTGGGCAGATCCGACCGGCCACAATCGGCCAGGCATCCCGAATCTCCGGGCTGACGCCGGCCGCTCTCGCAGTACTCGCTACTTATGTCGGTCGAGCCGGCAGACCGACCGGGAGTTGATGATTCGGACGTCGCAGTCCGAATTGCACGTCTCGCGCACAAGGCGGGCATCGCGCTCGATCGCCGCCAGCTCGAGCAGTTGACGATTTATCTGAACGTCCTGCAACGGTGGAACCGCGCAATCAATCTGACCTCGCTGGACGTCGAGGCCCTGCCTGACGGCGCGCTAGAACGTCTGGTATTCGAGCCGTTACTCGCGGCATCCGCGCTGACGGAGCCTCGAGGCAAGTGGTACGACCTCGGCTCCGGCGGAGGATCGCCGGCGCTACCCATGAAAGTGGCGGTCCCTGCGGTTCCGCTCACCATGGTCGAGTCTCGGAGCCGCAAGGTCGCGTTCCTGCGGGAGGCAATACGACTGATGGGGTTGTCTCAGGTCGACGTCGTGGGACTGCGAATAGATCGGCTGGCTGGGCAAGTCGCGGCCCAGGTCGCCTCAGCCGTCACCATCAGAGCGGTGCGCGTGGACCAGGACGTCGTCCGTACGATTCGTCATCTCCTGTCCCCTTCGGGCCAGGTCGTGCTGTTCGGAGTGACTGCCGAGTTGCTGCTCGCCGAGGGATTCAGACAGATACGGACCGTCAATGGTGTGACCATTCTTCGGCGCGGTGTTCCACGTGGAACGATCCGCGGTTGACGGCCGACACTCCACCTCCTATCATTGTGACCCCGCGCAAAACGAAGCCGAACAGCGAATTTCTGTTAAACGACAGAACATGGCCCGCGTTATAGCCGTCGTCAATCAAAAGGGTGGCGTCGGAAAAACCACCACCGCCATCAACATCGCCGCCGCCCTCGCCCTCTCGGGCACCAGGGCCCTCCTTGTCGACGCCGATCCGCAAGGCAACCTCACCAGCGGTGTCGGTCTCAAAGGCCAGATGAACGAGGGTCGCACCGTATACCACGCGTTGACCACCGCAACGGCATGCACCGAACCGGATCCCTTCGTCCTGCGCACGTCCGTCGACCGGCTGGATCTCATCGGCGCCGATCGGCAACTGACAGGCGCGGAAATCGAACTGGTAACGCTCCCGCAGCGCGAGGAGCGTCTGCGGATCCTTATCGACCCGCTTCGCGCCCGCTACGACTTCATCTTCATCGATTGCCCGCCGTCACTCGGACTCCTGACACTCAATGGGCTCGTCGCCGCGGATGCCGTGCTGATTCCGCTCCACTGCGAGTACTTCGCGCTCGAAGGGCTCGCCGATCTCGTCGGGACGCTCCGTCGCGTACGCGCGTCCCTCAATCCGGCACTCGACATCGAAGGCGTGCTGCTCACGATGTACGACGAACGCACGAACTTGGGCCAGCAGGTCGCCAACGACGTGCGCGCATTCTTTCAGGAGAAGGTCTATCAGACCGTCATTCCTCGCAACGTTCGTCTCGGAGAGGCGCCGAGCCACGGATTGCCAGTGATGGTGTACGACCCGAAATCGAAGGGCGCGGAAGCTTACGCAGCGCTTGCGCGCGAGCTACGGAGTCGCCCGGCCTCTGTTGTTCCAGGTGCGTGAATCGGACTCCCCAGGCGCCCTTGACCGATTGAGCCCGCGTTCGGGGTCGAGCCCAGACAGGTTGGAGAATCACCATGGAGAAACGACCCGCACTCGGTAAGGGCCTCAGCGCACTCATCCCCGACGCGCCGCCACCGAAGCTGGCGCCGTCCGAGGTCGACATCGATCGGCTCTCGCCGAACACGTTGCAGCCGCGCGGACAGTTCGACGGCGCGCGACTCGAGGAGCTCGCGCAATCGATCAAGACGAACGGTGTGATCCAGCCGATCGTGGTGCAGCGCGTTGGCGA
Source organism: Acidimicrobiia bacterium (assembly GCA_016871175.1). Classification (GTDB taxonomy): domain Bacteria; phylum Acidobacteriota; class Vicinamibacteria; order Vicinamibacterales; family CAVVIG01; genus VFZL01. Next base: position 16,518 of record VFZL01000004.1, on the reverse strand, counting down.
CCGCTTTCAGATCATCGCTGGCGAGCGTCGTTGGCGTGCGGCGCAGAAAGCAGGCCTGACGCGCGTCCCGGTCGTCGTGCGCGAGGTGTTTCAGCCCCGCTCACAGCTCGAGATGGCGCTGGTCGAGAACATCCAGCGGGAGAACCTCAACGCGATGGAAGAAGCGCACGCCTACCGCCGGCTCGCGGACGAGTTCCAGCTCACCCAGGAAGCGATCGCCGCCGCCGTCGGGAAGGACCGCGCCACGGTGGCGAACGTTCTGCGCCTCCTCAAGCTGCCGGCGGAGGTTCAAGCCGAGGTCGCCTCAGGCAGCCTGTCAATGGGACACGCTCGTGCCCTCCTTGCCCTTCCGACTGAACCCGAGCAGCTTCGCGTCTCCCGCGACGTGGTCTCCCGCAAGCTCTCCGTCAGGGAGACGGAAACGCTGGTGAAGCGCGCCGTGGAGGCACCCAGTCGAACCGCGTCCAAGCCGCCCACGAAAAGCGACCCCAACACTCGCGAAGCCGAAGAGCGACTGCGGCTCCTCCTGGGCACCCGGGTCCGTATCGTCCGCCGGGGGATGAGTGGCCGGATCGAAATCGACTTCGGATCCGAACAGGAGCTCATCCGAATTTTCGACCAATTGACCGATGGCTAGCGTTCGGCCCCTTTTCGTTGACGGCCCGCAGGACCGACCCGACCGATCTGTGGTATAAATGTCCGTTTCCCAAGCGTTGCGACGGATGTCGGTAGAGTGCTACGAACCGACCGGCTCGGCCACCCCACGTCTATCAGCAACGCTCATCAATCCCGCAATCAGGATGCGCGGCGCAGAGGATCGCGCCCGTGATTCACACGCGACCGGCGGGAGAGCGGTGCACCGACGCTTGTGAAAGAAGGCACGAGCGGACGGAGCGGAGGTGCGGGGAGCTTGGCGGAAGAAAAGCGGGTTTCCGGGTAGGTCTCTTGGAGACGCGAGACCAGGGGCAGGGGTCCCTGGAGTGTTGAATGTCTAACCGAACTGCGGCCGCTCGCTACGCACGTGCGCTCCTCGACGTCGCCCTCCAGGAGCAGACCGATCTCGCACAGATCGAGTCCCAGCTTGCCGCCATCGTGTATCTCTTCGCCAGTCACGACGCCGCGAAGAAAGTCCTGCTGAACCCCGCCGTGCCGGCCACGAGGAAAGGCGCCGCCGTCGCAGCGATCGCCAATCAGGCCGGTATGTCGCCCATCGTGGGCAAGCTCCTCGTGATGCTGGCCGAACGCGATCGCCTCGTCCTGCTCCCGGACTTGCTCGCATCCTTCCGCGACCTCGTCATGGCGCACCAGAAAGTCGTCCGCGCTGAAGTGACCTCGGCGATGGAGTTGGGCGCCGATCGGATCGACGTGATTCAGCGTCGCCTCGCCGAGGTGACGGGTCGGACCGTGCTGCTGACAGCGAAGGTTGACCCAGCGCTGGTCGGTGGGATGGTGGCCCGACTCGGCGGCACGGTCTACGACGGCAGCGTCACAACCCAATTGAAGAAGATTCGCACCCGACTGGCGGAAGGGCTGTGAGTGATTGAACCCGTGAAGTTTGACGATCTCGGGGATCGCAGATTTCTGGAACTGAAGATTTCACACTGATATGGACATCAAAGCCGAAGAAATCTCCAAAATTATTCGCGAGCAGATCGGGAGCTTCGCGGTCGACGTGGACGTGGCTGAAGTGGGCAGCATCATCTCGCTCGGCGACGGGATCGCCCGCGTGCACGGCGTGGAGAACGCCATGGCCGGCGAGATGCTCGAATTCCCGCATGGGGTCTTCGGCATCGCGCTGAACCTCGAAGAGGACAGCGTTGGCGCGGTGTTGCTCGGCGAGTTCAACATGATCAAGGAAGGCGATCAGGTGAAGCGCACCGGACGCATCATCTCGGTCCCGGTCGGCGACGAGATGCTCGGCCGCGTGGTCAACGCCCTCGGCCAACCGGTCGACGGCAAGGGTCCGATCACGAGCAAGACGTTCGCGCCGATCGAGCGCCTCGCGCCCGGTGTCGTGGATCGACAGTCGGTGAAAGAGCCGCTGCAGACCGGTCTCAAGGCCATTGATGCCATGGTGCCGATCGGACGCGGTCAGCGCGAGCTCATCATCGGCGACCGCCAGACCGGCAAGACCGCCGTTGCGATCGACACCATCCTCAATCAGAAGAGCACCGGTGTCATCTGCATCTACAACGCGATCGGTCAGAAGCAGTCCACGATCGCGCAGGTCGTCCGCACCCTTGAGGAAGCGGACGCCATGAAGTACACGATCGTCGTCGCCGCCGCGGCGGCCGACCCGGCGCCGCTCCTCTACATCAGCCCGTATTCGGCGTGCACGATCGGCGAGTACTTCCGCGATAGCGGTCGCCATGCGCTGGCCGTCTACGACGACCTCTCGAAGCACGCGCAGGCCTATCGAGAAATCTCGCTCTTGCTGCGCCGGCCGCCCGGGCGCGAAGCGTACCCCGGGGACGTGTTCTATCTGCACTCCCGCTTGCTGGAACGCGCCGCGAAGTTGAACAACGAGCTCGGGGGGGGATCCCTCACTGCGCTGCCGATCATCGAGACGCAGGCGGGCGACCTCTCGGCGTACATTCCGACCAACGTCATCTCGATCACGGACGGGCAAATCTTCCTGGAGTCGGATCTTTTCCACCAGGGCGTTCGTCCCGCGATCAACGTCGGCAACTCGGTGTCGCGCGTTGGCGGTTCCGCACAGATTCGCGCCATGCGCCAGGTGGCCGGCACGCTGCGTCTCGACCTCGCCCAGTACCGCGAGCTGGCGGCGTTCGCACAGTTCGGCAGCGACCTCGACAAGTCGACGCAGGCGCAGCTCACGCGCGGCGCGCGCTTGGTCGAGATTCTGAAGCAGCCGCAGTACGACCCGCTTCCCGTGGAGCGGCAGGTCGCGATCATCTACGCCGGCACCAACGGTCACCTCGACAACGTGCCGACCTCCGAGGTCCGCAACTTCGAGACGGAGCTGTACAAGTTCATCGAGTCGCGCTACCCGCAGATCTTCCGCGACATCGTGGAAAAGCGACAGCTGGACGATGCACTGCGGGGAGCGCTGGCGCAAGCTGTGAAGGAGTTCGCCGGCGACTTCGCGGCCCGGAAGGCGTCTGCAGCGTAACGCACTATGCCGTCCCTCATCGACCTGCGACGCCGCGTGCGCGCGGTGAAGAACACGCAGCAGATCACCAAGGCCATGAAGATGGTCGCGGCATCGAAGCTGCGTCGCGCGCAAGAGCGGATCATGAACGCGCGGCCCTACGCGGTGCAGATGCAGCGCGTGCTCGGTGGGTTGGCGGCGCGTGTCGATCCGGCCATCCACCCGCTCCTCGTCTCGCGTCCCCGGACCGCTGACAGCAAGACGCTCGTCATCGTCGTCACGGGCGACAAGGGGCTCTGCGGCAGCTTCAATACGAACGTCATCAAGGCGGGCGGGAACTACCTCGCGGAGAGCGGCGAGAAGTGCGTGCTCGGCCTCGTTGGCAAGAAAGGGCGCGACTTCTTCGGCCGCCGCGGATTCCCGATCCACTTCGACCAGTCCGGCATCTTCCAGAAGCTGCAATACGAGGACGCGGCCACGATCGGCAAGCTGGCCATCGAGGCCTTCACATCCGGCGAAGTCGATCGCGTGATGCTCGTGTTCAACGAGTTCCGGTCGGTTATCTCCCAGCGTGTGGTCGTCGATCAGCTCCTGCCGATCGGACGCGAGGAGGTCGAGGGAGGCACCGCGGGTGCGGCGACGGCGCAGATTGACTACCTGTACGAACCGTCCGCACAGGAGATTTTCAACCAATTGTTGCCTCGATACGTCGAGGTCCAGGTGTATCGCGCGCTGCTGGAATCGAACGCGGCGTTCTTCGCGGCGCAGATGACCGCGATGGACACCGCTACGAAGAACTCAGGCGAGATGATCAGTAGCCTCACGTTGTACATGAACAAGGTGCGTCAGGCGGCCATCACGCGCGAAATCATCGAGGTGGTGTCAGGCGCGTCGGCGCTCTAGCACACGGAAAGCACACATGGCAGACAAGAAGGTCGGAAAGATCGTTCAGGTGATTGGGCCGGTGCTCGACGTCGAGTTCGAGGCGGGGCACCTGCCAGAGATCTACAACGCGTTGCACGTCACCGCCGGCAGCGGTGCAAACACGATCGACGTCATCGCGGAAGTCGAGCAGCACCTCGGCGAGAACCGCGTGCGCGCCGTCGCGATGAAGCCGACCGACGGCATGCAGCGCGGCATGAGCGCCATCGACCTCGGCGAGCCGATTTCGGTCCCGGTCGGCCCGGAGACGCTCGGCCGTGTCCTCAACGTGCTCGGCGAGCCGGTGGACTTCCCGGACCGTCCCGTCCAGTCCACGGAGCGCTGGCCCATTCATCGTCCCGCCCCGAACCTGGAGGCGCAGTCGACCGAGCTCAAGATGTTCGAGACCGGCATCAAGGTCATCGACCTGCTCGAGCCGTACCTCCAGGGCGGCAAGATCGGCCTCTTCGGCGGCGCCGGCGTCGGCAAGACGGTCGTCATCATGGAGCTCATCCACAACATCGCCCTCAAGCACGGCGGGGTGTCGGTGTTCGGCGGTGTCGGTGAACGGACCCGCGAGGGGAACGATCTCTGGCACGAGTTCCAAGAGAGCCACGTGATCGACCCGCACGATCACACGAAGTCGAGAGCGGCCCTCGTCTACGGACAGATGACGGAACCACCCGGCGCGCGCCTGCGCGTGGGCTTGTCGGCGCTGACGGTGGCCGAGTACTTCCGCGACGCGGAGGGAAAGGACGTGCTGCTCTTCATCGACAACGTCTTCCGCTTCACGCAAGCCGGCTCGGAAGTATCGGCACTTCTCGGCCGCATGCCGTCGGCCGTCGGTTATCAGCCGACGCTGTTGTCTGAGATGGGCGCGATGCAGGAGCGCATCACGTCGACGCAGAAGGGCTCGATCACGTCGGTCCAGGCGATCTACGTGCCCGCGGACGACTACACCGACCCGGCGCCGGCGACGACCTTCGCGCACCTCGACGCGACGACGAACCTGTCGCGCGCGATCTCAGAGCTCGGCATCTACCCGGCGGTGGATCCGCTCGCGTCGACCTCGCGCATTCTCGACCCGCGCATCCTCGGCAACGAGCACTACAACGTCGCGCGATCCGTCAAACAGATTCTGCAGCGCTACAAGGACCTGCAGGACATCATCGCGATTCTGGGCATCGACGAGCTCTCGGAGGACGACAAGCTCACCGTGTCGCGTGCGCGGAAGATCCAGCGATTCCTCTCGCAGCCGTTCTTCGTGGCACAGCAGTTCACGGGCCTCGAGGGCAAGTACGTGGCAATCGCCGACACGATCCGCGGCTTCAGGGAGATCGTCGACGGCAAGCACGACGCGATTCCGGAGCAGGACTTCTACATGGCCGGCACCATTGACGAAGTCGTCGAGAAGTCCCGGAAGCGGCAGGCGGCGTAACCGTGGCAGGCGAGACGGCAGGCAGCGCCCCGACGCTGCACTTGCGGATCGTGTCCGCCGAGCGGTCGCTGGTCGATGCGCAGGTCCATGAGGTCCAGATCCCGGGCGCTGAGGGCTATTTCGGCGTCCTCCCTGGTCACACCCCGCTTCTGGCCACGCTCGGTGCCGGCGAGCTCTGGTACCGGGTCGGGCAGGTGACGACCTATCTGGCTGTGGCGCTCGGTTTCGCCGAGGTCCTGCCGGATCGGGTGACGATCCTCGCGCAGATCGCAGAGCGCCCGGAGGAGATCGACACGGCCCGGGCCGAAGCGGCCAAGAAGCGGGCCGAGGAGCGGATGAACAAACCCGCGATCGACATGGACTCTGAGCGGGCGCGCATCGCCATGATGAAGTCGCTCATCCGCCTGCAGGTCGCCGCCCGCGCCCGCACGCGCGGGTGACGTCGTCGGCCGTCAACTGGCCGTCATCGGTCTTCGGGGCGCCACGGCGCGGCGGGCCCTGCCAGCGATGCCAGGACGGCGCCCAGCCGCGATCCTGTATCCTGCAAGCCTGCCCATGTTCAGCAACTTGTTCCAGCTGCTTCGCTACCGCGGGCTGATCCAGAGCCTGGTCGCGCGGGAGCTGAAGGCCCGCTACCGCGGATCCGTTCTCGGTTTCTTCTGGTCGTTCATCAACCCGCTCCTGCTGCTGGCGATCTACTCGTTCATCTTCACGACCATCATGCCGAATCGGGTGGAGGGCGTGCAGCCATACGCGCTCTTCATGCTGTGCGGCATCCTGCCGTGGACGTGGTTCAACGCCGCACTCACCGAGGCGGCAGGATCGCTCATCGCGGGAGGGAATCTCATCAAGAAGGTCCTCTTTCCGGCTGAAGTTCTCCCGATCGTGACCGTCCTGGCGAACATGGTGCACTTCGCCTTGGCGCTGCCCATCGTCGTGATTTTCCTGGTGATCTACCAGCACCCGCCGGACATCCCTGGTCTGGTCTGGTTTCCGGTCGCGGTGCTCGTGCAGCTCGTGTTCACGACCGGTCTCGCCCTCGCGCTCGCGGCGTTGACGGTCCACTTTCGCGACATCCGCGACATCCTCGCGAACGTCCTCATGCTCTGGTTCTTCGCGACGCCCATCATCTACCCCTGGTCGCAGCAGGAGGTGGCGGCGTATCGGCGTTTCTTCGACTTCAACCCGTTCACGCACCTCGCAGTGACCTATCAGGAGGTGCTGTTCTTTCCGGGCCCGGTGGGCCACTGGCGGTGGCTGCTCGCGCTCGGTGTCGCATCGATCGCGGTGTTCCTGGCGGGCTACTGGTTGTTCGATCGCCTGCGTGACTCGTTCGCGGAGGTCGTGTGACGCCGGCGATCGAGCTGAAGCACGTCAGCAAGGTCTACCGCCGCTACAGCGGCCGCCAGTTCGCGACGCTGAAGAGCGCCCTCCTGCAGCGGAGCATCCTGCGCGATCTGAGTCCAACGGACACCTTCCCCGCGCTGCACGACGTGTCTTTCACCGTCCAGCCGGGCGTCACCTACGGTGTGATCGGCCGCAACGGCTCCGGGAAGAGCACGGCGCTGAAGCTGGTGGCCGGCATTACGAAGCCGACGAGCGGCACGGTCACGGTGCGCGGTCGGATCTCGGCGCTCATCGAGCTCGGAGCCGGATTCCACCCGGAGATCTCCGGCCGCGAGAACGTCTTCATCAACGGCATCATGCTCGGCCTGACGAAGAAGGAGATCGCCAAGCGCTTCGACGAGATCGTCGAGTTCGCGGAGCTCGAGAGCTTCATCGACGCGCCGGTGAAGACCTACTCCTCCGGGATGTACATGCGGCTCGGGTTCGCAGTCGCCATCCACGTCGACCCCGATCTCTTGCTCGTCGACGAAGTGTTGGCGGTGGGCGACGAGGCCTTCACTCACAAATGCCTCGACAAGTTCGCGGAGTTCCGGCGGCGTGGCAAGACGATTCTGCTGGTCACCCATTCGCTCGGCGTCGTCGAGCGATTCTGCGACGAGGCGCTGTGGCTCGATCACGGCCGGGCGATGGCGCACGGCGATCCCAAGCGGGTCGTCGACGCGTATCTCACGGCTGTCGAGGAGGGTGAAGAAGCACTGCTGGCCACGACGACAGCCCGAGCCGTCGCGGCGGCATCCTCAGGCGTGGCCGAGGCACCGGTTCCGACGGCGGGGGAGTCGGCCGCGCAGGCGGCGACGCCGTCAGCTCCCACCTCCACAGACGTGGCGACGGCTCAGGCCGACAATCCGATCCAGGACATGTTCCTGGCGAGCGAAGGGCGATGGGGCTCGCGCGAGGTCGAGATCGCGAAGGTCGAGCTGATTGACCACGGCGGCCAGCCGTCCTTCGTGTATCACTCAGGCGATCCGATGTCGATCCGTCTGCTTGTCAAGGCCGCCGAGCCCGTCGACGACTTCGTCTTCGGCATCAGCCTGTTCAACGCGGACGGAGTCTGCTGCTATGGCACGAACACGTACATCGAGGAGATGAGCCCTGATCGTCTCTCAGGACACGTCGAGATTCGATTCGATGTGGCGGCGCTCGATCTCGTCGAGGGTACCTACAAGCTCGATGTCGCCGTACACAAACGCGATGGGTACCCGTACGACTACCATCGCCTCCTGTACACCTTCCGCGTGAAATCGCGCACGCGCGACGTTGGGATCTATCGACCAGCGCATCGATGGTCGTTTTCGGGAGATGTGTCATTCATCCTCCCGGCAACGGCAGGCCGAAACGAGCCCGAATGAACCGTCAGGGACCAACACCGTCGTCAGTTGCGATGACCGTCGCCGATGCCGCGGCCTGGTCCGCCGGCCAGCGTGCGCAAGGTCACACGGTTGTCTTCACCAACGGCGTGTTCGATCTCCTGCACCCTGGCCACGTCCGGTATCTCGCGGCCGCCCGTGCACTCGGTGACGTCCTGGTCGTCGGGCTGAACACCGACGCCTCCGTACAGCGGAACAAAGGGCCTGATCGGCCGTTCACTCCGGAGCTCGAGCGGGCCGAGCTCCTGCGTGCCCTTGAGTCTGTCGACGCAGTCGTGCTCTTCGGCGAGGAGACGCCGCACGCCCTCATCGCGGCGGTGCAGCCCGACGTGCTGGTGAAAGGTGCGGACTGGGCCGCTGACGCCATTGTCGGCCGCGACATCGTGGAGGGTCGAGGCGGGCGAGTGGTCCGTATGCCCGTCGAGTGCGGCTACTCAACATCCGCCATCGTTTCCCGCATCCGCACCCACCGCTGACGGATCCGCACACGTCCCGTTTCGCGATCGCGATCTGGTGTCCTGACACCACGGAGCTCGTCGCTCTAGAACGTCTTTCGCGCCACCCACTCACGAAAGAGTGAGTCGGTGACCACGTAAACCGGGCCGTCCTTCATCACGACGTCCTGCTTCACGAGGGCCCCGAGCGCGGCCTGGACGCTGGAGGGCCCGGACAGTCGGTGCTTCGCCCGGACGTCGCTCGAGAGCATCTCGCGACCTTCCTCGAGGACGAGCGCGCGAAGCGCGGCCCGCTGCGCGAGGGTGAGCCGCTGCCATGATTCCTCAAACACGGCGTGCTGCTCACTGAGCAGCCGTGTCAGCGTGGCATGCAGATCATCCAGGGTGGCGGCACGTCGCCCGGCATCGTGCACATCATCCCAGGTCTCATGTGCTAACCGTTGAACGTCGTATGGGACGTTGCCCGCCAGCTCGACGATCGCCAAGCCCAGCCCGGGCTCGGGACGCAGTCCGCTCGCCTTGAAGCGGCGCTCGAGCCAGTCCGCGAACACGGCGGGCTCGATCCTCTGAAGCCGTATCACGGGGCCCGCTTTGTAGAACGGACGCTTCGCGCTGATGATGCGTTCCATCAGCGTCGGTTCGGATCCGGCGAAGACGTAGCCGACCGCGCGTTGCTCCTGGACCGCGGCGCGGAGTGCGTGCTCGACGCCGCCCTCGTCGAAGGACGCGACGGCCTGAAACTCGTCCAAGGCGATGGCTAGCCGCTGCTTGCGTGTGGCGGCAATCTTGCCTGGGAGTGCGAACACCGCGGTGGCGAGCCGGGCAGCGTCCCGCGACGACCTCACACTGGGGAAGGCGAGTCTCAGGCTCGGGTCGCCGGTGGGAGGCATCTCCAGTCGTACCTCGGGTCGGACCGCCTTCAAGAGGTCCGCGGCCCATTGCCGTACGCGGCTCACGGGTGTCTCTGCGGCGACCAGCGCTCGGGCGTACGACTCCAGAAAACCGACGTACGAGCTCGACGCCGCGACGGTCACTTCCACCGTGATCACTCCGTCTCGCGCCAGGGACCGCAGCACGTCACGGACGAGCGAGCTCTTGCCGTACCGGCGTGGAGAGATCAGAAAGACCTTCTGCCCCGATTCCAGGTCGCGGCGCAGGCGATCGCGCTCGGTTTCGCGGTCGGCAAAGGCCTCCGCCGTGACGATCTCGCCGTACACGAAAGGATTGGTGACCGGCGCCATTACGTCATTATACGTAACAGCTACGTGAATCGACGTAATGCCGCTCGAGTGCCGATGAGGGTGTTGCCTGCCCTTGGCGCGTCGTGCCACGACGGGGCTGGCTCGAGGGCGCGCGGTCAGCGCGCCGGAAACGTGGCTGGCAACTTGAGACGTGCGGCTGGTGACTTGCGACTGCGCCCACTTCGTGTAAGTGCCCTATCGTATACTGGCTTTCTTCTCACCTTGGCCACTTCCACCTCGCTGGGCCTTCAAGCGGTTCTCAAGTCGGCCGTCGTACGCGCCGGGCTCGATGGCACCGCGCGGGTCCTGGCCGGACTCAGCCCGGCGGCCAAGGCCCTTGCCGTGGCCGCGGCCGCTCATCAGATGCCCAGGGGCACGGTCGTCCTGGTCACGCCCACGGATCGGGATCTCGAGCAGCTCGTCTCCGATGTGACCTTCTTCCTGGCCGCGCTCGAGGGGCTCTCCGCCGCCGACGCCGATCGCGCGGTTCTCCCGCTGCCGTCCTATGAAGTCGATCCCTATCGCGGCCTGACACCCCACTTCGGGGTGCTCTGCGCGCGGGCGCGTGCGTTTCACGCGCTGGCGCGGCGCTCCGCGCGCGTCGTCGTTGTGTCCGCGGCGGCACTGCGGCCGCGCGTGTCGACGCCCGATCGGCTGCTCCGCGCGTCCATCGAGCTCAGGCCCGGGCAGGATATCGCGCCCAACCATCTCGCGGTGCTGTTGGTCGACGCGGGGTTCCGGCGGGAGGATCCGGCGGACGAACACGGCGAGTTCGCGCTGCGGGGCGGGATTCTCGATGTGTACCCGCCCGCAGAGCCCTATCCCATTCGGCTCGAGTTCATCGGTGACACCATCGAGACGCTGCGCACCTACGACCCGGCCACACAGCGGTCCAATGCGCCGATCGATCAGGTGGCAATTCTCCCGTTGCGGGACGTCCTGCCGCGCGAATCCGATGCCGAACCCGACAGCGAGGTGCTCGATCCCTCCGCTCTTGACCGGGACGCGACGGTCTTCGACTACGTGGCGCGCGCGCGGAGTCTGCGGCTGCTCATCTCAGAGCGCGACGAGGTCGAGGCGGCCGCCACGAAGCACGCGGAGCAGGTGGCTTGGGGCTTTGACGAGGCGCCCGCGCGCGTTGGCGGCGCGCCCGCACCGGAGGTGCTCTTTCTCGACTGGCACACCATCGCCGAACGCCTGAAGCCAGGCACCGAGCTTGCCCAACTGTCCCTCGAGGAGGCCGGCGCGACAGGCGTGCATCACGTGCGCTGCCAGCCGACTGTGGAGCTGAACGGCCGCGTGCCCGACTGGGTCTCCGAGATCAAGAAGCTTCGCGAAGCAGGGGAGACCACCATATTCGTGGCTGCGAGCGCGGGCCGCGCCGAGCGCACGATTGAGCTGCTCAAGGAGTACGACGTCTACGCCGTGCCGGTCGAGCGCGCCGATGACGCACGGTACGCGGCCGTGCTCGTGGCCCTTGGGCATCTGTCGCGCGGCTTTCGCCTCCCGGACGCCGCCCTCCAGTTGTACGCCGAGTCCGATGTCTTCGAGGAGGACCGCCATGCGCCGGAGCGCCGCCGGTCCGCGACGAAGGCGTTCCTCTCGGACCTCCGGGACCTCAAGGTCGGCGATCTGATTGTCCACGCTGACCACGGCATCGGCGTCTTCGTCGGACTCAAGCAGATCGGCGTCGGCGAAGCCACGCAGGAGTTCCTGGAGCTCCACTACGCGGCCGAAGACAAGCTCTTCGTTCCGGTCGAGCGCCTCGACTTGATCCAGAAGTTCACCGGCGCCGCCAAGCCGCCGCTGGATCGGCTGGGCGGCACGTCGTGGGAGCGCGCGAAGACCAAGGTCAAGAAGGCGATGCGCCACATGGCCGAGGAGCTACTCAAGCTCTACGCCGCGCGCAGGGCGGTCGCCGGTCATGCCTTCAGCGCGGACTCGCACTGGCAGCAAGAGTTCGAGGACGCGTTCGAGTACGAGCTGACGCCCGACCAGAAGACGGCGATCGCCGACATCAAGCGCGACATGGAGTCATCCACGCCCATGGACCGGTTGCTCTGTGGCGACGTCGGCTACGGCAAGACCGAGGTCGCGATGCGAGCCGCGTTCAAGGCCGTGATGGACAGCAAGCAGGTGGCGTTTCTCGCGCCGACGACCGTGCTGGCCTTCCAACATCAGAAGACGCTAAAGGAGCGCTTCGCGGGTTTCCCCGTCCGTATCGACATGGTCAGCCGCTTCCGGACGAAGGCCGAACAGAAGGAGACGCTCGACGACCTGGCGGCCGGCAAGGTCGACGTCATCGTCGGGACGCATCGGTTGCTCTCGAAGGACGTGCAGTTCCGCGATCTGGGGCTGCTCGTGGTCGACGAGGAGCAGCGGTTCGGCGTGGCGCACAAGGAACGCATCAAGCAGCTTCGACGAAAAGTCGACGTGTTGACAATGACGGCAACTCCGATCCCGCGGACGCTCAACATGTCGCTCGTCGGCATCCGCGACATGTCGATCATCGAGACGCCGCCCAAGGATCGCCTCTCGATTCAGACGAATGTCGTCAAGTTCGATCAAGAGATCATCCGGCGCGCGATTCGCACCGAGCTGGAACGCGGCGGGCAGGTGTACCTGGTGCACAACCGAGTCGAATCCATCCTCTCGATCGCCAACCTGGTTCAACGCCTCGTGCCGGAAGCCCGGCTCGTGATCGGTCATGGTCAGATGGACGAGGATTCGCTCGAGCGGGCGATGCTGGACTTCGTCGCGCGGAAGTTCGAGGTGCTGGTCGCCACCACCATCGTCGAGAACGGGCTCGACATTCCCAACGCCAACACCATCATCATCAACCGGGCAGACCGCTACGGCCTGTCGCAGTTGTATCAGCTGCGCGGCCGCGTCGGGCGCTCCGACCGTCCGGCCTACGCGTATCTGTTGATTCCCCCCGAGGACAATCTGTCGCCAGTCGCAAAGAAGCGGTTGGCCGCGATCCGCGAGTTCAGCGACCTGGGCAGCGGTTTCCGAGTGGCGGCGTTGGACCTCGAGATCCGTGGCGCGGGCAATCTCCTCGGCGGCGAGCAAAGCGGTCACATCGAAGCCGTTGGCTTCGAGATGTATATGAAGCTGCTGGAGGACACCGTCCGCGAGCTCAAGGGCGAGCCGCTCGAAGACGACGTCCGGGCGACCGTCAACCTCGGAGCCGACCTGCGCATCGACGAGTCGTACATCCCGGATATGAACCAGCGACTGATGCTGTACCGAAAGGTGGCCTCCGCTCGGGGAGAGGACGAGATCGATAAAGTGCTGGCCGAGGCGACCGACCGCTACGGCCCGCCGCCCGACTCGGTGCGGAACCTGGCGGACTACGGCTGCATCCGCGTGATGGCCGATGCGCTCGGCGTGGAGAGCATCGACCGCGAGGGTCGCGCCGTCGTCCTAACGTTCAGGCCGCAGGCGAAGGTCGATCCGGCTCTGCTGGTCAATCTGGTCCGGCAACGGCCGGAATTGACGCTCGTGCCACCGGCGGCGCTCAAGGTCACCCTCGACGCGGCGCCGACCACGGCGTCGGCGAGGCCGCAGCGCTCAGGGCCGGCGCCAGTCGGGGCGCGGCCGGCGGCTCAGACCAGCAGGGCTGGGAAGCCTGGGAAAGCCCCATCCACCCCCTCATGGTGGACGGCTCGTGCGCGGACCGGCGAGGTGACGCCGGGCTTCACGAAGGAGGAGATCCTGCGGCCGGTGAAGGATGACCCGCGCCGGTCGGGTGGCGTCTTCGACCGGGTGGGCGGACTGCTGCGCGACCTCTTGGGCCGTTCCGGACGCCTCGGCAAAACGGCCCGCAGGGAGCGGAACGGGCCTGGGGCTCAACGCAGCGAGTGAGCCGGGGTTCGGGGCGGAGCCCCGATGAAATAAGATACGTAGAACGAAGAGCTTAACCATGAAAACTTTCGATCGACGCGCGCGTCCGAGCCTCGCGGCTTTCTCGATCGCCGCCACGGTGTTCGTTCTGGCGCTCGGTCTTGGTGTCCACGCCGAGGTCATCGAGCAGATCATTGTGAAGGTGAACGGCGAGATCTTCACGAAGTCCGATCTCGAGGCGCGGCAAGTAGCTGCACTGCGAGGCATGAACCGTGAGGGTGATCCGACCGACGCGCAGCTCCGACAGATGCTCGACGAGGTCACACCCGAGCTGCTCGTGAACGTCGTCGACGAGATGCTGATTCTGCAGCGGGGGAAGGAGCTCGGGTATCGGCTGAGCGACGACCGTTTTCAAGCCATCCTCAAGCAGATCCGCGAGGAGAACAAGATCGAGTCGGAGGAGCAGTTCCAGGCGGCCCTCAAGCAGGAGAACATGACGCTCCTCGACCTGCGCAAGCAGCTCGAGCGACAGATGATTGTGTCGCAGGTCCAGCAGAACGAGGTACTCGGCAAGGTGGCCGTGTCAGACGAAGAAGCCCGTCGATACTACGACGGTCACAAGGACGAGTTCACGTCACCGCAGACGATCACCTTGCGCGAGATCTTCGTGAGCGTCCCTGGCGATGGGAAGACGATCAACGTGGGCCTAGATGAGGAGGCTCGCGAGAAGACCGCTGGGATCCGCGAGCGCGTGCAGGCGGGCGAGCGCTTCGAGACGCTGGCGGCCGAGTTGTCGGATTCGCCCTCGAAAGCCAACGCGGGGCTCATCGGACCGCTCAGCCTGACGGACCTGAACGCCGATCTCAGAAAGCTCGTCGAGTCGATGAAGGTGGGGCAGGTGAGCGAGATCTTGCGCGCCCCTCGTGGGTATCAGTTGCTAAAGCTCGAGTCGATGACCTCGCCTGAAACGCGGTCGTTCGAGGACGCCAAGACGGACATCAGCAACAAGGTGTTTACCGACAAACGGCGAGCCGAATTCCAAAAGTTCATCGACCGCCTGCGCGCTGAAGCGATCATCGAGTGGAAGAATCAAGACGTGAAGAAGGCGTACGATCAAGGCGTCGAGCAGGCGAAGAACACGAGCGCCAAATAGCACCGGCTGCGGATCCCTTGCTGACGCGACCCCTCCTCTCGGATGACCGAGCCCGCCGACCAGCTGCCGTCGGAGCGATCTGACGCGGTCACGACAAGAGGAAGATCCCTATGCACCTCATCGGGGCGGTATCGGTGGAGATCGTCGTCGCCGACGTGAGAGAGCACTGACGTCCATGAAGATTGGCGCTGTGGCGCTGCCGTCCCCGTTCGTCGTCGCGCCAATGGCTGGCATGACCGACACGGCTTTTCGTCGGCTTGTGAAGCGACAGGGCGGGTGTGGTCTGGTCGTGAGCGAGATGGTGAGCTCGGAGGGGCTCGTTCGCGGCATTGATCGAACCCTGGAGTACGCGGAGTTCACCGAAGAGGAGCGGCCGGTTTCTATCCAGATCTTCGGCGGCGACCCGCCGAAGATGGCCGAGGCGGCCCGCATCGTCGAGGGCATAGGCGCCGATATAGTCGATGTGAACATGGGTTGCCCGGTGCCGAAGATTGCCAAGCACAATGCCGGGTGCAGCCTGATGCGCGAACCCGAGCATGCGGCCAGTGTCATTGCAGCCATGGCCAAAGCCGTGAAGATTCCCGTTACGGTGAAAATGCGCGCCGGCTGGAATGACACGGAGCGCAACGCGCCGACGCTGGCTCGGTTGGCACAGGAGGCTGGCGCGTCCGCGGTGACTGTGCACGGGCGGACGGCGGCGCAGAGCTACTCCGGTAGTGCCGATTGGGACCTTGTGGCCGACATCGCCGGGCGACTGTCAATCCCCGTGTTCGGCAGCGGCGATTGTGTCGAGCCCGAACAGATTGTCGAGCGCCTCGCATCGGGCGTGGCCGGCGTGCTCGTCGGGCGAGGTGTGTTGAAGAACCCCTGGATTCTGGCTCAAGCGGTCGATCTCGTTGCCGGCCGCCCTACCCGCGCGATCTCCCGAACCGAGCGCGGCCAGTTCCTGCTCGACTACATCGACCTGCTGCTCACCGAGAACGACGAGGAACCTACAGGCTTCCGCCACGGTGCACCTGGCGCGAGCCGCAGCTCGGCACGCCCCGAGCTCCGTCTGTCGCACGAGCGATGGGTCATCAACAAGATCCGTGCGCTCGCCACCTACTACACCAAAGGCTTCGAACAAGGAGCGCATCTGCGGACAGCGATCAACCGAGCACAATCGCTCACCGAGCTTCGCGAGTTGGTCATCGCCTTCTTCTGGGCACCGCAGCCCACTGGGAGCAGCGTCGCCGCATGAGGATCATCGGTCCTCTCGCGGGTTCGCCAGGCGCCGGATGGTCCGCGGCGATGACGTTGGCGCTCGCCTTGGCAGCCGTCGGATGCGGACGGGGGTGTCAGTTGCGGGTTCCGTAAATTCTGACCGTTCCTTTTCCGGAAATGCTGGCCGCTCTGAGCTGACCCCTTCGGCGCAGACACTCGCTGCACCAAGCAGCGAGGGAAGGGCTGATCGCCATGCTCACGCGGCACGCGATACAGGTCCTGCGGCAGGCAGGGCACGACCAACGGGACGTGGCAACACTCGTGGGGGTCGGCGTTAGGACGCTCCGTCGGGTCGACGGTGAGCCCGACGTCACG